>DDQN01000018.1:15153-33348 GCA_002342685.1 Vibrio sp. UBA2441
ACGGTGTTACCCGCCACATTGATTACATCGGCACCCGCTTTTGCCACACCAACGGCAATGGTGCCAATACCCTCCGAAGAAACCAGTTTAACGATAACCCTTACTCGAGCTGCTTTTGCATCGTGGATCAGCTGGCCCAAATCTTCGATTGAATAGGTATCGTGGTGAGGAGGAGGACTAATCAACTCGACGCCCGGTGTTCCTCCACGTGCGGCTGCTATCTCAACAGAAACCTTGGTATAAGGAAGCTGGCCCCCTTCACCCGGTTTAGCACCCTGTGCAATCTTGATCTCGATTTCTTGTAAATTTGGATCCGCCAGATACCCAACCCAAACGCCAAAACGCCCCGAAGCAAACTGTTTTATTTTACTGGAACGAATGGTATTAAAGCGGCTGTAATGTTCTCCACCTTCACCAGAATTACTCATTGCGCCCGCAATATTGGTTCCTTGGGCAACAGCTTCGTGGGCGTTAGCATTTAATGCTCCATGGCTCATTGCCCCAGAGGCCAGAGTAGCGGTAATTAGATGGGCAGGCTCCACGTCATTGAGAGGAATCGACGAACAGTTAGATTTTACTCTAGACAAGAAATGGGCCAGTTCTTGGTCTGCTTTAACCGACAGGTAGTTTTGCTCTATCGAAAGAGCAACAATACTTGCACCCCAAACCTGTTTAAGCGCGGCGGCAAATATCTCTCGTTTTTTCGCCGAGCCGTCAATATAAATATCGAAGTTGCCACCGTTAGCTGTTTTAACTTCAACGCCGTGCCAGATATAATTATTATTTCCCTCTCGATGATATCTATTAAGTAAATACACCCATCTTTTTTCAGTTTCCACCTTGGATAAGTCGAGTGGCAACAACAAAATATCACGCAATGTCGCTGGCCTTTTCTCCCGCTCATCCGTCAAGTTTTGTATAAATGTTCGATAGGATGGCGTTATAGCAAAGTTGTCAATTTGTGCAGGGCTCCTGGCCTCGAAACCATCGTCCTTATAACCTGTATCACTTTCAGTAAACTGAGTATTCTGATTGAGAACCGCTTGCGCCTGATCGTCAGCCTCCAAAGAATTTGAATCAATCGCTATTTCCGTAGGCCCGGTATACATTAACCGCTCTTGAGTCATGTTAATGTACTCTCGCACCGCCGTATTACCAAAGCTATGCCCTGCCCCTTCTTGACGCTCTTTAAATAATCCCAATAGAGGTATCTGATTCTCGTCATTAATCGCCAGCGCTTTGAAATGCCATTTTGCAGCACCCCAGGCGATATCTTCAAACCGTGCTCCACCGACAGGTGAACTAATGTTTGGAAAATACGCTTTTAAGCACTCAGAATCTGAATCAATAAAGTTGGATTCAAAAAACTCACCACCAATATAACTTTCTACTGTACAAAGCCCGAACTTACCCATGGTTTTCATTAAGGACTTTTCTACGGCTTTCTGAAAATTGTTCAGCCCCTGCGCCACTGACTGGTTATTGATCAGAGTTAATGAACGGTTGTAAACAGAAGTTGGACAAATGGCCGACGTGCCAAAACCAAGTAGACAAGCAATATCATGACTACTGGCCGCTTGCCCGGTCTGATAAATGAGGCTGGTATTAAAGCGCAAGCCACTCTTAATTAGTCGTTGATTGACCGCCGCTACCACCAGCAATGCAGGTAAAGCGGCATAGGAATTGTTAATCGCCTTATCGGTAAGGACAATAATACCGCAATACTCTTTTGCAGCTTGTTCTACCTTGTCACATAAGGCATGAAGCGCCCTCTCAAGGGCCGCCGAATTTTTTGATTTGTCATTTACCGTGGGGCTAAACAGCGCATCAAATACCTTCACTTGTATCTTATCCTGCCGCACAATTTGTTCGAGTTGTTGCGGCTGTAAAATCGGTGAGTTCAATACCAGTTGCAGGTTTCCTTTTGGCGAAAAGTTCGGTTTACCGCCAAGGGCAACCCTCAACGTCATACCGTCAGATTCACGAAGAGAATCAAGGGGCGGATTGGTCACCTGAGCAAAACGCTGGCTAAAGTATTTAGACATTCCCCCTTCTTCATCAGTCAGTACGTTAGGGGCCAGACCAAATCCCATCGCACTGATTTTCTCAGCCCCATATTCCAGCATGGGGTCAAGAAAAAATTTAAAGCTTTCCTGATTGAGCGAGTAAGCCACATAGCGACTATAAGTACTAAAGTGCTGCTGACTATTAACATCATCTAAACAAAATGTCGGGAAATCATCTAACGTAACTTTAGACTTTTTCAGCAGTGACGAATAATCCTGCTTTGAGGCTAGATTTTGTAATATTTCGTTAGTTTCATAACTTCGACCCGTTGCATGGTCGAAATAAATCATGCCTCCAGCCTGAATACGACCTTGTTTAATGATCTCTTGTGCAGGAAACTCTATTTGCCCTGCTTCACTCATTACTGCCAAATACCGTTCGGTTTCCACACTTCGTAACGGTCGTAATCCCAGACGATCGAGCCTTGCACCTACTTTTACTCCATCAGAAAAAATCAGTGCTGCCGGCCCGTCATTTTTCTCTTCACACAGGCTGAAATACTCCAGCATGTCCCGAACTTTACCCGGCAAAGAACTATCATTCTCCCAAGCAGGCGGCATCATTGCTAATACCGCGGTAACTATGTCTAGTTTATCTTCATTAATTCTGCGGCTTAGTGTCTGATCCAGTCTTGACGAGTCTGACTGTCCTTTGGGGAAAGTAACGTGTTTTTTCTGCTGACGCGCAATCGCGTCTTCGCTTAAGCGATTTTTTTTATCTGTGTTCAGTTCACCATTATGAGCCATACGTCGAAATGGCTGAGCCATCATGGTTGCAGGCTCAGTATTAGTGGAAAATCGAGTGTGAAAAAACAGAATGGCTATTTTATGTTGCGGGTGGATAAGATCCTTAAAATAAGGAACAACCTCGCCAGAATTAAGACGACCTTTATATACCTGAGTTTTTGAACTCATTGAAAGGGGATAAAAGCCGTCCATATCAGGCTGCGTAAAACCAACCGACTCCAATTCAGCGAGCGCATCGTTGATCTGTTGTTCAAATGCATTGTCTGAGCCAAACTGGCCTGAATTTAGAAAGACCACTTGATGAATAACTTGTTGAGCCTTTCGAGAGGCTGCATTGACAGCACTGTCGTCTACAGGTATTTCACGCCAAATCGCCATGGCTAACTGATATTTTTCCAGGGTTTTATCGATCAACCCCCTTGCTATAGATTCCGCTTTTTTCTCATATGGGAAGAAAAAATTACCTACGCCAAACTTACCTTTTTCTAATGCAGGATTGTTCAGTATTAAACGGTAAAAATCCAAAGACAGATCGATATTAACCCCGGCACCATCACCAATACCTTCAGCATTCATACCTCCCCGGTGCGGTATAGTACATAATGCTTCGTGGGCCAATACCAATAACTGATGAGTTTGCTCTCCAGTTTTGTCGGTTAAAAAACCAACCCCACAACTGGCGTGCTCTTTCTCTCGATCAAATAACGAGCGACATTCATTATTCATAAGCTCTATTCCTTGAATCTCTATACAAGCTGCGCAGGTGTCCGTTTAATCAGCCACCAACAATGATGTACATCTCCTTAGTTTAGCACCTTACCACCACAACAATTAAAATGATAATAA
Source organism: Vibrio sp. UBA2441 (assembly GCA_002342685.1). Lineage (GTDB taxonomy): Bacteria > Pseudomonadota > Gammaproteobacteria > Enterobacterales > Vibrionaceae > Vibrio. The sequence goes on from DDQN01000018.1 coordinate 18,813, forward strand.
TTCTCATTACGTAATTCTTGGCCAATGCTAAATATGCTGATTTATCGGTAATTCAAAAAGCGAAGACGAACGGAGATTCAACAATTGTTGCAACAGGGAAAACACATCAAGGTTAAAGTAAGATAAACTCTCTTATCTACATGATTCAATAATCAAAAAATAGGAACAGTAACAATGTCAAATGGAAGAATTTTACACACCATGCTGCGTGTTGGTGATCTAGACCGCTCTATCGAATTTTATACCAAGGTTATGGGTATGGAATTACTGCGTAAAAATGAAAATACCGAGTACAAATACACCCTCGCCTTCCTCGGTTTCGGCGACGAGTCTCAAGGTGCGGTTATCGAGTTAACTTACAACTGGGGCACTACCGAGTACGACATGGGCTCTGCTTTTGGTCATATCGCAATTGGTGTGGATGATATCTATAAAACCTGTGATGCAATCAAAGCTGTTGGCGGAAATGTAACTCGCGAGGCAGGGCCAGTAAAAGGCGGAAGCACAGAGATCGCTTTTGTAAAAGACCCTGACGGTTACATGATCGAGCTAATCCAAAACAAAGCAGGCAGTGCTGGGTTGGAAGGGTAAGAGCAGAAATAATTGAGTTATGGGTTATGGGTTATGGGTTATGGGTTATGGGTTATGGGTTATGGGAATTTTTACCTATCACCCCCGACCCATCACCCGCCTATTACCTATTACCTATTACCTATTACCTATTACCTATCTTCTCCCGCTCGTTCCGATTCCACCACTTTTTTCAATGTATGCGGGTGCAGCTTGATACAAACGCCGTCTCGTTTAAATGCAACGGTTGGGTTTGGTAGCCTTTCACCTTCTCCTTTCGGGCTGGACAACTTGGTTTTTATACCCTTGTCGGCCAAGCCAGACCAACGCTGCGCCATTAACGGGAACTGCTTCTTAAGTGAGTTCAGATAACCTTCAGCCGACTCTGCCGTGGAAGGAATCACAAACTCTATGTGCTCCCATCCCTCTTCTGGGTATCGTTTTCCCTCTGCGGGATAAGGCAGTTCTAAACATTCTATCTGCCATGATTTCACGCGGATTGGCTCATGAAAACAGATCACAATAATTGGACGGCCATTAATTTGGGCACAAGAGATTTGTTCACCATACTTTAACCAGGCGGTGTGTGCTTGCTTGGCTATTTCACCATCATTAATTCTAAGCGCAATATGATCGGCGGTTAAGCCGGATAACGAAATGCCAATATCCTCTGCTAAAACGAGCAATTTTTCAGCAAATACATCTACATTTTCTATCATTTTTTCTGGTTGTAAACCATTTGTTAATAAGGAAATCTGCATAATCTTCTGTCCAAAACCAAGGAAACAGACAGATATTATCAGCAACAGATAAAAAGTAGAAAAAATACCTTCTCCTTATCTGTTAGATACCGAATTTACTTGATATCATGAAAGCCATTTTATGAATTCAAAGAAGATATGCATTCATTTCCAAACCATGGAAATCGGGCGTATTGCATAACGAACAATTCTCAGAATTGAAGGAAACGCGTGTGAATATCCAAACACTGATTAATGACAAAGTATCTCAGGCTCTAGAAGCCGCTGGCGCACCAGCAGGAAGCCCTGCTGCCGTTCGACAATCAGCCAAAGCACAATTCGGTGACTATCAGGCAAATGGCGTGATGGGTGTAGCTAAAAAATTAGGTACAAACCCGCGAGAATTTGCTCAAAAAGTATTGGATGTTTTAGATCTCGATGGCATCGCAAGCAAAACTGAAATTGCTGGCCCTGGTTTTATCAATATTTTCCTTAGCGAAGCGTTCTTAGCCAAACAAGCTGAAGAAGCATTGGCAGACAGCCGCTTAGGTGTTGCACTAGAAAAACAACAAACTATTGTTGTGGACTACTCTGCACCTAACGTTGCAAAAGAAATGCACGTTGGTCATTTACGTTCAACCATTATTGGTGATGCAGTAGTACGTACACTTGAGTTTCAAGGGCATAACGTTATCCGTGCTAACCACATTGGTGACTGGGGTACTCAGTTTGGTATGTTGATCGCCAACCTTGAAAGAGTACAAAAAGAGACGAACGAAGTCTCTATGGAACTTGCCGATCTAGAAGCCTTCTACCGTCAGTCTAAAAAGTTTTATGACGAAGATGAAGAGTTTGCGGCTAAAGCTCGTAGCTACGTTGTAAAACTTCAGAGCGGTGACGAATACTGCGCTGAAATGTGGAAAAAACTGGTCGATATCACCATGGTTCATAACCAACGTAATTACGACCGCCTAAACGTTTCTTTAACCAGCAACGACGTAATGGGTGAAAGCATGTATAACGACATGCTTCCAGGTATTATTGCTGATCTAGAAGAAAAAGGCATTGCTCAAAAAGATGACGGCGCTCAGGTTGTATTTCTTGATGAGTACAAGAATAAAGATGGCGAACCAATGGGCGTTATCGTTCAGAAACGCGACGGTGGCTTCCTATACACAACAACCGATATTGCTTGTGCTAAATACCGTTACGAAACGCTTGGCGCTGATCGCGTACTTTACTTTATCGACTCACGCCAGCATCAGCACCTAATGCAGGCTTGGACAATCGTTCGCAAAGCGGGTTATGTTCCTGAAGAGGTAACTCTGGAGCACCATGCATTTGGTATGATGCTAGGTAAAGATGGCCGTCCATTTAAAACTCGTGCCGGTGGCACCGTACGTCTGGTTGATCTATTAGATGAAGCTCAGGTTCGTGCTCAAAAACTTATCGAGAGCAAAAACCCTGAACTTGATACTGAAGAAAAAGAGAATATCGCCAAAACCGTGGCAATGGCCGCCGTTAAATACGCGGATCTTTCAAAGCACCGTACGACAGATTATATCTTTGACTGGGATAACATGCTGGCGTTCGAGGGCAATACAGCCCCTTATATGCAATATGCTTATACCCGTGTTGCGTCAATCTTTGCCAAAGCCGATATCTCAATGGATAACGTTACTGGCGATATCAAGATTACAGACGAAAAAGAAAAAGGCCTTATTGCTAAGCTCCTTCAATTCGAAGAGGCTGTACAAATGGTTTCACGTGAAGGTCAGCCACACATCATGTGTAGCTATCTGTTCGAGCTGGCGGGTCAATTCTCTAGCTTCTATGAAGCCTGCCCTATCCTTGTAGCAGAAGATGAAACAGTGAAACAAAGCCGTTTGAAGCTTGCAGCGCTAACTGCTAAGACAATCAAACAAGGCCTATCACTGCTTGGCATTGACACTCTAGAACGTATGTAACCAATAGAGGAGCCTATGAGGCTCCTTGCATCATCGCTTAATTTGGCTCCAAACTCTGGAGCCTATCGCTCAGGAGTTGCTTTCATGACATTTGCACTTCACCCTCAACTAGAAAATGACACCACTCACTTAGGTGACTTCCCTCTGTGTAAAGTCTTGTTAAATAAAGATGATAGTGTGCCGTGGATAATCCTGGTCCCTAAAGTGGTTAATTTACGAGAAATACACCACTTACCGATGGAAAAACAGCAGCAGCTTCTTGTTGAAAGTCAGTGCATAAGTAAGATGTTAGAAACACTGTTTATGCCAGACAAACTTAATTTGGGCGCTTTAGGTAATATCGTACCGCAGCTACATGTTCATCATATCGCACGGTTTATTTCCGATATTGCTTGGCCTGCACCTATTTGGGGTAATGCTGCGGGAAGGTTTCGTAGTGAAGCGGCTCAATCTGAACTTGTCGATAAAATAACCGCTGAGTTAGCAAAAGACAGACTATTTCAGTCTACCTAAGCTTCTAATAGCTCGAGTTATCTAAACAAAAAACGCTGATATTTATCAGCGTTTTTTATTCGAGGATTAAGAGAATACCGTTAATTGAATATCGTCAACTTTCAAAGCCCTATAGCGAATTCTTTTCACTTTTTCCTGCTTATCCAAGTCAACAATCCGGCTCACTTTGCCTTTCTTTATCCACACCTCCAGCATCGCATCCACACCATCTACTGACAGTGCAAATGTCTTAGCCAGTTCTTCTCTGGAAACACAGTTTCTCGAGAAAATATAAGATTTAAGCTCTGAAAGAATCAAGCTAATGCCACCTCAAGTTGCGCTTCTTTCTGACCTTCTCTCTTCAGCAAGAAATATGTCGCTATCCAGATAACCACTACCGCAACAATCCAAGCTATGCTGGTAACCGGGTTAGAGCTTAACAACATTACATTGTGATATAGCGCCGCCGACGTATAAGCCAATACCATAGTCCATGCCGCGATGAATGCAGCATATTTTCGACCAAACTCCTTCACATAAGCTCCCATGGCCGCAACACAAGGCGTATAAAGCAATATAAAGATTAAATACGCGAACGCAGCGTGGCCAGAGGCAAAGTTCGCCTTTAGATTACCAAATATACTCGTATCTACCGCCTGCTCCTCAGCAACAGCTTCGGTATCCGTTAAGTCACCCACTTCAATGCCAAGAGGGTCCGAATAACTAAGGCCAAGCAGGTTGTCAGGAATACTCATTACCGCTTCTTCCAGGCTTGCTGCTAAATCAAATTCCGCCTCTTCAGCTTCAGGATTGGCATATAAGTTATTTAATGTACCAACAACCGCTTCTTTAGCGAAAATACCCGTAATGATACCAACCGTAGCAGGCCAGTTATCTTTTTCTACACCAATAGGCTCAAAAATTGGTGTCACCACTTGGGCAGCACGTGAAAGGACTGATTTTTCGCTATCTTCGTTACCAAAGGTGCCATCTGTCCCAAGTGAATTAAAGAAGCTTAATATGGTTACCACAATAACAATGGTTCTGCCCGCGCCTAATACAAAACGCTTAAGCTTTTGCCATGTTTTAATCAGTACATTTTGCAAAGTAGGCACTTCATAGTCTGGCATTTCCATGATGAGCGCATCACTGGAGCCCGGATACAAAGTTTTCTTTAAGAACAAACCGGTAGCAACCGCTGCAATAATACCTAAGATATACAATGCAAATACGATGTTTTGCCCACTTCCCGGGAAGAATGCCGCTGCAAAAAGTGCATATACTGGCAGTCGCGCACCACAAGACATAAATGGTGCCATTGATGCAGCAAGCTTACGCTCGCGCTCTTGGTCCAGAGTTCGCGTCGCCATTATTGACGGTACGTTACAGCCAAAGCCCAGTACAAGTGGCACGAATGCTTTGCCTGGCAAACCAATCTTTTGCATTACTTTATCAAGCACAAAAGCTGCTCGAGCCATATAACCAGAGCTTTCCAACACGGTTAAGAACAGATAAAGACAAGCAATGACCGGAATAAATGTCGCCACAGTTTGAATACCGCCACCAATGCCATTGGTCAACAATGTCACTATCCATACTGGTAGATGATCGTCCAAGAGGTAATGACCGCCATCAACCAATACTGCGCCAACGCCAATATCAAAGAAGTCAATAAATGCGCTACCAATGTTTATTGAGAACATAAACATCAAGTACATAACAACAAAGAAGAATGGTATACCGACCCACTTGTGCAAAATAAATTGGTCTGCTTTTTCTGTAAAGCTGCGACTCAATTTACCTTCAGTTTTACGTATATGTTTCAGTTGTTGGTGCAGGAACGAGTATTTGGTATCAGCGACTTGTAAATCAATATCATCATTCACTGAAGCAATAGTCGTTGAAACCTTTTTTCTATCAAGTTCAAGCAAGCTATTGATGACCAAAGCGTCATTCTCTAATGCTCGAATAGCTAACGCCCTGTTGGAAACTGTTTCGTTTTTCCATAGTGGTGATAATGTATCAATTGCGCTTTCTAGATCTTTTCCATAATCCAAATTGAGCACATTAAGCGCAACACCCTGAACAACCGTTTTGTGCAGCTTCTCTTTAAAACGAGATACTTGGTCTGCATCATTGGCTGACAGGCTAAAAACAGGGCATCCAAGTGTTTTTTCCAGCGCTTTAATGTCAATAACTTGTCGTTCACGCTTCAACGCATCCATCTTATTTAGGACAACGATCATAGGGCGGCCAAGTTCACGCAGTTGCAGTGTCATATAAAGGCTACGCTCAAGACAGCTAGCATCAACGACATTAATTATCAGGTCCGCTGGATGGGTTAAAACGGCTCTCGAAGCAATAGATTCATCAATACTATTGGCATCATTACCGCTATCCAGCGCATAGATACCAGGGAGGTCGGTCAAACTAAATTTATCACCGGCGTGATTGTAACGACCCGTTTTCTTCTCAACGGTGACACCGGCCCAGTTACCAACTTGCTGTTTTGCGCCAGTCAGAGCATTAAATAATGTCGTTTTACCACTGTTTGGATTACCAACAGTCAGAATTTCATACTGAGTCTGCATTATTGAACCTCTACGTCTATGGCTGAAGCGATATTGCTACGAACAGCAAGCGATACACCTCTAACCTGAACCTGAAGAGGGTCTCCCATAGGAGCACGTCTTATGACTCTAATATCGGTATTGGGCAACAACCCCATGACCATGAGTTTTTTCTTGAGTTCGGAAGATAGGTCGGTAAATGCGGTAACTTTAGCCCGCTCTCCGTCCTTAAGATCTGAAAGTTTCATTGTCTACCTGCTAGTAATTCTGTAAATGATAACCATTATTATTATCGAATAATAGCAAGATGTTCTGTTGCATAAGTTGTTCTGAATCAATTTCGTTATTAAAAATCATTTTCATTTGCAATTGAACTTTCACTTCAAACCCAGTAAAAACCAAACTACAAAAAAATCCCAACCCACTGTATTAAAACAATAATTAGTCAGACATCAGGATTAAAGGCTATTGATAACATAGTTGACTACATCATCAATAATGGGCATTAGAGCAAACAGGCAATACCTCTTTATGGCTAGCTAAGTATCAGAATAATATAGCGTTTACCCTTAATTATATTATGGTTATTTACAGCACTTGGTGACTAAAAAGCATGACCCTTTAAAAGAGTCACGCTTTAAAGATTAACCATTAATTAGATAAACACTCAATATATCGCTGAGTCATATCATCTAAAAATGCAAAGTACCCATCCGCTTTCGCCTCAATACCCGTAGCCAGTGGATCAAGTTCTCCCACATAAACATTTGTACCACGAGTAACGGACTTTACAATTGAAGGCTTAAACTGAGGTTCAGAAAATACACATTTAGCTTCGCCTTTATTAAGCGCCTTTTTAATTTGGATCAGTGTTTTTGCTCCAGGTTTACGTTCTGGGGACAAGGTAAAGTAACCACGTTTGTTCAGTTCAAAAAAATCTTCAAAGTAACTATAACCATCATGAAAAACATAAAAACCGTTATCTTTATAAGGAACTAATTCATCGCGCATTCTCGCTACCTGAAGGTCTAGTTTGTCTGCAAACAATTGGTAGTTACTTAGATAGCGAGCCGAGTTATCTGCATCAATAACCGCAAGTTTATCTGCAATCAGCTTCGCTGTTTGTTTAGCCTGAATAGGCCCTAACCAAACATGAGGATCATGATTTTCAGTTTCATGGCTATCACTTGCGTGGCCACCGTGGTCATGCCCTTTATGTGATTCTGCCGAAAATTCTTTCAAACTCAGATTATCGGAAACTGAAAGCTGCAAGGTTTGTTCATTACCCGCAAGTACCTTGGGTAAAAATGACTCTAACTCTGGTCCAAACCAAATGACCAGATCTGCTTGTCGGGCTTTTTTTACATCCGATGGCTTAAGTGCATAGTCATGTGGCGATGCATTAGAACTCACAAGAAGATCAGGCTCAGAAACGCCTTGTGTTATTTCCAGAGCAATTAGCTGTATAGGCTTAATACTTGCCACAATATTGGCGGCAAAAACGCTGGGTGACAACAATAGTAAAATGGCTACTTTCATTACTGCCTGTTTCATTTCTTTTCTCCACTACTTGTATGGTTCATCTTTAAAGCTTAGCTCTGTTCTAAATGATATTAGTTTTCATTAGAATTGAAATGTTATATTATAACAGGTCACATTGTAAATGAGATTTAATCATGACTTCGCTGATAAGAATGTCCGATATTACCGTCAGTTACTCCGATAAGCGCGTACTTGATAGTATAAATCTGGAGATCGAACAGGGGCAAATTACCACCATCATTGGCCCCAACGGCGCAGGAAAGTCCACCTTAATAAAAGTTCTGCTGGGAATAGTAAAACCCACCGCAGGTACGCTGACCAAAAAGAAAAAAATAACCATAGGCTACGTACCACAAAAGCTAAGACTTAATGAAACACTTCCACTGGATGTTGATCGATTCTTACGTCTTGCCGGAAAATACAGCAGACAAGAAAGAATGGATTCACTGCGTTTAGTCGGCGCTGAACATTTAGCAAAACAAGATATGCATAAACTGTCCGGTGGAGAAAACCAACGCGTTTTATTAGCCAGAGCACTATTACTGAGGCCTGAGCTGCTTGTTTTAGATGAACCCGCCCAAGGCGTTGACGTGCAAGGTCAGATAGAGCTATATAATTTAATAGAATCTATCCGCCATCGTTTCCACTGTGCGATACTGATGATCTCCCACGATTTGCATTTAGTTATGGCAAAAACAGATCATGTTATCTGCTTAAATCACCATGTATGCTGTTCAGGCGAGCCCGAAACCATTGCACGCCACCCTTCATACATCGAACTTTTTGGTAACCACCATGAAGGCTCTCTAGCCTTCTACCATCATAGTCATACAGGACAGCACGACCTTTCCGGTTATCCTGCTGATGACGAAAATTGTGGCTGCTCTGATCACGGAAACCAACCTCATCATGATTGAATTTTTACTTCCCGCACTCCTATCCGGACTCGGTATTGCTATCATCGCCGGCCCTCTCGGGTCTTTTGTTGTGTGGCGACGCATGGCCTATTTTGGCGACACATTAGCGCATGCTTCATTACTCGGTTTGGCACTGGGCTTCTTACTTGAGATCAATATCTATTTTGCTTTAATCATTTGCTGTATGGCTATTGCATTAATTCTGGTCGCCTTACAGAAGCAGCAATCCGTAGGTACAGATACCTTGCTTGGGATTCTTGCACACAGTGCCTTGTCTCTGGGGTTAGTTTCAGTCAGTTTTCTCGACGATGTCAGAATTGATTTAATGAGCTACTTGTTCGGCGACCTACTTGCTGTATCGACCCAAGATATCTATTTCATTTACCTAGGTATCTTTGTCATTGGTGCCATTCTTTACTTTTTCTGGCAGCCTCTTTTATCTTCCTCTGTTAGTGAAGAGCTGGCGGCTGTTGAAGGCGTTAATGTTCAATTAATCAGACTCATTTTAATGTTATTGATCGGCACAGTCATAGCCGTTGGAATGAAGTTTGTTGGCGCACTCATTATTACCTCATTGCTTATCATACCGGCAGCGACAGCGCGGCGATTTGCTTCAACTCCAGAACAAATGGCCTTGTTTGCTTCTATCATCGGTTGTTTTTCAGTAGTTTTCGGAATCGCCCTTTCATGGCATTTCGATACGCCTACCGGGCCTTCTGTTGTTGTCAGCGCCGCAGCCATGTTCATGCTAAGCCAGTTCAAGAAAACTAACGCTTAAAATAATTAAAGCTCCTTACTCGGCTGCCGATACAAAAGCATCTGGGTTAGGAGCCATTATGCAACTTCAAGAAACAACAAGTAGTCAGTTACTGCCATCAGCGGCCATTAATGAGCTGCAATTCGGCAGTAATATTAATCACGCCGTTGAACAAAACCGACGCGCTGATTTCTCATTGTTGCTAGCCATGTTCTCAGAAGATGCCTGTGAAACGACTCCTATCGATAAAATAGAAGTCGTCAATAGCTCTGAAAGCATACTTCGGGAACAACTCGGTGTACCTAGTAGTCGGTTGCTTGCTTCTGATCAATCGAGTTACCCACGTTCCGCTGCCATCGCCAATCATTTCCACACTGGTGGAATACAAAGTGCCAAACTTCAAGCTGATCTATGCCCCGACGCGCTAGCTTATATGACTGAAAATACCTGTGGCTTAGGTGAAGACACTTATCGAAACCTCTCATTTCATTCCCAGAGAACTCTGAAAAATAAGACACAGCCTCATGTGAGTAATGCAAACCTATACCAGAGCCTGGCTGTGGCTAATAAACTCGCTCAAATGCATCAAACCACTTAAAGCATATCTTGGGTTGCAGAAGGGTTCTTAACTATCAAAGGGTTAAAACAAGCTCTCATACTGAAGCAACAAAACATGCAATAAGCTGCGCATTTGTGAGATATTGCAAAAGTTCTCAATTCTTATTGACGCAAAATCATCTTTTCATGATGCTTTTCACACCTTAGCCCTTTTTTTTCTACCACTATAAGCCATGTATTCATGCGAAATTAATAATTTTAGGGCAATGGAATGGACATTAGAAACTCTGTGGTATTAATCACATCAGCAGGTACAGTACTAGGAAGCACACTGGCAAACCATTTTGCTGCATTGGGTGCCACAGTAATTGCGACTGATACAGATAAAGAGTCTCTGGAAAAAACAGCTCTCCATTGTCAGCCTCACACTGAAAAGCTCTTTCTTTATCATTTAGCCGATTATTCTTTTGAGAGCGTTCAGTCATTATTTAAGAACGTAGAACAAACGCTAAATGAGAATATCGATATTTTGGTTAACTACTGGCCTGGCTCACCATTCCCCTCTCTATTCAATAGTAAAAGTGAAGATGACCTTTCACAGAGCATGTGCAGTTTAGCTTGCCCATTTTTTAGCTTCGGTCAGGCAAGTGCCGAGCATATGAGAAATAAACACAAAAATGGCATCATCATTAATATGGTGACCTATGAAGATCAACAAAATAAAGCGGGTATCGAGAATACGTCATCTATGATTTCTGGCTTTACCAAAAGCTGGGCTAAAGAGCTCGACCCCTTCAATATTCGTGTCGGTGGCGTTATCCCTACATTGTCTAGCCACACAACTCATGAAGAGAGCATTGTGCACTGGGCACAGCTACAGGACGAGTTGATCCGCAGCACCGAGTATATTGTTTCTAATGAGTATTTTAATGGTCGAATAATGGCGGCTTAACCTAATACCAACCTGAGCCTAAACCTTCAAAATACCAATCTATAAAGCAAAAAAAACCCCGCTTAAATGCGGGGTTTTACTTTTTGGTAAGACAAGATTGTCGTGCTAGCGAAAACTCATCTCAAAGACAACTGACTTATGCTTCAGTTTTCTCTTTTTTTGCTTTAGGAGCAGCTTTTTCTTCAGAAGACTTTTGATCTTCTTTCTTCTTAATCACTGTTGTACCTTCGAAAGTCTCGCCTTCTACATATGGCTTACCATAGTATGCAGCTTTAAGAACTTCTTTCAGTTCAGAGATTAGAGGGTAACGTGGGTTTGCACCAGTACACTGGTCATCAAACGCTTCAACAGACAACTCATCCAGTTTCGCAAGGAAATCAGACTCAGCAACACCAGCCGCTTGAATTGACTTAGGAATATCAAGGTCAGTTTTTAGTTCATCCAACCAAGTTAGAAGACGTTCAATCTTCTGTGCAGTACGGTCACCAGCTTGGCTCAGGCCTAGGTGGTCAGCAACTTCAGCGTAACGACGACGTGCTTGCGGACGGTCGTATTGTGAGAATGCAGTTTGCTTAGTTGGGTTATCATTAGCGTTATAACGAACAACGTCAGCGATAAGTAGTGCATTCGCAAGGCCGTGTGGTACGTGGAACTCAGCACCAATTTTGTGAGCCATTGAGTGACAAACACCTAGGAAAGCATTCGCAAACGCAATACCAGCGATAGTTGCTGCATTGTGTACTTTCTCACGAGCGATTGGGTCGTTTGCACCGTTCGCATAGCTTGAAGGCAAGTATTCTTTAAGCATCTTAAGTGCTTGAAGTGCTTGACCATCAGAGTACTCGTTAGCAAGAACAGAAACATAAGCTTCAAGTGCGTGAGTTACCGCATCATAACCACCAAATGCAGTTAGTGACTTAGGCATGTTCATTACTAGGTTCGCATCAACAATTGCCATTTGAGGTGTTAGTTCGTAATCCGCTAGTGGGTACTTAGCACCAGTTTTGTCGTCAGTAACAACGGCAAACGGAGTAACTTCAGAACCAGTACCAGAGGTAGTAGTAACACAAACAAGCTCTGCTTTTTTACCCATTTTAGGGAACTTGTAGATACGTTTACGGATATCCATAAAGCGCATTGCCAGTTCTTCAAATGCTGTTTCTGGGTGCTCGTACATTACCCACATGATCTTAGCCGCATCCATTGGAGAACCGCCACCAAGAGCAAGAATCACATCAGGTTGGAAGCTAGCCATTTGAGCAGCGCCCTTCTCAACAACAGATAATGTTGGATCAGCTTCTACATCAAAGAACGTTTGAACTTCCATGCCTTGTGCTTTAAGCAGGCTTACGATTTCGTCAGCATAACCGTTGTTGAATAGGAAACGGTCAGTCACTAGGAATGCGCGTTTCTTACCTTCTAGGTCGCTCATTGCGATTGGAAGGCTACCACGACGGAAGTAGATAGACTTAGGTAGTTTGTGCCACAACATGTTTTCAGCTCGCTTCGCTACAGTTTTCTTGTTGATAAGGTGCTTAGGACCTACGTTCTCAGAGATAGAGTTACCACCCCATGAACCACAACCTAGAGTTAGAGAAGGTGCAACGTTGAAGTTGTACAGGTCACCGATACCACCGTGAGTAGTAGGGATGTTGATTAGGATACGAGCAGTCTTCATCTTGTCACCGAAGTAACGGATGCGGTCTGCGTTAGTATCTTGGTTAGTGTAAAGACCAGATGTGTGACCGATACCACCGATTTCAACCATAGTTACCGCTTGAGCAACAGCGTCTTCGAAGTCGTCTGCACAGAATAGACCTAGAGTTGGAGATAGTTTCTCGTGAGCGAATTCGTCATCGTAAGAAACTTTACCAAGACCTTCACCTACAAGTACTTTTGTATCAGCAGGAACTTTAACACCAGCCATTTCAGCGATTGCTGGAGCAGGTTGACCTACGATTTTAGCGTTTAGGTTGCCGTCGATAAGAAGCACTTTACGTACTTTATCAGCGTCAGCTTTAGATAGAACGTGAGCTTTGTGAGATGCGAAACGCTCTTTCACTTCTTCGTATACATCGCTAACAACGATTGCAGCTTGCTCAGAAGCACACACTACGCCGTTATCGAATGTTTTAGACATAAGGATAGATGCTACAGCACGTTTGATGTCAGCTGTTTCATCGATAACTACAGGAACGTTACCAGCACCAACACCGATAGCAGGCTTACCAGAAGAGTATGCTGCTTTAACCATGCCTGGACCACCAGTAGCAAGGATAAGAGCGATACCGTCATGCTTCATAAGTGCATTAGAAAGCTCAACAGAAGGTTGGTCAATCCAACCAATGATGTCTTTTGGTGCGCCAGCTGCTACTGCTGCATCTAAAACAAGTTTAGCGGCATCATTCGTTGAATTTTTAGCACGTGGGTGTGGTGAGAAGATAATACCGTTACGCGTTTTAAGTGAAATAAGAGACTTAAAGATCGCTGTTGATGTTGGGTTAGTGGTTGGTACGATACCGCAAATGATGCCAACAGGCTCAGCGATAGTCATAGTACCTAAGCTTTCATCTTCGTCTAAGATGCCACATGTTTTTTCATCTTTGTATTTGTTGTAAATGAACTCAGATGCAAAGTGGTTTTTGATAACCTTGTCTTCAACAATACCCATGCCAGATTCTGCTACCGCTTGTTGCGCTAGTGGAATACGAGCTTGGTTTGCTGCTAATGATGCTGCACGGAAGATTTTATCTACTTGCTCTTGCGAGAAAGTAGAAAACTCTTCTTGAGCCGCTTTTACGCGAGCTACAAGAGCGTCCAGTTCAGCCAAATTAGATACAGGCATAATTTATCTCCAATAATATAAAATATAAAAACTCTTTAGTAAGGCTATGGGTTTCTTATCTTTGTTCACAGTTTTCACAACACTGTCACATTTTGTAAGAAGGCTACATACTTAGTAAATTGCTTTCAGGACTGAGTATAATATTTCACACAACGAAAAATATTGACCCAGATCAGTTATGAAAATTTATTTACCACTTACTGGTTAAGCAAACACAAACGGGCACAATAAGTAATTGTTTTTTAATTAAAATAGTCAAAGTCGCAAACTGGCCAAAAATACATCTGTCAGCATGTTTTTATTTTTTGCCCACTTCAATTCTGTAAAAAAGTTTCATAATGAATTAAAAAACACATAAACCCAGCTTTCACGTGCTACAAGCTTAGTATATCCATTTAGATGCAAATCACCAGATTGCAGAGTGATTTTTCCTTGAAATGTGCTCTCGTTAGCAACTTACTACATTGCTGTTGTCGTTTTGATCATTTCTGTTGATATGAATGACGTTTGCCTGTTGAGTACGGAGGGATGGGTTGTGGGTTATAGGCTATGGGTTACGGATTAACATTGTCATTCCAGAATCGAAGAGTGAGATATCTGGAATCTTGGGTTACGGGTTACGGGTT
>DDQN01000018.1:33448-50907 GCA_002342685.1 Vibrio sp. UBA2441
GGGTTACGGGTTACGGGTTACGGAATATTATGACGAAAAACACACTAAGACATAAAACATATGTCATTATTTTTGGTACACACACAAAAGCAGGTAAAGCGTTCGATCTATGTTTAATCGTTGCAATTCTTACTTCACTCGTAGTTTTGTTGCTTGATTCGGTTCCTAGGTTTTCTCAGCAGTGGTCAGACACATTCCATTATTTGGAATACGGATTTACACTACTTTTTACCATAGAATATCTCGTAAGGCTTTGGTGCTCACCTAAACCCAAAGCCTATGCAAAAAGCTTTTATGGCACTATCGATTTGCTTGCCATTCTTCCCACTTATCTCGCAATAATTTTTCCTTCTGCGTCTTTTATGGGTGTAATTAGGCTCATTCGTGTCATGCGAATATTCAGAATACTTAAACTTGTAAGATACTTACAAGATTCAAATATCTTATTACGCACAATGCTTATGTCCCGAAGAAAGATATTCATCTTCTTCAGTACTGTCGCTATTCTGGTGACTATTTTCGGCGCCCTACTCTATGTCATTGAAGGTCCAGAACACGGATTTACTAGTATTCCTCAAAGTATTTACTGGGCCATAGTAACCATTACGACTGTAGGTTACGGGGATTTGGTGCCTCAAACTGGTATTGGCAAGGCCGTGGCATCTGTCACTATGCTATTGGGTTACTCCATTTTAGCCGTGCCGACCGGTATTATTACTGCAGAACTTAGTCAGGAAATGAGTGCTCACAGAAACTTAGTAAAGTGCCCAAACTGCATGAAAAATGGACATGAATCTGATGCGTTATTTTGTAAGCATTGTGGCAGTGAGTTAGCCGAGCCAGATAAACGAGTGGTTCCGGTGGTAGATGGCGATTAAAAAAAAGCCAGATATCTTAGATATCTGGCTTTAATTTGACAGAAACTAGTGATTACTTTTCGTTAAGTATAATGCGTAAAGTTCGGCGAAGTGGTTCCGCAGCACCCCAAAGCAACTGATCACCAACGGTAAATGCGTTAAGGAAATCATCACCCATAGACATTTTACGTAAACGTCCAACAGGTACCGATAGCGTACCAGTTACTTGCGCCGGGCTAAGCTCTTGCGCAGTAATATCACGCTCGTTCGGGATCACTTTTACCCACTCGTTATGCGACGCAATAATATCTTCGATTTCATCCATCGGCACATTTTGCTTCAGCTTGATAGTAAGCGCCTGAGAGTGACAACGCATTGCACCAATACGTACACAAGTACCATCAATTGGCACAGGGCTGTTTTCCAGACCTAGAATTTTGTTTGTCTCTACCGTCGCTTTCCACTCTTCTTTACTCTGGCCATTTTCACGCTTCACATCAATCCATGGGATCAAAGAGCCTGCTAGCGGTGACCCAAATTGATCGGTTGGAAAAGAAGAAGAACGAAGCGTTTCAGCTACTTTCTTATCAATGTCCAAAATTGAGCTAGACGGGTCAGCAAGTTCAGAGCTGACAGAGTTGTTAATCGCACCCATTTGAGAAATAAGCTCACGCATATTTTTCGCACCAGCACCAGAAGCCGCTTGGTAAGTCATGGCGCTCATCCACTCAACCAAACCTTTCTCGTATAAACCACCAAGTCCCATCAACATCAGGCTTACTGTACAGTTACCACCGACAAAAGTATTGGTTCCGCCTGCAATGCCCTGCTGAATTTGTGCCAGGTTAACTGGGTCAAGCGTAATAATGGCATCATCTTTCATTCGAAGTGTCGACGCAGCATCAATCCAATAGCCTTTCCAACCAGCTTGTCTCAACGCGGGATATACTTTTTCAGTATAACTACCACCTTGACAAGTGATCACAGCATCAAGTTGCTTTAAGCTATCAATATCAAATGCATCCTGCAGCATACCTGCGTCTTTTCCAAGGAAAGGCGCCGGAATACCCACTTGAGATGTGCTATAAAAAACAGGCTCAATATGGTCAAAATCTTTCTCTTCAACCATGCGTTGCATTAATACAGAACCAACCATGCCACGCCAACCAACTAAACCTACTCTCATCATTTCTTACGCTCCCTGTGAATTAAATTTTATCCCTTCCATCTTTAATGATTTATGCGACATAAAACAAGCTTTTTTTAACAGTTACTGGTAAATAAATCACTAAGCACCTGTTAATGTACAAAAGGTAACTCACAAGCAACTTTAAACCACCATCAGGCTGCAATTTCATCCTGACTCGGTATCTGACTGTCAGCCACTCTAAGCAATCGACAAACATTAATGTCTCCTACTCCTTCCAACTCCTCTAATTGAGTAATCAGGATCGAAGAAATGTTGGCGGATTGGGCTTTATTCTCAAGTAGATGTAATATTTGCTGAGCTAATGTTTCTGGCGAGTGAGTAATATAGTCAAAGTAAGTTGGCGTTACTCCTCGTAAAATCGTCATTTTACTTAACAATTCATGATTGTTACTAAGTGCCCATATCGTTGCATTGCTTTGACACCGAGACATCAACAATGGTGTTTCTCCTTTTTGAGTGACAATCGCCACTCCAAGATCATTATGAACCTTAGAAGCCGAGGCCATAGAAGACAAGGCAAAACTCTTACCCGCATCACTACATAAATGTTGCAGACTATCCCAACAGCTCGCTAAATTAACCGTATCCAGCTCTGTTCCTTCGGCAATGCGTGCGATCGCCTGAACCGCCTCAACAGGATACTTCCCAGCCGCTGATTCTGCAGACAGCATCACCGCATCGGTACCATCAATAATTGCATTGGCAACATCTAATACTTCAGCCCGAGTCGGCAAAGAATTCTCAATCATGGATTCAAGCATTTGAGTCGCTGTAATTACAGGTTTACCGCAATATCTTGCACGCGAAATTAACGCTTTTTGCACGCTTGGTAAGCGAGCATCACCAACTTCGACCCCTAAATCACCGCGAGCCACCATAATTACATCAGAAGCCAATATAACTTGGTCCATAGCCTCTTGAGAAGCAACCACTTCTGCTCGCTCTATCTTAGCGACAATTTGAGCGTTGCAACCCACTTTTTCCGCCAATTGACGGGCGTAATGAATATCTTCAGCATTGCGAGGAAAAGAGACCGCAAGGAAGTCCGCATTAAGTGCGGCGGCCGTAGCAATATCTCGTATATCCTTCTCAGTTAATGCTGGAGCAGAAAGCCCCCCGCCTAATAGATTAATTCCCTTGCGGTTTGATAATTTACCGTTGTTGAGTACACACGTTTTAACCCATTGTTCATCGACACTTATTTCCACTACACGTAATTGGATACGACCGTCATCAAGTAAAAGTGTGTCATTTTCTTTTAAATCTTTAATTAAGTCTGGATAATCCAAACCAACACGCTGCTCATTACCTAGATCCGCCGCCAAGCGACCATCGAGATAAAACGATTGACCTTCAATAAGTTCAATTGAGCCTTGTTCAAAACAGGAAATACGAATTTTCGGTCCCTGAAGATCAACCAAAACACCAACACTTGTTTGCAGTTCGGAGGCAATTTTCCTAACCAAAACGGCACATGCAATATGCTCTTGTGCACTACCATGAGAAAAGTTAAGTCGGACAACATTAACACCCGACACAATCATTTTAGTGAGTATTTCACGACTCTGACTCGAAGGGCCTAGCGTTGCAACAATTTTAGTTTTACACATATTAAATACCTTTTAACGACACTGGAAAAAAGAACAAATCAAAAAGGGGTCAAAAAAAGCAGGTCAAAAATTGCAGGAGCTTATGCTCCTGCAATGGGTATGTTAAAAGCTTGGTTTTTCTTCGAGTTTAATGGCAGGTTCAGCGTCAATATCAACGACTTTCTTCGCATTCCAGACCGTAAGAGCAAGTAGCAGAGACACGACACCAGCCGCCAGCCAGAAGTACTGAGCCTGACTAAAATCATATTGCTTAACGCCATCGATTTCAGTAATGCTAATGAGTGATGCCGATATCACTTCCTGACCTGATGCTGCCATATAAGAAAACAGACCGATAAAGCCCTTTACGGCTCCAACTGCGTTTTTAGGCATTAAATCACATGCGGTAAGGCCTGCCAGGAACACAACCAGTCCACCAATGGCAAATCCAATCAATCCGAGAGCAATCGCATCAACCATACGACTATCAGGACCAAAGAACATCAGACACATGCCCGCAATATTAGCGATACCATAAAGCAACGTAGGGATATGACGGTTAGCGTTAAAGACCTTATCAGAAATAATACCTGACAAAATGGCGCCCGCGAGTCCTGCTATCGGGTAGGTCGACATAGCAAAACCGGCATCAATCAGCGTATAACCTTTTGCTTCCTGAAGATAAAGAACAGCCCATGAAGACATGGCATAACGTGACACATACATTGCTGCACAAGCTGCCGCAATTAACCAAACCGTCGGTTGCTTTAGAATAAACATCTGAGCGCGACGCGTTGCATTTGGATCATTACTTTTCTTGATTTCAGGCTCTTCATCAAACGCCGTCGCTGCGTCAGGCAAACCATAGGTTTGTGGTCTGTCTTTGAGAATAAAAAACATACTCAATGCGGCAACGATAGCAGCGATACCAGCACCTACAAAACCTGCGCGCCACCCTAAATAGCTGACTAGAGTCGCAGTTAAGATCCAAGTGATGCCTTCACCGATATTACGAGAGCCTCCCCATATGGAATAACGACTGCCTCTTTGTTTAGGAGAGAACCACTGGAATAAAGAAACACAAGACGGTGCCGAGCCCACAGACTGGAACCAACCATTTAAACCCCAGAGTAATACGAAGAAAAATGCGGTGGTATTAAGACCCATCGCGATGGCAGTCACACCCGAAAGTAAAAGTGAGAACGACATAAAACGGCCAATATTGGCGTAATCAGAAAGAAAGCCATTCGAAAATTTACCTATCGCATAAGTAAAGAAGAAGGCCGAACCCATAATGCCAAGCTCTTCAATGGACACTATACCCGCATCAAGCATAGGTTTTTTAACTACGCCTAAACTCATCCGCACTACATAAAAAACGGCATAGCCAAATACCAAGCCTAGAAATACCTGCCATTGATGGTTCTTAAAGCGTGTTTGCATTGCTTCTTTTGAACCATCCGATAGCGGAAGATCTTGGCGAGTTTTAAAAAAATTAATCATCATGCTCTCCATAGTTAATAACGACCAACAGTGGTCGTCTGTTCAACGGAATGCATCATGAGAGAAAGCAAATTCGGGCACAAAAGAGACCATTTGAGGCAAAAGTGACACAAATGAATCATAGGCCTGGGTCAAAATTGGGTTGTTTCTACGCTAAGAAATATTATTTACTGATAAAATTCTCACGATTAATAAGTGTGGTGCGTCATTTATGACTCAGCATCAATAATAAATTAATTCAGCCTATGGTTTAGAATTAGAGATAACGCACAAATATTGAGGTTTTGTGGACACATGCTGAGAATTAAAAGTCAATTAACTAAGTTAGGATTAACATGCCTTGCTGGATTAACCACTTGTCCATTGTCGGCTGAAGAGAGAGAGTTGGTTATACTAACCACCTTTTCTAAAGAACCTCTGACACCACTAATTATTGAATTCAATAAGCGTTACCCCGATGTCGAAGTGAAAGTGATTCATCGTCGAAGCCAATCCAGTATCCAATTGCTAAACCGGAGTTATATTCAAGATATCGACCTGGTATTAAGCTCATCACCTTTTCTGATGCAAAAACTGGCACTAACCAATAAGCTCGTCACCATGCCTCACAATTTTGAAGCACCTCAGTGGCTGACACCTTATATTTTACCCCCGCAGAAAAAGGTGGTTCCTATTGGATATTCTGGTGCAGGTATAGTGTGGAACAATGACTATTTAACCGCCCATAAGCTACCAACGCCCAATCGTTTTAAAGATTTAACGAATCCTGTCTATTTTGGTCATATCACAATGAGTACTCCAAGTCGTTCTGGCACAACACAAATGATGATTGAGAGCATTCTTCAACACTATGGATGGAAAGAAGGGTGGCAGATAATTTTAAATGTTGCCGCCAATTTTGCCACGATTTCATCTCGTAGTTTCGGCGTTAGTGACTATATCGCTAAAGGTGAATTTGGTATTGGACCAACTATTGATAGCTATGCTCACATATTAAAAAATAAGTTTGAACACCTTAGTTTTGCCTATGACCCAGACTTTACCTTAATGCCAACCTACATAGCCCAAACCTCACAGCCACACAACGACAAAAACGCACTAAACTTTATAGAGCTACTCCGTTCTGAAGAAGTCCAGTCAAGCATGGGGGAAAATAACTTTTCTAAGCGTTCAATCAATGACAAGTCTCTTTATAGCGATGGATTCCCCACCCTGTCGATGCATACGATGACCATAAGAGAAACGGCTGTGAATCAAATTTTCGACCTGGCAATTACCAAACGGCTTCCAGAGCTAAAAGACACCTGGCTCTCTATCATTAGCTTAAAAAAACTATATGGTCAGCATCCACAAATACTTCGACAGTTAGAAGACATTCAGCAGCAGCTCTTTCGAGTCCCTATTCAGGCGGAGCAGGCTATCGAGCTTGGTCAGGAAATAACCGCGAGACAAGAGCCCGACTCCCCATTGAATCAGGCATTACTCGCTGAATTTAACCACCATTTAGGCAACGCACTAGCAAAAGATCTGATGCAGGCAAATAACGCATTGAAAGCATTAAAAAGAGACAGCGTGCGATGAGAACAGCAAAGTATCATACTATAGGCGCTAAATTGCTTCTGGTATTTGCCTGTAATACAGCGCTATTAACCATTGTCAGTTTGGTCGCGTGGTCAACATGGAATGGATTAGACCTTCAGGTAAGCAAGCTACTGGGAAAAAGCATTCCTAAATATAACGCAAGCTACCTTCTGGAAAGCCGAAGCAGCAATATTCGTCATAGTGTTCAGCTATTAGAAAGCGTTGACAGTAAGGTGAAACTGGATGAACACGTTCAAATACTGCAAGACCAATTTTATAAGATCCAACAAACACTCGATAACATAGATTGCACTGCAAACGGTCAACGATTAATTACCGCCTATCACGACTTACAAATAACTCTGAGTCACTATAGTGACCTCGTATCCAACAGGATTGATCAACGGCGAAGTATCAATTTACTCCAAGAACAGATGAAATGGGTGCATCAGGATATTCAATCAGAGCTCACCCCTTTACGCCAAGAATTTCATTGGCAGATAGAGCGTCAGCAATCAAGCAAGTCTATGGGCTATCTGCTCAGCCAGCTTGATACAATTCAACGCATTTTAGATACAGAAAACGCTATCTATACGTTTGCAGAAGATATGATCAACACTAAACAAGCAAGCCAGGTCGATAATGGCATGAAAGTCATTCAGTACCGCGCTGAAGAGCTGCTAGAAACCAGTGCCCCTATCTTCAGTCATCCTTCGTCCATTGCTTATCAACAGCTATTAAACGAATTAACCACCCTAATTAAACCTGAAGGGGAGTTTCACCAACAGTTGCAAAATATGGTGTCCCTCAATCAACAAGTGAATGCAAGCCAGCATACTATCGAACGACAACTTAACCAGGTACACCTGCAAATTGCATCACTAGTGAGCAATGCTGATGCCCTGTTCGTGGAAGTTAAACGTGATACAGCAAACACCGTTGATTATGGCAATAATATCTTGATGTTATGTTTTAGCTTATCAATATTAATTAGCCTGTTGTTAACTTACTATTTTATAAATCGCCGAATTGTGGCTCGATTAACCCGGTTAAGCGAGAGTTTAGATGCCATCATAAACAATGAACTGAGCCACCCTATACATGTCGATGGTAACGATGAAATAGGTCGCTTAAGCAAAAAGCTGGTTGAGTACGGTGACAAAGTACAAGAAATGGAACGTACCAATGCACTCAGCCTGATAAATAATACATTAGCAAGCCTAATCACATGCAATCTGGCTGGTCAGGTAGAATCCGCCAATTTGAGTGCCAGAAAACTACTCAGGTTAGAAAACCAGATCAATGAAAAGCCTTTATGGCAATGTTTTCCTGCCAGTGGACGCAGGCAAATTCAAGCCTTGTTTTCGCTAGACTCCCCTCTAATGACACAGCACAAGGCAGATATCACTTTAGCGCTCAGTGCCCCTTTTAAGCCCTGTTATCTACGTTGTAGTTTTCGATTATTTATTCACGGCCACAATGAAAAAATCATCATTACCATGACCGATATTACCGAACAAGAACAAACTAACCGCTTATTAGAGTCACGAGTGGAAGAAAAAACTCGAGACCTAACAAAACAGAACCATCGACTCGTGCAAGAGATTGAAGAGAGAGAACGCGCAGAGCAACACTTAACAGAAACTCAAAATGAACTAATCCAAGCGGCAAAAATGGCCGTCGTCGGGCAAACAATGACCAGCCTCGCACATGAATTAAATCAGCCACTAAATGCCATGTCGACGTATTTATACAGTACAAAAATAATGATTGAGCAGGGAGAAAAAGAGCAGGTTTTCCACTCGATTCAACAAATAGAAGGCCTAACAGCTCGCATGAGCAAAATCATCAATAGTCTTCGTCACTTTGCGCGTAAATCTGATAGTGAAGAAGCGAATCAAAGGATTAAATTGCATGAGGTCGTAGAACACGCAATAACCTTAGTGAACACCAGAGCCAAGCGCCAGCAGATAGCCATTCATAACTTACTTTCAACGAATACAACGGTGTTGGGACGTGCGTTAGCCATTGAACAAGTAATGATAAATTTAATGGTAAATAGCTGTGACGCAATGTCTGAGACACATCTTTCGCAAAAAGAGATTTCTGTTGAACACTTACTCTCAACACAAACCCATCATGTGATTGCCGTAAGTGATACCGGGAATGGCTTCTCCCCCTCTATTATTAATAAAATTTTCACACCATTTACCACGACCAAAGAGGTCGGTTTAGGGCTAGGAATGAATATTTGTCAGTCACTGATAGAACAAAACCAAGGCAGTATCTATCTTGCTTCAACTATAAGGCATGGAGCTATGATCGTTCTGGAGTTACCTTATGAACAACAGTAACTTTTCTGTATTACTTGTCGATGATGATCAAGACGTGCTAGATGCCTATGCGCACTTAATGTCAATTTCGAACCTTTCTGCAAAGACCATTAGTAACCCAACATTAGCCGCACAATATTTAGATTGCGACTGGCCGGGGGTCGTAATATTAGATATGTATATGCCACAAATGCACGGCATGGAATTGCTGCAAAAAATAAAAACTATCGATGAGAGAATACCCGTAATAATTATTACCGGGCACGGTGATATTCCTATGGCGGTTGATGCGGTTAGAAAGGGAGCATGTGAATTCTTAGAAAAACCAGTCAACCCAGCAGAGTTACTTACCTTCGTAAAACAGAACTTAAGTAAGCGACGCGCTTATATAGAACAAAAAAAAAGTGTGTCGAAAACAATACAACGGGTATTAATCGGCAAGTCAGCTCAGATGGCGCAAATACGTGATTACGTCGCTCAATATGCATTGCTAAATACACATGTGGTTGTTTGTGGTGAACCAGGGTCAGGTCGACACAGTATTTCTTACCTCATTCACCAAATGACACATCAAAATGAAAGTGCCAACGTCTACGAATTAATCGTTAACCGAAATATAGAGCTGGATACACTCGAACAGGCATTAGCCAAAAGTTGTAATGGAACACTGATCGTTAACGGCTTAGAGCTAATGGCAGAAAATATTCAGCGACACTTCATTCAGATGTTGTTAAATCAGGAACGACAAAACAACACCCGCACCCGGGTCATTGCTGTATTTAGTGAAGATCCAGAAAGCCTCATCGCGAATAACCATTTACAACCCGAGCTCTACTACCTTTTAAATCAAGGTATGATAACCATCCCAAGCTTACGTCATCGCCCTGATGATATTGCAGCAATATTTCATTATTTCCTAAAACAAAGCTGTTCTAAGCTAAGCAAAACAACGCCCGTTGTTGATAACAGTTATCTCGCATTACTAAGAGCACACCAATGGCCTGGAAATGTACGCGAACTAAGAAACGTCGCTGAACTTTATGCTATTGGAATAGTGAAGCTCACCGGAAAAGAGCGTCTATATAACCAAGCGGAGATACAATCACCATTAGATGAACTAGTCGGTGACTATGAAAAGCAAATCATTGAAGATGCATTATTCTTGCATTCAGGAAAAGTACTCGATGCTGCAAAGTATTTACAAATACCGCGTAAAAAGCTGTATCTGAGGATGAAAAAACACAATATTGAAAAAGATGATTACAAGAGTAAATACTGATAAAAGGCGGTAAAACTACCGCCTTTTAGACTTTAAACAAACACTATATTTATCTGTTTCGAGTTAACTGATCTTTCAGGTTAGGTGGCGTCCCTTTGATCGTTAATGTATCTGTTTCCGGGTCATAAAAAACACGTTCACCTAATAACATGCTATCGAAATTGATACTTAACCCACCACCTGCACCAACATATTTGGTTAGTTTACGCACAGCGCCACGATCGGCAGGGAAGCTCTCTTCGAGTTCATAGCCACGCTCTTGGGTATAATCTAAAAAACTCGTTCCATCTGTACTGGCTGGTAGCTCACCGGATAGTTCTTTAACTTCGAGCTCTTCATTGGCTTTTAGTTGTTCACTGCAATAGTCAAACACTTGCTTCTTATAGCTAGTAGTCTCTTCTTTGTCCAATTGAGCATCAGAACAGAAGTCATCAACCGCTTGCATTAACACCAAGTTTTGTTGCTTTGAGTCTAAACCCACTTCCGCTTGTAAAAAATCCAAGAAAAAGTCAGCGACTTTCCGGCCTACTCTTCCTTTAATATAAGCAAGATAGCGATTTGAATCGGGATCTGTCTCATAAGTTGACAGGTCAATTCTTGCCGCTATATCCATTTTGCTAATATCTAAGTACTCGGTCGCACTAATATCCAAACCTTCTGTTACTTTTAAGCTCTGGTTAGAAGGAAGTAGTGCAATAAATAGATAATCGGTAGCAAGTGATTGATATTCAGCTAAAACCAAGATCCCTTCATCGGCAAAAGGGTACTTAGCGAGCTCATCTTTAAGCCGCTGCGCACAATTTTGAGAGAAATCGTAGAAACTTTGCTTTTCTTGGCGAACTTCTTGCAACCAGTTTTGAAAATTGCTGTCAGAAGTAAACGAACCAAAGCCTTTGCCAGCTTTGGCATTAAATACACGGTGCAGTTCCGATACCAGATCTTCAGAAAATGTATCATTTTCTAATGATTCTGAACGGAAATTTACGATAAGTTCATCTTGATCATTTTTAGTTAACTGGTGCAAGATGACATTTGAAAGATTCATGCTCATAGCGAATAAATTGTTGTTCAGGTTT
Organism: Vibrio sp. UBA2441; assembly: GCA_002342685.1. Taxonomy (GTDB): domain Bacteria; phylum Pseudomonadota; class Gammaproteobacteria; order Enterobacterales; family Vibrionaceae; genus Vibrio. The sequence goes on from DDQN01000018.1 coordinate 44,877, forward strand.
CAGTTGTGAGGGAGAGTAGGTTATCATAAGCCGCTTTCACTATCATTAATTAGAATCAATATGCCAATTACATCAAAATACAGCAATGAACAGATCGAGCTTATCCTTACTGAAGTTGCAGCCGTATTAGATAAACATGGAGCAAATTCAGAGCTTACGCTTATGATTGCCGGAAACATCGCCACCAATGTACTTAATGACGATGTACCTGCATCACAAAGAAAAGCCATTGCAGAAAAATTTGCGCAAGCACTGCTTTCATCTTTAGAAGAAAGTAAGACCCACTAATTTCTAACAAGAACGAATAACAAATGGTTGATAGCGGAAATACATACGGAGAACGCGTTTCACGATTGGTAAGTTGGGGACATTGGTTCGCCTTCTTCAATATTGTGGCGGCAATGCTTATTGGCACCCGATACATAACTCAGTCACCCTGGCCAGAAACACTACTCGGTCAAGTGTACTTAGTTTTAAACTGGTTAGGGCACTTTAGTTTTCTGGTATTTGCGTTATACCTACTGGTTTTATTTCCGCTGACCTTTGTTATCCCCTCTCGGAAACTGCTTCGGTTCCTTGCAGTGTGCTTTGCAACCGTAGGGCTAACGTTACTATTACTCGATACACAAGCCTACCAGCAGATAGACTTACACTTAAACCCTGTTGTATGGGAGCTGTTACTTAAGAAAGAACAAAGTAATATCGCTACCGAGCTTCAACAGCTATTTATTGTACTTCCGGTCATTTTTTTATTGCAGCTAGCACTCTCCGAGTGGATTTGGCGTAAGCAAAGAAAGCTGGCAAACAAACGTATCGGACGTACCATAACGACTATATTTTTCATCAGTTTTATCTCCAGCCACATAATTTACATGTGGGCTGATGTCGTCCTGTATAACCCAGTAACCGTACAAAAGGCTAACTTCCCTCTCTCTTATCCAATGACAGCAAAATCCTTTATGCAAAAGCACGGACTGTTTGATAGAGAGGACTACATAAAAAGACAACAGGAAAACGATCGTAATATCGTTGACCTTGTGAGCTACCCAATAGAACCAATAACCGTAGACAGCCGAAGCAAAAACTACAATGTACTGATGGTTATGGTAGATAACCTGCGCGCCGATGCACTGTCCGAATCGCAAATGCCTAACACTAAACTTTTTGCCAGCGAAAACCTAAATTTTGCTAACCACTATAGTTCCGGCAATAATAACGGCAGCTTATTTGGCCTGTTTTTTGGTATACCTAACAGCTATCAAAGCAGCATCGAAGCACAAGGGGCTACCCCACTATTTTTAGATAGGCTTAAAGCACAAGGCTACAGTTTTGGTCTGTTCAGTGGCAATAACTTTAATGATGACAGCTATAGCCAAGTTATATTTAAAGGCTTAGGTTTCGATTTAACGCCATCAACACGATCAGGCTACGGTGATACTGATGCCGTATCAGACTGGGCAACCTGGCTTGAATCAACATCAAAATCACCTTGGTATAGCTATATAGAGCTTGCCACAGTAAATAACTTTGAAGACTATGCAGCTGAGAGTACTAAAAAATCACCCTTAGAACGACTACGTTCAGCCTATGGCAAGTCCACCGAAAATGTTGACGACATTATCGGCTCCATTATTAGTGAACTTAACGACAAGCAGTTAATGGACAATACCGTTGTTATCATCACATCGAACCACGGCACTGAGTTCAATGAAACCAAGACTAATAGCTGGGGAGCAAACTCCAATTACAGCCGTTATCAGCTTGGTGTTCCATTAGTGATTCACTGGCCAGAAAAAGAGCCGCAAGAGATTAATTCGAAATCCAGTCACTTTGATCTGTCTGTGACCATAATGCAGGATTTGCTTGGTGTATCATCTAATCCTATGGACTTCAGCAGCGGTGAGAACTTATTCGACTTAGACGATCGCAAATGGATTCTCGCTGGGGATAGACGTGAAATCGCGCTAATCACAGATGAGACAACCACGCTTGTTGACCGGTTTGGTAACTACAAAGTTTATGGTGAAAACTATAAACGCCTCAAAGACGCAAACCCTAAACTTTCTACACTCATGCAAGGGTTGTCTGAGCTAAAACGTTTTTACAGCAGAGAACAATAATAATCTGGAATAACTCATTGATTTCAGATAATCTTATTGCCTAGTAAGATATCGACTAGAAAGATTTACTGTCGGACATTAGCGCAGCTTGGTAGCGCACATCTCTGGGGGAGATGGGGTCACAGGTTCAAATCCTGTATGTCCGACCATATTCCTTCCTTTCTTTGACCAACTTTATGGTTCAGATCTAATCTCACTCCCTCGTCATTACTGGCACCATCGACTCAACGTATTAAACACCGTCGCCCTACTCTATTCCAATTATCATGTATATATGCGAAACGCCATGGCATGACAATGTGATATTTTCCACCTTAATGCCATGTCTAGTGCCAAGTGAAATACCTACTATTAGTTTCTATCAAAGTAGGAGATTAGTATGCCATCAATAAAGTCCATTTTTCAGTGCACCAACGCCAAAATAATCATAATGATAATAGCAACAATCATGCTTTCCGCATGTGGGCCTGGAAGTGACAGCAAATCCGTTTCAGTTGATGACAATACACCTCAAATAGGGGGAGATATAAACCCCACTCTTTTTAGCCAAGACTCTGTACACCACCACCTTGTGGGTGAGCCCATCACCATCTCACTCGCTGACAAGGTGAAATTATCGTCAGACGAACCATTAGAAATCAACAGCGTAACGCTATTATCAGACAACCCAAACTGTCAGATAGTCGCAACATCAGAGATGACCATTTCGCTAGCGCCGCAAGCCTCTCCAGGCCTCTGTCAGCTTCAATATACGGCCAAGACCAAAGAGCCCTCCCCTATTACTTATCAATCTGAGCGCATGCTTGCTCAGATAATTGTCACCGACGCGCCTGTCAGGCTGGCAAACACAGCCACCTTTTCAAGCCCGCTCTCAGCCGCAGCCTTACCGCCAATTTCCGCTGCCGTCACCGACACATCAATCGTTCAAACCATCAACCTTGAATCTCAACTAGCAACGCTGTACCCACAGACGCAGACGATAAAAACTATATATTGAACAATATTATTTTGGTGTTGGGTAAGGGCACAGCCGTAAAAAGCGGCGATTCGTCCATTACATACACACCAGACAGTAACGATGAGGGAGGGGTCACCAGAATACTTTACTCGCTAACCGACGACTTTGATGATGACGGAAATGGTGATTTTAAAGTAGGAAGTGTGGATATCAGTGTTTCTGAACAAACCGTCAACCAAGCCCCCGTCGCCAATCATTTTAATTGGAATAATAACGGTACAAAGATAGCGTTAGGCACAAAATACACCATAGATGTCACAAATATAATTGACGGGAATTGCACGATAGAAAACAACGACGGAAATACAGCAACCAACAGTTGCATTTTTGACCCAGACACCAGCGATGAGCTACAACTTGTTGGCATTTTTGCTTACGATGCCACCGTCGCGCCCACATCACTCACCGCGTTAGATTCAACCAAGTTCGATGTCACTTTTAACCGCACTGGCATTCATGACATCACTTATTATATTAGTGACCACGCTGGAGGGTACGCGATAGGCATCATGCGAGTTGATATTCCACACAATAATGCTCCAGTCTTTAATGGTCCAAAAATAATTAATGTTAATGCGGGCTCTTTTGTAGACGTGACTGACTTAAGCACCATTATTAGCGACCCTGAAGGAAAAAGTATTGAGATTGTCAGTATCACTACGCCATCAGAAGGAGCCATAACCAATTTAAATAAGACAGCACTAACCTTCACTTATACTCCGCTTACAACCACTATCGGGTTGGTTCCGGTTAAAGTCACTTTTACCGACGGAACACTTACCACTGTTGGCGATATAATCTTTATCGTTGAACAAATCAATAGCTTGAGTTTAACCGCTGACAGGAATGTCACAGCCTCAATAAACACACCAGTGGTTATAAACATAAAAGACTATATTGTCGGGTTAACAACTACAGAAACCATGACGATCACCCAGATATCAGGCACTCAATTAGGATCGACTGTCATCTCAACCAACAACCCACACTTGGTCACTTATACACCTAATAATAATGTATTCGGTGTGGATGATTTTGCCTTCACCATACAAACTAACTTAGGCAATATTGAATCAGGAGATATTAGTATTACCATAGGTAACCCACCACCATTGGTAATTTCCAATATCGAAGCAACTGAAAATAAAGCAACCGATGTCATCACGGCTTCGGTTGTCTGTGCCAATTGCGATGTTACCCAATATCAGTACTCATGGGCAGTTAAAGGCTCCATTATCTCTACCGATAAGTCGTTTACCATCACGCCCGATCAACGCTCATACGATATTCTGCTGACAGTTTTTGCTAAAGATGCATTTTCACAATCTGATTTTATGCAAAAAGGCTTTAACTTTTTTGAGCAAACAGTAGGTACTTTTGATACCCCGGCAGATAGCTGCCAGGCGATATATGATGAATATAACTCCCCAGATAGTCTGGTTGTTGATGATGGTGAATATTGGATAAATGGAGCCTTAGGAAAATACAAAACCCAGTGTGACATGGTAACCCGGTCGCAAGCAACAGCGCAGAGTAAGCAACACTATGGCGGTTATACCCTTATTTGGTCGTACTCAGAAAAAACCAATTTGGAAAGATTCCATAGCAGCAAAACAAAACAATTCTCTCAACGATATAAAAATATTGCGTTCAGCGATAACCGACCAAGGGGAGTAGTCTCCACTGAGTCTGGAACGGTAAATTATAACGACTTTAGAGTTTCTCTAGCTGAAATGACAAGGCTTGGAACCCGAGTGACCCGATTTGGCTATACCTCAGATCCTTCAGTTGAAACCATCGATGCCGACCCAGACAATACCGTTCGAGATTGGATAATTGAATCTACCGGGCCCGTTCGTTTTGTAGTCTCCCCATACAATGACCTAAATGGAAACCAACTAATAGGCAAATACAAAGGTTATAGTTATAAAATGGAGAGCAACAATTATGTCACCATTGGCAATGATACGATAGGTCGGGCAGTTCTTTATAATTCAGGTTATGGCTGGCACTTCGATCATAATGATGCATGGCCTGCAGAGAAAGTAGCAATAAACAATACTTTTGGCTTCTGGGGTGAAAATACTCATGAAGGAAGCGACCTATTTGGAACTTGCACCAACCCAACCATGATGTCGGCAGGCGGTTACACTGCGCTGGGTTGTAATGGCGACGTCGCGAATGCCATGACTTACCACAACAATATCAACAGTGGAGAAGGTTATGTTATGCAATGGTGGCTGAAATAATAGCAAAATAACAAGCAGCATTATCTGGGGTTGACACACAGTACGACCCCTTTTATTGCGGGCCCCACATACGTTCTGTTAGTGACGGGCTTTATACCGCTATTAGCATACTAGATTATATTCCCCCCCTTAATGCCATGTTTAAAGCCAAGCAAAATATCTACTATCCACTCTTATCAAACTAGGAGATTGGTATGTCATCAATGAAATCGATTTTTCAATATTCCACTGCCAAGATCATCACCGTTATTATGGCAGTGATAGTGCTTTCGGCATGCGGCCCCGGTAGCGACGAAAAATCCGTGAATGACAATACACCTCCGACTGAGGGAGATATCACCCCCACTCTTTTTAGCCAGGACTCTGTACACCAGCACCTTGTGGGTGAGCCCATCACCATTTCACTCGCTGACAAGGTGACATTATCGTCAGACGAACCATTAGAAATCAACAGCGTAGCGCTATTATCAGACAACCCAAACTGTCAAATAGTCGCAACATCGGAGATGACCATTTCGCTAGCGCCGCAAGCCTTTCCAGGCCTGTGCCAGCTTCAATACACGGCCAAGACCAAAGAGCCCTCCCCTATTACTTATCAATCTGAGCGCATGCTTGCTCAGATAATTGTCACCGACGCGCCTGTC
>DDQN01000019.1 GCA_002342685.1 Vibrio sp. UBA2441
CATTGAGCTATCTGGAATCTGAAATGCCAACACAACCCCAGATCCTGAATAGGTGCTTGCGCACCTTTCAGGATGACGATGGGGTGAGTGCTGCCCCTCATCGCGTTACTCGCTGTTACCGAAACTGTTTTGCTTGCGGTAAAAACTCAAAGCCAGCGGTGGCGAGTTTGGCTTCCAACGCCGAACGGTCTATATCAAAAAACTTCACCAGTTCATCGAGATCGCCGTTAAAATCGTCGCGCAGTCTCAAATTAACGATGCTCATCAGCATCACCGTATCCATGCTGGCAAATTTACTCAAATCCATCAGTACTCCTCATTTGGGGTCAGACCCCAAATCAATCTTCGAAGTCAGAGATAAGCAGGTTCGCGGCAGCAAAAGCAGCGCGTTCTCTTACATCTTTAGGTAGGTTTTCGTCCGACGCAATATCATTTAATGTTTTTAAGGTACAGGTGATCGCCTGAGGAATGTAACCTTGATCGCCGCTACCAATTTGCGCATACAGTTCACGAACCAGGTTACAACAGTCGTATATTTTCATTATTCATATCCTAATAAAGCTTACTATTGAAAAAGAATATACACGCAGAGGAGGGTGAAAACAAAACCTAACTATGTTTTGCTCCACCGGAACGGGGAGCACCGTGGCCGGCGCCGTCCAAATCAGATTATTTATCCGTAAAAACGCCGCAAGTATATCCTTATAGGCGGCAATTTTTCGTCCATGAAAAATAGCTTTTACTACAAAATAACCTGATTTAATGAGGTTGTGTTGGCCACTGGCAGGGCTTAACTATTCACCTGACTTTCTAACTGAGCAACCAGATCGTCGGCTAATCCCAGTTGACTGGCTAACTCTTTCAGATACGCTTTTTCCATAAAGTTCTGTTCATCAGCCACTAGTAGCGAGGCTAAATAAACCTCAGCAGCCTGCTCAGGAGAAGAGATACCACGGGCAACTTCACTAGGGTCTAAAGGTTTCTCTAATTCCGACATCACCAGTTGATTCACTGAATCATCCGCGCCAAGGTTAGCAACGGCTTGCTGGATCTTCTCTTTTTCCTGCGCATCCACATGGCCGTCTGCCTTGGCGGCAGCAATCATCGCTTTTAAAATCAGCATGCTATGCGCATTCTCGTCTAGTGAAGAGGCACTTACTGATGAGCCACCTATTGAAGGTTCAGACCTTGGCGCTGCTTCAGGTTGAGAAGGCTGCTTGGCCTGCCAGTCGTTATATGCTTTGAAGGCCAATGCCCCCAATGCAGCCGCACCACCAATTCCTGCGGCCTTTTTACCCATTTTTCTGGCCTTTTTAGACCCCATCAATAAACCAATCAGGCCACCACCCACAGCGCCAGCACCAAGGGCTGTCAGGTTGTTTTTGTCTTTAGCCATGTCACCGAGGCCAGACGCCCCTTGTTTTACCGTGCTAGTGCCTTGTTTAACCAAGTCAGAGTTAAGCGCTTGGTTCAGTAAATTTTTCAGATCCATAGTTCACCTCTTTTCGTTATATACCCATAAACTTGGAGGCAAAAACGGCAGATCTCAACCCAATTTACATTTCTATACAAACTATACTTAAGTGACCTCAAGATGCAGGATTCATCTTGAAGTTACTTGAGTTTAATAGCTGACGATGAATGATAGGTACTGATTTAAATTGATAATATCAGCAGTTTATTAATTAGTGGTTGCTTATTGATGTGTATTTTAAAATTTCCTCATATAAGCGAAGTTAGATATTTGATTCTGGATGTGAATTTCATGGGTAATATTTTACCTTAATCGTGTCTGTTATTTAATTATAATAAACTCAGTAGCGTTGGATTTAATATTATTTACATTTAAGTCAATAAATAATAAGTGTCTATTTATTTGTTGTGCGCCGCATTTTTACTCCTTTTATATTTCAAAGTTATTGGTTTTCTTTATTATCCCTCCGCAAATTAATGTATCTACCTATTTGTCCTTATGTCGTTTAACTACGAAGGGCGGTAGCGTATCCAAATAACCTTACTCTTTACTTGCAACCTGCTGTCTCTTATATGAATACTTCAAAGTCATACACTATTTTATTAATGATTGTATCAGTAATTATAATTACTGCATGTATATTTTATTATTCTAATATAGAAGCTTATCCTGCCAAAATTAATAACCAGATAGATCAAGAAAATCTGGTTGTTAATAATGAATTAAAACCATTAAGTGAGGAAGCTGAGTATCCCTCTCCGGTACAACAACTCCAGCAAACGGTGGTTCACGGATTGATTAATGCGGATGCCCCCGGGTTGCCCTTGTTGGAAGGGGATCTCGCTGAGTTTTCACAAAATAATATCATCCAGAAATACCCAATGCCTGAAGAGTTGCAACAGCTAAAAATGCAGTTAAAGCAGCTACAAGCAATGACCACAGATAAACGTTAAAGCCCTTTCTAATCTCAATGAAAGCCCCTATGAGCCGTAACGATAAAGTGAAACCGATGAACCTTATACCCTTAAAAAACAGATTACTCCCTATAAGCTTATTTTTAGTGGCTAGTTTAATGAGCGCCTTTTCAATAACGGTATCTGCTAATGAGGCGATAGCCTTGTCTGGTGATTTTTCTGTCTCAGGCGGTCAAGCTAGTTATTCATTACCCATTTCCGTTGCGCCGGGCAGAGCAGGGCATCAGCCTGACTTGAGTTTTGAGTATCGAAGTGATTCACCAAATGGGTTGCTGGGCATGGGGTGGAGCATTGGCGGTCTTTCTTCTATTACTCGTTGTGAAAAGAATATTGAAAAAGACGGCCGTTGGGGCGGTGTGGCTTTCAATGACAATGATCGTTTCTGTCTAGACGGACAAAGGTTGATAGCGGTCACCGGGAAAGACGGCCAAAACTTGACTGAATATCGGCTGGAAAACAACGGTTACGCAAAAGTGGTTTCTTTTGGACGGCAGGGAAACGGGCCTCAACATTTTAAAGTCTGGTATAAAGATGGTTCTCTTTTGGAGTATGGCGTAACCAGCAATTCCAGAGCGCTGCTACCTGAAAGTGCCAATGTTTATAAGTGGGCGATAAGCCGTTCTGTTGATAGCGGCAAAAAAAATGCGATAAGTTATTCTTACAATGCCATCGCTGTACCATTTTCCAATGGGGGGACTCCTTCAGTAGATAGCCATACACTTTTTTCTATCTCTTACACTGGTGGCAAGGTTCAGTTTAATTACCAAAATAGAGATGACGCAACCTATCAGTACCTTTATGGTGGCAAATTAGTTCGAAACAAGCGCATTAAAAATGTCGTGGTTTTTGATAGCCAAAACAAACCGATTAATACCTATAACCTTGCTTATCGTTATTCTCCAGCAACCTCAAGAAGCCAGTTAACCAAGCTGCAAGTTTGTTCTGATTCAGCGTGCAGCACCCCTATCAATTTTACTTGGCAATCAAAAAAACAGAACAGCTATGTGCAAACATCTACCATTGTAGGGCCGCGTTTTTTTGACAAAAATAGAGATGGACAATTTAGCACCTACGGTATTACCAAGTTTGGTCGCCAAACCTATCCAAACCGGTGTTCGAGAAATAATCGAATCGTAATTCAAGGCAATAGTATTAAAGACCTTAATGGAACGGTGACTTACGGCCATAGTGAAAGCTATGCACTAATAGGAAACGTGACAGACCTTTCGTTAAGAAAAGAAAGTTATATTTGGACAAATTATAAAAACTTCGAATGTGGAAGTGATAATAATCCGAAGCCTATGGTTACCGTAGAACTCGACCCCAAAACCTGTATTGACGGCGTCTATCAGACGGTTGTTAATGGCACTGTTCAGCGTAAGTCCTATTGCAATAAAAACCGCAAGAAAAATATGGTTGGTGACTTTAATGGTGATGGAAACCAAACATTGCTAAGCGATCCTTTTTTCAATTTCCAGTTGGTCGGTGACATAGATAATGACGGTATAGATGATTATTTAGTAAAGAATGTCGCTTCAAACTATACGTCTGTAGACTACTACCTTTCATCAAAAAAGCATGTAAAAAATAATTTTAAAGGACTTTCACATGAAGTCGGCCATCAATTTGTCGATATCAACAATGATGGTTATTTAGATCTGGTCAGCTACATTCTTGGCAAGAAAAAAATCATAATTCGAGAGTTTAATGGTCTGGAGTTTTCCAGAGTTCCAAAGCAACTCTCTGTTTCTGGGAAGGTAGACTATATACACTTTTCAGATCTGAATAATGATGGTTTTCCAGAAATGTTCGTCAACAAAAGGTTCTACCTTAATCAAGCCGGGACTATCAATTTTAGCAAGGTGTTACTTGATCTAAATAGACGTGAAAAAGTCACTATAAGTAGCCCAGACATAAATAGTGATGGTTGGCGTGACTTGGTTATCTACCATGAAAAAGTAATTGCGCAAAGTGATAAAGAAGACGAAATAAGTAATGGCTGGAGTCGAACGGTAAACGAAGCGCAATACATAAAAAAATCTACGCCCGCAGTGCAAGACAAAATCCAAACCATTCGCGAATTTGGTATCAGCTACAACATTGAATACAAACCCGCCTCAGACAAAAATGTCCATACCCAGAAACCTTATTATAGATACCCGATCCAAAACAGTACGCCACGTCGTTATCTGGTATCCAAAGCGACGAAATCGCCAAAAGGCTATGCGGCAACAACCTATGAATACCATTACGAAGGCGCAAAGTCTCACATCAAAGGGGGCGGCTTCTTAGGTTTTGCCAAAATAACCGAAACCGAAAAAGCCGATGTTGTCACCAAAACCGTGACCGATTACGAGCAGTTATCCCTGCCAAAAGCAGGCAAACCCATCAGAAGCCGTATTTATAAAGGGGATAACAAACTGATCTCTGATATCAGTTACCGCTATAAGGTAAACAGCAATCAGGGCTATAACGCACGTTACTATCAGGTGTATGCAGACCGAGTCGACAAAAAGCAATATAGCCTCAACGCGGCCACCATTGAAAAACAAGAAATTATTAGTAGAACTCTGGATAAATTCGGTAATCTGAGCAGTGAAAGTAGCACCATTTCAAGCCCTTTGAGTACCGATGCCGGAAGCTTTACCACCGCAACCAGTTACGAATATGTTTCTGGCGGGATCAATAAAAATCATCATATTTACGACATCACCAGCGTCAGTAATATCTCCAACTTAAACCAAACCCTAAGCCAGTTTGCATCGGGCATGAGTAAATACTGCGGCACTAACGGGCAGGTTTATTTTAAACCCAATGATCATATCGTGTTGATCCATGGCGATATCGATGTGCCTCTTGTATTGCAAAAATATGACCAGTATTTTCAATACCAAACCTCCGGCAGTAAAGTGGACTTGGATGGGCTGACCTCTTATCAGGGGTCATTAACCGCCATCACCGCGGCACAGTTTAACGCGGCCAACCCAAACTCGTGTGGCAGTTATTCGTATGCGGATAGCGATGGTGATGGAAATATGGAGTTTCGGACCACGCGCACGACACAAACTCAGTTAGTCTCACAAACTGGCGATAACTTCTGGAAAGTGGGTGCAATAAAGTCGGCTCACAATGTGGTTACTGATAACAAGAGCAGTCAGACGCGTGCTGTACTTAATCAAATGACCTATGACAGCACAGGTTTACTTCTCAGCAAAACCACGCAGGCATCGGACTATGCCGGTAATGGCGACATCAGTACATCCGGAAAACAGCTGGTTAACGAATACCGTTATGACCAATGGGGTAATGTTGTCAGCCAAGCCGTATCAGGCACAGGATTAGCGAAAAGAACCTCTCAAACCGTTTATGACGATAAGGGCTTATACGTTAGTCAGATTATCAATGCAAAAGGGCACACCAGCACGCTAGATTATAATTCGAGAGGCTTATTAACATCGAGCACCAGCCCGCTAAAAGGTCGCCACTCCGGTTATAGCTACGACGAATTTGACCGGTTCAAAACGGAAACCCAACCGGGTACGAATAATATTACTCGTTATCGTTATGCGCTGGGACAGCAGTGTTCTAAAGCCTTAACCACCACTGTGAGCTGTTCAATTATTGATCCGGCCACCGGAGGCGAGGTGGTGACCCATTTTGACTATGCCGGAAGAGAAGTACGCAGGCTGCATAATGGTTTCAGCGGCCAGAGAGTGGTAGTGGATACCGTCTGGGACAGAAACGGCCGAAAAAGAAAAGTCACTCGTCCACAGTTTCTTGGTAAGAAAACAGCGGCGCCCGTGGTCACCTTTGACTACGATGAGCTGAACCGGGAAATCTTGAAAACAGAGCCCTCAGCAAAGGTTAAGTCCTCTGCGAAGGGGGAGTATTCAGATAAAGATGGTGTGGCTAGGTACCACACTGATTATGATGGCTACCAAACCACAATGACCGATGCCAAGGGGGGAGTACACAGCACCACCACTAACGTGCTGGGTTATATATTGAAAAAAAGCGAGCCATTATCCGCAGAGCAAACCTACCAGTACTACCCTGATGGAAAACTACACAGCTCAACCGACTCTGCCAATAATACCACCATCGAGTACGATAGTTTAGGGCATCGTACTCGTTTGATAGACCCGGATATGGGTACATGGGATTACCGCTACAACCTAGCAGGGGAGCTTGAGTATAAAAAAGACGCCAACGGTGTTGTTACCAGTATTGAGTACGATGTGCTGGGGAGAAAAACCAAACAGACCGAAGGTGGCAGTGTTTCTACATGGCGCTATGACGAACGTGGCGCCCTTGGCACACTATCGGGTTTCGAAGGTAACGGCAGCCGCACGGACTATTTTTATAATGAAAAAGGCTTAACCGAAGAAGTGGCGGTGACCGTCGACGAGGAGAAATTCAGCACTCATTATACCTACGATAATTTTGAACGAGTTATGAGAGAGGTTCGTCCAAATGGCTTAAATACCTCATTAGCCGGTATTGCCAGCTCTGCCAGCAGCAATGATGAGCGTATCGCCGTGGAGTACGTTTATAACCCGTATGGCTATATGTCAGCAGTACGTAGCCCGAAAAGCTATGCCGACGAAGCGTTCACCAGTGCCAGCTTCCGCGAAGAGATCCGCAAGTTGTTAAAAGAGGCGATAGAACAGGCCAACGAATACCTAAGCAAGGCCGAACGCTACGCTACTCAGACCGAGTTTTTTAACCAGAAAGCCGCAGAATACAACCGTAAAACCGTGAATGTGCATAACCTGGACAGTTCATCACAGGCGATGCTCGGCAATGGTTACCGTTACAAGCAGTGGTGTAACAGCCAAAAAGTGTGTTATCTGCGCCCGGCGACCTGGGTTATCTTGCACGATGACGTCTCCATTCCACTGGACATTACACTGGAAGGAGCGATATACCGCCTGACCACATCGCTAGCCAATAACAACAAACCGGGGATCAGGAACTATGACGCCACAGTGCATGCGGTGGATGAAAATGAATTTAACAGCCAGAGCTTAATGCCGGCGCACGACTATCTGCTGACCGACTACGACAAAAATGGCGTCAAAGACCTGATGAGCAACAATGATATCTACGTTGCACAGGCCGACAGTGCCACCCGAACCGAGCTGCTGTTTGCGGCCGACGATCTGAGCGAGGCGGGCAACATCGCCAATCAGCGATATAAGTTTTATACCGAGCTGGCCAGCAAGTTAATCAACGTGTCACAAGAGGTTGCCGTATTGAGCGGGCTCTATTGTGAGTACGCCAATCAACTGGGTGGCAAGATGCTGGATGGCACGCAAGATAACGCCGTTTCCCGTAACGCGTGTGACAACACCCAGCAGAGCAGTCAGGCAGAACACCTGAATACCATTCTGACCCAGTCGGAGTTGCAAGAGTCGGTATCCAACAAGACGTACACTTATTATTGGCAGCGCAGAGAAACCGACGCCTATGATCACACCTTGTCAGAAACGTTGGGCAATGGGCTGGTGAACACCTATAGCCATAACGCCAATACCGGCAGGCCAGAGTTTATTACCACGTATAAAGGCGATGTGTTGTGGAATCAACGTAATGGTGCATCAAACAGCACAGGGAAAAAACTCCGCCTGTTGTATTACAAATACGATGACCATAACAACGTTATCGAACGAAGAGATGATGAGCTGGGCATCACCGACACATGGCAATACGATGCGCTGGATCGGGTGGTCAGAAACGACATCGCATTATCAGAAAAAGACAAACATGGGCCGAACAACCCCGATTTTGTTACGCCATTTATCTATAGCTATGACAAGCTCGGCAATATCACCTCTAAAACAGGCATTGGTGCTTATCAGTACAGTAAGATCAAAGCTGGGCCGCACGCCGTTACCACGGCCAATGGGCTAAATTACCAATACGATGCCGCTGGCAACATGCTCAGCGCCCGCGCCATTAATGCATTAGATACAGATGCCAAAGAAAGAACACTGGAATGGACCGCGTTTAACAAACCCAGCAAGATAACGCGTGATGGAAAGACGGTCGAGTTTACATACGATGCGAACCATAACCGCTACCTGAAAACCAGTGCAGGTAAAACGACTTTTTACTTTGGTAAAACCTACGAGCGCATAACCGACACCAATACTGGTGATGTGCAGAACAAGCACTTTATCTATGCTGACGGTAAGCTCATTGCCCTCAATATCCAGAGTAAAGACGAACAAGACAAACTGAAAAACTACCAGACCCGTTACCTGCATTACGATGCGTTAAATTCGGTGGATTTGATCACCGACGGTTATGGTTTAGTGGTGGAGCGCCGCAGTTACGATACTTGGGGTAAACAGCGCAAAGTGACATGGCGTACCGATGACCCCCGCGACGTTATTCAGCAAGCCATCACCAACCGCGGTTACACAGGCCACGAAGAGATCACCGAAGTGGGCTTAGTGCACATGAACGGCCGGGTGTATGATCAGGAGCTGGGCAGGTTTATTAGCCCGGATCCTGTTATCCAGGCGCCTTATGTGACCAATAGCTTTAACCGTTATTCTTATGTAATGAATAATCCGTTGAAGTATACGGATCCTACGGGGTTTAGTTGGAAAGATGTTTCTGATTGGGTGAGTAGTGCTTGGGAGTCAGTCAAGAATTTCTTTGGTGGTGGAAGTAATGGTAAGCCATCGGGTAATAATGGAAATTCCAAGTCAAGCTCAGATAATGATGATTCGCCTGCTAAGGAAAAAATACAAACTGTACAAAATACAGAATCATCAAGATTAGATAAAGAGATGGAGTACTTAGAAGGTGTAGTCCGTGATCAAATGGCTAGATCTAAGGTGGTGAGTAATTCAATGTATTCTGTAGCGCCAAACTTGAATGCTGATGGTGAATATTATGCTAATGCAACTTTTACGGATCAAATGAGCCCGATGCTATCTTTTGGAGGTGATAAAGAAGTTGTAACAGGAGAATATTCGATGTCATATAATAAAAAGTATATATATACCCGTGATCATTGAA
>DDQN01000026.1 GCA_002342685.1 Vibrio sp. UBA2441
TCAAGTTGATTGGGTATAGAGCTTGAGAAACATCCATAAAAAAATCCAAGTGCATTAAATACACTTGGATTTTGACAGCTCTGGAGGATCGTTCAACCGATCACTTTAGCTTTAACTGATCGGCATTAGTCCGCATTTGGACCCTTTTTTGTTCTTCCCCTCGTTATTGATTTAAAACGACTGAGGCACTCTTATGCAATTGTTATTTAACACCATTATTTACATGTATCCGATTTCTATACGACACAAGTTGTCGCTACAAATATTATTCTGATACGGCATGATGAATTAAGGAGAAATGCATGGTTCTTGAAAATCTAAGTAAAAAACTGGTGACCATTCGACCATCGATTATCTCTGCTAGCTTAAATAACATCGGGTATATAAATGACTATTTGTACCATCTCGCTAACCTCACTCTATCACTTCAAAATTCGTCATTCTCGTTAATAAACCGAATTCAAATTCTTCAGCAAGAAAACCACGCTTTAAAAGCTGAAAACCTGAGTTTGAAAGCACAACTCAACCGAGACGAACTAACCGGACTTTATAACCGTCGCTATCTGATAGACGCGCTAGTTAAACGATGTCAAACCCTGTCATGCGATGAGCCATATTCGTTGGTTTTTATTGATTTAGATGATTTTAAGTTAATCAACGATCAATATGGTCATGCATTTGGCGATCATGCTCTGCAATCATTCTCTAATGCGCTCAGTAACTCATTACCTCAAGGTGCTGTTGCCGCAAGAATAGGTGGAGAAGAGTTTGCCGTATTGATGCCTACGACTGATCAGGATAAAGCGAATGATTGGTATCAATCTTTATTTAGAGCAACACAGGCTTCGCCTTTACCAACTGATAATACAGCTCCTTTAATTGTGAAATTCTCAGCTGGTATTTGCACAGTAAATTTACCCTTACAACAAAAAAGCTCGTCAACGCCTAAGCAATTTGCATTAGACATTTTGCACCAAGCAGATTTGGCCATGTATAAAGCAAAGACGCACAAATCCGGTTGTCGTATGGTCTTCTACCGTTGATATTGAATTGGATGTCATTCTACGAGCAAAAAATTTAGGAAATTAATATGACACTGCCTTGCCCAAAGCAATCAGACCAAATCACTCAGCCGAACACATGTTTTTGCCTGCTCGCTTTGACTGATATAAAGCGATATCAGCACGTTGATAGACTTGGTCGATAGTATCATCACTATCTTTGAACTGACTGATCCCTATACTAATAGATATATCTGATTCAAAAGGAATTTTTAGTACCAGTTTGTTTAAGCGTTTAGCAAAAGCTAACGAGGTTTCCGCTGTGCTTCTGTGAATAATCCCAAACTCATCTCCACCAATACGCCCAAATACATCAGTCTGCCTAAGCTCTGATTGGCAGAGTTTAGCGATCTCACGTATTACGTTATCACCAGTTTGATGACCGTAGTTATCATTAATTTGCTTAAAATTATCAATATCTAAAAGGAGAAAGCTTGTATTTTCTTTGTACCGTTGGAACGTATAGAACGCGTCATCTAAACATTTAAATAGTTTTCTTCGGTTAAATGCTTTTGAAAGAGGATCAATCTCTGCCTGATAAGTTAACTGCTGCTCGAGTTTATAGCGTTTTGATATGTTACGTGCTACCCATACAACCGCGCGTTCACCGTAACGTAAAGATTTTAACGGGCTAACACGTCCTTCAAACCTCAGTTCTCCATTCGGGCCAGAATCAGGGTCAATATTATCAACATCATCTGCTGCAAGTGAATATTCAAAGATCATCAACTTGTTGGCCGAAAGCGTCTGCCTGATCCTTTCGATAAACCAAGTGGCTTTTTCTTCGGGCATTACATCGAATAAATTGAAGCTCTCTAAAAAAGTACCGTCGTGATACTGTTCTGAACTTTCTCCTCCTAACACTGCGGCATATCGCCCTGACTCGGTTAGGACGAAAACCATATCAGGTAAAGCTGATATGATTGCTTCATATTCTTCTAGTTTGCTTTTTTCCATAAAAACAAATCCCATAGCACTGAAACTAATTATCTAAAAGGCCATGTAGAATAAATAGTTTAGAATGAAATGATCATAGCACTAAGTTGGTTAATTTCTACCCGCAACAAAGAGACACTGCAACAACGATATAATCTGTTTGAAATGCCCAAAGTCACCAACAAATCACCGGAAATAATGCTCGGAAAAATAGTATTAATTTATTGATTTCACTATGCACGTACCAACCCCTTTAGAAATCGTATCGCTTTCTCCAACTCATCTCTTTTAATCAAATGACTCTGACTATTTGATGTATTAGCCTGATGTGCAGCATCACCACATTTAGATATAAACTCATTAAGTACCTTTTTAGCTTGAGGTGGGTAATAGTTGTCCCATTTCCAGCCTTCTGTTACATCAACGTCAAAATACGCCTTGAATAGATAGTCGTACTCACCATCAACTAGCAGGTCACTATGAAGTAGCCACAAATTATATTGAAGACGGCCACTTAAGCCCTCCAGCAATTGTTATCATGAATAAGATGCGCTTTGACTCTCTTTTGAAAGCAAATCAAGAAGCAAAAGAAAAAGTTATCGCATCTGGCGTCCAATTTACGAGTCATAGGCTACTGAAATTTATTGTAGTAATTACATTACTACAGGTATCGTTACGTTATGTTTTTAATAGCCCGACAACATGGTCAGAAGAGTTTAGTATGCTCTGCTTGGTATGGGATGCTTGCTATCTCATTAAATGTTAAAAATAATTCCCATATTGCAATTACGGTCATACTGTACTCCAGACCCTATAACGTTAGCGATAATGGTACCTCCAAGAGAGACACCGTAAAGGATTGGTGGCTAAGCCGCTTCCATTTTGAGACTGATATTTATAACCCTTCAGCATTTTTCCATCAGCAGTAGTAAACTCTGCTTTCTGTATAAGGTCATTGCCAGCAACTCGCGATTCATCTGGAGCAGGTCAGGTGATCAATGGAATGGCCAAATAGAAGATACAGAAAAGACGTCCTAGGACGTCTCTTTATTATAGCGGTAAGGTTAACTTATTAACGAAACAAGACTTATAGTTGATCTCTAACTAACTCTACCCAAAACTGGGCACCTGTCATTAATAGTTCATCATTAAAATCGTAGGTAGGAAGATGTAAAGCAACACCGCCTTTTTCACCTGTTTTGCCATTGCCAACAAGCATATAACAGCTAGGCACCTCTCTTTGCATAAACGAAAAGTCTTCAGATATACAATAAGGTTTGCAATTGGCATTAACTTTATCTTTTCCGACAATACTTTCTGCTACCCTTGCCGCGACTTTCGATTTTTCTTCATTATTTACCGTAGACAAAACACAATTTGAAAACTCAAAATGGTATTGCAAACCCGCGGAACGGCATTGACCCGCAACAACACGTTCCATTGAGCTTTTTATTTTTTCTTGTGTCTCATCAGTAAAACAACGAGTATCACCCGACAAGGTAACCACCGTAGGAATAACATTAGCACCACCATTAGTTTCAATATTGGTTACCGTCAACACTGCCGGTTCGTGTATTGAATCTAACTCTCTGGTGATTATCGTTTGCAGCGCAACACCAATATTGCAAGCTGTGATGATTGGGTCTTGACCTAAATGCGGCATTGCAGCATGCCCGCCGCCTGCAAGCACTTCGATCTTAAAGTGGTTCTCACTCGCCATCACGGAGTTTGGGCTAATTAAAAAATCACCAACTTCTACCCCCGGTAAATTATGCATGGCATACACAGAATCAATATTCCATCGGGTGAAAAGCCCATCTTCTATCATTGCTTTTGCACCAGTGCCTTGCTCTTCCGCTGGCTGAAAAATAAAGTAAACCGTGCCATCAAAATCAATCTCATTTGATAACTGAACCGCAGCACCTAGCAGCATCGCGGTGTGCCCGTCATGGCCGCAACCATGCATCATACCTTCGCTTTTAGAACAATAAGTTACCTTATTATCTTCTTGTATTTTCAGGGCATCAAAGTCGGCTCTCAACCCGATAGATTTAGTGCTGTTACCTTTTTTTAAAATGCCAACTAAGCCCGTTTTACCAATATTTCGATGAACTTCAATACCAAAGCTTTCTAACGTGTTTGCAACAAAATCAGACGTTAAAGTTTCTTCAAATCCAAATTCTGGATTTTGATGCAAATAATGGCGCCATTCTATTAATTGTTCTTCTAAGTTCATAAATATAGTCCTTTCATTCGGGTAAAAAGAACATAACCGCGCCCCTTTTTACCCGTATATATTCATCAATAAAGACAATGGCTACTTGCCACTCAGTAATTTACCGTAGCCAGAACAGACGGCCGTTTTTCCACACAACTGCATAGAGTGCCAGAACAATGCTGAGTTACTCGATACGACAGGAACACCATATTTATCTTCTAAATATTGAATGTGATCCACCGCGCGAAGGCTAGTGCAAGACATAAAGACAACTTCTGCACCTGTGTCTTTGGTAAGAATCTCTAGTCCTTCTTCGAAACTACTTAGAGGGGCTTTGTGAAGCATATTGTCATCCATGATCCCCAAAGAAGTAATAGCAACCACTTCAAATCCTTCATCTTCCAACTGCTGAACCAAAGCAAAGTTCACCTCTGTTGGATAAGGAGCAAAAACGGCCACCTTTTTTGCGTTAAGGTGTTTAAAGGACGCTTTTGCTGCACTCCAAGGATTGGTAGTTGGTATATCACCGCGCCCTTCCGTTAATAATCCAGATACTTTCTCTTCACCGATAACAATAGAGGCAGAAGTACAAGCAAACGCCATAACATCCATTGGCAACCCGTCAGCAACTAAAAGAGCTCCTTGACCAATACTCGCGGCCACATTGTCGAGTGCTTCAGGCGTCATACCATTTTCTTTAAATATACGAGTGCTAAATAGCGCCGCTTGCTCACCAAGCAAATGCGACCAATCAGTTTCTAGAGTATGGTCATTGGCGAGTTGAACTAACCCAATATGCACTTTATTTGGGCGTGGCGCTGGTTCAAACTCGAGTTTAACTTCAAATTCATTGTATTGTTCGAAATTCATATTAATACCCTTTCTTATATCTGTAGTAACAATGCTTCGTTGTACAACATTGTTGTTCCTAATTTGGAAACTAAGCTGGGCTATAACGTCATCTTTAGCGTTTCTGTTACTCAATATGCTGCTTGTGGTGGTAATAGGCAGGCACCAAATAGGTACCGTACCTGATATGACCTAGCTCGTTATCTACAAGACCACAAAACCTAACGAATAAAGATAAGAGTTAAGCATTTAGCTTTAAGCCATTGGTTAGTTGTTTATTAGCGAATCTGTCGCGGGTTCAAGGTTTGCTTCATCATTCTGACTAGTCACATTGATCTCCTTGTCCTTTTTAATGGCGTAAATGATTCCGGCAATAAACGCCACGGCCGTGACAATGACTATGTACAACTTAATTGATGTAATTGAGTTATAGATAAGGATGCCTTGAACTACACCAGCAAGACCCACCATCACATAAAAACCCCACAAAGGAACACGCTTACCAAACTCTCGAGTTGCCCAAGCATCAGGAAACTTCTTAGGTAACATGGCAATTGCAACCATCATAAAAATACCAATACAGATGTCAGTAAGAATATAAGTGTTTGCAATGGTGCTTATGTCCCAACCAAGAAGAATAGGTAACATAGACGCTAACCAACAAAGGGTTAAGATCTTCCAAGGCGTGCCTCGTCTATTGGCAGCAGCGAAACTTTTAGGGAACCATCCATCATGCGTTGCCGCCTGAATAGGTTGTACGTAAGAAGCGTAAACACTATTGATAGTGGTTGATAGCGCCATAAATGGACCGCAGATCATAAAGAACACAAATAATGGAGCAGAAAGAACTTCTCGGGCGACCAGTGTCAGAGGTTGATTAGCAACTTCATCAATAGGAAGAACACCACTGGCTACCACAGAAACACCAAGATAAATAAAGATAATCGCGATAGTTGTACCGATCATGCCAAACGGAATATCTTTCTTTGGACGCTTAGCATATTTACTGAAGTACATTAAATAATACTGACAGTATGTTGCAAAAGAGAGCAAACAAGCGGCTTTAAATATGCCCATATTACCTTGTGATGCAAAATCTGGATTAGAGCTTGGTGTAATAAGAGCAAAATCAACTTGTCCGAAACCAATCAAGATAAATGTTGCGATACCAACCATTAGCAAAGTTGTCATCATATTTTGGAATCGAGACAGTGTATCTAAACCAAATAAATTAATAATGTAGAATACCGTTAAGCCCGCGATTGCACCTGCAGAAGGAGTAACATTTGGAAGCAAAGAGTTGATGTAAAACCCTAACGCTAATGCGTATATAGCGACGGTCGGGAAATAGAGAAAAAAGCTTACAACATACATGCCTGCATATTTTTTACCGAGTATTCTACTGATGAGAGCGTAAGGCCCGCCATCTAACACAAGCGCACCACTAGCAAATAACATTGGAATGTTATAAAAAATACCAAAGACAATTGCGATGCCAAATGCTAACCACAATGCATGGCCCGTTAAGCCGATGCCCGCACCGACTAATGAGAACAACCCAGCACCAACAGTGATACCGATCCCCATGGCCAACAGTGTCCACTTACCAAGAACACTGTGGTTCATATCTCCAGAGTTAGACATTTTTGATCCCCTTGTTATAAACGTTTACTGGGTATACTTCTTTCCGAGTGACTTTCAATTTCATATGTTTGTCCTTTGATTCAGCTTACTTTTGAGTGTTCTAATCAATGATGATTAGTTCAGGTTCAGCACGTCTTGATAGCCACTCTGCACCATCTTCGGTAATCACAATGTTCTCTTCGTGCAACATCATTTTATTTGGCGCATAAGTCATACCCGGTTCTAATGTCATGATCATGCCCGGTTTAAGAACGGTATTATCGGTAGATGTATTTGACGGTCTTTCTGTTAACTCCATACCTAAGCCATGACCTACCCTGCCAATATCATTGCCAAGTGCGCCATTCTCTTCTAATACTTTCCACATCGCGTTATAGATATCGGTCGTGGTTGCCCCTGGACGACAAGCCGCTTCAAACCCTTTACTGGTTGCTTCATAAGTCGCACGGTATGCAGATTTGATTTCTTCACTGGCGTAGCCAAACGCCCAGTTACGGTCGAAATCTGAGAAGTAACCATCCCAAACAGCACCAGTATCAATCAGCATTACGTCACCGGGTTCTATCACTCTATCTGTTGGCCCCATCAAAATATCGTAATAACCATCCGGCCCAGATCCTGAAATAACAAACGGCGTTTCATCTGCCCCTTCCATTCTCAGATCCAAACTAAACTGCTTACAAATATCACGCTCTGTCATACCGGGTTGGGCATAGCGAGGCACCTTGTCAAAAGCTTCGTTTGTAATGCGGCATATCTCACGAGTTTTCGCAATTTCTGCTTGGGATTTGATTTGTCGTAACTCATGCACAGCAAGCGATACGTCAACAAATTCGCTGCTCACCATTGTCGTTAGTTGCAGGTAGTTATTCACTGGCATACGTAAGTGAGATTCAATGCCAAGTGTCGCCCCAATTCGTCCATGCTTACGAGGAAGAGTGTTCAGCGTGTTGGCCAATAAACTGATGCCGTCATCTTCAGGTCTAGGAGACGACCAAGTGAAAATATCGTCAATCCATGTCTCTGCCATGCCTTTTGCACCTATTTCAGGAATAACCGCAATAGGTTTGCCTTCAGCAGGTACGACGACGAACCACGGGCGAGTTGGGCTATGCCAAAACTGAGAAAAAAAACCAGTAAAATAACGAACATTTGGTTCTGTGGTAAAAATCATCGCATCAAGTTTTTTTTCATGCATCACTTTTTGCGCTCGGGATGTTCTATGTTCAAACTCTTGTAGAGTAAAACCACGATTAGGCTTATTCATATATACCTCTTTTGTTTCGATTAAATTAATATTGACACTTTGGTGTTCTTATTTTTTATTAATAGTTGTTATTGCTTGTTGTAAATCTGAAATTAAATCATCTGTATTTTCCAGGCCGATATTTAATCGGACTAAGCGGCCTTCATAATCTTTATTTGGTCTTTCAATTGCTGGATATACTAGTGCTAAACTTGTAACACCACCCCAGCTCATACCTATTTTGAATAGTTCTAAAGTATCGATAAATTCTTCTACTTGAGTGGCATTAAAGTCATCTTTGAAAATAAATGAAAAAACACTGCTAGAGCCTGTAAAATCTCTTTTCCAGAATTCATGACCGGGACAAGAAGGCAACGCAGGGTGCAGAACTTGTTCTACGTTCGGGTGTTTTGCCAACCAATTGGCAACTTCTAACGTTGATTTTTCAAGATGGGCAAGACGCACCGCAAGTGTTTGTAGCCCTCTGAGAGCCAAACTACAGTCATCCGGAGAAACGGCCAAGCCTAACTGCTTATATCTAGAACCCACTTTCATTTTGAGTTCTTCAGAATTGACTGAAACCGTGCCTAATAATAAGTCACTATGCCCACCAATGTATTTAGTCAGCGCCTGCATACTAATATCTACACCATGAGAAAACGCATCAAAATGTACACCAGCAGCGTAAGTATTATCTAACGCAACCATAACGCCTTTCTCATGAGCAGCGGCACAAATTGCAGGGATATCCTGTACTTCCATGGTCACTGAACCTGGACTTTCCACCCAGATTAATGACGTATTTTCTCTAATAAGGCCAGTAATATCAGCGCCTAACATAGGATCATAGGGTTCAACATCTATCCCTAAATCTTTAAGCATTCCCTGAGCCATCTCTTTGTTTGGTCCATATGCACTGTATGGTACTAATGCATGACTTCCACTATGACACAATGCAAAATAAACCAAGGCAATTGCTGCCTGGCCACCTGGGACAGCAAAGGTGTGGTGAGCATTTTCAAGCTGAGCAATACGCTCTGTTAATTCGAGAGTGGTTGGTGTGCCATATAAGCCATAGCTGTAGCCATTTTCTTTTTGCTGCCAGCCGTCAACCACTTTTGATTGTTTATCAAATAATACTGTCGAACCTCTGTACGTAGGTGTCACTAAAGATTTGAAACCCGAAGTGGCTAATGTTTGAGGTTGGGCTAACTTGGTTTGCCAATGCATTACTGTTTCCTTAATTATTTTGTTTGTTTACATTTGAAATAATATCCCTTTTGGCATAATAATGGGCCTCGATATAAAGCATGAAAATGAGAAAATTTCCCAATGAATACACCTAAGTCGTTAGATAATTTCGATAGAGAGATATTAATCACACTGCAAGAAGATAATAAAACGCCTTTGAGGGTTCTTGCCGATAAAGTTTGTTTATCAGCCGCGTCAGTACAACGAAGAATAAAGAAAATGGAGGACGAAGGCGTTATTTGTGCGAATACCGCAGTGGTAGACCCAGAAAAAATCGGTCAGTTAATTACTATTATTGTAGAAGTTCACATAGAAAGATCTTACACATCTGATATTGAAAAATTAAAAGAGAGCTTTTCAGGGCCAGCAATACAACAGTGTTATTACGTTACAGGGGAGGCAGACTTTATTTTAGTCCTTGGCGTTTCCAGCATGGTTGAATATGAGATGATTAGCAAAGAGTTATTTTACAATAATAAAAACGTGAAATGGTTTAGAACAATCATTGCGATGGACCGTGTAAAAACGACGCTACATCAATCAATAAAATGAATTTGGTTTAGCCATCCTATCCCGATGATACCCAAGGTAGGATTTGTGCTCACTCATGATGTTAAAGGCCATGTCTTCATGCAGCCCTATGACTTCGGGTTGCTCCAAGTAACGAGAGAGCAACTCCTTTACTGTGAGGCAAACCCAAAGTATTAATGCTTGGTATCTGATTTCCATTAATAACTGATGGTCGCCTCAGCTCGTTTACAGGTTATCCCACTATACTCATTGTTATTGAGCCTAAAGATGCTCTATTACCTGGAAAAGCTGCTTGTTCGCATTTGTCTTCACCTTATGTAGAGGGATCGTAGGTAAGTATATGGTGTTAGTGAAACGTTTAGTGTTGGATATCCTTAAACCCCAC
>DDQN01000048.1 GCA_002342685.1 Vibrio sp. UBA2441
CTTCAAGTTGATTGGGTATACAAGGTTATATCCAATCTATCTACCTGGTTGAGTATGCAGACAAACTACTCTTATTAGATGGTGGCAGCCGTGCAGATGCAGCAATTATATGTTCGTTTATTAAAAATGACCTGAACAGAGATCTGTCTGATCTGAAACTTGTGGTTGTCACTCATATGCATCCCGACCATGCGGGTGCAGCGCACAAGCTTAGGAAGCTAACCGGCTGCCAAATCGTCTCATCAAAGCATCAACATCATTGGTACAGTGGCTGGGACGGTTGGCTGATGTACTTGACTGATCTCTGTTTAGCACGATGGGTCGCCAGTCGTCACAAGAAAAAACGCGAATGGCTATATTACTCTCCATGGTTAAGGCCGGATATTCGTTTGGTTGAGGGTGACAAACTGCCGGGGTTTGAAGAGTGGCAGATCTTAGAAACACCAGGCCATACCGACAGAGACCTCTCTGTTCACCATATACCCAGTAACCGCATCTATGTCGCCGATTTGATGGTCACCGTTAAAGGCCGATATATCCCGCCCTTTCCGGTTTTTTATCTCAATAATTATCGCAAATCGATTGATAAAGTCATGAATTTACAACCTCAATCGCTATGGTTGGCACATTCAGGGGAAGTTGAACTCAGCGAAGACGATCTGGCTCACTTGAAAAAATCTATGCCTAAAAGGCCAGCAACGCATTGGCGCGCTGTTAAGTATAAATTAAAACAGGTCATAGGACTGAGGTAAACCAGGCTAATGCACCACAGGTTTCTCCTGACAATGACTATCTAAACCTTTAATGACAGTGTTCTCATCCACCTTAAAACAGATCTCATTGTCTTCTATGATGACATCCACGATACATTGCTTTTTACCCCCTTGGTTGATCAGATAAGAAGCCAGCGGATTTTCCAGCTGTTTTTCAATCTCACGACGTAGTGGACGAGCGCCAAAATTGATGTCAAATCCATCGGAGGCCAGTTTTTCGATTACCGATTCATCCACATTAAGGGTTATTTTATTCTCATTCAGACGAGATTGAAGATCGGCAACCATCATATGGGCAATTAACAGCACATGGTTACGTTCAAGAAAGTGAAAGACAATTATGTCATCAAGACGATTCAAAAACTCTGGCTTAAAGAAACGTTTAACTTCCTGCATAACATTACGCTTGGCATCTTCATAACTCGGCGTAGCGGAATACATGAAACCAATTTCTTTGCGTTCGGGCCCCAGTGTTTCAACGCCAAGATTAGAAGTGCCAATAATAACCGTATTGCGAAAAGAAACTCTGCGGCCTTGAGCATCGGTCAAATGACCATCTTCAAGTATTTGCAGCAACATATTAAACACATCCGGATGAGCCTTCTCAATTTCATCCAACAGAATAACCGAATAAGGGTTACGCCTTACTTTCTCTGTTAACTGACCGCCTTCGCCATAACCAATATAACCCGGAGGCGCACCAATCATCTTTGATACTTCGTGGCGCTCCATATATTCAGACATATCTAGTTGAATGATCCGTGATTCGTCATCAAGTAAGAACTCTGTCAGTGCTTTTGCCAGCGCTGTTTTTCCTGACCCTGTCGGCCCTAAAAACAGAAATGATCCAATGGGTCGCGTTGATTGTGAAATTCCGGCCCGATTCCGGCGAATCGCATGAGAAATCGACTTAATCGCATCGTTTTGACCCGCAATACGCTTATGCAGGTTGGCTTCCATATGCCCCAGTTTATCGGCTTCCGATTCAACCATTCTCGCCACAGGAATGCTTGTCCACTTAGCGACAACCTCAGCAATATTTTCAGCAGTAACAACCGTCTCTGTGTTAGCAAGCGTTGTCTGCCATGCCTGCCGCTCACTATCGAGATCTTTTAGTATTTTACTCAACTCCACTTGATGCTCAGCAGCCGTTTCATAATCTTGTTGGTCGAAGGCGACCTGTTTTTCACTCAATAACTGTTGCCGTAGCTTTTCAAGTTTGCGTAATTTTGCTGGCATGGCGATAAACTGAAGGTGCTTACGCGCTCCCGCTTCATCAAGTAAATCAACCGCCTTATCTGGTAAACAGTGGTCGGCAATATAACGTTCTGACAACCGTGCTGCCGCTTGCAAAGCTTCATCTGCATAGCTAATTTGATGATGCTTTTCATAATAGGACGACAAGCCTTTCAATATCTGTACTGTTTCTTCTACACTAGGCTCTCTAACCACTATTGATTGAAAGCGACGATCCAACGCCTTGTCTGCCTCTACATACTTACGATATTCATCAGTAGTATCCGCGCCGATAACTTGCAGGCTGCCTTTAGCCAGTGCCGTTTTCAGCAAGGAAGGCGCATCCATTCCGCCCGGCGTTGCTCCCGCTCCCATTACAGTATGTAATTCATCGATAAAAAGAATAATACGGCCTTCAGATTCAATGACCGCATCACGTACGCCAATTAATCTCTTTTCAAATTCGCCCCGCATGTTCGATCCGGCGACAATTTGAGCCATGTCCAGAGATAAAATGCGTTTATTAATCAGTGTTTCCGGGACATCCGCTTCGGCAATGCGTTGAGCTATACCTTCAACAATCACTGTTTTGCCAACACCCGCTTCGCCAATTAATACAGGGTTATTTTTTTTGCGTCTGGATAGTGTTTGAATTACCCGCTCCATCTCCTCTTCACGCCCAATAACAGGATCCAGATCCCCCATCAGCGCTTGTTCAGTAAGGTCTACCGTGTATTCCTTTAATACATTGACGCGACTTTCCGCATCAACGGTGGTAAGCGTATTACCTTCACGTCTTTTTAGTAACTCTTTACGAACTTGATTCTGGGTTAAACCTGTCGTTTTCAAAATCTCAGTAGCAGAGCCTGACAAAGGGTCAAAAAGTGCAACCAGTAAAGTGTCAGTACCTATGTAACTATCACCAATACGGCTCGCTTCCTTACTGGCAATTTCAAGGGTTTTATTCGCATCGGGGGCTGCTGTGACTTTTTGTATCTCAGTGTTTCGTTGTGGAGGGTGCAATTGATAGATAAGTTCCATCATCATATTTCGTTTGCTGGCATGATCCGGCAGCAAAGATGCCAAAATATCGTACGCTTCAGATTTTTCCTGTAATAGCACGCCCAATACAATAAAGTCAGACGTCAGCGTAAACATATGCAGACTGATCAGCTCATTGATTGCGCTTTGCAATACTTCATGAACTTTCTCGGTACTTTGATGGATGTATTGATGGAACATGATGAACTCCTTTTGATACCGACAACACCTTTACTCTCATTGGCATCGCTCAGACGGATTCATTTTTCGCAATCCCTTGCTTATTAATATAGTCCCAACTCACTTTTTTTAGCTATTTTCATTGTGATACATGACTATTTTTGACAACGGTTAAACAATACCCTTAAGTCTGCATCAATTATTTTTATTAAGTGTCACCACTTTAATTAGTAACAAAAAAGCTAAGCCGACAAACTTAATTGAGGCTTTGCATCTACTTTGATAGGAATGCTTTCGGTTTGATAAACCGATAGCTCTTCACCGAATAAGGTATTTAAGTAACGATAGGTTGTTTCTGGAACTATCCGTTCGATCTCTTCCCACCGATTTTTGAATAACAAACTGCGAACTAATGATGCAGAAATTGGTTGCTCACTCAACTCCTGACGTGGAATTTCGACAAAGGTTATCGGCGTAGATTCTAGTGAAGGTGTCGCTAACCATTGCTGCATCTGTTGGTTATAAAAATCCGTTACTTTGCAAATAGGTTCTGTTCCAACATATCGGTGAGTAACACCCAAAGGTGGCGCAATAAAATTGCGAAATAGCTGCAAGTCGATCGCCGTATGGCTGTAATTAATCACGCCTTCATCTTTTAGAAAGTAACTGGGGAAAGTCGCACGAGAAATCATGTAATTCGACCCTTCATGGAGAATGACGTTACCAAAACCTTCAACTCCCGCCAGAATCATTTCCATTCGATCGTAGTAAGAGAAAAATGACTTATCTTCTTTTACAACAAACAGATGTACCCAGTCACACTCTCTGGACGCTTTCTCTACCAAATAGCGATGTCCGTTAGTAAAAGGATTGGCGTTCATTACAATGCTGCCAATTTTCTCACCCGCCCTTTTCTTTTTGGCTAATTTCTTTGCGTAATTTTGCAAATGAGTTTTACTATTTTCGAGAAGAATCACTTGGTCTTCTACCGAAGCTAATAAATAAAACCCTGCGGCGTGAAACATCTGATAGTTTTCGGGTTTGGTATAAATAAAGAGATTATAACGGCCAAGATCATAAGCCATTGTGACCAGCTCGGTTAACAATTTAGTCGATAATCCGCTGCCGCGGTGCGATTCACTAACCGCAACAGATTTGAGCATATTCCCGGCAAGTGCACCGCAACCTACTATTTTATAGTTTTGAAAAGCCACAGTAAAAAGTTCGACATCGGCATCGAGGCCTAACCCCATTTCGGTTAGGAACTCTCGAATCCTTGCCATTTTTTTGCTATTGCTAACACTAACCTTTTGGAAAAAATAACAATCCTGCACTGACTCATCTCAATAAGAAAATTACTCAGTAACTATCTTATTTATTGAATACAAAAAGCATGACAAGACTCATAGCTTGGTACAGAGTTAAAGTGTTTAAGTGGTTTTTATGAATAATTGTCCAGAACCATGATTTAGAAAATATTACATTTGTCAATATGCATACCGACATCAATTCATACAAACAAATGAGTTGATATCGGTTGCCGAGATTTTAATAAAACAAGCTATCTCATTACTTTACATCCAATAACCACTGTTGTGCGGGAGTCAGTCGACTCGCCGTATGAGCAGTTAACCACTTCTGCTGATCTTGCTGTGCATTGTCCAATCTATCGATATACAAACCATGCAGAACTCTGCGACGCGTACCCACCGAATTTGTAGTGCCACCATGCCAGGTGTGTGCGTTGAATATCATCACACTGCCTGCTGGGCACTCCAAATAAACCTCATCCGGGTGCGAGCCTTCAACGTCATCCAGTACATTTTCCGGCAGTTCAGGACGAAGATGAGTACCGGGTATGATACGAGGCGCGCCGTTTTCTCTACTTAGATCATCTATGGCCCATATAGAGTTAACCAAATGCACTTTGGGAAAATCAGGTCGGGATTTTTTCCAATCCGCGTGAAGTGGCTGGTGTCCACCATGATGATGTGCTTCCCTAGCATTTAAGCTCGATATTTTATATTCGCCGTTAAAGATATGTTTACAGGCAGCCAGTACCATAGGATGGGCCCAAACTTTTTCCCATACCGTTCCCTTGTTAATTAGGTTGGCAACCCGTGTAACTGTGTCTTCCTGATGATGTTCTATCGCTAACTGGTCTCCTTCTTTTTCCACAAGCATGTCAAAAGTGCGACGCATTTCTGCTAACCACTCTTTATCAACAACATCATGAATGACAGTGAAACCATGGGTATCCAGTTCATCTATCATTTTCGGTGTCAGCGCCATATTGGCACCAAGTGCATCAAGGTACGTATCAGATTCAATTTTCATAGTTTTTCCTGTTGAGCTTTGTTTTTATTGTCTGCTTATTTAAAAGGCTAATGCTTTTTATACCCAACCACGCTGAAAAAATAAGCAGGCTAAATGTTCGTTTAGCTGGATTTTTGTTAACCAATATGGGAATTGTGAAGTGCCGCCCATATCGTATTACTCAGTGGCCAGATTAAGCAATAAACGAGGTAACATAAGGCATTCGCCGTAATTGCCCCATAAAAAACCACGCCTGAGATTGCAGGAGCACTAGAAAAATGCTGGAAAAAAATCATTTACTGGAAACATTACGACACTATGCTGAATCTCCCGATAACGTGGGTGATGTTTATTACGCAGGTAACTTGCCTTCCCCACCAGCACTCGCCTATCAGGTTCATTTTCCGCGCATTGAAATGGTGCTGGATGGTGAGCTGAATATGGAGGTTGGCAATAATCTGGGTATAGATACCAATTACATACTCAAACAAGGCAGCGTATTGTATCTACCAGCCGAAAGCTGGAATAAACCAGAATGGGATAAACCCGTGCGCACATTGACAGTGATGGCAGGAAAGCAAAGCTTTGGTATGAGCCTGCTTAGCTGGGACGGCGAACAATTT
Organism: Vibrio sp. UBA2441; assembly: GCA_002342685.1. Classification (GTDB taxonomy): domain Bacteria; phylum Pseudomonadota; class Gammaproteobacteria; order Enterobacterales; family Vibrionaceae; genus Vibrio. The sequence continues at coordinate 6,170 of DDQN01000048.1, forward strand.
GATTCCGCACTAAAAGAAAATGTATTACGCCGCGGACCACGGGTGGGTACTTTTATTCTTAACGCCATTGAAGAACTGACTAAACAGACAGAATCTCAAAAAACCAAACGCTTATTAGTTAATTCGCTTTTTAGCCATATTATTGATCTCGTAGAACAACCTCTTGAAACACCGTCGAAAAGTCACGCACTGTTTGAAGCAGTGAGGGATTATTTAGAGCAACACTATCATGAACCGCTCAGCCGAGAGTCTGTAGCGAAGCATTTTTACGTTTCAGCCAATTACCTTTCACAGCTGTTTCAAAAAGAAGGGAAGATCAAGTTTAACGAATACCTTAACCATATTCGCTTGGAACGGGCAAAATACTTGCTGATTGAATACGATATGAAGGTCAAAGAGGTGGCGCACCGTTGTGGCTTTAAAGATAGCAACTATTTCTGCCGCATTTTCCGCAATCAAACTGCACGATCGCCATCAGAATACCGGGCTCAGTATTTAAGCTCGCACGCAGAAGTCGATAGCTAACACATTATTTTATTTAAAGGACTATCTCTGAATTAGGTGGTGCAAGGCGAATTTTCTCAATGGCCAGCATCACTTCATCAGCATTACGCAAGAAATAAGCGATAGAGCAGCGCACGATACGCGTCTGGTTAAAGCGGTCTCCCCCTTCAATATTAATGTCTGAAATAATAACGGCGACACTTGCACTTTCAATTTGCTGTTCGGTTAGCTGGTTTTCACTGCCTAACGCACCTTGTGTTTCCACATGGATCTTGTAGCCTGCTTTTTTGCTGTGTTTTTCCAGCAATTCAGCGGCCATATAGGTGTGCGCAACACCACTGATACACGCAGTAACTCCAACTATTTCCACATTTATTCCACAATTAGCAATAAACCTAGTGAAGTCTAGCTTCACTAGGTTTTGTTTATAATAATTCTACTGAGCTTTTGTGCATTCTCTCACACTTAGTATGACCTGTAACCGAGATGAATATTCACCTGGTTAAATCACCGGTCAGTGACTAAAGCACATCCAGTACGTTTGTGTCTGCACCATAAACACTTTCCCAGTCAGACACAAAACCTGCAACGCCAGAATCAGTCAGTGGGTGAACCAAAAGTTGGTCAAACACATCCGGTGCGATCGTCACAGAATGAGCGCCCGCTAATGCGACCAAGTGAACCTGCTGAACGTTCTTGAACGAAGCGGCAAGCACTTTAGCATCTAATTGATAATTTTCAATAAGCTGCACCATTTCTGCTGTAACCTGAGTACCGTCTGCACAGATATTATCCAATCGATTGACATAAGGAGCCAGGAACTCCGCTCCGGCCATTGCCGCCATCAACGCTTGCTGTGGTGACAAAATAGCGGTCGCAGTAATACGAATGCCTTCTGCACTGATCAACTTCATGGCTTTTATGCCCTGAGGTGTCACCGGTACTTTAACGATGATCTGTGGATCAATCGTTCGTAGCGCCTGTGCTTCTTTTAGCATGGTTTCAGCGTCTTTGCCCATAACCTGCGCATGCAGCATACGGTCCTGACCAATAATCTCGCGGATGTCGAGCAAGATATCTTTCATCGGACGATTCTCTTTTGCGATGATAGACGGGTTTGTCGTGACACCAACAATTGGGTACAGATCAGTTGCTTTTCTTATCGCATCTAAATCTGCGGTATCTAACATGTAAATCATGGGGTACTCCTAAATTTCTTTGTTGCAATTACCAACGGCTTTCATATTTCCGAAGATAAATAATTTCTGATTAACGAATGAAACTAAACTCTTTCAAACACTTAGTAATCGCTTGTTTACTTTCAGTAAACATAATGCCCTGCTCTGCCAGCTTAGAAGTATCTAAACGTACATCGCGGGTTTTGGGTGCATCACTTACCGAGAGCAGAGCTTCCAGACGATCCTGTTGACCAAGTTCAGTTAAAATATGCTCCGCTATCTCATATCGACTCGCCGGGTTATGTGCGCCTGTATGATAAGTGCCATAAGGAATAGTAAAGATGCGCGGGAACTGTTCGATGAGTTCATGCACATAAGTCAAACCACGGAACTCATTGCTACGCTCTTGCATAACATCACCATTGATAAGTGCCTGTAACGTATTCCAGACCACATTTGGGTTGATGCTGGTATTGCGTTCCGGCAACCCAAACAGCCAGGTAAAACGTAAAATCCACATCTCATCAAGAATAGCTTTAAGTTCACCTTCTGCTTCTAGCTTGTTTTGACCATACACAGTGTCCGGCACTGGCGTATCTAACTCGCTGTATGGTCCCGCTTCTGGGTTGCCATTAAACAGTTGCTCAGTCGAAATAAACACCAGTTTACTCCCCTGCGCTTTACAGGCATTTGCTACATTGATAGCACCCTGAACATTGACTTTATGCGCTACTTCTGGATGTTGATTACAAAAATCCGTCACCGCAATCGCTGCCGCATGAATAACGTAGTCTGGCTTGAACTCAGCAAAGGTACTGTCTACCCCTTCTTTATCCGTGATATCCAGTTGCTCAACATCCAACCCCAAAATATCAAATTCATTGCCATAGCGATTTATAAATCGAGTGCCAAAAAATCCATTTGCGCCCGTAATGAGTATTTTCTTTTTCAAAGCTAACCTCCAATGATGACCCGATAGCCGCTGGCCTGAATATGGCGACGAATGGCTTCGATTTCTGTTTCACTAGGTACCGGAACGTCTTGCAGACTATATTCCAGCCCCAAAGTTTCGTATTTGTTCGCGCCATATTGGTGAAATGGCAATAAGTGGATTTCTTCTATTTCGAAGGGCCGCAAAAAGCTCAGCACCTTATCCACATTAATAATGTCGAGTGTAAAACCTGGGATAAGAGGCAAACGTGGAATGACTTTACAGCCACTTTCCATAAGCATGGAAAAACTTTCCAACACCTTTTCCAGATTTAAACCTATCAACTGCTTTGCTTTTAGCGAGTCCATAATCTTAAAATCAAATAGAACCTGGTCACACAACTGACCAATGTTGAGCAACTGAGTCGCACTGCCATGGCCGGAGGTTTCAATGGCGGTGTGATAGCCCAGCGCCTTTAATCGAGTCAGTAACTCAATAGCAAATTGAGGCTGGCTTAACACTTCACCACCAGAAAGGGTGATGCCACCATTTGATGTTTCAAAAAACACATCATCTTTAGCTATCTGGCTGAGAACCTCATCCAACGTCATGTCTGTGCCAACCTGCTCCCACGCCCCTGTTGGACACTCTTCGGTATCCATAGAGCACTCATCGCAGTCAATACATTTCACTTCCCGACGAATATACGTGGTGCGATGCGAGCGTGATTCCGGATTTGAACACCATGGACAACTCAGCGGACAGCCTTTAAAAAACACCACGGTCCGTATGCCCGTACCGTCGTGCAACGAGTAGCGCTGAATATTAAATATCCGGCCAGTGGCGTCAGCATCTGCTGACACCGCTGAGGGTTTACAGTTCATGGGCAGTTCTTCGGATAATGTCATCTTGAATTTCTTTTGACAGTTCAACAAAAAATGCACTGTAGCCCGCGACACGAACCACTAATCCTGCATAGTCTTCAGGAGACTGTTGCGCCAGTTTCAGTGTGTCGGCGTTTAACACATTAAACTGTACATGCTGAAGCTTTAACTTCATGAAAGCACGGATGAAGTCTGACAGCTTGTTTATGCCTGGCTGGCCTTCTAATGTAGCCGGGGTAAATTTCACATTGAGAAGGCTGCCATTTGAAAGCAGGTAGTTATCCAACTTACTCACCGATTTCAATACCGCTGTCGGCCCTAACATGTCTTTGCCCAGCATTGGCGATAGACCACCATCAGCAAGCTGTTCACCCGACAACCGACCATCGGCCGTTGCACCAACGACTTCACCTAGCGGTACGTGAGCCGAAACCGTGTATGAGCCGGGAGTAAACTGGCCGCCACGAGGATTTTGATAGGTTTCCACTTCTTTACAAAACACTCGCAGCAGCTCAGATCCAAGGTTATCAACCTCATCAATGTCGTTACCGTATTTCTCGTATTTATTCATCAGACGAGCACGGATTTTATCACCTTCAGGAACGTCAAAGTTGTTGCTCAAGATGCTGACAAATTGTTCAAAACCACAACGTTTTTCTTCAAATACGTAACGTTTCAATGCCTGTAATGAATCAGACAAATTAGCAATACCGATGCCCTGCACGCCAGAAAAGTTGTATCGGCTGCCTCCATAAGTAATGTCTTTGCCGTTTTCTACACAATCGCTAATTAACGATGAAAGCAATGGTACAGGAGCCCAGTCTCGATGACCTACATCGCAGATATTGGAACCTTCCACCATCAACTTAACGTAATGACGGATATCCATTCGGATCTGTTCCAATAGAGATTCAAAGGTAATATGCGGGTTATTTGCATTGCGCTGCATCGCCAGTTCCAGCACCTTAAGCAGGTTAAACATGGCAATATCATGCAAGCCATATGTTTTTCCTGGAATGGACAGCTCAACACAACCTACAACCGCATAATCACGTGCATCTTCCAGAGAAACACCACGATTCAAAAATGCGGGCACTACCACTTCGTCATTAAAGATTTGCGGGATACCGGTTCCCAATCGAATGGTCTCTGCGGTTTTCAATAAGAAGCCACGATCGATAAATTCGTTGACACGTACACCTAGGTTTGGCTGCGGCAACTGAACGCTTTGGTAAGCATCCAGACACAGCGACGACAATGGATTAACAGCGCTTTGCCCGGTCTGGTTCAGACCACCAAGTAAAATTGTGTATCCGGTAGGAAACCCTGCAAAGAACTTAGCACTGCCCGACGAGCGCAGCAGTACAATATCGTTAGTTTTTATCCATAGACTTTCCAATAGCTCGCGGATGAAAGCAGGAGACTCTCCCTGATCCAATGAGTGCTGGTAAAACGGCAACATATATTGGTCAAATCGACCCAGCGATAAGGAGCTGGCATTCGATTCATACTGTAAAATAATATTCATGTACCAGAATAGCTGACAAGCGTCATAAAATGACTCTGGAGCTTCGGTCGCCATTCGGGCTGAGATTTCAGCAATCGATTCTAGCTCTCGGCGGCGTTGAGTATCGGACTCTTCTGCGGCCATTTCTTTAGCCAGTTGGGCATAACGACGAATATGGCTGATAGATGCTTCAAGCAGTATCACAACAGCTTGATAAAATTCATTGTCTGGCGTTGCCTGACTTAAAGTCTGCATGTCGTCCAATTGTTTAGCCAGACCATTTTCTAACAGCAGATCAAAGTCGATTATGATGTGCCCCTGACCTTTGTCAGTTTGGTTTACACTGAATATCTTTTCACCAACGGCTTCTTTAACATCGGCAGGGATCTGCTGATTGATAAAATCTTTCATCGACCGGTTAGACCAATAGGCAAGCAACTCACTGCGATACTGCGCTTTATCCGCTTCAGAAATAAAAAATTTATCCTGTGGACGAGACTCAAAAATATCCAGCTCTTTCTCAATCCAATACGGGTCCATTTCTGGAGAGACAATACCTGCGCGAGGTAATACTGTACGGTTCCCTGCGATAAGCTCGTTGTCGCGGATCGAAATCTCCACCTTATCCAGTACATGAGCCGTGGCTTTTGCGCGGCGAATAAGGGTTGGTTCGCCTTCGGTTTGCTTATGGCTTTCGGTATAGAGCAAAGCGCGCTCCAGAGATATTTCTCTTCGAGACTCAAACAAAGCCGTCTTTAGTTGCTCTATTCTAGGGGTACTCATTTTAGGCTCCTTTATGTACTGCTACTGTTCGGGTTTTCTCACTTGTTATCGTGTTATTCGGTTGAGCAGTAAGGTCTTTAGCAGCGGTATTTAATAATTATGATACATAGCAAAACCACCTAATCTGCTGGCTGAAAGCAGAGAATAAGTTGAGCGGCTTTGGTATATATTTTCAGGGAACAAAAGGGGCACAACTCCCCCTCTTGTCTCTGATGCTTGACGTAAGTTACGCCGTTTCTTTAGCAATGTGCGCTTCAAGTTTGTCCATAACGGCAGCAGCGCGCTTAACAGCATCACTTACACCAATACGTACAACCGTTTTACCGCTAAAACGGTCAGCATTCTTGATATCGATATCTTTCGTCAGGATAACAACATCCGCATTTTCAATGAGTTCTGCGGTTAATTCATTTTCTACACCAATCGAACCTTGTGTTTCTACCTGGCAATCCCAGCCCTTGGCTTTCGCTGCTGATTCAATCGCTTCTGCTGCCATGTAAGTATGTGCAACACCAGACGGACACGCGGTTACGGCTACGATACTAGTCATATTAAATTCCTTGGAGATAAGTTAAATTTTAGATTTAAGGTGAGAGCGAAGGCTAAGTCCGGAATAAATAGCCATTCACTCTCAAAGATGTGGGGGTTAGCCGATTCCAATATCTAGGTCAAGATCATCGGCGTTTTGCTCTTCAGACTTTACCACTTTACGACGCGATTTCAGTAGGTTAACCATAAGTGCGGTAACCAATGAGCCAACAAGCAGTGCAATAATAAAGCTAAAGCGGCCTTCCACTACTGGCAGTACAATTAAACCACCCCATGCTGCATAGCTTTTCACACCTAACAGAGCCGCGGTAACCGCACCAGCTGCTGTACCAATCATGACAGATGGGATAACACGTAGTGGATCCGATGCAGCGAATGGAATTGCACCTTCAGTAATACCCATAGTTCCCATTAGTATTGATGCGCGACCCGCTTCCTGCTCACTTGGTTCATACAGTTTTTTGTTTAAGAATGTCGCCAGCCCCATACCAATTGATGGCACAGCAACAGCAACCGAAGAGATACCAGCAACATTGTAGATGCCTTCACCAACACAAAGAATAACGAATGCATAAGCAACCTTATTGACCGGACCACCCATATCGAAAGCAATCATCAAACCCATGATAATAGCAAGCGCAACGATGCTCTGGTCTTGCATGCCTTTAAGGAACTCGGTCAGACCTGCAGTTGCAGCACCAATAGGCTCACCGATACCCCAAACAATGGCACCAGCGGTAATCAAAGTACCAACAATTGGAATAACAAAAATTGGCATGATAGAGCGGGCAAACGCAGGTACTTTGATTTTCTTAAGGTAAAAGACAACGATACCACCAAGCAAACCGGCAAATATCGCACCGAAAAAGCCCGTGTTATACATGTTTGCGCCAATAAAGGCTGCAATAGCGGATGGAGCAAGTGCCGAACGGTCAGCAATTGAGTAACCAATATATGCCGCAAGAATCGGCACCATTAACTGGAAACCAGCAACACCAATAAAGAACAGGTCATGTAGCCAGGTACCTTCTTCAGGCACTGCACCTTCACCATAAAGCATTACCGAAGCCGCCAACAAGATACCACCAGCAACGACGAATGGAATCATATGTGATACACCAGTCATTAAATGCTGTCGTGTACCTTTTAAAATCGAGATTAAATCTTTCATTGATCTCTCCTTTGAGATGAATGTTTTAATTATAGAATGAGTTTCACGTCGTGTTTAATCCAAGCCAGCTGAGCTTTGCATATACTATAGTGAGCAAATATACTATCCAGTTAGAGGACAAAACTGCTTTTTACTGGAATTTTGTAAGGTGGACTGAAAACATTGATCTCCCGCACACTTTTCTTATCTCAAGCACTTTAATCGAAAATAATTAGCATAAATCACATAAAATCAAATAGTTAAATTAAGAATAAGAAAAACAACAGGAGGGAAAACCATATCAAGATCACAAAAGTAGTAGGATTTTTGACGCCTATCACAAGAAATATTTAATATAACAAAAATCCAGTCTTTCGTGCTTTTATCCAATACGAAGTCACTATCGGCTTTGCTATTGTGAATGACATAGCCAAATTGGACATCGCTCGCACAGACAATCGCGAGCAAGTCATTTAAATGTAAAAGGACAACGTGCCATGAAATCTTTTTCTTTCTCTTGTGAACTGCCAAACGGTGTTCATGCAAGACCCGCAAGCCACGTCGAAGCACTGTGTAATAAGTTTGATTCTGAGGTTAACTGGCAGAACCAGAGAACAGGGCTTGTTGGTAATGCTAAAAGTGTGCTGTCGCTTATCGGCACCGACACTCTATTAGGTGATGAGTGTTTAGTTACTATTGACGGTCAGGATGAAGAAACCGCACTAGAGCAGCTTAAACAATTTATTAGTAACGAATTTTTGCACTGTGATGAACCATTGCAAAATACACAGCAAGACGATAACGAACTAACGCCATTACCACGTAACTTTTCCAACCTTAACGTGAACCACGTTCGTGGCCGTGCTGTAAGCAATGGATTTGGTAAAGGCCGTTTAACGGTCATGGGTGCCATTAACTTTGATACTTTAGACAACTCACCAACCGCGCTTTCCGCTGAAAAAGAACAAGTAAACTTAACGTCTGGTATTGAAGCGGTTATTAAATCACTTAATATTCAACTGGCTACCGCAGAGCACACTGAAAGCGATGTACTAAAAGCTCATTTATCTATTGCCCGTGATCAGGAATACCAGCAAACCCTAAACGAAAATTTGGTGGAAGGCCGAAGCTGTTCAGACGCCATTGTGGCAACGGCTAAGCACTTTGGCGAACGTATGAAAAACTCGTCAAGCAGTTATATGCGTGAGCGTGAGTTGGATATTCGTGATGTTAGCTATCAGCTATTACAAAGTATTTATGGCACCGAGCGTTTTGCCAGCCAAAATAAGCTAACGGAAGAGACGGTATGTTTAGCTGATGATCTGACGCCAAGTCAGTTTCTGGAACTGGATAAATCTCTACTAAAAGGACTGATACTTTCACACGGTGGCAGCACCTCACATACCGTAATTCTGGCGCGTTCTTTCGCCATTCCAACCATTGTTGGTGTCGATGCAAACTTATTATCAGCTCAATTAGACGAACACGTTGTTGTAGATGGCAACCTTGGTTTAGTCATTACTGAAATCACTCCCCCTGTTGAACGCTACTATGCTCAAGAGCAAAAAGTAAGCGATATTGTTCACCAGAGACAAGCTAGTTTCCGCGACATGTCGGCGCAATCAGAAGATGGCAAAGCAGTAGAAGTTGCCGCAAACATTGCCCATTCAGTTGAAGCTAAACAGGCATTCGCCAATGGTGCGGAAGCCATCGGCTTATTCCGTACAGAAATGCTGTATATGGATCGCAATAGCGCACCGGATGAAAATGAACTGTACAATATTTTCTGTCAGGCTTGCGACGCGGCAAATGGTAAGTCTGTCATTATCCGAACCATTGATGTCGGTGGCGATAAGCCTGTTGACTACCTGAATATTCCGGCAGAAAACAACCCGTTTCTTGGCTACCGCGCGGTACGTATCTACCCTGAATTTATTCAGCTGTTTAAAACTCAGTTAAGAGCGATTTTACGTGCCTCTGCTCACGGTAATATCAAAATAATGATCCCAATGATTTCGTCTATGGAAGAGATTTTATGGGTGAAAGATGTACTGGCTGAAGTTCGTCAGGAGCTGCGTAAAGAAGACCTGCCATTCTCAGAGAAAGTGCCTCTAGGCATCATGCTGGAAGTGCCATCTGTTGCGTTTATTATTGACCAGTGCTGTGAAGAGATCGATTTCTTCTCTATCGGATCCAACGACTTAACCCAGTACCTGATGGCGGTTGATCGCGACAATGCCAAAGTCGCCACCAACTATAACAGCCTGAACCCTGCATTCTTACGTACGCTTGATCATGTTGTGCGCGAAGTGCACCGTCACGGAAAATGGATTGGTTTGTGTGGCGAGCTCGGCGCTAAAGGGTCGGTGTTACCACTACTCGTTGGTTTAGGCCTGGATGAGATAAGCATGAGCTCTCCAAGTATTGCCGCAACCAAAGAACATATTGCAAAACTCGACAGCCGTGAATGTCGCCAGTTACTAAACAAAGCGATGCAATGCAGAACCGTACACGAAGTAGAACATGTGCTGGCGCAGTTCCGTATGAACCAGGCAGAAGCACCAATGGTTTCAGAAGACTGTATTTCTCTGGACAGAGACTTACAAAGTAAAGAAGAGGTCATTAAGTCGCTGGCAGACAACCTGTACCTGACAGGACGCTGCCGCTATCCGAATAAACTGGCCGATGACTTGTGGGCACGTGAAGATGTGTTCTCTACCGGATTGGGTTTTGGCTTTGCTATCCCACATACCAAGAGTGAGCACATTGAGCAATCAGCAATAAGTGTCTGCCGACTGGCTAAGCCTATTATGTGGGGCGATGAAGAAGCACAATTTATTATCATGCTTACACTGAACAAACATGCTGCTGGTGACCAGCATATGAAGATTTTCTCAAAGCTAGCAAGAAAGATAATGCACGCAGATTTCAGGGAACAATTGATGAGTGCCACAGATACACTCCAGGTTGAAGCTCTGTTGAAGCAAGAATTAGAATTAGCGTAGACCAGGAATTAGATTAACCTCCGGTATTTGGCAGTGATTATCCTAAAGGTAACACTGCCCTTTTTTTACCACTTACCACACGTAATGATAAAAACAGAGAGTCCCCCGATGATCACCGATTTAACCCAGCTATTAAATCAAGAGAAACAACTGCAATTTACCCACTTTGACAACGAGTCAGCATGGCAACTTGGTAGCCTGATTAAACGCAACGCAGAAAAAATCGATGCCAAAGTCGCCATAGATATCACGTTAAATAGCCACAGACTATTTAGCTACGCCATGCCCGGTACCAGCATCGATAATCAGGAGTGGATCAAGCGCAAACAAAATGTGGTTCAACGTTACCAGCACAGCTCATGGTATATGGGCCAGTACTATAAAGCCAAAGGAAAGAGCATCGAAGAGGCATCGTTTGTGGACGGAAAGGACTATGCACCATTTGGTGGCAGCTTTCCGCTTAGCATTCAAGGCGTTGGTGTAATAGGCAGTATCACGGTCTCCGGTCTGCCTCAATACGAAGATCACGTACTTCTGGTTGATAGCATTGGCGAATTCATACAAAATCAACAAAAACCAAAAAAACTGAGCTCTCACTATGATACGACACCTATTGCTAATTCGTTTTAAGCCTGATGCCTCCGCCAGCCAAATACAGCAGGTACGTCAGGCATTCGAGCAAATCGCCAATAACATAGAAGGTATTTGTTCATTAGAATGGGGCACCAATGACAGCCCTGAAGATAAGAATAAAGGGTTTACCCATTCAGTGCTGATGACCTTCGAAAACGAAACTGCTCGACAGCACTACCTTCCTCACCCAGAACACCTGAAACTCAAACAAATATTCAGGCCGGTATTGGACGATATTATCGTGTTTGATTATCAAGTTTAAATCATCAGATCGTTTCATTCCTGTTCGATAATATCAAACGGTCTGATCAACCTACCCATTTTATCAACATTGCTTTTATCAAACCAAATTTGATAATAATTCAAAGTTTAACTTGTATATCTAACATAAGTTAACTCTTAATATATCTCCCATACTAACGAGGCAACCTTACACCAGGTAAGCCAGTTCAATCAAAAAAGGGATCTCCTATGTCTAAACTCACTATTGTTGCAAATATCATTGCTAAAAAAGACCAAGTCGAGCTGGTTAAAGCTGAGCTACTTAAGTTAATTGATATCACTCGTGCAGAAGAAGGCTGCATTAACTACGACCTTCATCAAGATAATGAAAACCCAGCGCATTTTATGTTTTTCGAGAACTGGGCATCTCGTGAATTATGGCAAACACATATGGGTAACAAACATTTAGCCGAGTACATGGAAGCCACTGACGGCGCGGTAGAAACTTTTACTCTTAACGAAATGACTCACATCGCTTAAATAACTAAACATTATTCCCCTTGATGAGTGCGCTCGTCGAGGGAATCATTAGAGGCTTCCAATGAATAGCAAAGAATTTCCTATGGCTCATCCAATTATCCGTGATCTTAACCAACGCTACACAGCAAAACGTTATGACGAAACTAAGCGAATTCCACAACAAGAATTGCAGGTTATCTATGAAGCTTTGCGCCTTTCTGCATCATCTATAAACTCGCAGCCCTGGAAATTTATTGTTATTGAAAGTGCAGACGCAAAGAAGAAAATGTATTCCACATTTAAGAATAAGCACCAATTTAATCAACCACATGTAATGGCGTCATCACATATCATCCTCTTTGCTCATAACCCAGCCTATACACGTAATGATTACGCAAATGTTGTAGACAAGGGAATTGAAGACGGCCGTACCAAACCAGAAAACCGTGAAGCTGCATTCGGAGGATTCGCCTTTGCAGAACTAAATACCGACGAAAATGGCAGTACTGCAGCATGGACTAAAGCTCAAACATATCTTGCTCTGGGTAACACATTACATGTGTTAGCACGCCTCAATATTGATTCAACCACAATGGAAGGTATCGATAGTGAGCTGATCAGCTCTATTTTTGAGGAAGAACTAGGCGGCTATATTTGTGACGTGGCCTTGGCTATTGGTTATCACCACCCAACTGAAGATTATAATGCAAGCCTACCTAAATCTCGAATGGCTTTAAAAGATGTCGTCAAAGTCATTTAATTTAACCGTATGTATATCATATGCATACGGTTAAACTAATGAGAGCAACCACTACGACTTCAAGACACTTTTATCTACAATATTGAGCTCTACCAGTTTTGATAAAGTGTGCTGTGTGTGCTCTCTTAAAAAATCACGAAGCAATCGAACCGTGGGTGTAATTGACTGCCGGCTGGGACAGACAAGCCACAGCTCAGTGGGGGTCGGTACATACTCAGGCATGACAGTAACAACACGCCCACTCAATAGATCATCGGCCATATCAAGGCATGATTTAATTGCAAAACCATGCCCATCGACACACCAACGCCTAACAAGATCACCATCGTTGGACGTTCGATTACCTTTAAGCTTGATCTTAAATGTTTTTTCTCCCTGACGAAAACGCCATTCATCTTGCACAATATCGCTCAGTTGATAAAACAAGCCGTTATGGACTTTCAGCTCCTCTGGTTTTGTAGGTATTCCATACTGTTCCAGATACTGGTGAGACGCACACAATATACGAGGGGCATTGCAGATTTTGAAGCCATACATATTGGCATCGGTAGGAGAGCCGTAACGCAACGCCATATCGACTGAATCACGATAAAAGTCGATGTTGCTATCACTGATATTGCTGCGCAGAGCGACATTTGGATGATCAAGTAAAAATTCATCCAGCCAAGGTGTCACCACATTTCGTCCAAGGTCAGACGACAGTGCTATCCTAAGTTCGCCACCGAGAACATCCACGTCGTTTTGCACATTTACTTTTGCAGCTTCTAGTAATTGCAATGCTTGCTCACATTGAGGTAAATAACGCTCTCCCGCAGGCGAAAGCCGAAGTTGTCTCGTCGACCTTATGAACAGCTCGACACCAACCGACTTTTCTACTCGCTTGATAGCCGCGCTGGCGGTTGCCATTTGCATATCCAAGCTATTTGCTGCTGCGGTAATACTACGAAATTCCGCGACTTTTAAGATAACCAGAAGATCATTTAGAAGCATATATTCAATCCAAAATTGAAAATCTGCTTCTAACTATAGTGTTTTAAATTAAAACAACAAGACATGAGGTCCAGTAAGCATCACCTTGAGCTTATATTTTTGACCATTATTATTTGGGAGTTATTACTTGATTATCTGCCCTAACTGACCTCTATTGCAGAGTATCAGTTAGGGCTGACTAAGGTTATTTAGATTAAAAAGACAAAGACAACAGACACAACGCTAATTAGGCCTGCAAAGAAGTAGCAGGCAATTTTACCCACCACGCCAACATGAATTTTCAGATCATGCATGCC
>DDQN01000049.1:0-45618 GCA_002342685.1 Vibrio sp. UBA2441
TTTTTTTGATTTTCATCAACGAGTGCCCACACAGATTGATAGGTTTAAATTGTTAAAGAGCGTTGCTTCTTGGTTTCCGTTAAGGTCTTCCTGAAGCGAGGCGGCCATTCTAGCGATATACTGTGAAGTGTCAAACACTTTTTTACTTTTTTTATTCTCACTTAAAAAGTGGAAGAAAAAGTCGTTTCACTAGGCTGTTCGCCATACTGACTTAGCTGCTAACCCTTGTGGGCTCTGCCGTGTCAGTGAGGGCGCATTATAGAGATCGAATTCACATTGGCAACCCTTTTTTTGAGTTTTTTTATAAAAAAATGCCTTCTAGGGAGCAAATCCACCAGAAGGCCTATTTTTACATATTTACTCAAGTTAAAAACACAACTTATCCACAGACTTATTCAAATCGATGTTTTTTTAAGCTTAAATTCCCAGCCCGTCTTGCTGCAAACCGTCATCTTCATGTAAACCACATTCTCTCTTTAAGCCGAAGAAACGCGTCTCTTGCTCACTCATGCCGGGTTCCCATTTTTTCGTTGTATGTGTATCGCCTAGCGAAAGGTAACCACTCTCTCTCAAAGGATGGTAAGGAAGGTTTTTTTCTTCCAAGTAATAGTGAATATCTTTATTACTCCAGTCGGCTATTGGCAAGAACTTAAAAACACCATTTTGAACCGATAAGATAGGAAGATTCTCTCTCGTACTTGATTGATCTCTTCTTAACCCAGAAAACCATGTACCAACTTCAAGTTCCTTAAGAGCCCGGCGCATTGGCTCTACTTTATTTACATGATTATATTTTTTTATTCCTTCAACTCCATGCTCCCATAACTTTCCATAACGAGCCTCCTGCCACATTGGGCTCTCATTAGCTCTATATACTTTTAGGTTTAATTGAAGGTTTTCCGTCAACTCATCTACAAATTGATACGTTTCAGGAAACAAATATCCCGTATCAGTCAAAATGACGGGTATATCTGGATGAGCTTCTGTTGCTAGACCTAACATGACCGCAGCCTGAATTCCGAAACTAGAGGAAACGGCATGATTTCCATCTAGATTACGCAAAGCCCACTGCATCCTTTCCTGTGCAGTAAGTTCTTCCAGCGTCACATTAACTTCAGCAAGCTTTAAACTTTGAGCGGATTTATTTAATTTTAATAATTCAGCAAGGTTAATTTTCTTATCTATACGACTATGCATAAAAATCCCTCTTTGAAACGACGACCTCTTCTACAATTCCGGCTCTAATGACAAAGTCGCCAAAGGCTTCATTTTGTTTCCTGTCAGCCGCCCACAGTTTTACTAGTGAGTCTAACTCTTCAAGTATCTGCTTATCCGTAATGTTTTCTTTATACATTTTAGGAACTCTGGTCCCGGCTTTGTTTCCACCTAAGTGAAGATTATATCGGCCAGGTGCTTTTCCAACTAACCCAACTTCTGCCAACATCGCTCGGCCACATCCATTAGGACAACCTGTCACCCGCAGAATAATGCTCTCTTCCTCCGGTATACTGTGATTGCGTAATATCGTCTCTATATCTGTGACAAACGACGGTAAAAATCGCTCCGCTTCTGCCATCGCTAACGGGCAAGTAGGGAAAGCCACACATGCCATTGAGTCTTTTCGTTGCTGTGAAGTTTCATCAACAATTAATCCATGCTTTCTCGCAAGGTTCTCAATCTGGTCTTTTTGGCTTTCTACAACACCAGCAATAATCAAATTTTGATTAGCCGTCATGCGGAAATCACCTTGGTGAATTTTCGCTATTTCTGCAATACCTGATTTAAGAGGCTTATCTGCAAAATCAAGCAGGCGTCCATTCTCAATAAATAAAGTAAGGTGATGCTTCCCATCAATACCTTGTACCCATCCGATTCGATCACCTCTATCAGTAAAGGTATAAGGTCGACTCGGAGCGAATTCTATCTCTGCTCGTTTTTCTACTTCTGCTTTAAATACATCTATACCAACGCGATCTAACGTATATTTGGTTTTTGCATTTTTACGATTGGAGCGATTCCCCCAATCTCTTTGTGTAGTGACAACCGCTGCCGCTACATCTAGTGTTTTATCTAAGCTGATAAAACCAAAATCATCTGCTTTTCTTGGGTATGTTGATGTATCACCATGTGTCATCGCCAAACCACCACCGACGAGCACATTAAAGCCTATTAACTTACCTTCTTCTGCAATAGCGACGAAGTTGAGATCATTTGCATGCACGTCGATATCATTTAGAGGCGGAATGACCACTGTTGTCTTAAATTTACGCGGTAAATAGTTACTTCCTAAGATAGGTTCTTCTTCAGTTCCTTCTACTTTTTCGCCATCTAACCAAATTTCAGCATAAGCACGCGTTTTAGGAAGCAAATGCTCACTAACCTTTGTTGCCCACTCATAAGCTTCTTGGTGTAACTCTGACTCAACAGGGTTACTCGTACACAGTACGTTTCGGTTTACATCCCCAGCGGTTGCAATGGAATCAATGCCAATCGCATTTAAGGTCTGATGCATCAGCTTAATATTTGGTTTCAAAACACCATGGAACTGAAACGTTTGACGTGTGGTTAGTCGAATACTACCGTAAGAGGTATTTTCATCGGCGAATTTATCTATTGCCAACCATTGCTTAGGGGTAATAATGCCGCCTGGCATCCTCGCTCGAAGCATTACATTGTGCAGAGGTTCCAGCTTCTGCTTTGTACGCTCAGCACGATAATCTCTGTCATCTTGCTGATACATTCCGTGGAATCGAATCAACTGAAAATTATCAGCGGTGAAGCCACCTGTAATGCGATCTTGTAAATCTTGTTCAATCGTTCCACGAAGATGATTACTCTCACCTTTTAAACGCTCGTTACCAGATAAGGGCCCCAATACTTCACCGAGTACAATTTGTTCTGCTGTTTGATTTTGATTACTCATTAGTACACATCCCTCTGATAGCGTTTTTCTTTTCGCAGGCTATTTATAAATTGTTCGGCATCGGTCTGTTCTAACTGACCTTCTGACTTGGCTATTGATACCAACGCATCATTGACGTCTTTTGCCATTCGGGTTGCATCTCCACAGACATAAACGTGAGCGCCATCTTGAATCCATTGCCAAACTTGCTCTGCATTTTCCAGCAATCTATCTTGGACATATATCTTGTCTTTTTGATCACGGCTAAAAGCAACGTCCAATTTATTTAGCACGCCATCTTTTAGGTACTTCTGCCACTCAAGCTGATACAAGAAGTCTTGTGTGAAGGTTCTATCACCAAAAAACAACCAATTTTTGCCTTGGGCATCTCGGTTCTCTCTTTCTTGGATAAAGCTTCTAAATGGTGCAATACCGGTACCCGGGCCGATCATAATGACAGGCGTATTATCATCCGCAGGCAATTTGAAGTTGTTATTGTTTTCTACAAATACTTCGATTTCACCATCTTCTTCCAATCTTTCAGCTAAATAGCTAGATGCTCCGCCCTGACGAATTTCGTCACCTTTTTGATATTCAACAAGACCAACAGTTAAGTGCACTTCGTCTTCTGCTTCTAGCTGGCTAGACGCAATGGAATATAGCCGTGGTGTTATTTTTCTAAACAATTCTGCTAATTGTGGTGCTGTTAACTTAGTTTTTTTCTCTGCTAAAACATCAACAATTTGAGTTTCTGCTGAGTAAGCCCGTAGTTTGTTTTTATCTTCCACCAGCTTTTGAAGCTTTTTGCTCGCCGACAGCTCTGCATATTTCGTCACAAACTGTGGATTGCTCGCTGTTATTTCAAATTTGCTGATCAACGCGTCGCGTATAGAAATACTGTCACCATCAAGGTCAATGCTCTCGACACCGGATAAGCCTACTTTCAATAGAATTTGGTCTGCTAGTTCAGCACTATTTTTAAACCAAATCCCAAGAGCATCTCCGGGTTGATAAGTAATACCAGACCCATCAAGATCTATTTCAATGTGACGAATATCTTTACCTGAATCACGTCCAGTAATTTTTTGGTTTGTTAGTAGGCGTGCAGTGTAAGGGTTGTTTTTTGAATAGATGGCATGAGTCACTTTAGTCACAGGCAGTTGTACTACCTCGGCTTCAGTCTTAGAAGACAAAGCATCCCTTACCTTGCTTAACGCTTGCTCTCTCCATTCTGCCGCTGGGGCTTCATAATCAACGTCGCAATCAATACGGTCAACAAATGGCGTCGCTCCAAGTTTAGAAAGGTAAGCATCAAAGTCTTTCCCTGTCTGACAGAAGTATTCATAACTCGAATCACCTAAACCTATCACTGCATAGTTTAAGTTTGTCAGTTTGGGCGCTTTCTTGGATTGCAAAAACTCATGTAATTCAATCGCGTTATCTGGCGCCTCGCCTTCACCATTTGTGGAGGCGACAATGATCACGTGACTTTCCTTGGCTAGATTTTTGCCTTTATAGTCACTCGCATCATAAAGTTCGACAACAATACCTTCAGCTTGCGCCTCATCTTTTAACGCTTCCGCTACGCCTTTCGCGTTTCCGGTTTGTGAGGCAAAAATAATCGCCAGTTTTCCAGCGGGTTTTGATACGACTGGGGCAGCAACTTGCACATTTGTAGCAGAAGCCTCTGCTGGTTGACTTTGGCTCACTCCCCAAAAATAACCGCTAACCCAAGCTAACTGTTGTGGAGAGAGTTCTGATGCAGCTTGTTGTAGCAGGCCTGTTTGTTGATCATTTAATGGGCTTGCCAGCGCTGAGATTTCCTTTAATAACATTGTCACGACATTCCTATACATTGCGTGACACTAGATTAACCATTCATTCTAATAACAAGAAAGAATAGATATTCATGTTTTATAACTTTTGGGGATATAGGATTAGAGCAAGTGAGGTTAATAGACTATTTTTCTTCGATTCGAACCTGGCTAAATCCAACCGCCATTGCAGATTTCGAGGCTACATCTAGATCAATATACTGGCACTCTTCTCCTTGAGTATCAGTAAGTAATACAAAACCACCTCTGGCGTGCCGAAACTCCACGACCCAAGTGCCATCATGTATCGAGGGTTCTATAATCGCTTCAACCAGCTGCTTTTCTCTGTATAAGGCTTTAAGCTCTGTTAGTGTCATCGCAATATTCCTAATTGCTAAATTCTTAATTACACACCTTTAAGCATGGCTCATTGTTAATTAATTGCTAACTAAAACAACCAAAATATGGAAATTAGTTATAAAAAACGCCACATTGTGTCGTTAATTGCATATCTAATATTTCATATTCTCAGATTTCAGCATTCCAAAGTCACTCGTTCATAAATACTTCGAACATGAACTAACGTGCAGATACGGTATAATTCTTGTAGAGCCAAACACCAATGGCTATAACAATTATCCACGGTAGCAACTTCAATGCGAAACCTAACATTCCCATTAAAAACATCATAAAGAATGAAACGCCAATTGCTAAAAATACGGTTAACATGGTTACACCCGTAAAGAAAAGAACGCCTAAAAACACAAATAGAAACAGTAGCTCAAACATAATATTTCTCCTTTTCATTATATAAAGCAGAAATCGAGCCAACGTAACAACACAACTAAGTCATTGTTTAATTTAAAATTAAAAAGCGACTCAATTTTCATTAAGTCGCTTTTCGATTTAAACTTGGTGAAAAACACCAATCATATGGTTTTTTTTACACATTTAACTCTTTAGGGATTTTGGCCAATGCGGTCTCAACAACTTCAATCCCTGCTCCCGGTTTATGTGCATTCTCACTAATATAGCGTCGCCACTGACGAGCTCCTGGCATACTTTGAAATAAGCCAAGCATATGCCTAGTGATGTGTCCTAAATAAGCGCCTTTAGAAAGCTCTCTTTCTATATATGGATACATTTCCTGTACCACATGACTGCGTTTTTTAACTGGCTTATCTAAACCAAAAATAATCTGATCCACGTTAGCAAGTA
The DNA here is from genome assembly GCA_002342685.1 of Vibrio sp. UBA2441. Lineage (GTDB taxonomy): Bacteria > Pseudomonadota > Gammaproteobacteria > Enterobacterales > Vibrionaceae > Vibrio. The sequence continues at coordinate 5,935 of DDQN01000049.1, forward strand.
AATATGGGCTTTGATAAGCCTCTCGCCCAACCATCACCCCATCTAGATGACTTAAATGCTCCAATGAATCTTCTAATGTTTTAATTCCACCATTAATACCAATAGACAAGTGTGGGAAGTCTTTCTTAATCTGATACGCTCGCGGATAGTCCAACGGTGGGATTTCTCTATTTTCTTTCGGACTCAGCCCACTTAGCCATGCTTTTCTTGCATGTATAGTAAAATCATCACACCCACCCTTTTCGTGCACTGTCGATATAAAAGCGGTTAAAAACTCATAGGAGTCTTGATCGTCAATTCCGATTCTGGTTTTTACCGTGACTGGAATATCAACGACATCTTTCATCGCTTTTACACAATCTGCCACAAGCATTGGATCCGCCATTAAGCACGCACCAAATCGACCATTTTGAACACGGTCTGATGGACAGCCAACATTGAGGTTAATTTCATCATAACCACGTTGCTCAGCCAGTTTTGCACATGTCGCTAAGTCTTGAGCATTAGACCCGCCGAGTTGAAGGGCTAACGGATGCTCTTCTTCGTTATAAGCTAGGAAATCACCTTTACCATGAATAATAGCTCCTGTTGTCACCATCTCCGTATATAACAAAGATTCTTGTGTCAGCAATCGATGGAAATAACGACAATGTCTGTCAGTCCAATCGAGCATGGGTGCAATGGAAAAGCGGGAACTGTTGAATTCACTAGCCGCATTAGGTGTGTTCATGTTTTATCTCACTTACTGGCACTGTATAAATATACAGTAATTAGCTAGAATTGCGCTCAATATCTTCAAACAGTACGCATTTAGTACGTATGGCGAGAGTAGGACAATGGCATCATTCAGCATTAAAAAACGCAAACTATCCAACGGCGAGTTTCGCTTCACCGCAGACATAGTTGTCAAAAAGAATTCGGCGATTATACACAGAGAATCGAAAACTTTTAAAAAGAAAGATCATGCCCGTTCATTTGGAATGAAAAGAGTTAGTGACTTAGAGAATCCGGACACAAATCGGCTTAAATCCGTACCACTATCCGTACTGCTCGATATGTATATGAATAACAGAACATTATGGGATAAAACCGGACGCACAAAACAGTATGTTATTCGAATGCTTCGAGATTGCGACATATCAAAAATTGACAGCAACGAGCTACGAACCAGTGAACTAATTGAACATTGTGAAAATAGAAAAGGAGCCGGAGCAAAGCCCGTTACTATCTATCATGACATTGCTTATCTACGTTCAGTAATGAAAAAAGCAAAGCCTGTATTTAACATCGCGGCTAACTATTCCATCTTTGAAGAAGCTGTACCGGTACTCATTGACATGGATTTAGTCGGTAAAAGCCAAAAACGAACCCGCCGCCCTACTTCTTCAGAACTAGATAAACTCAAAGAAGGTTTAGCAGCCCGTCAGGACTTCCGGCCAAACGGAAAAACACAGATACCTTTTACTGACATTCTGGAATTCAGCATTCTAACCTGTATGCGCATTGGTGAGGTTTGCAAGCTACAATGGGATGATCTCAACGAAGAACACAAAACCATTCTGGTACGAGATAGAAAAGACCCACGTAAGAAAGCCGGTAACCATATGATTGTTCCCTTACTTGGTGAATCATTCGATATTGCTGTCAAACAACCAAAAAATAGTGAATTGATATTCCCTTACAACCCTCGCAGTGTATCCGCAGGATTTCAACGAGTCAGAAACGACTTGGGGATTGAGGATTTACGCTATCACGATTTAAGGCGAGAAGGTGCAAGCCGTTTGTTTGAAAAAGGTTACTCCATTGAAGAGGTTGCTCAGGTTACTGGGCATAGAAACTTGAATGTACTTTGGCAGGTGTATACGCAGTTGTTTCCGCATAAACTCCATAGTAGAAAGGCACCATGAGGTGCCTTTCTACTATATTATCGACTAATTAGACAATAGCAGCGCATGCATTCGCTTAACTATCATCAAAATAGTAAGTATCAGGTTTATTGCAACGAAAGCAACTAATGGGGTAGCAACATAGGTGTTTATATCAACACAAAACGAAACTGGTTGCTCCAAAGGAACGGTCACTTCTCCTGTTTTACCTCTACAAATCGACTCTATAAAACAAGCTACAACTAAGGTAACTGAAGCAATGATTGAGTAGCAAATATTAAAATAGAGCTGATCGAGCAAAGTTCTTTTTGTTTTATAGTTCACATCTCCAGGTTGCTTATTCTCTTCTAGTTTACTGCTTTGGTCATATACCAAGACAAGAACGCTAAGAAGTAAAGCGGTAAGGATTGCCCCGAAATTTACAAGTAGTGAAGTTAATTCAGATGTAAACTTGAAGCTAAAAACAACTGTCAATACTGCCAATAAAACTGGAAATACAAAAAATGTTAATATATCGCCAATACTAACCCTACCAGTACTATTATGCTCCAGAGTCTTCCAATGCCCTAAAACAATACCGAATACATTTATCTTTGAGCTCATATTATAAACCTGCTAGTACATTGTATCTGCGTACTCATTCGCAATACTCTTTACCCATGTACTCATGGAAGTGAAGTTAGGTACACCTTCTTCCATCAACACATTCTCATCCAACACAATCTCACACATAGGATTAGACTTATTGTGCCCAACAACAAAAGTTCGCTTCTTTCCATTCATTTCGACAACAGTTTTAACTTGACTACCATATCCCGAGAGCTCCACCACAGCCGTATGATGCTTATCGCCCATTCTAAAATAATTCCTTAGCTTACCAAGGGTACCTTTTCTCGGCGGCTTGATAACAAGCTCCTGTTCATGATGCCCTAAGCTGTTTAGGTTATCAGCCACATCGGCGAAACCAACAAACTTAGTAAGCTTCAGCTCTTTAGCGGGTGCATCCAACCAAGCATCTATAGCTTTATCATAAGCTAGTGGATACATCTGCAAACTTAAATTAGTCTGCGCTTTAAAATAATCTAAAAAAAGATTGTGGAACAAAGTTTTGACGCCACTCCCTCTGTAAATATGTAAGAACGCCATTCCTTCATTGACACTCTTCGGGATACGAAAGTGTACATAGTGTTTAATGATCTCAGCATTGTTCTTTGCTTTTTCAAAGTCCACTTCTTGAGTATGAATATTGATAATATCAGTCTTCATACCATATACACCGACGTTAAACCGCCCCCACACCTCACGATTAGCTAAGTCAACGTGAATATCACTAAAACAGTAAACTTGCTGACTATCTTCATTAATTTTATAACTTAGAGAATTTTCTTCCATGAAGCTATTGAGCATTAGAAGCAAGTCATACCTGCCCGAAATGTTATCTAAAACGCTGTAGCGCTCATCTAAACGTCCTCCCAACGCTCGGTTAAAAACCCTAAAAGAATAAGGAGTTACTGAATGATGTTCTTGTTCGTAAGTTCTAGCCATCTTTTAAATCATAGATATAAATTAGTCGGAATTTCCAGATATTATCACCCTATGACTTGATTCTACTAGACATGATGCACATAAAATACCAAATATATGGCATAGAACATTGTTGCATCTAGCAATAAACACTAACTAAAACACTTTTGTCTCCAACCTTATCAATCGGTTATTTTGTTTCCAAAATAGTCCTATGATTAAGATCGTCGATGGTGGCAAGCCCATCGACGTCAGGTATTGCATTAACTCAATCATAACTATCCCCAACGCCGTTTTGCATAAGCTTCCCACATTGGGAGGATAAAGCGCCTGAATCCAAGTGAATGAATAACCACAGCCGCAACCAAGTACTTAAACCACTCCGGCATGGTTTCCAGTACCGCAAAACCTGCATTAACGTGCTCAACCATTTGCGGGAAGAAACACATGATCACCGGAATGAAGGTGACGATAAGTAAAAATTCATCTTTCCAGCCCACCTGCTTAATGCTGAGAGCATCTAACTCACTTGCGCTAATGTTTCCCTGTTGAGTGTGCTCAAGGCGTTTAGATTGCTGCTCAGATCTGATTTCTCGTTCTTTGGCTTTCTCTTCGCGTTTTCCCTTGAAGCTATCGGAGGCCATACCAAGTAGCGAGCTGACAATTAAACCTATCATTACGCTATCCCCGCTAATGCGCAGCCTTCATCAATTAGGTCTTCCGGAAGGTACTCACCACACTCAAATTTCACCATCTGATAAATTAGGTCGTTAATGTCTTCTACATGGATAAGCTCGAAAGGGTCTACCCCCATTCGTTTTGCTACAGTTGTGGCATAGTGATTGCTGTCATTTTCAACCGCGGGAGCCCATTTATTGATAATGCCGTGAACGGTGCGCAGTCCATACGTATTCATGTAGCGTTTAAGCAGTTTTGCCCCTGCACGAACGCCGTATTTCATGTGGGAAAACTGAGCAAATCGGCCTTTGGGCTCAACGCCCGTTTGACCGTCCCAGTTGTTGTTTTTGCTGTATTCGATGTTCAGAGGATTGTTATTACGAAATCCCCGTGGTTGTCTTGCCATGATTAGCCCTCCGACTAGAAAAAGTATTGTGATTGCGATGATTATTTTTTTATTCATAGGTAATGACCTATACAGGCAGCACTACTTGGCTGTCTGAGTATTGATATCCTAGCCCTAACTCAAATCCACTCGGTAGCTCGTCCACCTCATGCACTGAGCAATTAATAGGGAATAACAAGCTGGCATCTTGAGCGACCGATTCGATATTGCCGTCTGGAGCAACGACCAATTTGATGGTCACCCCGTCAAACATCGCTTGTGACTCGTACCAATCAACACCGCAGTCCGACTTTAGATAAATCGCACCTTCGATGACATCGCCCTCTGGTGTGTACTCTTTGAAGTTATTGAATGTTTTCATTAAGCCTGTCCCACCGTTACCCAAGATGAACCGTTTTTAACCTGTACACTTCTGTATGACATGGTTGCTACATCGCCTTTATCGCACCCAATCATCACGCAGCCTCTTGGTGCATCCGTTGGAACCGATTTACTCCCCAGATTCTTAACCCCTCTAGCTCCCAGTCGAATTTGAGGAGACAGATTGTGAGTGTGTGATTTGGTTGCGTAATACCTATCAGCCTGACTCTTAGTGAGTTTTCCATTTGCCGATGATTGGGCTGAATTAGCTGTTGTCGTGGCTGAATTCGCTGCATTCTGCGCGGTTACAATGTCTTCGCCCATTTGGGTTAATTGGCCTGATAATGTATCGATATCTTGTTGTATCGCCTCTCTCAGGCTGGTGATTGCACTTGATGTGGTTTTATTCGAGTCACCTACTGACTTTTCCGACGCGGCCACATTGCTACGAGTCCCATTAGTTGAATCTGACAGTGCTAATTGCTCAGGAAATTCAATTTTTAGCGGTGGCGGGATAATGAAACTCATGCCGTCACCTCCGATACGTACAATTTGCAGTTAACCGGAATCAACACCTCAACCTCTGCGCCGTTGGAAAGTACAAAACCTTCACCTGCACGCAGCTCATACCCTCGGTCTTCATAACCCCCAAGCCAACAACTTGACGGATTGCCGTCACTGGCTTTTAGGATTAATTCCTTGCGGTTGGTGTTACCCGAAATGGTGCCTGTTGCTGTCATGGTTTCATGCGCCACATACCGAAGATTCGGTGCACTGGTTTCAACAACGTGCACCTGCTGAACCTTTGGTAGTACAAGCGGATTTTGAACCTGCACCGGGATAACGTCCGGCAGGTTATCAATCGTTGCTCTGACCTGCTGATTTGACGGCAAGCTGACAGGCTGGCGACCAATAAAAGAAACGGATAATTCATTTGTTCCAAGCTCTGCATTCACATTCAGCTTCGAACCGTCGATAGAAGGGAAGAACTTGCCCCCGACACAAACAAGGGAAATCTCCCCCTCTGCGCCTAGGTTCGTTACATCCACACTATCAAACGTCAAACCGTCAGGCAGCTGAACCTGATCACCACGGCGAAGCGTATAGGTATGATTACTTGGTTTGCATACCACTTGAACAAGCTCACCTTTACCCAGATAGACGTTTGTCCCGGATACAGAGCTATTCATTTTCTTGTTGGTTGCAAGAAACCCTTCTACATACATACGTTATCTCCCACGAAACGCTAAATAAATGACCAGAATCAGAACCACCGAAAAGGCAATCATCCCGACTTTTTGCACTTCGAGCACATCCGTTGCGCCGCCCGTGTTGTTTGATTTCACCGTACTTTGAATGCCTTTCAACAATTCAAAATTGGTTGAGGCTTGCTGACCTTGTAGTCCTGTTAACGCATCCAGTGATTTGTTGTTTTGTTCCCGCAAACTTTCTAACGCTTCTTTGGTCACTGTGCCGTTACTGTCAAACGCTTGCTTGGAAACGGTCTGAAACGTGTCAAACGCCTCTTCTGTCACTTCGCCATTACTGGTTAACGCCGCTTTTGTCACATCGCTATTGGCTTTGATGCTCTCTTTGCCAATATCTAAGCCTTTATCAACCACTGAATTAACACTGTCGAACGCTTCATCAACCAGACCGTCAGCAAAATCAAACGAGGACTTAATCGCACCGCCGTCTAATACGTTGTTGATATTGGTATTGTTCGTTGTGCTCTGCTGGGAACTGGCCGACTTACTCATTGCCACCCTCCAAACTCACGCGATACACCAAACCGTTAAAACCTTCATCCGTAATGTGTTTAGGTTTCCAGCGTTTAAGCAAGCGAAGCAGCGGTTTCTCTTCTTCATCGATATGAAAACGGATCGCCTTTGCACCGTTGCGCTTTGCCCCTTCGAAGAACACTTTTGACCACTTAGCCAGACCGTTACCTAGTGAAGCCATCCAAACCACTTCGAATGACTGAGCATCTAACGCTTCAAGGCGAGCAATTACGGTTAAGCCTTCAATCTGATACACCTCACCCAAGGTTTTAAGCTCGGTGATAATGGCAGGGGTAAACCCTGCCTTTTCAAATCGGCGCTCTAACTCGGCAGACCAACTTACTTTTTTAGGAACTACTTTTTGCTTATCCATAAAAACATTGCCAATAAGAGCGCACCCACAACGGCATAAATCGGCATGTTATTTGTGGTGCCTTTGTTGTTATTGAACGTAACATTGCCCGTTCCCCCTGCTGCAAAATCGCCATTGGTCGCACTAGAACTGGAGCTTGGAGAAATACCCCCAGCACCGCCACTAATGCCGCCGCCTACTCCTAAAGAAGGGATCATTTAAACCACCCTTTTTTCCATCCGTACCACGCACCCACTAATAGAATGAGCAGCAACAACGTATTTCCTTTACCACCACTTCCGGTGGTCGCTTCTACGGTTTCCGTAGTCGCCCACCATCCAGAACCCAAACCGCCCATAAAGGCGAACAGTATTAGAGGCATTACTACCCCTTACTTTTTCAACATGAAGAGAAGAACAATTAAGAGCAGCAAACCACCAAACATCATGTAGGTTTGTTTCTGCTGCACATTGGCCTGACTCTCTCGCTGCATATTGTCAACACGCGCCGCTTGTGTGGCGGTGGCGTTTTCACTGGCGGCTTTATCGGCTTGGGCTTTCGCCTCTTCTGAATCAAAATAAGACGTTGTACCGTCAATCAAATCAGAGCCAAATTCCCCAAGACCATCGGTGAAGCCGTCCCACCACGATTTTTCCTCGGCCATGAACTCCCCTTAACTACGCTGGTAGTTTCTCGACTTCGATAAAGTCATTTTGAATATCAATCACACCTGTCGAGCGTTTATCAACGACTAACTTCAAACTGGTTTTTGCGTATGGAATAAACGCTTGCTCGTTGGCAAAACCTTCTTGAATAAAGTCCACAAACACGCCTTTGGCTGGCGGCTGCTTCTCACCAAAACGCTGTTGATTGAATTTCAAATCTGCAACGGTGCTTTCCCAAATCACTTCGTTATCGCGTTTAATGGATAGCTTCACGATGTCGTTGTTTTCAGTCGTCAGATACATTGAACGCAAACGGATATTTGCACCCACTAACGGGAAATCATGTTTTTGCTCACCCGTTGCCGTGTGATTGATAGACGTTTCTGTATAACGCTGCTGAAAGAAACGGTCAGACTGATAATCCACAACCCGCGCTTTACCTTCAAACGCAGGAATATCAGGGTCACCAGACTCTTTTGACAGTGTTTGAACCTTCATAATTAAGGTCTCACCCGCTTGGTGAACGTACTCACCTCGGCGAATGCCTTGCAATGTGCGCAGTTCTTCGTCTGCAAACGGGATAATCAAACGAGTAACCGTTGCACCGCTAACGCCTTTGTTCATAACAGGCAGTTTTTTATAACCGTCACGAACGTGGAAATACTTCGCATCAATACCGATAATTTCCGTGTTATTACGTTCAAACGTAATGCGCCCCAAACGTTCAATAGGAAGGTCTACAGACACTTCGATTGACGCATAAGCGTAAAGCTCTTTTAAATCCAAAATGGCGTGTTTGCCGTATGGATTACCCGCACGAAATGGATCTAACTCCATTGGCCGTACGTTAAATGGTCCTTTGATTGCTGCGACCATTGCAGATTGTTGGGCGATAGTTGCCATGCTTATTACTCCAAACCGTTAAAACAAATAACCCAACGCTTAAGCGTCTAGGCCGACTTTATCCGCCACATCTTCCAATGCATCGACATTGGTTAACGCATACATGACACCCAACATGACCACTACGGCCACCGCGACAACTTTCCATTGCCCTTTCGTAATTCCGAACATATTTTCAAACCCTTTACTAACAAATAGATTGAATGCAATCTTGAACATACATACCCCGCCATGACTGGCTTTCGCTTTTCACTATATCCATATCCAGACAGGCAAAAAAAGAGCACAAAAAAACCTATAGGCTTGTGACCTATAGGTTTATCTGGCGTTTAAATTGTGATTTGAGTCGCTTAAATAATTAGACGAAATTAAACGGGTTTACGAAGCTTTCCATGTTTGGGGGCTGCGCCACTGGCTTTTAAGTAAAACTGCAAATCTTGAAGCGCCATAATATCGGCAACAGAGATATCAATTTCATCACTCCAATATCCCGCATCTCGTTTACTGTCCTGTTTACCAATCCACTTGTAATGCGATTGGTTCACGATACTTTTTGGTACTTCTTGCGCTCGTTGAAACAGGGAATACATGACAAGGCCAAATTGCCGCCCACCTTGCCAAAGCTCTTTCACGCTTTCTTGCAACTTGTTAGGGCTGGGGATAGAGCGTATCAGTTCTTCAATCACCACATGCAGCTCTTTATTTCCATCGGCAAACTGCCAAATGATTTTGGCGAACACATCGAGTTCTTTAACCCCCTTGACGCCCACCAGTGACACAACAAAGGGCTTGCGCTGATTCATCAACTTATGCAGCATCACGGCGAACTCTTTTAGTGAGTAGGTTTTAATAATCCCTTTTCGACCTAATCGGTCATAAGCATTATATGGATCGAGTATTATTACTCGATGCGCCTTTTTTAGTTGGGCGGTTTGGTGAATAGCGGTGGTTTTACCGCCGCCCGTTGTAGCGCAAAGCAGCATATGCAGGGCTTTACGCGCTGGATTCGGATTGATTGCCACTCTTGCCCCCTTTCGCTTGTCGGTCTTGGGTTTTCAGTGCCTTTACGGTCTTGTACGTCATAAAAATAATGAACATGGTCACCAATGAGGCCATAACCTCTTCAGTGTATCGCCCTAAAAAACTGGTTGCGCCGCTTTGGTACTTTCCAAGCACTCGTGAATAGTTGGCAATCAATAAGGCTTTTTTGCTCTCGGCCAGCTCATAACGTTCATGGCCAAAGGTTTGAACTGTCACTTCAAAACCTTCCACCAGCATTTCGGCTAGAGCGTCACTTTCCCCTTCGTGCAGTCCTTCGCTCTCTGTCTCGGCCTGTTCGCTGTCTGTTTTTTCTGGCTCCGGCTCTGGCTCGACTTTGTTGATATCTTCAACCAACGCAGGGTCAAGATTCAATACACTGATGTCAAAATCAACGGCTTCACTCATGCTTCATCCTCGCTACTGTCTGAACGCTTGCGAGTCAGAAAATAAAGACCGCCACCAACGACTAAAACCATCACAACCACAATTACTACAGGCATTAATGAACCTGTTTCCTTTGGCTCTGGTTTTTCTTTCAGTACTTCGCCGGATTCGTCCACGGTGACCGCTTCCGGCTCTACGACCTCTTCAGGCTGAATCTCTTCTACCTCAATCACTGGTAACGCCTCAATAATTTTCTCATTGTCCAAACGAAACAGTAATTCATTATTGATTGGCGTTTTGTTGGCACTGATTTGCTCAAGCTCTGCCGAAACATCAACTCCATGCTTTAAAGCGAAGTTATCCAGGCTATCGACCACATTTGATTTTACGTACGCTTTCATTCCAGCGGTTTGAATACTTTTATGCTCAAAGCAAGATACGTAGGGAGTATTCATACGCTTACCCCCTTTAGGAAAATGCACCACGCTAACGGCCTGACATTCTGGACAAGGCACAAATCCCGCAATAGCTTTACCTTCGGATACTCTAAGCATCTTTTTGAGCCTCCATGCTGTCAGCCACTTTGACACAGATAGCGCGTAGGTTGTTGCTGCACTTTTGATAAGCTTCCAACGTTTCGACCACATCGGCAGGAAGCCCCAAGGCTTCTAAATCAAACTTACCACTCATCACCATTTTCATGGCTTTGGTGAGTAAGCCAGACTTCGCGCCCCCTTTTAAAGTTTGCGCTACTGCGGTTAGGTCTTTTTCTAAAGCCTTGTGTTTCTCAATCTCTTGCCGTAAATCCATAAAAATAAACCCCTGTCTCTCGACGTTAGTTATTAGGTTGATAAATGCCCCTGTCTCACGACGTTGACGAACTCGGTTAAACCACCATTAAGCGATTATTTCTAAGCGCAATGGTGGTGTATTTGTCTATTGGGACTTGCGCCCCTTTTTTAAGTGGTGATATCAGACATTGAATCCCTTTAACGCTCCATCCGGTCACGTCCATCAATGCCTTTTCTAAAGATGAAATATCGACTTTAGGTACTTGGTTACACTTATTTTCAGTGCTCCAAGGTGCGTCGCTCCGCTCCTTTTTAAAAGCCTCCACCTTTGACTTTTGCACTAATGCGTAAGATTCGGCGCACGTTTCAATGACCTTTTCGAGCCATTGGAACCCAATAACCTTTTTGGTGGTTTCGTCGTACTTATTAAGCTTCTCTTCATAGGCAAGCTTTGCCTTTCCTGCTAGTTCGCAAAAGCCTTTCCATCGGGAGTTATCCGCATGGTTTTGAAGCTCGGCAAGCTCTTCATCAAAGGCCACATCAAACTCAGATGCGCGGCGAAGTTGACGCCACAAACCTACAGTAGGAGAGCCGGACTGAGAGAATTGCTTAATACCCCAAATGGATGCCCAAGCACGAACCGAAAGCGCAATATCATCGGCGTCATTTTCTGGCATGTACGCACCGTTAATGTTCTTTGATATGTATTTGATGATGTATGCCGTTGCGCCGCCTTTGGTCGGGTCGCACAGCTTTGCCTTAAAGCGAGGTGAAATATCTAACTGACCCTGCTTGTTATACAGCTCGCTTTTATCTTCAAATGTGGCGATTTGCTGACAGATGCTTATCAATGCCTCTTTATGCTCCGGCTTTACGTACAAAAACATGTGGGCGTGTGGTGTTCCGTCTTTATGTGGCTCGGCCACCCGTAACCCAAACCATTTAATCTCATTCTTTTTGAAATGCGCTCGTGCCAGCTTCCATTGCTCCATCAGGTTTTTATGTGCTTCTTTCACCGTGCAGCCGTTCCACTTTCTGGATGCTCGGTGATATTTACTGGCGAGAGTCCACGTTAAGAAAACACCATCAAACCCCATATCAATGGCGCGCTCTTCATCTCCGCGAGTACGGACAATCAATTCAACACGACGATTAGCAGGGTTGGCGGTGGTTCGCTCTGCCACGTCTTTTAAACAAAACTCAGTGAAAGTTTCAGTGTTCACAACACTCATGGACTCTAAGAACTCTTGAGCTTCACGCATTTGGCGTTTAAACATGGCGAATGAGTAACTCGATACGTAAATATGTTGGTGCTTTTTCTTGCCAACGTTGCCCACAACCATTTGTGAATACTCAATATATTGCTTGCGCAGACGCTTAAGTTTGCGAATTAGGTAAGTTGCATCAAAGCAGCGTTTAACTGCGCCCTCTAAGACATAAATACGCTCTTCTATCGTTTCCTGCTTCAATTGCATTACTGGCGGTTGAATTGAATTACTGAGAAGCCATTCAGCTATTTGAGAATAGGCACCCCATAAAGTATTGAGATAAGCGGCACCGCACGGTTCACCCTCTTGTTCCTCTTCTGGTTCAATCGCATTAATGATGCGGTCAAACTCTCCAGTTAGATATTCCGCGAACGCTTTGCAGCGCTCATCACTGACTAATATGTCGTGGTTCAAACCTAAGTCAGGCATAGAATCATTAGAGACTCGTGCAAACGGGTATTTATCAATGATGTAATTAGTGTGCCTTTCAGCGTTGCGCTTTACGTCACCAGCAAAGAGAGCCAAACCACGCTCGGTTGCTCCTGCTCGGCGCATACGTGCACTTACCTTAAAATCGATATCCTTTCTAACGATTTTAGGTAAATGCGCAGTCATGTTGGTGATGTACTGAGAAAACGAAGGGGCGACATTAACCGCCCCAAACCGTGCGAATGAATTCATGCTTGCATTGTCCTTTTCAGGCCATGTTTTTCACGCAGCTTATCTAATAGATAAATACCTCTTTCACGTTTCTTTGGATCAGGTTCAACCATTCCGGCCATGTCTGGACATGGCGCATGAATTGGATCAGAGATAGGTAAATCAGCAATTGATTTCCCTTGATTAAAATTAACGTCCATAGCTAAACCTCAAGATCTTTCAGAACGTTCATTGCATCTAATGCTTGATTGCGCACATGCAACCAAAAACTAGAACTTGTCTGACCTTCTTTTCTTGTTGCGTAATCAAAAAGCTCTTTGGCCTCTTGGTAGGTGTTAATGTCAATATTGATATTATGAATTGGTGTCTTCATTTAACTTCCCCTCTATCTCGATGCAGTGACAGAACAACAAAATCAATAAAATCTTTGATACAGATAATTTTTTCATTGTTGTCCCTTAATAAACATTCACGCTTTCCCACTCAGTGCGAGCTTCTTGATATTGCTTATCAATGAAAGCACCCAAGTCCTCCAACTTTACTAAAGTAGGGCTGCGCTCAGAATCACGAAGCTTGAAGGTAGGAAACGGCAGGTCACAGGCTTTCGCCTTTTGCTCTGCTGTTTTAGGGGTAATACCAAGAAACTCCTGACTGATTTGTTTCAATTCAACTGTTGCACTTTCAAAGCGCGCCATGAGTGCGAATGTTGTATTCATAGATCACCTGTGAGACTCTAGGAGCAACTTAGAGACATTCAAATGTTGCTCAATTGATTTTGAGACACACTAGCAATACAAAGCAATTAATGCAATCACTTTGAGACACTCAGGGGACACCTATGAGCACTATCGACCAACGAATTGACGAATTAAAAGAGCTAACTGAGACAACAACGAATATAGATCTAGCAAAGGCTTTAGGTATATCTGCTTCAACAATTCAAACATGGAGAATGCGTAATAAGATTCCTGACAAGATATTCATTAAAGCGAGACATATATCACAAAACGGCTCACTACCAACACCTAAAGGAATGGTTGATTTAACTTATTACGATGTTGAAGCTAGTGCTGGTCACGGTTCTCTTGTTGAGATAGAAACATCCAAAGACATGAGTTTTGCAGAGAGGTATTTACGTGAAGAATTACACGTAAATCCAAATGAAGTCTTTTTAATGCGAGCTAAGGGGGATTCTATGTACCCGACACTCAAAGATGGCTCATTAATGATGGTTAAACGAGTTGACGATTTTTCAGGTGATGGTGTCTACGTCTTTCGTGTGAATGGTCAGGTTATGGTTAAGCGGCTCCAATTTCAACCAACCAAGATCATATTCAAAAGTGATAACGCTCAGTTTTACGAACCATGGGAGTTAACCCATAAAGAGATTGAATCAACCGACTTTGAAATACTAGGTCAAGCTGTTTGGGGTGGAGGTAAACTATAATGAATCAAAAAGAAATATTAGAATTTATACAGCAAAATCCAGAAGTTGTTGCTCAAGCAGGGCAATTAGTACAACAAGAAAAAAATACAGTAACTCTAGATAAGCCACAGGATAAGTCGGAACCAAAGTCAGCTCCATCCATATCTATCTCTGAGTTGTTAGCGCAGCCACATATCCAAAGCATAATTAGTCTGTATATCAAAAATTCCGGTAAACAGTTCCAATGGGATATTGTCTTGAGATATACCCTAGCTTTCACTGCAATAGGCATAGCAGGCTTTCTAGGGTACTACGACAAAATGGATTCAACTATGGGAGTTTTAATTGGCTCAGTACTTGGTTATATGTTTGGTAGGAAAGAAGGTTAAAATCTACTTCTATATTTAGTAAGTACGCATAGAGTACGTATGAATCACTTTGAGCTATTGATATAGCTTAAATGTGAATCCCATCGAGCATAGGTGCTATAGAGAATCGGGATGATGGATGCATACAAAAACCTTGAATTAAGCGGATAATTTAAGTGATTCTAGGTAAGGATTTGCACCTTACCAGAATAAAAATAAGCGCGCATTGTAATCGATCTTTCAGAACATCGATAGAATTCTTGCCTTGTTGGCATATAATTTCTAAATTAAAGTGAGCTAAACAGCCCTATTTACTTGATCCTGTATAGTATATTGTCATAGGGTTAGGCAATAGACACTAACAACAAGCTATAATTTATAGTTATAAATAGTGTATTATTGAAATAGTCCGTGTATGTAGGGGATCAAATTGGATCAGGCGTTACTTGAACATGTCACAGGAATCTGTGAATCTCGTGGGGTAAGGTTTACTCCACAACGCAAGCGGGTATTTGAATTAATATGTACCAATAAGCGTGCATCTAGTGCTTATGACTTGCTTGAACAACTAAAAGAAAGCGAACCTCAAGCCAAGCCCCCGACAATATACAGAGCTTTGGACTTTCTATTAGAGCAAGGATTTATCCATAAGGTAGAATCCAACAACAGTTTTATATCCTGTTGCTTGTGTGGTCAGAATAAACATCATTCTCAGCTACTTATTTGTGACCAGTGCGGTAACGTCATTGAGCTGCAAGATGATAATCTGATGACATTACTGGCGACCAACGCCGAAAAGCACGGTTTTCATATAACAAATCATGTCATTGAAACGCACGGTACTTGTAAAACCTGCCTGTCAAACATGAACAATTAGATAGAGTGTTATGCGCGCTGAATTTGTAAATCCGTTTTTAGCTTCATTAATGAATGTATTAAAAACAATGGCTTCTTTAGAACTGAAGCCACAAAAACCAAGAGTTAAGAAAGATGAAATTGCTCGCGGCGATGTATCAGGTCTTATTGGTATGGTTGGCGATCAGTCAAGAGGCTCCATGTCGATAACCTTTGATGAAGGTTTGGCGTTAGAAATCATGCAAAATATGCTTGGTGAAAGACCCAATGGCATCAACGAAGAAGTGACTGATATGGTTGGTGAAATCACTAACATGGTCACAGGTGGAGCTAAACGTATTCTTTCTGATAGTGGTTTCGAGTTTGATATGGCTACGCCGATTGTTGTATCTGGCAAAGGGCACACTATTCGCCATAAATGTGAAGGGGCAATTATCATCATGCCATTTACATCTGAGTGGGGTAACGCATTTATTGAGATTTGCTTTGAATAGTAAATCTCGACTTTCTACTCAAAACAAAAAAGGTTGATGTATAAACATCAACCTTTTTTAGTTTAAGAACCTATGCAGGTTCCTATCAACTAGGCTTTATACGCTTTAAATGCGTTAATCAAACCGTTTGTTGAACTATCGTGAGAATCAACTGGCGACTCGTCTGCTAATTCAGGCAAAATTTGGTTAGCCAGCTGCTTACCAAGTTCCACACCCCATTGATCAAAACTGAAGATATTCCAGATCACACCCTGTGCAAAAATTTTGTGTTCATACATAGCAACCAGATTACCTAGAACTCTTGGTGTCACTTTCTTCACCAAAATTGAGTTTGTTGGTCGGTTACCTTCAAATACTTTGAATGGAACCAAGTTCGCAACTTCTTCAGCAGACTTACCCGCCGCAGCGAACTCAGCTTCTACTTGCTGCTTAGTTTTACCAAATGCCAATGCTTCCGTTTGTGCAAAGAAATTAGACATCAGTTTTTGGTGATGATCACCAGCAGGGTTATGACTCAAAGCTGGAGCGATAAAGTCACATGGAATTAACTTAGTACCCTGGTGAATAAGCTGATAGAACGCATGCTGACCATTCGTTCCCGGCTCACCCCAAATAACTGGACCTGTTTGGTAATCAACTTCATTGCCATTGCGGTCAACACACTTACCATTTGACTCCATGTTCCCTTGTTGGAAATATGCCGCAAACCGATGCATGTATTGATCATAAGGAAGGATGGCTTCTGACTCAGCCCCATAAAAATTGTTATACCATAGGCCGATAAGAGCCAAAATTACCGGAACATTACTTTCAAATGGCGTCTCAGCAAAATGATTATCCATTTCATGCGCGCCATCGAGAAGCTCAACATAATTGTCGTAACCAACGCAAAGAGCAATTGATAGTCCGATAGCAGACCACAGAGAGTAACGACCACCAACCCAATCCCAGAACTCAAACATATTGTCTGTATCGATACCAAACTCCGATACAGAAGTCGCATTGGTTGATAATGCTGCAAAGTGTTTTGCAACATGAGCTTCATCACCCGCTTCAGCTAAAAACCAATCACGAGCAGAATGTGCATTCGTCATTGTTTCTTGGGTCGTGAATGTTTTAGATGCAATAAGGAATAGTGTTGTTTCTGGATTTACTTTCTTTAATGTCTCAACAATATGAGTACCATCAACGTTAGACACAAAATGCATGTTCAGATGATTTTTATACGGCGCTAATGCTTCAGTCACCATGTATGGGCCTAGATCTGAACCACCAATACCAATGTTCACCACGTCTGTAATTGCTTTTCCGGTGTAACCTTTCCAGTCACCTGAAATGATACGATCGGTAAAAGATTTCATTTTCTCAAGTACCGCATTAACAGCAGGCATAACGTCCTGACCATCTACGAACACTGGCTTGTTGCTGCGATTACGAAGTGCTGTATGTAATACTGCGCGCCCTTCTGTTTGGTTTATGACTTCACCGCTAAACATAGCGTCAATGGCCGCTTTAAGCTCAGTTTCATTCGCTAGAGCAAATAGCTTATCCATTGTTTCTTGATCAACTAAGTTTTTAGAGTAATCAACCAGAATGTCTGAGCCAAATTGGGTGGAGAAATGGTCAAAACGATCTTCATCTTTAGCAAATAGCGTTTTAAGATCCATATCTTGTGCAGATTCAAAATGTGCAGTTAACGCTTTCCACGCTTGAGTTTGCGTTGGATTGATG
This sequence comes from Vibrio sp. UBA2441, assembly GCA_002342685.1. GTDB lineage: Bacteria > Pseudomonadota > Gammaproteobacteria > Enterobacterales > Vibrionaceae > Vibrio. The sequence continues at coordinate 23,508 of DDQN01000049.1, forward strand.
TTTTTCAACATGATATATCTATCCCGATGTTACAGTAGGCTTTATTCAACTAAGCGTAGAAGATTTTCTACATTAGTCGAATCCCCGAAAAAGCAAATTTAAAATGTGTTACTCATCATTACATTAAACAATAGAGAAACTGTTGTTATTTATTTTCAGTCTTAGATTATGACGCAACTTTATTAAGCTATTATTGAGTTATGTCAGGTATAGCTAACAACAGCTCAACAATACTATTTATAGTGTTCAATGCCAAACAAAACGAGGCTCATACTTATATGTGGATACAAAAATCTCTACAATTGAAAGCAAAGAATCGTGGGTTTCATTTAGTTTCTGATGAAATTGAACAACAAATTCCTGAGATTTCTGACTTATCTGTGGGTATCGTTCACCTTTTCATTCAACATACATCGGCAAGCCTGACATTGAATGAAAACGCTGACCCTACGGTAAGAACCGATATGGAAAGTCACTTCAATCATTTTGTACCAGAAAACACCAGTTATTATTTGCATACCTACGAAGGTGTTGATGATATGCCAGCTCATATCAAGGCTTCATTGCTAGGAGCCAGCGTGACTATTCCTATTTCGAACGGAAGATTAGCCTTAGGAACCTGGCAGGGCATTTATTTGGGTGAGCATAGGAACCACGGAGGTTCGCGACGAATCATCGTCACGATAAACGGTGAGTAGCAAGCTGGCTACGAATTATTTTTTTGCGGAATGATATTCCATATGTACTCGGGTAGTCAGCCTGGTAACTAGTTCATAGCCTATTGTACCGACATGCTGTGCGACTCGCTCAACAGGCAACTCACTTCCCCATAGAGTGACTTCATCTCCGACTTTATCTTTAGCATCACTGCCAAGGTCGACGGTAAGCATATCCATAGATACACGACCAACAACAGGTACAATACGGCCATTAACCCAAACAGGCGTGCCAAATGGTGCGGTTCTTGGGTAACCATCCCCATAACCAACTGCAACTACACCTATTTTAGTCTTTTGCTGACTTGTCCAGATACCACCATAACCCACTTTTTCTCCCTTATTTACGTCTCGAACTGCTATCAGGCAAGATTTTAGTGTCATCACTGGCTTGAATCCGAACTCTATCGCTGGTTTTTCATTAATTGGAGAGACACCATAGGTAATAATGCCTGGACGATTCCATTCAAAATGACTTTTGGGTCTGGTAAGAATACCTGCTGAAGCGGCGAGCGAACGTTCACCGTCGCAATCGTGAGTTATAGACAAAAACAGGTCAATTTGTTCTTGAGTAACGTGGCTAGCAAGATCATCGGCACAAGCAAAATGACTCATAACATTGACAGGGTTATCCACATTTTTACAGTCCATTAAACGAGCCAAAAACGAAGAATATTGCTGAGGCGAAACACCCAGCCGATGCATTCCTGTATCCACTTTTAGCCACACTTTTAATGGTGACGCTAAGTTGGCTTGTTCCAGAGCCTCAAGTTGCTCGATAGTATGAACTGCGGTTTGAATGTTAAGCTTTGATAATACGTTCAAATCTTCGGGAAAATAAAAGCCTTCGAGTAGAATAATAGGGATATCAATTCCAGCGTCTCTGAGTTGAATTGCTTCTTCAATACGAGCAACACCAAAAGCGTCTGCATCCCTCAGGCTATTGGCTATTTTAATAAGTCCATGCCCATAAGCATTCGCTTTTATGATAGCGACTAAATTACTGTTCGGTGACTGCTGAGCAATCCGACTAAAATTATATCTTAATGCATCGAGATCAATACACGCTGTCGCCGATTTTATATTGCTCATTCATCATCCCTATTCGTCATCAAATGCAGGTCCGGCATAATTATCAAATCGTGAGAACTGCCCCTGAAAGGTAAGTCGCACTGAACCAATAGGACCATTACGTTGCTTGCCAATAATGATCTCTGCAATTCCCTTTAACGTGCTATCCGGGTGATACACTTCATCACGGTAGATGAACATGATTAAATCAGCATCCTGCTCTATCGATCCAGATTCACGCAAATCGGAGTTTACCGGACGTTTATCAGCACGCTGCTCCAGAGATCGGTTGAGCTGTGAAAGTGCAACAACAGGAACATTTAACTCTTTGGCGAGTGCTTTTAATGAACGCGATATCTCGGCAATTTCCAAAGTACGATTTTCGGTTAATGATGGAACACGCATCAATTGCAGGTAATCGATCATTATCATGCTAATCCCACCGTGTTCTCGAGCAACACGACGAGCTCTTGAGCGAAGTTCTGTCGGTGTCAGGCCTGAGCTATCGTCAATTAACATGTTTTTCTTCTCCATAAGAATACCCATGGTAGAAGATATTCGTGCCCAGTCTTCATCATCCAACTGACCCGTTCGGATCTTAGTTTGGTCAACCCTAGATAAGGAGGCAAGCATACGCATCATTAATTGTTCGGAAGGCATCTCAAGCGAGAAAATAAGCACAGGCTTATCTTGTGCCATTGCCGCATTTTCGCATAAGTTCATTGCAAATGTTGTTTTACCCATAGAAGGACGGGCTGCCACAATCACTAAATCAGAACCTTGTAACCCTGCTGTTTTTTTATTGAGGTCGCTAAACCCGGTATTCAATCCAGTAACACCGTCTTGAGGAGATTTATATAGAATTTCGATACGTTCAAGAGTTTTCTCCAAAATGGAGTCCACGCTTTGAGGGCCTTCATTTTCACCCGTTCGCTCTTCAGCAATGGCAAATACTTTTGTTTCTGCAAGATCAAGCAAGTCTTCAGAACTTCGGCCTTGTGGGTCATAGCCCGCATCAGCAATTTCATTCGCCACACCAATAAGGTTACGCACCAAAGCGCGCTCTGCCACTATGTCGGCATAAGCATTAATATTTGCCGCGCTCGGTGTATTCTTAGCTAAGTCAGCTAGGTAGGCAAAACCACCGACGTCATCAAGCTGCTCTCGCTGTTCTAAAAACTCTGATAAGGTAATAAGATCAAGCGGGTCGCTATTTTCCAGAATTGATTTGGTTGCTTCAAAAATCAAACGATGCGGACGGCTGTAAAAATCTTTCGCAACCACTTTCTCTGCAACGGTATCCCAGCGTTCATTGTCCAATAGCAAACCACCAATGACCGACTGTTCTGCCTCTAACGAGTGTGGAGGGACTTTAAGTGCGTCGACTTGGTAATCTGTATTTTTTCTGTTTTGGACTTCAGCCATGGTAATACTCAATTGCTAGTTATAGCCGAACATTATAGCGGTAATTACTCCAATTAAAATAGATCAAATGCTATGACATATTAACCATCAAGCTTCTTTTTTGTTTTCTACAGGCAAAAAAAAACACCAGCCAATGGCTGGTGTTTTAAAATCGTCTTGGTACTGAAATTACTCAGCAGCAACAACTTGTAGTTTAAGAGTAGCAAAAACTTCAGAATGAAGTTGGATGCTAATTTCAAACTCACCAGTGTTACGTAGAGCACCTTCAGGTAGGCGAACTTCGCTCTTAGCTACTTCAACGCCAGCTGCAGTTACTGCATCAGCGATATCACGAGTACCGATAGAACCGAATAGTTTACCTTCGTCACCAGCTTTAGAACCGATAACAACAGCTTCTAGAGCGTTAACTTTCTCAGCACGAGCTTCAGCAGCAGATAGTTGCTCAGCAACTTTTGCTTCTAGTTCAGCACGACGAGCTTCGAACATTTCAACGTTAGCTTTAGTAGCCATAACTGCCTTATTTTGAGGAATAAGGAAGTTACGAGCGTAACCAGATTTAACGTTAACAGTATCGCCAAGGCTACCTAGGTTACCGATTTTATCAAGTAGAATAACTTGCATTGTTTAATCCTCTCTCTTAATAAAACGTGCCGATTACTGATGCTTATCAGTGTAAGGCAGTAGTGCTAGGTAACGAGCACGCTTAATAGCGCGAGCTAGTTGACGCTGATATTTTGCACTTGTGCCAGTAATACGGCTAGGTACAATTTTACCAGCTTCAGTGATGTAGTTTTTAAGAGTTGCTACGTCTTTGTAATCAATCTCTTGTACGCCTTCTGCTGTAAAACGGCAGAATTTACGACGACGGAAGAAACGAGCCATGGGCTATCTCCTAATCTTAAATTTGAGTTAAGTTGATTGAGTATAATTAATGGCTTTACAGCCAAAAATATATTACTCAGCGGCTTCTGGCTTAGTTTCTGAACGCTCTTCACGACGAGGAGCACGCTCTGCACGCTCTTCTTTTTGCTTAAGCATGATAGATTGTTCAGTTACAGCAGCTTTAGTACGCATGACCATGTTACGAAGAACTGCATCGTTAAAACGGAAAGCAGTTTCTAGCTCGTCAATCACAGCTTGATCAGCTTCAACGTTCATAAGAACGTAGTGAGCTTTGTGAAGCTTGTTGATTGGGTAAGCCATTTGACGACGACCCCAGTCTTCTAGACGGTGTACAGTACCGCCAGCTTCTGTGATAGAACCAGTGTAACGCTCGATCATGCCAGCAACTTGCTCGCTTTGATCAGGGTGCACCATGAATACGATTTCGTAATGACGCATTGGTTGCTCCTTACGGATTAGTAGCTTCCACAAATGGCTCGGTCGTCCGGGGGAAGCAAGGAACTAAGATAAATGACCGAGAATTAAGGACGGCAAATGGTATAGAAAAACAGCGATAGTAGCAAGGAGTTTTTTGAGGTAAGGGTAATGAGATGGGTTATGGGTTATGGGTTATGGGTTATGGGTTATGGGTTATGGGTTATGGGTTATGGGTTATGGGTTATGGGTTATGGGTTAATAATGAAATTAAAAGCGAAAGAGTATTCAAAGCCCCCTTTCGCTCTATGACACATTACTTGATGCGTTGACGAACTGCTTCAAACAGGCAAATACCACTCGCCACGGAAACATTCAGGCTTGAAACCGAACCTGACATTGGAATCTTAATCAAATCATCGCAGGATTCACGGGTTAAACGACGCATCCCATCGCCTTCAGCTCCCATAACAATTGCCAGTGATCCAGTCATCTTTGACTGATAGATATCATGAGTCGCTTCACCAGCTGTGCCTACAAACCACACACCTTTTTCCTGCATCGCTCTCATAGTACGAGCCAAGTTCGTGACACGAACAAGAGGAACCGTTTCTGCAGCGCCACAAGCAACTTTACTGACGGTTGCCGTTAAAGGTGCTGATTTATCCTTAGGCACAATTACCGCCGCAACACCAGCAGCATCGGCATTTCTTAAACAAGCACCCAAGTTATGAGGGTCTGTCACCCCATCTAATACTAAAAACAGTGGTTGCTCATGCTGAGCAATTATGTCATCCAGATCATTTTCATTAAGTACTTTAGCCGCTTTGACTCTGGCAATAATACCCTGATGGTTTGCACCATCAGCTTTGCCATCCAGCACTTTTCTACCCATTTGCTGAATAGACACGCCAAAGCCTTGCAGTTGATTAATCAAAGGCATAAGACGGTCATCTTGTCGGCCTTTTAATACAAACGCTTCAATAAATCTTGCTGGGTCTTTCTCTAATACCGCTTTAACAGCGTGTATTCCATAAATAAATTCGTTGCTCATTGTCTGACTCTATTTAGATGCGGGCTTCTTACCACGAGCGTTTTTCGATTTCGCTCTGGACTTTTTCTTACGCGCTTTTTCAGCTTTACTCTTTTTGTCAGCAGATTTTTTTCCTGCTGATCCTTCACTTGTTCCATCAGGACGCTTGGTCGGTTCCACGAGCGCTTTGGCTGTACGGCCAGACGCTCCTGGTTTTCCTGCAGCCTTTCTTCTTGATGCCGCTTTTTTATCAGCGGAAGCGTTACGTTTCTTGGCTGTTTTGCCTTTACCGCGTAGCTTACGACTTGTTTCAATTAATTCAAAGTCAATTTGTCGATCATCTAAGTTAACCGACAATACTTTTACTTTCACACAGTCACCCAGGCGATAAATTTGCCCAGAGCTTTCTCCAATTAGTCTTTGGCCAATGGCATCATACTGATAGTAATCATTAGCCAATGTTGAGATATGAACTAAGCCATCAATATGCAACTCTGACAATCGAACAAAGAAACCAAAACCGGTCACATTGGCAATAACCCCATCAAGCTCTTCACCAACATGGTCTTGCATATACTCACATTTTAGCCAATCAGAAACGTCTCTGGTGGCGTCATCAGCACGGCGTTCAGTCATTGAGCACTGTTCACCATAAACATCCATATCATCAAAAGAATAATGATAGCCTCCAGTTGGCGTCCAGCGGTCCTTATTCAATCCCTCTTTCTTTGCTATCAAATACTTAATAGCCCGATGCAATAATAAGTCCGGATATCGACGAATTGGGGAGGTAAAGTGCGCATATCGCTTAAGCGCCAAGCCAAAGTGTCCCACATTATCCGGGTTATACACCGCCTGCTTCATTGAGCGCAGTAACATGGTTTGAATTAACTCTTTATCCGGGCGTTCTTTGATTGCTTTCATTAACTCAGCATAATCGGTTGGAGATGGCTCTAGCCCACCAGTCAATGCTAAACCAAGTTCCCCAAGAAAGTCTTTGAATCCAGTTAATCGTTCTTCTCCCGGTGATTCATGGATACGGAAAAGCGCTGGTTCTTTAATTTTTTCAACAAAAGAGGCAGAAGCAATATTGGCTAAAATCATGCACTCTTCAATAAGCTTGTGCGCATCATTTCTAATAACTGGTTCGATACGATCTATTTTACGCTCTGCGTTAAATATAAATTTAGTCTCTACCGTTTCAAACTCGATAGCTCCACGATTATCTTTGGCCTTTTTCAGAACCTTATACATGTTATGCAGTTCTTCAACATGGGGCACAACTTCGGCGTAACGTTCTCTCAGCTCAGAATCACCATTCAACATTGCATCAACCTTGGTATAGGTTAATCTCGCATGCGAATTCATCACCGCTTCATAATGTTTATATCCTGATAACTTACCAGTCGAAGAAACGGTCATCTCACATACCATACAGAGGCGATCAACCTGAGGGTTTAGTGAACATAATCCATTCGATAATACTTCCGGCAACATAGGTACAACCTGAGAAGGGAAGTAAACCGAGTTTCCACGAAGAATAGCTTCTTTATCTAGTGCAGTATCAGGACGAACATAATAACTAACATCCGCTATAGCTACCCATAGTCTCCAGCCACCGCTTGGTTTTTTCTCGCAATATACCGCATCATCAAAATCTCGGGCATCTTCACCATCAATCGTGACCAGAGGAAGTGCTCGCAAATCCACACGCCCTGATTTAGCCTCTTCCGGCACTTCTTCTTGCAAGTCTTTAATTTGATTATCAACTTCTTTGGGCCACTCATTAGGGATTTGATGAGTATGAATCGCGATTTTAATTTCCATACCCGGAGCTAAGTTTTCTCCCAGCACTTCAATAACTCTACCGGCCATACCTCTGGAACGGCTGCCTCGATCAGTGATTTCAATGACAACTACATTACCCATTCTTGCCCCTAATCTTTCATCATTAGGGATCAAGATATCCTGACTAATTCGAGAGTCATCAGATACGACATAAGCGTACCCTTGCTCTAAGAAAAAGCGACCAACTATCTTGGTTTTCCGCTCTTCCAACACCCGAACCAGACGGCCTTCTTTTCGGCCTCGTTTGTCCTTTCCTGTTGGCTGGACGAGCACAAAATCGCCATGAATAATGGTTCGCATCTGGTGGTGAGGTAATAAAACGTCGTTATCCTTTCCAACACTTCCTTCAGGTCTCACCCAGCCATGACCATCTTTATGGCCAATAACACACCCTTTGATCATTTCTAATTTGTCGGGTAGTGCGTAACACTGTCTTCGGGTAAAGACTAATTGACCATCACGTTCCATGGCCCGCAAACGTCTACGCAAGCCTTCATAGTGTTCTTCACCAGATAAACCAAGTGCAGAAAACAGGTCATTTCGATTCATTGGCACATTGGCTTCTTTCAAATACTCAAGAATAAACTCTCGGCTTGGAATTGGGTTTTCGTAATTCTTGGCTTCGCGATCGGCAAATTGATCTTTAGGTGTTTTATCCGACATAGACAAACCTACTCTAGAAAGAAGGGAAATTAATATTAAGTATATAGAAGTATCTGGTTAAGCTACAGAAATGCTTGTTAAATTCACTACTGGATACAAAAACGCCCTGAAAATTCAGGGCGCAAGGAGATATAAGAAAAACTGTCTACCAAAATACGTCACGGCGTTTTGCTCTGGAGATAATATTTTCCGGCATACGTTGAGCCAAACTATCTCTCAACATAGCGATTCTCCGGTGGGCTCTTTTATCTGGTGTTACAGAATTATATAGCCAACGGTACGCATCTTCATAATCAAGAGGGCTGCCATAATCACGCAATAACAATTCGGCCAGTTGAATTCGCGCATTCAGGTTACCCATGGATGCAGCTTCACGCAAATATGGAATAGCACGTTCTTTATCTTGTTGAACTAGAGTTCCTCTAGAATAGTATCTACCCAACTGCTCCAGAGCGGATGGGAGACCTTGATGAGCTGCGTTCTCTATATAATAAAGCCCCAGCTCGACATCTTGTTCAACACAGACTCCCCAAGAGAGCATATCGCCATAAAGAAATTCATAAGCAGGCAGGCTGATCCTCGTTGCTCGAGCAACGATATCTTCAACCAACTGACACTTGTCCGCTTTTACTCGTTCAAGGTGCTTATTGTCATCAATTAATTTAATTAGCTCAGCTTCTGTATATATTGGTACCGGAGCCCCAATCTCTGCTGTCTCAGCATTTGCTTTTGACAGTGGGGACAGCGCCAATAGTAAAGAAGCAGCTAAAACTCTCAGTTTCATACCTGCACTCTTTTCTCATACCGTGCTCTGTTATCGGCAAAGTGTAGCCTTACTTTAGCCCTATCATAACTATGATAGGCAACATTTTGCCATATTACTCCCAAAATAAAAAAACCGACCTCTAAGGGTCGGTTTTATCTGTTCTTCTTTTTCTCTAATTAAGAGTTAAAAGGATGAACTTTAATAATCGTCTCATTACGGTCAGGACCTGTCGAAACAATATCCACAGGAACGCCAGTTAGTTCTTCAATGCGCTTAATGTAATCGAGTGCTGCCTGAGGAAGTACATCTAGAGATTGTGCACCATAAGTAGTTTCAGACCAGCCAGGCATGGTTTCATAAATTGGCGTTGCTTGCTCAAATGCTTCAGCAGCCATAGGAGAAACCTCTAATACAGAGCCATCTTCCATTTTGTAACCAGTACAGATTTTCAGCTCTTCCAAGCCATCCAGTACATCAAGTTTAGTTAGACAGAAACCTGAAATAGAGTTGAGTTGAACTGCACGACGCATTGCAACAGCATCAAACCAGCCGGTACGGCGCAAGCGGCCTGTTGTTGCTCCAAACTCTTGACCTACATCACCTAAATGCTTACCTATTGGGTCTTGCTTCTCTAGACCATCATATAGCTCTGTCGGGAATGGACCGGAACCTACACGTGTACAGTAAGCCTTAGTAATACCAAGGATGTAACCAATGTGACGAGGACCGAAACCAGAACCTGCCGCAACACCACCAGCAGTGGTATTAGAAGAGGTTACATAAGGATAAGTACCGTGGTCAATGTCAAGAAGCGTACCTTGTGCGCCTTCAAACATGATTTTGTCGCCACGTTGACGCGCTTGATCAAGTTCGTCTGTAACATCGATAACCATAGAAATAAGAAGGTCAGCATAGCTCATCGCTTGCTCAAGTACATCTTCGTAGCTTACAGGCTCTGCTTTATAGAAATGCTTCAACTGGAAATTATGAAAATCCATCACTTCTTTCAATTTTTCAGCAAATGCTTCTTTATCAAACAAATCACCAACTCGAAGACCACGACGAGCGACTTTATCTTCATAAGCAGGTCCAATACCACGGCCTGTTGTGCCAATCGCTTTTTTACCACGAGCAGCTTCACGCGCTTGATCTAAAGCAATGTGATAAGGAAGAATCAGCGGACAAGCTTCAGAAATGAATAGACGTTCTCGTACAGGGATACCACGCTCTTCTAACGGTTTCATTTCTTTTAGCAATGCATCAGGAGATAACACTACACCATTACCGATAACGCATTTTACGTTTTCGCGAAGAATACCTGATGGAATTAAGTGGAGAACGGTTTTTTCACCGTTAATGACTAGAGTGTGACCTGCATTGTGACCGCCTTGATAGCGAACGGTATACTTTGCATCTTCCGTTAATAGGTCTACAATTTTTCCTTTACCTTCGTCACCCCATTGGGTGCCTAGAACGACTACGTTATTTCCCATCTTTCCAGTTCTACTCGATAGTTAAAAATGGATTCTAGCACCTAACTTAACATCTTGCAGTCATTTTTTAAGCAAAAAATGTCATAATGCAGTAACCCACTAATTTAATTGTAAATGTGACACAACACATCCTTATTAAATCGATGCTCGTATGCATTAGGACTAAGATCACATAAATACAGGTAATAAAACATGACAAATTCAATCTGGCTAGCCATTGGTTTATTGCTAATTGCCGAAGGCATTGGCCCATTGATTGCACCAAACGGGTGGAGAAATATGGTTGCGGAAATGAGCAAGCAACCGGACAATCAGCTGAGAAGAATAGGCGGTTGTTTAGTGGTTTCTGGAATCGTCATTGCCATGATGGTTTCGTAAGTAACTTCGTAACCTCATCTCAGGATAAGTTAGGTATAAAAAAGGCTTCCTATGATGGAAGCCTTTTTTCAATACGCTGTCGCTTACTTAGTCGTTAGACCTTTGGCATCATTCATATACTTAAAGAAGTCACTCTTAGGATCAAGAACCAAAATATCACTCTTATCACTAAATGACCTTTCATAAGCTCTTAATGAACGTAAGAAGCTGAAGAACTCAGGGTCTTTATTATACGCTGATGAGTAAATTCCCGCCGCTTCTGCATCCGCAGAACCTCGTGTCACTCGAGCTGTCTTGTCAGCCTCTGCAAGAACAGTAGCTACTTCCAGTTCAGCCTGTGCACGAATAATTTCGGCTTTCTCTCGACCTTGAGAACGGTGCTTACGAGCAACTGATTCACGTTCTGCACGCATACGACGATAAATAGACTCACTGATTTCGTCAGGCAGGTTGATTTTCTTCATTCGGAAATCAACCAACGCAACACCAAGGTCATTCATCGCACTTTCACTCGTACCATCAAGCACTTCAGACATGATGATATCGCGCTCTCCTTCAATCTCGAGCGCTTCTTTCGAAATATCAGGAATGGCTGCATCATCAGGAATGACAATCTCATCATTTCTCGGACCAGATACAATCTGTTTGATTTCTCTAGCACCGATTTCAGCACGAAGTACATCAGTCACTTTTCTTTCAAGTAACGCCTGAGCGGTCAATGTATCACCACCGCCAGTAGCCAGATAAAATTGACCGAAATCTTTAATACGCCATTTCACATACGAATCGATGATAACGTCTTTTTTCTCTGACGTAACAAAACGGTCAGCTCTGCCATCCATTGTTTGAATACGCGCATCTAACGTTTTTACACGATCAAAGATTGGCATTTTAAAGTGCAATCCAGGCTCATATATACGAGAAGTTTCGTTCGTATCTTTCAAGACTCGACCAAAACGAATTACGATACCGCGTTCGCCTTCTTGAATAACAAACAGTGACATCAGCATCAATGCTAGCGCAGCAAAAATTACAGGGATCATTAACTTACGCATTCTTAGTATCTCCCTTGACGTGTGCTAGTTGAACGAGATGTAGAGTCTGTCTGAACATCTGTGCGTTGTGACTCAAGCTCAATATCATCATAGGCTGATGTCGATTTAGCTTTACGCTTTGTCGATGTATCACCCAAAGACTGTCCAAGTTTATCCATTGGCAAATACAGTAAATTACCACTAGATTCAGAGTCGATAAGAACTTTAGACGTCGATGTATAGACTTCTTCCATTGTATCTAAGTATAAACGGTCACGAGTAACTTCAGGTGCTGCATTATATTCAGGAAGTAATTTCTCGAACTGTGCAACCTGACCAAGTGCTTCGTTAACAATACGCTCTGTATAACCTTGAGCTTCTTTTTTCAAACGTTCAGCACGACCCGTCGCTTTCGGCAAGATTTCATTTTTGTACGCTTCCGCTTCACGAATGAAACGCTCTTCATCCTCTCGAGCAGCGATAGCATCATCAAATGCATCTTTAACCTGTTCTGGTGGGCGTGACGACTGGAAGTTAACATCAACAATAATCAAACCCATATCGTAATTATCGATAATACGGTTAATTGTTTCTTGAGTACTTTGACGAATTTGCTGACGACCACTCGTTAAAGTGCTGTCCATCAAAGAGTCACCAATTACAGCACGTAATGCCGAATCAGTTGCCTGACGTAAACTATCGTCTGCATTTGTTACTACGAACAAATACTTGTACGGGTCAGAAACACGGTATTGAACACCCATCTCTACCGTTACTACGTTTTCATCTTTGGTTAACATGGTACCAGATGCACGTAACGCACGAATCGCTTGGACGTTTACAGGTGTTACTTCATCAATAAAACGAGGACGCCAGTTCAGACCAGGATCGACGATATGATCGTATTTACCCAGACGTACAACTACCCCTTTTTCCGCTTCACCGATAGTATAAAAACCGGAAAATACCCATATGGCAAATGCAACAATAGCAATAAGACCGAAGCCTATTGCACCACCGCCACCGCCTCCAATTGAAGGCATGCCACCTTTCTTACCAAATTTACCACCCAGCTTTTGACTTAGTTTATTGAACACTTCGTCCAAGTCTGGCGGTCCTTGATCTCGGCCACCGGAGTTCCGGTTGCCACGATCATTATTACCCCAAGGGTCTTTATCGCGGCCATTATTATCGCCGTTATTATTACCAGGCTCATTCCACGCCATTAGAAAGCTCCATCATTTGATATGACGTTATACTGTAGCAGCCCTTTGGTTAACGATAAAGTCACCTAAAACTGCCCCTTCTCTTTTCTCTAGTCTAGACCAATCTACTTGTTGCATTCGGATATCGATCAATAAGTTACCATCTGATTCATATTCTTCTTTTTGAATACTCTTCATTTTGAAGAATATGCTACGAAAACGACCTTGATATTGCGGCGGGATCCGTAAGCGATACTGAACCATTTGGCTTGCCAGTCGCTCAGTAAGCGCCTGAAACAATAAATCTATACCTTTGCCTTCCATTGCAGAAACCCAAACTGTTTGAGGAACACCCTGTTCATCTCGCTCAATACGTGGGTTCTGACCATCTAGGTTATCTATTTTGTTCATGACCACAAGAGATGGTACATCTATCGCATCAATCTCTTCTAGTACGACATGAACCGCATGGATATTCTCACGAAAACGGTCATCACTGGCATCAACAACATGTAACAAAATGTCAGCTTCTTGAGTTTCTTGCAGTGTTGCTTTAAAGGCTGCAACTAGATCATGGGGGAGATGTCGGATAAAACCAACCGTATCGGCTAAAATAGCTGGACCTACATCATCTAAATCGATCTTACGTAACGTTGGATCAAGTGTTGCAAATAATTGATCCGCGGCATAAACACCCGCTTCTGTAATCCGATTAAATAATGTGGATTTCCCCGCATTGGTATAACCTACCAACGAAATTGTTGGAATTTCTGCTCGATTTCGAGCGCGTCTACCTTGCTCACGTTGTTTAGATACTTTTTCTAAACGACGTAAAATCGCTTTGATACGATCACGCAATAAGCGCCTGTCTGTTTCCAGCTGTGTCTCACCTGGCCCTCGTAACCCAATACCACCTTTTTGCCTTTCAAGGTGAGTCCAACCACGAATCAATCGGGTGGAAAGGTGACGAAGCTGTGCCAGCTCAACCTGCATCTTACCCTCATGGGTTCGCGCTCGTTGAGCAAAAATGTCGAGTATCAAGCCTGTACGGTCTAATACCCGGCATTTGCACAATTGTTCTAGGTTTCGTTCTTGAGCTGGAGATAGGGCGTGATTAAAAATCACTATTTCAGCACCAGTTAACTGAACAGCCTGAGCTATTTCTTGGGCTTTACCCTCTCCGACATAGTACTTGGAGTGAGGAGCCTGTCGACTGCCAGTAATAACTTGCAGTGTGTTGACTCCCGCAGAAGATACTAGCATTTCGCATTCGCTAAGATCCTCCCACTCCCCTTCTTGCGTGAAGTTGATATGAACAAGAATAGCCTGCTCACCGGCTTCATAACGGTCAAACAAGCCATCAACCCCTTAGTATATTTTTATTATTAATCTTCAGATTTCTCGTGTTGACGCTCTCCATGAGGGCGTTCTGTAGCGCTGTGATGAGTTACTGCACGAGCAGGAACTACGGTAGATATCGCATGCTTATAAACCATTTGGTTTACTGTATTCTTCAATAGAATGACAAATTGATCAAAAGATTCGATCTGACCCTGTAGTTTAATTCCATTTACAAGGTAGATGGAAACTGGCACTCGTTCGCGACGAAGCGCGTTTAAGAATGGGTCTTGTAAAGATTGCCCCTTAGCCATTTTTATTTTCCTTATTTGTTTGTTGTTGTAATTATTTAGCTAGTGGTGCTCGGCAATTTTCGTCCTGCTTTTGCATTCGAGCTAAATGAACCAAATAAGTCTTACTTATAATCTATAGATCAATAAACTAAGACTTTCACGCAAAAACGATCACATTATACACAGCAAAATCAATTTGATGCTATTGCATCTGACATGATTTCGAACGCCTGATCAATGTTCTCGCTATCTAACCAAGTTAAATTATCCCAACTGCGTAACCAGGTAATTTGTCGCTTGGCCAATTGACGGGTTGCACAAACTCCACGAAATTTCGCTTCATCTAAACTGCAATTCCCATCTAAATAATCCCACATCTGTCTATAACCAACACACCGGATAGAAGGTAAATCAGGATGAAGCTCTTTACGAGAATAGAGTGCTTTCATCTCTTCTTCAAACCCAGCGTCCATCATATTATTAAATCTTAATTCGATTCGACGATGTAGTTCCGCCCTTTCCTTAGGCGTTATTGCAAATTGTTTAACTCGAAAAGGAATCGCTTCCCCTTTAGTTTGAGTTAACTCAGTCAATGTTTTACCTGAAATTCGATGAACTTCCAATGCCCTTGTAAGCCTT
This sequence comes from Vibrio sp. UBA2441, assembly GCA_002342685.1. GTDB lineage: Bacteria > Pseudomonadota > Gammaproteobacteria > Enterobacterales > Vibrionaceae > Vibrio. The sequence goes on from DDQN01000049.1 coordinate 38,727, forward strand.
TGAGGATCATTAGGGTGGATCCTCTGTGCTGATACGGGATCAAGATCTCTTAATTGAGCATGCATAGCATCCCAACCCAACCGCTCTGCTTCAGATTCAATGTCTTGTCGAACCTGTGGATCTGCCGCAGGAAGTGGCGACAATCCTTCTAATAGAGCCTTGTAATAAAGCATAGTTCCCCCAACAAGCAAGGGAATTTTACCTTCAGCCACAATAGCATTCATTTCATTAAGAGCATCCCTTCTGAAATCGGCAGCAGAATAAGCGTCAACAGGGTCTAAGATATCTATCAAACGATGAGGTGCTAATTTTAATTCCTCAGCATTCGGTTTTGCCGTTCCAATATCCATCCCTTTATAAATCAGAGCGGAATCAACACTGATTATTTCCACAGGGTATTTTTGTTTAAGTTTTATGGCTAAATCTGTTTTACCTGAGGCTGTTGGCCCCATCAGAAATAGGGCTAATGGAAGTTCTTTATTCATGGTTTAGCTTAGCCATTATTTAGCATGGCAATGGTTGATTCAAAATTAACAGCTTGTACAAACTGTGTATCCGTTAAAGGTAAAGCACCTTGCCACAACTGTTCTAATTCAGTAATAATCTGAATACCTTCAGATAAAGTGTAGTCACTTTTTACCTTAGTCACTTGAGTTGCTATCCAGCTAGCTACAACGGCTTCATTCAGGTCTTTACCCTGCAAAGAGAGATAAGATAACAGATCTGGAATTAACTGCTGCAAATTTTGCTGACGTAAAGGCTGCGGAACTCCCATCACCATTATACTATCTGTGCCTTTATCTTTAATCTGAATAGCAAATTGATCCAATAGCATCTGATATTGATGAACTTTTTGTTGTTCATCCTTACCAATCTTGATTGACAAAGGAACCAACAACGGCTGCGGGGTTAACGAAAATTTGTTTGTCTGAAGCTGCCCTAACACGCGATACCACTCTGATTTCTCCATGGAAATAAGAACGGCACCACAATCGGAGTTCATAAGTAGGTACTTACTATCCACTATTGATACAGCTTTTCCTATCTGATTAATAATTACCTGATTCTTATCGTTAGGCTTGGAAGTTAACTCTCTCTCTTGCCCGCTAGGCATACTAGGTGTGGTTAATAGCGCCTTATATGCTTTAAGCTCTTGATTGGAAGGTGCATCATCTGGCTTATAGTTTCCCTTTGAAGGGCCCCTTTTTGAAAAGGCTGACTTATCACTGGTTAATGGCTGTGTTTTATCCGTTCCGCTTTCTGGGTAGGGCATTACCGGTCTAGACTCGAGCGGCTTAGACACATAATCGCTCCGCCCGGGATAAGCAGGGATATTATTGATGCTGTCTAACTCTCGTCCCGGAGCAGGTTCAGCAACTTGGCATTCCCTATCAAAACCCGTTTGTGCCTCAATATCAGACTTATGCGCTGAATGAGCAACCTTAGGTGCATCGATATACTGGCTCTGTACTAGAGCATCAGCCAATGCCTGATAGATAAAATCATGTACCAAACGCGCTTGATGGAATCGAACTTCATGCTTTGCTGGGTGCACATTAACATCAACTTGATGAGGATCCAGTTCAATAAAAAGAACATAAGCCGCAAATTGATCTGATCTTAAGCTGCTTTCATAACTTTGACGGATAGCATGATTGATTAATTTATCTCTCATCATACGTCCATTAACGTAGCAATACTGGAGATCACTCTGCTGACGAGCACCATCCGGGGATGTTATCCAACCATGAAGCTTTAAGCCATTGTGCTCTAGTTGAATCTTCAACATGCTTTTCACAAAGCCACTACCACAAACCGCCGCTAATCTTTTTTCAACCTGTAATTCATTTTTTGCGGCTCGGTACTGACGAATTGATTTTCCGTTATGACGAAGATTGATAGTCACATCAATTCGACTCAGCGCAATACGCTTTAGTAACTCATCAATATGAGTAAATTCAGTTTTTTCAGTTCGGAGAAACTTACGTCGTGCAGGGGTATTAAAAAAGAGATCCAACACTTCAACGGTCGTACCAATGGGATGTGCCGTAGGCTGTAGCTTAACCTCCATATCCCGACCTTCACTATATGCAGACCATGCTTGTTCTTGAGTTGCCGTTCGAGAAGTTAGTGTTAACCTCGATACTGAGCTTATACTTGCAAGCGCCTCACCACGAAACCCGAGGCTCATAATGGCCTCTAAATCATCTAAGGTATGTATTTTAGAGGTTGCATGACGGCTGAGCGCAAGACCAAGCTCCTGCTTAACAATTCCCTTTCCATTGTCACGTACACGAATAAGTTTACTGCCACCTTTATCGATATCAATATCAATACGAGATGCGCCAGAGTCCAAGCTATTTTCGACCAATTCTTTAACAACCGAAGCTGGTCTCTCAACCACCTCACCCGCCGCTATCTGGTTAGCCAGTCTGGCTGGTAAAATTTTTATTGTCATTTGTTTGGTATTACCAAAATCTGTCCGACAGCTAACTTATCAGAACGAAGCTTATTTGCTTTACGAATACTGTCTATGGTCACTCCATAATTACCGCCAATTTTACTCAAGAACTCACCTCGTTTTACTTTATGCTTACGTATGGGAACATCTTGAAGTTTAACCGTAATTTTAAGCTTTTGGCCGACCCACAAGGTTTCCCTCTTAAGCTTATTTTGAGCCTTAATGCTTGCTACCGTTACCTTGTATTTAGTCGCAATTTTCCCTAAGTATTCTCCGGATTTAACCACGTGAGAGATCACTTTTGTCTCTACTGAAGACTTAGGCTTTCTAATAACAATTGGTGATGCATTTGCGGGAATAATGAGAATTTGTCCGATAGCCAAGCCACTACTTTTCAAACCATTCTCTGTCATCAGTACCTGACTAGTCACACCATATTTCTTTGCAATAACGGATAGTGACTCTCCCTTAGCGACTTTATGTTTCTTCGCACTTCTACGTTGAGCAAATAAAGTGCCTTCAGGTGGGTTCACCTCAAAATACTGAACTATAGCCTTACTTAATGCCCTTGCCAGTTTATCCTGATGACTTCTCTGAAATAATAGCTTTTCTTCGGCTGGGTTTGAAATGAACCCAGTCTCTACTAATACTGATGGAATATCCGGTGACTTCAATACAGCTAGACTTGCATGTACGGGATTTTTTTTATGCAATCGCGTCACTTTACCCATCTCTTTCAAGATGGATGTCGCTACTTTATACCCTTCTTTTTGAGAGTGACTAAACTGTAAATCCAATAGAGTCTGGCTGACATTTTTATCTGAATTATTTTTTGACAATACTTCACCAGCGCCTCCTAGTAACTCAGATTGTTCTTCATGCTTTTCTACCCAGCGTGCTATCTCTGAATTTGCTCTGCGGGTATTCAACACAAAAACAGAGCCACCTCTTGGTTGAGGGCTCCTAAAACTATCTGCATGTACAGATACCAACAAATGAGCTTTGTTCCGACGAGCAATAGAAGAGCGTTTATTCAAATTAACGAAGTAATCTCCTCTGCGAGTCATTACGGCTTTGATACCATTCACGCTATTTAATTGCTGCGCTATTTTTTGAGAAATATTTAGAGTAGCGTGTTTTTCATATTTGCGCGTTGGACCTACTGAGCCAGGATCTTCCCCGCCATGTCCTGCATCAATAGCAATAACAATATCTGCCGAACCCGATAGTTGAGAAGCGTCTTTGCCTTTTATCTGTTGCTTTGTCTCTTGTTTTGGTGTGGTAACAGCTTTTGTAGAAGATTTTGCATGAGGCAGGTCGATAACCAATCTGTGCCCATACTGCCCACCCGGCGTAGGTTTCAACTTGAAAAGTTCCGGTGTGACTTTACGGCTCATTTCTAAAACAAGCCGATATGTTTCTTTATTTGGAGGTGTGCTTTTACGAACTTTGGTCAGAACTTTACTGTTTTTAACTATTATCGGAAGCTTAGTATGAATAACGGTATTTTTTAGATCCACAACTAAACGGTTCGGGCTAGATAAAGTAAAATAACTGTAATCAACCTCTGACTTAAGATCGATAACCACTCTGGTCTCATCGGGAGACGGCCAGACTCTTAAGCTCTCTAAAGAGTTAGCAAAAACATTCGATGTTAATGTTAATAATAAAATAAATGAGAGCAGGTAAATTACTCTAAATTGCTTATTTATCAAGACAACTCCATTCGACTAAGCAAACTACATCCATAATCATTGTTTGCATTCAGTTGAACTGTTCTTTGTTCTCCCTGATAACGCAATTCAATATCCAAATCTGCTTCAGGCAAAAGCCCTTGCCCTTTCTCCGGCCATTCCACCAGGCAAATAGCGTCTGGAGTAAAATAATCACGGATCCCCATAAACTCTAATTCTTCAGGATCAGCAAGGCGATACAAATCAAAGTGATAAACTTGCCAATCAGACAACTGATACGGTTCGACCAAAGTATATGTAGGACTTTTTACATTACCATTATGCCCTAAAGCTCGTATAAACCCTCGGCTAAAGGTTGTTTTTCCGGCACCAAGATCACCATGTAAATAGATAGTCGTTTGTTGAGAACAGAGCTTCGCCAGTATAGTTCCTAGCATAATAGTCGCATGTTCATCTTTAAGCGTTAATGTCTTAATCTTCATATTTATCTAATAATCTTCTGTACTTGGCCGAAAAAATACGACAAACACCTCATTATTATATTTCCTTGTTAAAGGACTCATCTCATAGAGGTCGTTTGAGTATATAAAACTCATTAAAGGTGGAATAGTAAACATTATCCATTTTGAGAGACAATACCCTATCGAATAAGTTTCAATAATACCAGTGATTCACACTAGTCGCTCCAAATGAGTAAATCAGGTAAAATCAGTCGCTGAATTCAACCATATCAAGACATCATGGACTACCACAAACTAGCCAACAATATTAAATCATGGGGACAAGAGCTTGGGTTCCAACAAGTTGGGATCTCCGATGTAGATTTATCCAAATATGAGCAAGCCATGATTGATTGGCTAGACGCTGGTTATCATGGCGATATGGATTGGATGGCTCGACACGGAACTATGCGCTCTCGGCCAAATGAACTATTACCCGGTACTGTCCGTGTTATAAGTGTAAGAATCGATTATTTGCCTCCAGAAGCTCAATTTGCTTCCAATTTAGACAATGCTAACCAAGCCTATATCAGTCGCTATGCTCTGGGCCGTGACTATCACAAGTTATTGAGAAATCAGTTAAAAAAACTTGGACAAAAAATTGAGCTAGAAGTAGGAAAGCTAGGATACCGCCCATTTGTTGACTCTGCCCCAATATTGGAGAGGCCCCTAGCTCAAGAGGCAGGCCTTGGCTGGATAGGAAAACACTCACTGATAATCAATAAGGATGCAGGCTCTTGGTTCTTTTTGGGAGAGCTACTTGTAGATATTCCTCTTCCTATCGATGAACCAGCACAAAATCAATGTGGTAAATGTACTGCATGTATAACCTCTTGCCCCACCAATGCAATCCTAGAAGAAGGAGTTGTTGATGCTCGGAAATGTATTTCTTATTTAACTATTGAATTTGATGGTGTCATTCCTGAAAAATATCGAAAAGCGATGGGAAATAGAATTTATGGATGTGATGATTGCCAATTAGTTTGCCCTTGGAATCGGTACTCTGAATTAACAAATCAGCAGGACTTCCATAGAAAACAAGAGTTTGATTCTCCAGAACTCCTACAGCTATTCTCGTGGACAGAAAAAGAGTTCTTGAAAAAATTAGAGGGCTCCCCAATTAGACGTATTGGTTATTTCCAGTGGTTAAGAAATATTTCAATCGCTTTAGGTAATGCACCGTTCTCTCAACTCATCTTATCTGCATTAGAGAATAAAGTAGGGCTCAATAGCATGTTAGATGAACATCTCCACTGGGCTATCGCACAGCAACATAATCAATTGCCACTTAAGAACACCAAAACCCAGCGTTTAATTAGAATCGTCCAGAAAGGCTTACCTAGAGACGCGTAATTACCTCTTCATCAGTGATAATTAGCTTTCACAGATTTTGAATATTATTTTTGATGTCGTACGCAAAAATGAAATGTGGAAAAAAAACGTATCTCAATGGAAAATGAATTGCTAAAAAAAAGTTAAACACACATGCAATAAATGATAAGGATCAAAAAACAATAACTTAATGATCCTTTATCTTTATGTGACAAAAGACGAGAAATCCATAAAACAACCTAAAAAACAGCAGGTTAGCGACCAGCAAGCTAAGGTTGGCCCTCTAATCTACTTAAAAAGATCTTAGACATATCAAAGAAAAAATCGCTACTTTATTTTTTATGCACTAGGTTATCCACAAGAAAATAAATGTGGATAAGTCTGTTGGTTAAAATTTTAAAAGTATGCAGAACAACCACTCTATCTACGTTTGAGCGGTGGAAAAACTCGCATTATATTAGCTAAGTTATTTTGAAATTTAGGAGTAATGCTTCACAGCATTAAAAGAGCGGTATTACATAAGACTGAATGTGGTTACGAAGCCTCAACCGGGCGACGCTTCCATCTATGACTTGTAAGATTTGATACATCAACCTTACAAACATCAAGAAATTGGTTGCGGGGGCCGGATTTGAACCGACGACCTTCGGGTTATGAGCCCGACGAGCTACCAAGCTGCTCCACCCCGCGTCCGTATTGTCTCATCATTTAAAGCATAATGAAGGCTTATTCTCCACCACAAAAGGCGGTTCGACACACAAAGACAAAAAATCTCTTTTTCTCAGTATAGAGTAAGGAGATAGGTACGAATGTAACCTGAAACGGTTTCGTTATACCTGCTGAGTTAGTGCCGCATGATAAATCAACTTACCGTTAATTCATCTGAATTTGGTTGCGGGGGCCGG
>DDQN01000049.1:45819-45950 GCA_002342685.1 Vibrio sp. UBA2441
AAAATGGAGCGACACATCGGGTTCGAACCGATGACCTCAACCTTGGCAAGGTTGCGCTCTACCAACTGAGCTAGTGTCGCATGATAAATCAACTTACCGTCAATTTATCTAAATTTGGTTGCGGGGGCCGG
>DDQN01000049.1:46113-53197 GCA_002342685.1 Vibrio sp. UBA2441
CATCATTCAAAGCATGATGAAGGCTTATACTTTCCACCGAATTAGTGGAGCGACTCTATCAGAAAAACTGATGTCGCAATCATCATCATAAATTTGATAATGATAAAATTTGGAGCGACACATCGGGTTCGAACCGATGACCTCAACCTTGGCAAGGTTGCGCTCTACCAACTGAGCTAGTGTCGCATACTGAATCGTCTTTCGTCGTTCAGGGCTGCGAATTATAAGAGCATTTTTTTGTGATGCAAGTTCTTATTAGAAAAAAAAGATTTTTTTTTACAATTAGACTAAAAAACAACCAATCAACAATGCCAACCCTATTGAGTGGACAAAAAACAAACAACTTATTATATGTTAAAGATATTTTCTCGATAATACTTAAGCTCACTAATAGAATCTCGAATATCATCTAATGCTAAATGACTGCCTTTTTTCGAGAACCCATTTAACACTTCAGGCTTCCAGCGCAAAGTTAACTCTTTTAAGGTACTCACATCGATATATCGATAATGGAAGTATTCTTCGAGTCTTGGCATGTGCTTATATAAAAATCGACGATCCTGACCTATGCTATTTCCACAAATTGGGGACTTACCTTTAGGCACCCACTTTTCCAGAAAAGTGATCGTCTGCTCTATGGCTTCTTCTTCATCAATCGTGCTGGCCTTAACTCTCTTAACCAAACCACTTCCTGTATGAGTCGTAGTACACCACTCATCCATTTTATCTAATTCATCATCTGACTGATGAATCGCCAATGTAGGTCCTTCAGCAAGAATATTTAACTCGCTATCGGTCACAATCGTAGCGATTTCAATGATCTTGTGCTGTTCCGGGTCTAAGCCCGTCATCTCAAGATCGACCCAAATCAAATTTTGATCACTGAATGACATTGATGAATTGCCTATTTTGTCTTTAAAAAAGGTATGATACCTGTCCGAAGATGAAACGACCATAGGGTATGTTAACGTTTCATGATTTTACCTTCACCTAATTAACTAGCCTTAACAAGGCAAAGTGAGATTGTGGCAAAAAAGAAAAAATTGACAAAAGGTCAGGTGCGACGAGTTCGTACTAATCAAAGCAAAAGACTAAAGCAAGAAGATACTGTCCAATGGGATGAAGAAATGCTGGGCGCGACAAAGAGCGGTCTTGTTATTACTCGTTTTGGACAGCATGCTGACATTGAAGACATGGAAACCCATGAGATTCACCGCTGCAATTTACGGCGCGGAATTGAAAGTTTAGTTTCCGGTGATCGGGTTATCTGGCGTGCTGGGCTTGAATCCATGGCAGGTATTTCTGGTGTGGTTGAAGCTGTTGAGCCAAGAACTTCGATGCTCACTCGTCCTGACTACTATGACGGACTTAAACCCGTAGCTGCCAATATCGACCAAATGGTCATTGTCTCTTCAGTACTACCTGAATTATCACTGAATATAATAGATCGCTACCTAATAGCGTCCGAAACGCTGCATATTGCACCACTTATCGTACTAAATAAGGTTGATCTGCTTAAAGAAGAACAATTAACTGACTACCAGAAACAACTCTCTATCTATGAAAAAATAGGCTATCAGGTTTTGTTTGTTAGTAAGGAGTCAGGATATGGTATCGAAGCTCTAGAAGCAGAACTCAAAGACAAGATGAATATTTTTGTTGGTCAGTCTGGAGTGGGTAAATCTAGCTTGGTTAATGCTTTACTGCCTGAAGTTGATGTTGAAGAAGGTGCTGTATCCGAAAACTCTGGGCTAGGTCAGCATACAACAACAGCAGCACGGCTTTATCATTTTTCTACTGGCGGCGATCTCATAGACTCTCCAGGAATCCGTGAGTTTGGCTTATGGCATTTAGAGCAAGAAGAAGTCACAGAAGCCTTTATTGAATTCAGACCTTATCTAGGGGGATGCAAATTTAGAGATTGTAAACATCTTGATGATCCAGGTTGCGTTCTTCGCGAAGCGGCAGAAAACGATGATATATCTTTAACTCGCTTTGAAAGCTATCACAGAATCATCGATAGCATGGGTGAAAATAAAGCGAACCGACAATATTCACGTAATAAAAAGGCTGATTTTTAGCCAACAAAGAGCAAACGACATTATTATGAATCTATCAGATAAAATAAAAATTTGGTTCCAAGTCTGGGCACCAAAACATGCCATCACTCGACTTGTAGGTCTAATAGCATCGGCTAGATTAGGCGGGGTTACTACTGCAATCATTCGTCTGTTTATCAAACAATACAAAATTAATATGGGCGAAGCACTTCACTCGGATCCTGCTCACTTCAAAAGCTTTAACGATTTTTTTGTTCGTGAACTTGAAGAAGGAGCAAGACCGTTAACAGAAGATGACTCGGTGATCACACATCCCGCAGATGCTTGCGTTAGTCAGTACGGTGCCATTGAAAATGGTCAGTTGATCCAGGCAAAAGGCCACCAATACTCTGCTCAAGAGTTATTGGGCGGCGATGCAGCACTGTATAATGAATTTAAAGATGGCGATTTCGCTACGCTTTACCTATCTCCAAAAGATTACCACCGAGTACATATGCCTTGTGACGGAATACTTCGCCAGATGATTTATGTTCCTGGTGACCTCTATTCAGTAAATCCGCTCACCGCCGAAAATATTCCCAACCTATTTGCTCGTAACGAGCGCGTTGTCTGTATATTTGATACTGAATTTGGCCCTATGGCTCAGATTCTCGTTGGTGCCACCATTGTTGGCAGTATTGAATTGATTTGGGCTGGAACAGTAACTCCTCCTAGAGGAAATACTGTATACCATTGGGATTATCCTGCAGAAGGTAACAACTCCGTTATTCTGAAGAAAGGTGAAGAGATGGGCCGATTCAAGCTTGGTTCAACGGTAATAAATCTATTTGCCAAAGATAAAGTCAGCTTTGACGATACTATGGAGAATGGCGTACCAACGGTACTAGGCACACCATACGCGCAAGTTAAATAAACTAACGGTTACCGGTTACCGATTACTGGTGACCGGTTCTCCCCTCCTCCCCCATTTCTTGACCAATAACAAATCACTGATAAATAAATCCTTTCTTATCCTCAAAACACCATACTGATCTTAGTAACAAAAATTTGCTTACTTTATGCTAGCTTACAGACTATTTTTTAAACTTTAGACCTTCAGCAAATGACTTATCCAAAACACTAAAACTGCGATAAATGCTGTCCGGTATTTATAATGAGGTTGTGCGTACGATGATAATGAAAAAAATCAATTTAGGAACGTTGATAAAACTTTTGATTTGCTTTGCCATTCCATCCTTTGTTCTTATGATGCCTATTGATGCTATTCCCATTGATGATCTCACTTTAATTCAGCATCGATTACTTGCCATATTCTTACTCGCAGCATTGCTTTGGGTTTTAGAACCAGTTCCAGTTTTTGCCACCTCTATTCTCATCATTGCCTTAGAATTAATCATGATTTCGAATAAGGGATTGCACTTATTCAGAACGCCGCCAGCCGGACATGAGTTGGGTGATTTAATGAAATACACTGACATATTCAGTGCTTTTTCTTCACCTATCATTATTTTATTTATGGGTGGGTTTGCACTCGCCATTGCCGCCTCTAAATACGAACTTGATAACAACCTTGCCAGAGTTTTGCTTAAACCATTCGGTAAGCAACCACGTTTTATTATGCTTGGCCTGATGTTGATTACCGCCGTATTCTCGATGTTCATGTCCAATACTGCGACAACAGTGATGATGCTTGCCTTACTGGGCCCCATAGTTGCGTCAGCACCTAAAGGGGATTTAGGCATTAAAGCTTTGGTACTCTGTATTCCAATTGCCGCCAATACCGGGGGGATTGCAACGCCGATAGGTACTCCCCCCAACGCCATTGCCCTCCAATATCTTACTGGCGAAAACAATATCGACTTTTTGACATGGATGATGATGGGTTTGCCATTTGTCATCATACAATTAACGTTAGCCTGGTTTTTATTGCAAAAGCTTTTCCCATCGTCTCAAGATGAAATGATATTGAAATTAGAAGGGTCATTTAAAAAAAGTTGGCGAGCTATCGTGGTCTATATTACGTTTGCATCCACCATATTGCTTTGGATGACCACCAAGCTTCACGGCATGAACACCTACGTCGTTTCCATTATACCTCTTGCTGTATTTACACTTACCGGCATTATGGGCAAAGAAGAGCTGAAACAAATTAACTGGGATGTTCTCTGGTTAGTGGCCGGTGGTATCGCCATTGGTATTGGATTAGATAAAACAGGTCTGGCAGTAGCATTAGCGCACGCCATTGATTATCAGTCACTGTCGCCGTTTTCCGTTGTCATCACTCTATCTCTCGTTTGTTGGCTAATGGCTAACTTTATGTCCAATACTGCGACCGCTAACTTACTGATGCCCATTGCAGCAGCCATAGGTGCATCAATGGAAAGCTTGTCCAGTATCGGTGGCATGCAAGGGTTATTGGTTGTCGTCGCCTTCTCTGCATCACTCGGTATGATTCTACCAGTTTCAACACCGCCAAATTCGCTAGCCTACTCTACTGGATTTATAGAGAGTAAAGATATGGCGAAAACCGGAATTATTATTGGCGTTATCGGCTTACTTATTGTCTACGCCGCTGCACTTATTATCACTTGATATAGCGAGTAAGCTCATAGGTACAAAGCACCTTCTTAGATAGGTGCTTTTTTTGTTTATAAAAAACATTACGCATTTTATTCACTTTAAGGCATAGTGATACTCAATTATTAATTGAATATCATTATCACTATGTCTTATGAGTGGCTCGCACTCGCTGCCGCCTTTTTATGGGCGATTTCCAGTTTAGTTTCCGTTACCCCTGCCCGACATTTAGGATCTTTTGCCTATAGTCGATGGCGCATGGGTTGTACTGCCTTCATGCTATCTACGATGGCGCTGATTAATGGTGGTTGGTTTACAGTCTCATCAGTACACCTAACACCAATGATGTTGTCTGGTTTAATTGGTATTTTTATTGGTGATACAGCACTTTTCGCCTGCATGAACCGTATGGGACCAAGACAGGCAGGACTACTATTTTCCTGCCATGCCGTATTTTCTGCCATTATTGGCTATTTCTTGTTTAGCGAAGTCATGCAAGGACTAGAGCTTTTAGGTGCTGTACTTGTTTTCTCAGGGGTACTTATCGCTATTTTTTTTGGTAAGAGAAAACAAGACCAACACGATTGGGAGTCAGTAAAAGGAAACGTCTGGATTGGTATTAGCCTAGGCTTGTTGGCAGCATTATGTCAGGCTCTTGGAGGGATTATCGCTAAGCCAGTCATGCAAACGGCTGTAGATCCCATCGCAGCCTCCGCCATTCGAATGGTCACTGCATTTGCAGCCCACTCCGTTTTCAGGTTAAGTGGGGCTAAGCTCGCTAAACCAATCAAACCAATTACCCTGCGAATTTTTGGTATAACCGCCTTAAATGGGTTTCTTGCTATGGCCGTAGGTATGACATTGATTCTGTATGCGTTACGAGATGGCAATGTCGGAATGGTGGCACTTCTTTCTTCAACGACACCAATAATGGTTCTACCTATTTTATGGTTTTATATAAAACAGCGCCCGAATAAATTTGCTTGGTTCGGTGCTTTTCTAGCGGTATTGGGAACAGGATTGATTGTGAGTTGAGGCGATGGGTTATGGGTGATGGGTGATGGGTGATGGGTGATGGGTGATGGGTGATGGGTGATGGGAATTTAAAGCAACCTTATTAGCCGTCAAATAAATTCGCTCAATTGGCCCATACCCCGTAACCCGTAGCCCGTAGCCCGTAGCCCATACCCCGTAGCCTACAAACCAATTACGCTCTCGGAAATGAAAATGCCGTCACCTGATCAATATGATCGCAGTTCAAAGCGAGCATAACCAGCCTGTCTATACCCAACGCAACACCAGCACATTCAGGGAGTCCTGCTCTCAACGAATCGATAAGATTATAATCAATAGGCTGCATTTCCAGCCCCATTTTCAAGCGCTGTTGGTTATCCTCTACAAATCGGCCCAGTTGTTCTTCTGCATTGTCCAGCTCATGGAACCCATTCGCCAGTTCAATACCTTTGAAGTAAACCTCAAAACGATCAGCTACTCGTGGATCATTTTCATTAATTTTGGCCAATGCCGCCTGTGATGCTGGGAAATCATAAATAAACGCTGGGGACTTCTGGCCAATTTTCGGCTCAACACCAACGCTAAAAAGTAGTTGTAACAGTGTATCTCTCTCTTGCTCGTGTTCTGCGATATCACCAAGTCCAAGTTTTCCGGCTTGATGCCTTAGCTCTTCCATAGAGGCTTCTAAAGGACAAACACCTAATACGCTTAAAAACGCTTTTTGATACGTCGTTCGAACCGCTTTACCACTATGCAAAATAAGCTGTAATAACTCATCCATTTCATCCATTAAATCATGATGGTCAAACCCTACCCGATACCACTCTAGCATTGTAAATTCAGGGTTGTGATATCTTCCGTTCTCTTCATTTCGGAATGATTTACAGATCTGATAAATTGATCCACTGCCTGCGGCCAATAATCTTTTCATATGGAATTCAGGGCTACTCATCAGATACAGAGACTGCCCTTTTGAATAACCTGGTCCGACAAAATCGGTGGTAAAAGTATGTAAATGCACATCCGTCACGGTGGCGTGACTCATCGCAGGGGTTTCGACTTCCAGTACCTGCTTTGTTGCAAAGAACTGTCGAATATCAGAGATCAGTTTTGCTCTCTGCGTAAGTTGCTGGATTGTTGCATTGGGTTGCCAGTTTTGTGTTGTCATATTTATGTAAACTATTGGTAGATATGTAGAATAAAAATCATTAAACACAGCTCAGTGATACTTGTCACACAATACACAAATGCCGTGTTATACCTTGCATTTCTACGGCAAAAATCCATCAATATCAATTTTTTCCTGACATTCGTCCCGTACACTGGTTTCAAGAATCACTTTTAATTATAACTATCTAACGCAATTTATGCAGGGATGGACTTAGGCTCATCCCTCATTATTTTGCAAATACACACTGGAGCATAACTGTGAA
>DDQN01000065.1 GCA_002342685.1 Vibrio sp. UBA2441
TTCAAATTTTTCTTTAGACACGATCGTGTTCCTTCCTAGTTATGATTCGCTCCGGAATAAGCTCCAAAGCGCGCCAGAATTTGCTATTTTATGCGCCAACACGCGTTAGCGCAATATTTGAACTCATTGATCTTCCAAAAAAGAAGAAAAATGTGTCCAGTTTTTTAACCACGCTCTGCAATGATTGCATTTGCAACATTTTTTGGCACTTCAGCGTACTCACTAAACTCCATAGAGTAAGAAGCACGGCCTTGTGTCGCAGAACGTAAATCAGTTGCGTAACCGAACATGACAGACAACGGAACTTGTGCACGAATTATCTTCAGGCCAGCTGTCCCCTCGTCCATACCTTCGATGATGCCACGACGACGGTTAATATCGCCAACGACGTCACCCATCCAGTCTTCTGGAGTAGTTACTTCAACTTTCATCATAGGCTCAAGCAGAACTGGTTGCGCTTCAAGTGCACCCGTTCTGAAAGCCATAGAGGCGGCGATTACAAACGCCATCTCACTTGAATCTACTTCATGGTAAGAACCATCATATAGTGTCGCTTTGATGTCCAGTACTGGATAACCAGCAAGCACACCATTGTTCATCTGCTCTTCTACGCCCTTCGCGACAGAACTGATGAACTCTTTTGGTACAACACCATCGGAAATTTCGTTTACGAAGACAAAGCCTTCACCCGCTTCTGATGGTTCTAGTTTCAGCCATACGTGACCGTATTGACCTTTACCACCATGCTCACGGATAAACTTACCTTCCGCTTTCGCGGTACCACGAATAGTTTCACGATAAGCAACTTGCGGATTACCAACGTTGCAGTTAACGCCAAATTCGCGCTTCATGCGGTCAACGATGATATCTAAGTGTAGTTCACCCATACCTGAAATCAGAGTTTGACCTGTTTCATTGTCTGTCTCGACTCGGAACGATGGATCTTCTGCCGCTAGTTTACTTAACGCGATAGTCATTTTGTCTTGATCAGCTTGAGAGCTAGGCTCTACGACTATCTGAATTACTGGGTCTGGGAATTCCATACGCTCAAGAACAATCTTGTGGTTCTGATCGCACAGGGTTTCACCCGTAGTCACATTTTTTAAGCCAATAATGGCAGCAATGTCACCTGCTCGTACTTCTTTCACTTCTTCACGCTTGTTTGAGTGCATTTGAACAATGCGACCTAAACGTTCACGTTGCTGCTTAACTGAGTTGTAGGCCGTTTTACCGCTTTCAACAACACCAGAATAAACACGAATGAAAGTTAACGTTCCCACAAACGGGTCAGTTGCAATCTTAAATGCAAGCGCTGAAAACGGTTCTTTGTCATCTGCATGACGTTCTACTTCATTCTCGTTTTCATCGATACCTTTAATTGCAGGAACATCAACAGGAGAAGGAAGGAACTCAACAACCGCATCAAGAACAGCTTGTACGCCTTTGTTTTTGAAAGCACTACCACAAGTCGCCAGTACAATTTCATTATTAAGGGTACGAGCACGAAGACCTTGTTTGATCTCAGCTTCTGTTAGTTCACCTTCTTCAAGGTACTTATCCATTAGCTCTTCAGATGCTTCAGCCGCTGCTTCCACAAGCTCTGTGCGGTACTCTTCCGCCATTTCTTGCATGTCAGCTGGAATATCTTCGTAGGTAAACGTCATGCCTTGATCGGCATCATTCCAGTTGATTGCTTTCATCTTGATAAGGTCAACAACACCTTTAAACTCATCTTCTGCACCAATATTCAACTGGATTGGAATAGGAGTTGCACCAAGACGATCTTTAATTTGTTCAATAACTCGCAAGAAGTCAGCACCAGTACGGTCCATCTTATTGACGAATACGATACGAGGAACTTGATACTTATCAGCCTGACGCCATACCGTCTCTGACTGCGGTTCAACACCAGACGAGCCACAGAATACAACAACCGCGCCATCAAGCACACGCAACGAACGCTCTACTTCAATCGTGAAGTCAACGTGCCCAGGAGTATCAATGATATTGATGCGGTGATCAGGGTATTGTGCTTCCATACCACGCCAAAACGTAGTGGTCGCCGCTGAGGTGATCGTAATACCACGCTCTTGCTCTTGCTCCATCCAGTCCATGGTAGCTGCACCATCGTGAACTTCACCGATTTTATGAGAAAGGCCGGTATAGAACAGAATACGTTCACTTGTGGTTGTTTTGCCTGCATCTACGTGAGCCACAATACCGATATTACGGTAGCGCTCAATAGGAGTTTTACGAGCCACGGTTGAATCCTCTTTACTTAGAGACTTAGGGACTATTGCTATCTCTATGCCTAGATCATTGCTAAAAAAGCACAGCCCTAGATATAGCAATAGTTCCTAGCATATGCATAGGAACTAAAGAAATGCTGCAGGGAACCCTGCAGCACTAAAAAGGTATTACCAGCGGTAATGTGCGAACGCTTTGTTAGCGTCAGCCATGCGGTGAACGTCTTCACGTTTCTTAACCGCAGTACCTTTGTTCTCAGACGCATCTAGCATTTCTGCTGCAAGACGTTGAGCCATAGATTTTTCACCACGCTTACGCGCAGCTTCAACTAACCAACGCATAGCAAGTGCGTTACGGCGTACCGGACGTACCTCTACAGGTACCTGGTAAGTTGAACCACCCACACGGCGAGATTTAACTTCTACCGCAGGACGAACATTTTCAAGAGCTTCTTCAAATACAGCTAAGTGATCTTTACCAGATTTCTCAGCCATAGTTTCTAGTGCAGTGTAAACAATTTTCTCTGCAGTAGATTTCTTTCCGTCAACCATAAGGATGTTAACGAATTTTGCCAGCAGTTCAGATTTGAACTTAGGATCTGGAAGGATCTTACGCTGACCAATAACGCGACGACGTGGCATAGGAATTTCTCCGTTGTCTTTTTCTTCAGGTTATCCAAAACTTTTCAGTTTTATCAAAATTAAAATAATTTAATGTTTGGCCTTACTTAACGCTTCTATATAAACAGAAGGGCATTAAGACTTAGGACGTTTCACACCGTACTTAGAACGACCTTTCTTACGGTCATTTACGCCTGCACAGTCAAGTGCACCACGAACTGTGTGGTAACGTACACCAGGAAGGTCTTTAACACGACCGCCACGGATTAGAACAACTGAGTGCTCTTGAAGGTTGTGGCCTTCACCGCCGATGTACGAAGTTACTTCGAAGCCGTTCGTTAGACGAACACGACAAACTTTACGAAGTGCTGAGTTAGGTTTTTTAGGTGTAGTAGTATATACACGAGTACATACACCACGTTTTTGTGGGCACGCTTCTAGTGCTGGCACGTTGCTTTTAACAACTTGCTTTGCACGAGGCTTACGTACCAACTGGTTAATAGTTGCCATTAACTAGCTCCTGGTTTTTGAAAATTAGCTTAGTGAAAAATCTATCCCCAATGCACATAGTACAATTAGGGACGCAAAATTCTATTCATGGATGGGAGATGTGTCAAGAAATTTCGAACTAAAAATGAACAGAAAGATCTTTCTTACTTTTTGTCTTCAAAGCATTTAGGACTAGAATATTCCTGCGACTCGTTACCATGCTTCGCATGGGAAGAAAAATAGTAAGCAAATTAAAAAATTTTGTTCAATCTAATGCTATTGATGCACAGAACGATGTTGCTAGTATCAAGGCTCTTTATAAGAGATGGGATTATTTATATGAATAAATTTTGTCAAAGTTGTGGAATGCCAATGAAAAGAGATCCACATAATGGGGGAACAAATAAAGACGGAAGTAAAAATACACAATACTGTAGTTACTGCTTTCAAAATGGGGAGTTTACCCACCCTGAAATAACAACAGCCCAAGAAATGCAAAGCTTTTGTATAAATAAGATGCAGGAAGAAAAAACAGCATCTAAATTTATGGCGTGGTTATATACTCGCGGTATCCCGAAGCTAACCCGCTGGACAAACTAATATTCTGACGCAAACGACTCAACAAAGAAGAATGAACCTAGGTTTACTCCCAGGTCATAGATGTTGTGTATTTTTCCGTTAACTCTACAAAGCCTGAAAATCCAACGAGCGCACAGCGACTACCAACGACCAAACCTCTAGCGTTCACATCTTCTGTCAGGCAATACACTGGCAATTTAGTCTGGTTCAGATCTTGATGAGATTTATGCGCTGGTAATCCAGCGTAAACGCCATCTTCAACTAATAAGAGGGTATCACCTTCTGTTGAATAGGCTATTGCTTCGGTCAATGACCTGTGATGTTTAACGATATGAAGCATTTATTGTCCTAGAAAGAGAGTATCTTATCGCAGCATTGAAGTTTTTCTTTAAGCTCATTTCTGTCTAACCGAGTTGCATCTAACACGAGCTCCACACTGGTTAGCCCATTATCCATAAGAGAGTCAACACACAAATAAACCTGCTCTATATCGTATAACTCCATAAGTTTAAAAGCTGGAGCATAATCTCTTGAATAGATAGAGGCTGTTGTTTGACTTGCGACCAACTGCGTCACCCCCTCACCGACAAAGAAGACCGCGATATCTTCACTATAGGCAGAAGCGGCTAACAAGGCGTCCAAGCCTTCCCTACCTTTGGCAGTAGAATGGGGATGCGAACGAAATACAAAACCAAGCGTTTTCAAAATTGTACTACTCTGTCCTGAGTTAATAGCGCTTCGGCTAGACTACCTAGTCCCGTTTGTTCAAAACCATTAGCCAAATTATGCTGTTCTTTATTATGCTGAACGGCTTCCTGGTGCCCAATAACGCCACGGCGTAGCGCTGCTGCAACACAGGTTTCCAAGCGAACATGGTGTTTGACTGCGAGTTGCTGCCAAGCGGCGGTAAGGTCGAACTCGTCGTTCGCTGGCACAATGAGATTAGAGCCGTTATTAACACCTTGTTGATAAAAGAATACCGAACTTAATGAATGGCCCTTTTCAATCAATGCGCAGGCAAAGCCATAAGCATTACGGGCAGACTGTTCACCATAAACGGAACCATTAACCAATAAGGTGTAGCTCAAACTCACTTCTCGCCATCCTCAGTTTTGCGCTGACGAATATAGAGGTAAACCGTATGTTTTGATATGTTCAGGCGGTCAGCAACACGATTTATCGCATCTTTAATATCAAAAATACCTTTGTCATAAAGCTCCATCACTATTTGACGATTCTTGGTATTATTGGATACCGATTTATCGGTATTAATATCCTCAATAGTATGTTCAACCGTCTGATCAACCAACTCAACCACATCACTGGCGAAATTGACTGATGAAGCCGCTTCTTTGGCTTCCTCTGTAGGCATAAACGATTGCAATACTTGAGAGAACGGCGCATCCAAGTTGATATTGATACAAAGTAAGCCTATCACTCTTTGACTACCATTACGTATAGCAATGGTGATCGACTTCATTAAGACGCCACCTTTTGCACGAGTAAAATACGCCCGTGAAAAATTTCGTTCAGAGCCTTCAATGTCTCTTAGCATCTTGAGCGCCAAGTCAGTAATAGGAGACCCGACCTTACGTCCGGTATTTTCACCATTGGCAATTTTTATTGCCGAAGTATCTAGACTTTCTAAAGAATGAAGAACGATTTCACAAAATGGCCCAATTAAACCAGCTATACCATCAACGACCGCTTCATAAGACTTTAAAATAATTAGATCGTGTTCACTAAATGGTTCTACTACTACGGATTCTATTTCCATTAATGCATCGGCATGCATCACTTCTGATGTTGTCACAACTACTAACCTCAGATAAAAAATCAACTAATTGGTGCAAGTTTATCAGAAAATTTGATCATAGCATCGTAATAGTACGAATTAGGAACAATTAACATAAAAAAAGCCCGGAATTTCCGGGCCTTGTCTAGTTACATTGAAATCAACAATTTAATAAAGATTGGTTATAACTCTTTATTTTTGGATTTATTCAGCAGGAGTTTCTGCAGCAACCTCACCAGTATCAACGCTAACCAATTCTACTTCGAATACAAGCGTTGAGTTTGCTGGAATCGTTGGTGTATCTTGAGTACCGTAGGCCAGCTCCGGCGGGATAACAAACTTGAACTTCGAACCTACTGGCATTAATTGCACGCCTTCAGTCCAACCAGGGATCACTCTGTTTAATGGGAAAGTCGCTGTTTGATTGCGATCGTATGAGCTATCAAACTTAGTGCCGTCCGTTAATGTTCCTACATAATGAACTTCCACGGTATCTGTTGCCACTGGCTTTTCACCGTCAGCAGGCGTCAACACCTGATATAGTAATCCAGAAGCCGTTTTCGTCACGCCTTCTTGTTTCTCAAACTCTGCACGGAAATCTTCACCCGCTTTTATCGACGCTTCAGACTTCTCTTTCGCTTGCTCTTCTACTTTTGCTGTAACACGTTTATCTAAAGACTCTAATACCGCCTGAATTTCTTCTTGTGTTAGCTCTGCTTTCTCAGAAAATGCGTCTTCAATACCTTTAAGAACAAATTCTTTTTCTAGATTAATACCAATTTCTGCCGGTTTTTGCAGACTAGACTCTAAATAGTTAGCAAATGAAACACCGATAGCGTATGCCGCTTTTTCATCATCAGTTTTAAAGTTTACCACTGTGCCAGTTTCAGCTTGTACTTGCTCTGCTTGAGGGGCAACTTCTTCTTTTGGTGCTTCTTCTTTCTGACAACCTACAGCAAGCATAACGGTTGCTGCTAATAGGGACACTTTAAACAAAGATTTCATCTAATACTCCATTGTAATGGCAACGCCATTTTTAGTACTACACACTTTTTTATGCTAAATGTGCAAATATGCTGTGCTATCAATATACTAGGGTTATGCCCTTAGACACAAACCGGATTATTTATTTGCAATGAGACTATTCTCTCACATTATGTTTATTGTCTTTGTCATCTCCATGTTAAGTGGTTGCTTCTATTCCACACAAGATGACCAACGCTGGGAAATTGAACCTAAAGGCACCACCAGCTTTGCATTAAGCCGCGATGCTCGTTTCGCTCTTCTGTACTCTAAAGAACGACAACTACTCTTATGGGACTTAAAACAAAACAAAGAGCTCACTGAGTTAGGCAAGCAAGACCCCGCTGGTAATACAGTTTCGCATATCCGGATCTCTGACAATAGTCGCTATGCGATAACAGCGACTCAACTCAACTTTGCCGTTTGGGACCTTTCATGGAGCCAAGCCGCTGGTTTATGGTCAATATCTGATGGCCTCATTCGTGATGTTGATATCACCAGCAATGGCGAGCAAGTCTTACTCGGTTTATCTAATGGTAAAGCAATATACGTGAACTTAGTCAGCGGACGTCGATTAGAGTTCCTTGCCCACAGAGAAAAAGTTAATACCGTAGCCGTTTCGGCCAACGGCCGGTTTGCTCTCACTGGCGGAAATGATTACAACGCTTATTTTTGGGACACCCAATCAGGACAAGCTCTTTATATATTCGAACATGACGCACGTATAAACCGCGTCGCCTTGCACAGGGATGGAAAACTGGCCTTTACCTCAGACGGTGCCAAGGGCAGTTATATTTGGGATCTTAAAACCGGTAAAAAAGTGACTGAGTTAAAATCTTTCTCCAGACAGTTAGTATTTTCGACCGCCCGATTCTCAGACGATGGCAAATACCTTGTCACTGGATCTCCCGCTGGCCGTGTCATTTTATGGGATACCACGAGCGGAAAGAACCTTGACGGTTGGGATGTTGAACCATTAAAAGATACTCGCCCTCCTCGTGCAGTCGTGTATGATGCCGCTTTTGATCATCAAAACCGAGTCGTTTCTGCCACCTCTGCAGGTATCGCTCAAGCTTGGAAAATAGAAGAATGACTGATTTATCTAAACAAGAACTACAAAATAGAATTGAAGATTTAGAGTGTAAACTTGCGTTTCAGGAACAGACTATTGATGAATTAAACGATGCGCTAAGCCAGCAACAGTTGATAATTACTAAAATGCAAGAGCAGATGAAATATGTCGCGAACAAGGTCAAAAATATAGATAGTTCTAACCTTGCTGACGCATCAGAAGAAACCCCACCGCCGCATTATTGAAAATATGGGCTATGGGCTATGGG
>DDQN01000069.1 GCA_002342685.1 Vibrio sp. UBA2441
GGCCCCAAAGGTGAGACAGGCCCCAAAGGTGAGGCAGGCCCCAAAGGTGAGACAGGTGCTAAAGGTGATACAGGTGCAGTAGGTCCTAAAGGTGATACAGGTGCTGATGGATCTGATGCGACAGCCGATAACTTAGGCAATCACGTAATGACCCAAAAATTAGTGACTGGTGGCCATGCTATTGGTTTTCAATCGAGCAGTGAAGAGCTGAAAATTACGAATAATAAAGTGACTATGTCAGGGCTAGCCAGAATTGAAGGCCCTATCTCGGTATTCGGCGATTTCTATTCAGATAGGTATAAGGGGACTCGTTGGTCAGATATTAAATTTGATGGCAATGGTAAAGCCGTTGTTGATCCCACGCGTACTAGTACTATTAATGAGATGTTGAACGGATTAATATTACCGACTAATGGAGAGCCAAGACGAGTTTCCACAAATGGGCGTGCACAAATGCCTCCGCTATTAGCAGCTTTATCTGCCAAAGGACCATTATTGTCTACAGACACGATTAGCCTTGTTATCAACCCGAAACCTGGGCAGTGTGGAAATAACTATGTTGCCGATACTAATTTTAACTTTAGGGGAAAAGTCGTTGGTGGAGACATCCAGTGGTATTTTCTCAATAGAAACATAAAGGTGAGTGGTCAGGATATAACCATAACTGATATTACGGTACCATTAGCCAGTGGTGATGCTACAGTCAGCGCAATATCATGGGCACCAGGCGTTAATTGTAGAGCCGGATTCAATTCCATCTATTATGATAAAGATGATCGTAGCTTAAAGTATATATCTACAATAGCAGATCCGTCGTACGTAGATGAGTACAAATTGGTAAATGGTTTATCCATTGATGTTTATCCAAATTAATCGCAATTAGAGAGCTTTCGTTTTAATAGAGGGGGACATTAAGGCCATTGATGTAATAACCCCTCTCAGTTCTTGCCTCTGAGATGAGGCCCTTTGGGTCAGGTTAAATTTACTCTGACCCAAATCATTTGTAAATTATTTACAGTGATGATTCATTCGTTCATGATAGTTGGCTGATAATAGCTACTCTAAAAGATAATTATTAGCTCCAGAGCTGCAATTTTAGATATATTATTTTGTTATTTATTTCGTGCTGAAGTGCGCTGCAAATATTTATCACCTGAATTGCCTGATAAGGGGCAATCATTCATCACAACTATCAATAATGATATTTTTCTCGTGATACCGATCAATCGTTTACCCATAAGCACTGATCTGGGCTACGTATAAACCATCTTGTTTACACCAAAAACAGTTTTTAACCGTTGAAGCCTCTACTCGATAGGTTGACCTGTATCAGTAAGTCCGCTGTTCATCAACAAAGCAATTTTGTCGGGTACCGGAGGGACAGGTGGAACCAGTGGTATTAGCAACGGCACCAGATATTGCTGGTACCCTTGAATACGCCCAGCAATATCTGGTGCCGAAGCAGATAGATACTGTGGACGTAGAGGCATACCTGAATGGTTCGATGGATCAGCCTGAGCCTATCGAACCAGTAACAAGGGCGCAGCATCACCCGGTAATGACAGGGACGTGTTAGCCAGAATAGCTTCGCTCCCAGTCCTTCCAAACGACAGCAAAGCCCTGTTGTGCCACGGCGTCCGCGACCGCTTGTGCAGAGCGCTCGTCGCTGATAGCGAACTGTTCCAGTTCAGGCTCAGCATTGGCGTATCCACCGGGTTGTGTTTTTGATGCCGCAGACATAGTGGTAATGCCAAGGGGCAGAACGTTATCTCGAAATTGTGCTGACTCACGGGTAGAGAGCGATAGTTCAACCTCGGGATTGAATAGGCGATAGGCACAGATGAGCTGAACCAGTTGCCGATCATCCATAACGGATTTGGGCTGTAAGCCTCCTTCACAGGGGCGAAGCCTTGGGAAAGAGATGGAATAACGGCTCTGCCAGTAGGTTGTCTCCAGATAGCGAAGATGAGCGGCGACAAAAAAACAATCGGTTCGCCACTCTTCCAGACCAATCAGTGCGCCAATGCCTATTTTGTCGATTCCGGCTTTACCCAACCTGTCTGGGGTTTCCAGACGATAGGCAAAGTCCATTTTATTGCCGCGCAAATGATGCTGGGCATAAGTAGATGCGTTATAAGTTTCTTGATAGACCATGACGGCATCCAGCCCCAGCTCTTTTAACTCTTGGTATTCCTCCTGATCTAGTGGCTGAACCTCCATGGCAAGGTAGTTAAAGTAGGGTTTAATTTGTGGGATCATTTGCCGAAAATAATTCATGCCCACTTTGGTTTCGTGCTCGCCGGTCACCAATAATACGCTGTCAAAATTCATTGCTTTAATAGCCTGACATTCAGCGTCTAATTCTTGTTGATTCAACGTGCGGCGTTTCATCCTATTTTCCATGGAAAAACCGCAATAGGTACAGGCGTTGGCACATAAGTTGGACAAATACAGGGGCAGATAAAAGCCGATCGTATGACCAAAACGTTGTCGTGTCAGCGCTGCCGATTTCTGCGCCATCTGCTCCAAAAACGGTTCAGCCGCTGGGGAAATAAAGGCTTTAAAGTCTTCCAGATCAGGTTTGGTTTTAGCCAGCGCGAGACGTACGTCATCGGCGGTCTTGGCGTAGATAGACAAACGAATATCATCCCAGTTTAATTGCTGCCACTCTGCGAGGAAACTCATGATATGGCCTTTTCCGGGTGATCAAGGAATGACGTAAGAGGGCTGGATGCGACAGCATGTTGCTGGTGGCTGGCTAACCCTGCTTCATAGGCCATACGGCCACTTTGAACCGCGAGTTTAAAGGCACGTCCCATCGCTATCGGATCGCTGGAGGAAGCTATGGCCGTATTGACTAGCACAGCATCTGCACCCATTTCCATCGCTTTAGCGGCGTGAGAAGGTGCGCCAATGCCTGCGTCGACAACCACGGGGACTTTCGCCTGCTCAATAATGATTTGTAAGAAGTCCTCAGAAACCAGCCCTTTGTTGGATCCAATAGGCGCGCCAAGCGGCATGACGGCGGCGCAGCCCACTTGTTCAAGTCGCTTGCATAATACCGGGTCTGCGTGACAATAAGGCAATACAATAAACCCTTTGTTAACCAGTTGCTCTGCTGCTTTCAGAGTTTCTATTGGATCGGGCATCAGGTATTTTGGGTCAGGGTGTATCTCGAGCTTTAACCAGTTGGTACCTAATGCTTCACGAGCGAGTTCTGCCGCAAATACAGCTTCTTTTGCGCTTTTTGCTCCAGAAGTATTCGGCAGCAAATTAACGCCAGCGGACAACAAAGGTGAGAGAATATCGTCATCAGGTTTGGTTATATCCACCCGTTTTAATGCCATAGTCACCAATTCAGACTGACTGGCTAAGATGGATTCGGCCATTAGGTGACGATTAGCGTATTTTCCGGTGCCGGTAAATAAGCGCGATGAGAATGTTTTATTGGCAATAGTTAACACGTCTAGCCTCCTGCGATGGCTTGGAAAAGCGATATTTGATCGCCGTTAGAAAGATGAGTTTGTTGCCACAAACTCCGGGGTGTTATTTCTTGGTTGAGTGCAATAGCGGTGGCGTGCACTGGAAGCCCTAATTGTCCGATTAGTTCGAACAGAGTGATAGGGGCGATAAACACCGACAACACATCATTGACGGTGACTTCAATTTGTTTTTGCATCATGGTTACTTTGTTCCTTGTAAGTAGGTTCCTTGAGAACTGGGTTCTTGTGAACCAGTTCTGTTAGAGCAGACTGGACAATTTGCATCACGACTGATGTTGAATCGCTGCCAGTTCATGGTTAGCCCCTCGAACTGACAGAACTGACCAAATTGAACCGTGTCGGGATTGGTAAAGAACTTTATTGATTCGAGTGCCTGAAGCGTTCCAATGACACCTACAACAGGACCGGAAATACCGGATTGACTACAATTTTCATTGTCTTGAACAGAGGATACTTCGGGGAATAAGCATTGATAACAAGGGCTATTATTTTGTTGGAAATCAAACGCCATTAATTGTCCCTGCCAACGAATAGCGGCTCCCGACAGCAGCGGCTTTTTTGCCCTGAAACACGCCTGGTTTACCGCGTAACGAGTGGCAAAGTTATCCGAGCAGTCGAGAACCAAATCAGCCATGCTTATTTCTATGGCGAGTTGGTTTCCTGCCAGCCTTGCTTTAACTGCGCGTGCGCGGATTAGTGGGTTAAACGCCTTTATCTCAGTAACAGCGGTTTGCGCTTTGCTCTGTCCTTGATGGTGATCCCGATAGATGATTTGTCTTTGCAGGTTTGATGTCTCAATGACATCTTCATCAGCGATAACAATGGTGCCAATGCCTGCACCAGCAAGGTAGAGCGATGCGGCGGAACCTAATCCACCTGCACCAATAATCAATATACTGGCTTGGTTGAGATGTGACTGCCCGAGCTCGCCTATTTCCGGCAGTCTGATCTGGCGGTTATATCTGAGAAAGCTCTGGTCGCTAAACATAATTTGAATTCCCGGCATTGTTGTTACTATCAGCACGGTTTTCATTTTCTAACAGCGCGTGAAACTGGCTTATGGCGAGCAGGGGATCGTCTGCTTCGGTAATGGCTCGCACTACAGCAAGGCTGTTGACACCAGTACGCCACACTGCTTCAGCCCGGTCATAATTAATTCCGCCGATAGCTACGGTCGGGAAGTCATTACCGATCAATTGCTGGTATCGTTGCAACCGCTCTAGTCCTTGTGGTTGGGATGGCATCTCTTTGGTGGTGGTAGGAAAGATATGCCCCAAGGCGATATAACTAGGGTTGAATTCAATCGCACGTAATATTTCATAATAGCCGTGGGTAGAGATGCCCAGACGCAAACCCGCCTGCTGAATTTTAGCAAGGTTTGCTGTTTCCAGATCCTCTTGCCCAAGATGAATACCGTATGCTCCATGTTCAATAGCTAGCTGCCAATAATCGTTGATATAGAGCTGGGCCTGATATTGTTTGCCGAGTGTGATGGCTTTTTTGATCTGAGCTTCAAGATCGGGTTGTTGGCTGTTCTTTATTCTTAATTGAAGGGTTTTAATGCCCATTTTCAATAGTCGTTCAATCCACTCAACGGAGTCGACCACCGGGTACAGGGACATTTCTTCAGTGTTTAAGACATCCTGAAAAGGTGCTACTGCACAATCGTTGCATCGCCATTGAAGGTGGCTGGTTAGCGGGTGATTGGCAGTGAGAGGGCTAGGGAAATAATAGCGGTTTTCTGGCCAGCATGTCTGCGTCGTATTGCTTAGCTGAAATTCCAGCTGTGTTGTAAATGCGCGGGCCAGAACAACGGCATCTTCTAGCGGATAGTCTTGTGCCAGAGCAGCGTTGAACATGATGCGATGGTGAGTTTGGTCACCACAGGTCTGATAATAAACCGCTTTTGCTTCCCCCTGATGATGCCATACATCAAGAAACCCTGCTTCAACAGGCAAGCCGAGCGCAACACTATTTGGCGTGTTTTCTATTCGCTGCTGTAACTGACTAGGTAAAGGAGCCTCATTAGACCATTGGTCTGAAACAATAATGTCTGCGTTGGCATTTTGATTATAGGCAACAGAAAAGGTGCGGTTCGGTTGCACTATGTCTATGGTTGTCAGCGGGTTCCAGTCCGACAAAAGCTGACGCCATTCGTTGTCTTGTTTGATTAACGAATCAATAAATAGCTGACTATCTAGCTGGGTAAATTGATGATTCGGCATAGCAATTTCCTTGTTAAATGATGGAAAATGCTTGACGGATGAGTTGATACAAGAGGGGCAGACACCATCGATACTATAAGCTCAATCGATGGTGTTAAATCCAGTCAGTCAGGTGATTATTCACCTAATAATGTCTCTGAAGGATAGGGTTCTCTTGTTCCCTTCGCAGGTATTAGCCTGATCAGGTTCAACGGATCTCGCAATGCGATCTCAGCCATAGTGGCACTCCGACAAGTTCAATACTCACATACCATCTGGCTTACGTCTCAAAAGAGAGTCTGTCAGGTGGTTGAGCAGACAGCGAGTATAAGGGAATCGATTCCTATACTCAAGTAACCACAAATTGCTATGTCTATGTTTGACCGGTTACCCGAGTATAGGTGGGGCAGGGTTAGTAACTAACTTCAGGGCAAACGCGCATATATTCCTTCTCGTCAACGATCTCGCCGTGAACTAGATAAACTGTTTCTGCATCTCTGGGTGATTGTTTGCTAAAACAGATAATAGCGGTTTGTTTTTTCCTGATGGCTTCTTGAAAGTCTTGTTCTTGACAGTTGTCTATTTTATTCATATTGGCTCCTCCCCAAAAGCTAACGTTATGCATGAATCATGCGTCTATAAAAGCGGTAAACATTTTTATTATATTTTCAGGATAGGCTAAAAATTAGTTGCGGTGATGGATTTTTGTTCAATTTAGTGAGCTGGTTAAAACTATGTGCAACTATTGGCACTGCTATTGTTGTTGGTAGCCGATTATCTTGAAGTTACATGGGGATGACCTAGAATTTTATTGATGAGCTTAAGGCTCTTGCTGCATGGGAAAGTTGTATGAGCAAAGTAACGTTTACGTTTGTTGGGCATAACGCAGATAAAATATCAGAGCGTTTTTATTCTTGGGCTGTTGATGGTGGTCTGGAAGATGAGATCATTGACATGTTGAGTGACGATGATACAGAAGTACAAGGTATCACCGATTACAATAGTGATACGCAAGATATCGAAATTAATAGTCTGCCAAATGAATGACAGATCCACGTAATTCTCACTGAACTAAAAGCAGCTTAAGGTTGCTGGGTATCCGTTTTGTGAGATTTACATGGTGTCTTTAAGCATACCAATTTTCTTCAACTTTCGGTAAATGGTATTTCGGCTTACTCCGAGTATCTTCGAGGTCCTACTGATATTTCCTTGATTTGCTTGATAAGTTTTTATCAGTTTTTCATCTATAGTATTTTTCAAACTGCTTTCGTCATTGTCTGGTAACGTTACTTCATGAGTAACAAGTGTACTGGCGATATGGTCAGGTACATGTGCGAGACGCAATTCTGGTTCGTCGCTTGCGAGTAAGGAGGCGACTTTGAGTACATTATCCAGTTCGCGCACGTTTCCGGGCCAATGGTAGCTAGAGAAAAGTTCGAGCAGATCAGGACAAAGCGTTTGCTGGTGGCTGGCGTACTTGCGGTGAATTTTGCTTATAAGCTGACTTTTGTCTTTTCTGTCTTTCAACGCTGGAAGGGTAAAAACTAATCCGTTAAGTCGGTAGTATAGGTCTTGCCTAAATAAGCCTTGCTCAACTTGTTGTTGCAGGTTTTTATGCGTGGCGGCGATGATCTGAATATCGACTTTATAACTTTGATTTGATCCGACGGGCACAATTTCCTTTTCTTGCAATACATGAAGTAACCGACATTGTGCATCCAGTGGCATATCAGCAATTTCATCCAGAAACAGAATGCCTTTGTCAGCCTGACGAATTTTACCTTGATACCCTTTACAGTTAGCACCGGTAAATGCGCCTCCGGCGTAACCAAAAAGCTCTGATTCCACGAGATCTTTAGGCAATGCACCACAGTTTACGATGACTAAAGGTGCTTGTTTACGTTTGCTTTGTTTGTGTAAAGTTTTAACGAACTCACCTTTACCTACGCCCGTCTCACCTAAGATGAGCAAGTTAATTTGCTTATTGATGACTTTACAAGCTTGCTGCCATGCGTGTTCTATCTTTTCATCGCCGTCGTGTAATTCACAAGATGGCGAGTAGGTGGTATGTCTGGAAGCTCGTATTTCTGATAAGGCATGTAGTTTATATACAAGACTATGGTCTTCCTTTTCTAGTACCTGTTCAATAGGTTTTCCAATCATTTGTTGGTGCTCAAAAAGCTGAGAGGCAACCTGATTATGTGCAATGATTTTTCCGTGTTCATCGGCAATAACAATACCTTGCCATCCGCTGTTTAAAATAGATTTGTCCCGTGCGAGATCTACCCTCAACATGCCTTCGGGTAAGGTGCAGAGCAGCTCGCTCTCTATTTTTTGAACGATATTTTGCACCAGGTGTTGAGTATTTGAGTGGTGCACTTGTTGCTCGCTGGTGATGTCCAGAACAGCTAACATTTTTCTTTGATGATCGAAAATTGGACTGGCCGAACAACTGATAAACCGGTGCTGGTGAATAAAATGTTGATCGCCAATAATCGAAATAGGTTTTTCTTCAACGATGGCAGTACCAATTGCATTGGTGCCTTTTAAGGTTTCTTGCCAACAAACACCGCTTTCTAGTGCAATAGAGGTTAAGCGATTTTGAAAGTGTTCCTGCCCCCATGACCCGATAATAACGCCTTCTGTATCGGTTAATATCAGTCGACTGTTGGTATGAGCAAATAATTGTTCAAACAGAGGTAGAGCATGTTTTTCAACTAGAGTGATTACTGTAGACAACAGAGCCCTTCGTTCCGAAAGCTGCGACTTTGCAATACGTATTTCATCGGGCAAGCATCTTATCTTGAGGCCTGCATCACTGCTTCTTTGCCATGAACAGTTAAGCCAATTTGTTGATTCGTCTGTAGGAAGCTGCATGATTGTTCCATTCTGTAGCACTATGGGTGTGTCAATCTGAGACACTTGAACATATTTAACAAAGCGATGATGAAGATATATTCTTACTTACGCTCAATGTTAATGATATGTAATCATAGTGTTACGCGGTGGTGAGGGCAAGTACCAGAAAGTTGGCGTGTGATTTGCGTTAAGAGAATGGAACACTCTGCAAATCAGAGCTTAAACAAATACGTGAACAGAAGGGAAAATCTATGATCTATGCTCAACCAGGAACGGAAGGCTCAGTCGTTAATTTTAAATCGACCTATAACAATTTCATTGGCGGTGACTGGGTTGCTCCGGTGAAAGGAGAATATTTCGATAATCTTTCTCCCGTAAATGGAGAGACTTATTGTAAGGTTGCTCGCTCTACAGAAGAGGATGTGAATGCGGCGTTAGATGCTGCTCACGCTGCTAAAGACTCATGGGCAGCCACCAGTGTTGCAGAGCGTTCGAACATATTACTTAAAATAGCGGACCGTATTGAAGAGAACCTAGAAGAACTTGCTGTCGCGGAAACTTGGGAAAACGGTAAACCTGTCCGAGAAACGTTAGCTGCAGACTTACCCTTGGTTGTAGACCACTTTCGTTATTTTGCAGGGTGTATTAGAGCTCAAGAAGGATCAGCTGCAGAACTAGATGCAAATACCGCCAGTTACCATTTTCCTGAACCAGTAGGTGTTGTCGGGCAAATCATTCCGTGGAACTTTCCAATGCTGATGGCTGCTTGGAAGCTCGCACCAGCGTTGGCCGCTGGCTGTTGTATTGTTTTGAAACCAGCAGAACAAACGCCAACCTCTATTTTGTTGCTGATGGAAAAAATTGAAGATTTACTTCCAGCAGGTGTCATTAATGTTGTTAATGGTTTCGGTCATGAAGCGGGACAAGCGCTGGCAACCAGTAATCGTATCGCAAAATTAGCGTTTACAGGTTCAACTGAAATTGGCCATCATATATTAAAATGTGCGGCTGAAAGTTTGATTCCATCTACAGTGGAGTTGGGTGGTAAATCACCAAATATCTATTTTTCCGATATATTTGATCACGAAGATGCATACTTGGACAAGTGTGTTGAAGGTATGTTACTTGCGTTCTTTAATCAGGGTGAGGTTTGTACTTGTCCTTCACGAGTTCTGGTGCATGAGTCAATTTACGACAAGTTTATTGCCAAAGTGGTTGAACGCGCACAAACGATTCAACAAGGTAATCCACTGGATGTAGCGACACAGGTGGGCGCGCAGGCCTCGAAAGAGCAGTTCGATAAGATTTTAAGCTATATGGAAATTGGACGTGAGGAAGGGGCGAAAGTTCTAATCGGTGGAGAAGCGGCCATCGCTGAGCAAGGCTTTGATACTGGTTACTATATTCAGCCAACAATACTGCAAGGGAACAACTCTATGAGAGTGTTCCAAGAAGAAATTTTTGGCCCAGTCATTGCTGTT
Organism: Vibrio sp. UBA2441; assembly: GCA_002342685.1. GTDB lineage: Bacteria > Pseudomonadota > Gammaproteobacteria > Enterobacterales > Vibrionaceae > Vibrio. Next base: position 10,048 of record DDQN01000069.1, read on the forward strand.
ACTACCTTTAAAGACGAAGCTGAAGCACTGGCAATAGCAAATGATACAGAATACGGACTAGGTGCGGGAGTATGGACTCGTGATGCTAACCTTGCTTATCGAATGGGGCGTAAGATTGAAGCAGGGCGAATTTGGGTCAATTGCTACCATGCTTATCCTGCGCACGCTGCATTTGGCGGGTATAAGAAATCTGGAATAGGTCGAGAGACACATAAGATGATGCTGGATCATTATCAAAATACTAAGAATTTACTGATTAGCTACGATGTAAATCCGTTAGGATTTTTCTGATAGTCTAAAATTGGATTGTCATTAAAATTGACATTTTCGGTGAATATCAGAACTAGGTAGTTTGAATGAAAATAAAGGCAGCGTTAGCTGTAATGCCGATCAGTTAA
>DDQN01000068.1 GCA_002342685.1 Vibrio sp. UBA2441
TGGAGGGGTTCCCGAGTGGCCAAAGGGAGCAGACTGTAAATCTGCCGGCTCCGCCTTCGATGGTTCGAATCCGTCCCCCTCCACCATATATAAAGCCAACTCGAAAGAGTTGGCTTTTTTCTTGCCTGAAAATCCTCATCACTACATTAGCTTTACTTATCCCAATATAAATTCACATATCAGTATCATTCAATTAACTTTTCATCAAAGGCTACGCATTCAACTAACCCCCACACAAGACAAACAACAGTTCAGAACTGTTTCGCATTAGTTTTATTAATGTGTAATGAAATATTTCTCACTCAAACGTGACAATACATAACACTAGTTATTGATACAATAGATCGCATTTTACACTTGAATTTTAACTACAAAGAGACTTTTATAATGTGGAATAGACTTAATGGGTCGATGATGTTCTGCCAAATGATGTTTGGCTTATCTTATTACGGTGTCATGATCATCCTTACCCGTTTTTTCCTAGAAGATCTGGGATATGACGAAGCAGATACAATGATGATTGTTGGTGCATTCTCATCAATAGGTCCTCTGTTTGCCATCGCAGGTGGCTTTATTGCCGATAAATTCCTCGGCGCTTATCGTTCACTCACCATCAGTTATTTCGGATTTGCATCTGGATATACCATGTTAGTGCTGGGTGCATCGGTACAAAACGTCGCTTTGTGCTTAGCGGGTATTGCACTGGCAAGTTATGCTCGTGGATTAATGTCGCCTTCTTATCCAAGCCTCTACAAACGTACCTTTGCCACCGAAGAAGACTTTGAAAATGGCTTTCCAGTCAATTACTCGGTGAACAACCTGGGTGCTCTCATTGGCCAATACATGTTCCCGCTATTTGTATTAGTCATTGGTTTTAACGGTAGCTTTATGATCTCAGCGGTGATGGCTGCGCTTGCATTTAGTACATTGGTTATATTCAGAAAGCAACTTCTCAATGTTGGTGCAGAAATTGACCAACAAGCGGTAAGCAGTAAAAACTGGATTGCATTTGCTGGTATTTCTATTGCGATGATTGGGTTGGTATTTTTCATGTTCTCAAACATGGATATTGGCAAGAATATCGTGTATGCCATTGGCGCAGCCGCTATCTTGTACTTCATCTCTTTAATGGCCAAAGCAAGTAAGCCTGACGCACTTAAAATGGGTACTATCCTTATCGCAATGGCGTTGACCACCGCATTTTTTGTTTACTACGGACAGATGATGACATCCATGACAATGGTAACCATCAATACAATGCGTGGCGACTTATTTGGCATCATTCCAATCGCACCAGAAGCATCCATGGCGATGAACCCACTATGGTGTATGGTCGCCGGCCCGATCATTTCAATGACCTTCTCTTCCCTTGAGAAACGTGGTATCACTTTCTCTACAGCGACAAAGGTGGGCTTTGCCTTTATTCTAACTGCTATCGCATTTGGTATTCTGGCAGCCGCTGCTCTCGCAATTGGAGAAGATGTTGTTATTCGTCCGGAAGTATTCTTTGTCATTCACTTCTTCCAGGCATTTGCGGAAGTTATCGTTGGTAGCTTAGTGGTTGCCTTCATTCTTTCCGTTGCACCAAAACACATTGAAAACTTCTCTGTAAGTCTATTCTCTGTAGCAATAGCGCTTAGTGGTATTGTTGGCGCGGTATTCTCTACCTCTATCGCACTAGAAAAAGGCCAGGAGATCACACAGGAGATTGTGCAAACTGTTTATGGTGGTTATTTCAGCACCTTAACTATTTGGGCTGTTGTCATGGTTGTTATCGCTCTAGGTTCTTCTTTCGTTATCCGTAAGATGCTAGAAGCCGCAGCTAACAATGAAAAAGAAATGAAACCAGCCAAAGTATAATGATCTGACTTTAGATTGGGGTCAGACCCCAGCATTATCGCTGGCGCCTGGCCCTTTTTTTATTATTCAAAAACAACTTTATTCGAAGAACTACTTTACTCAAAGAATAGCGCAGGCCCCACGGGTACTATCTGTGTCGGATTGATTTTTTTATGGCTAAAGTAATAATGTCTTTTTATCTGCTCGAAATTGACCGTCTGTTTAATACCTTCTATCTGATACAGCGCTTTCAAATATCGAAACATATTAGGATAATCAATAATACGTTTTTTATTGCATTTAAAGTGCCCTACATAAACGACATCGAATCGAATTAACGTAGTAAAAAGCCGCCAATCGGCTTCTGTGATTTGCTCTCCTACTAAATACGAGCTTTCTCCTAACCTTTTCTCTACAACATCTAAGGCATCAAACAGTGTCTTATAGGCATCTTGGTACGCCTGCTGCGTCGTTGCAAAACCACATTGATAAACTCCGTTATTTATATTGGGATAGACAAAATCGTTCCACTTATCAATCTCCTCCTGTAGCTCATAAGGATAATAATCGTCAAGATTACGAGTCGTTTCATCAAATTCGGAATTGAACATTCGAATTATTTCAGAAGATTCATTATTTACAATATTCTCCGTTTGCTTATCCCATAAGACAGGTACAGTGACTCTACCGGTATAATCAGGTTTAGCTCTGGTATAAAGTTGATGAAGACAAGTATACCCGTAGACCGGCTCAGGAGATTCAAAGACCCAACCTTTATTCAACATATCTGGGCTCACTACAGTCACGCCAATATGTTCAGTCAGTCCTTTCAGCTGGCGGAATATCAAGGTACGATGCGCCCAAGGGCAGGCTAAGGATACATAAAGGTGATACCGCCCACTCTCTGGTTGAAAAGGTGAAACCGGACTATTTTCAATCCAGCGGCGAAATCCAGCATCTTCTCTACTATAACTTCCGGAACTCTTATTAGCATCGGAATCGAGAGCACTCCATTTGCCGTTAATTAATTGTCCCATATACACCTCAGCACTACTTACGAACCCATTAAGTATAGCTGGGGTCTGACCCCTCGATATATACACCGATTTTTTAGCACAAAAAAAGCGCGGCTCAACTAAGAAACCGCGCTTAAGCCCGTCACAGGCTGAAATATATTACTTACTTTACATGTAAGCAGGAAACAGCGTGTACGTCTGTTCCTTCGATACTTGGTTTAGTTTTAGCACACTCATCTGTTGCAATAGGGCAACGAGTACGGAAAACACAACCAGAGGGTGGATTAATTGGTGACGGTAAGTCCCCTTCCAACATCTGTATTTTCTTGGTCCGCTCTATCTCTGGGTCAGGGATAGGCACTGCAGACATTAACGCTTTGGTGTAAGGGTGTTTTGGCTCGGCAAATAAAGCATGTGCTTCGCCCAGCTCTACTGCATTACCCAAATACATTACCAATACGCGATCAGAGATATGTTTAACTACTGAAAGGTCATGCGCAATGAAGACAAGGCTCAAGCCAAGCTCTTTTTGCAGCTCTTTAAGCAGGTTAACAACCTGAGCCTGAATAGATACATCCAGTGCCGAAACAGGCTCATCACAGATGATCATTTTAGGCTTCAGAATCAATGCACGTGCAATACCAATACGCTGACACTGGCCACCAGAGAACTCGTGAGGATAGCGGTTAATCAAGTTAGGCAGTAGCCCAACTTTTGCCATCATCTCTTTAACACGATCTTTCACTTCTTGCTTAGTCAGTTTTGGATAAAACGTTTCCAAAGGCTCAGCAATGATGTCGCCGATGTTCATACGTGGGTTGAGGGAAGCAAGTGGGTCCTGGAAAATCATCTGAATCTCTTTACGAGTTTCACGACGTTGAACATCCTGCATCTTAGTCAAATCCTGACCAAGCCACATTACCTCGCCTTCAGTCGCTTCAACCAAGCCAATAATTGCTCGGGCGAAAGTAGACTTACCGCAACCGGATTCACCAACAACACCCAGTGTTTCACCTTCATACAAGCGAACGTTGATACCGTCTACCGCTTTAAGGTCAGATGGTTTAGTCCAAGGCCATGCAGACTTGGCTGCAATGCTAAAGTAAACTTTCAGGTCTTTAACATCTAATAGTAGTTTTTTTTCAGCACTCATTATTTATTCCAAGTCTCCCAGTCAGAAAAACATGCACGCTGACGTCCGTCACCAAATGGCGTCAAAATCGGCGATTCCTTAGTACAACGTTCTGTTACACGATGGCAACGCTCTTGATAAGGACAGCCTATTGGCAGGCGCAGTAGGTTTGGTGGATTCCCTGGAATAGTTGGTAATATTTCACCCTCGGTATCTAGACGCGGAATCGCTTTAAGCAAGCCTTCTGCGTATGGATGAGTCGGCTTGTAGAATATTTCGTCTACCGTACCGTATTCCATTGTACGACCGGCGTACATCACCAGTACTTTGTCACAAGAACCGGCAACAACACCTAAATCGTGTGTAATCATGATAATCGCTGTATTAAACTCTTTTTTAAGCTCATTCAGCAGGTCCATGATTTGTGCTTGTACTGTTACGTCAAGCGCAGTCGTTGGCTCATCGGCAATAAGAAGCTTAGGACGACACAATAACGCCATCGCAATCATTACGCGTTGACGCATACCGCCGGAAAACTCATGTGGATACATGGTGATACGGTTGCGAGCCTCAGGAATTTTAACCGCTTCAAGCATGCGCACAGACTCTTCAAAAGCTTCTGCTTTGCCAATGCCTTTGTGCAGCATCAATACTTCCATCAACTGATCACTTACCTTCATATATGGGTTAAGTGAGGTCATCGGGTCCTGAAAGATCATAGCAATCTGTTCAGCACGTACCTTGTTCAGTTCTTTCTCAGGCAAGTTTAAGATTTCTTTACCTTCGAACTTAGCACTACCTTTGATAATGCCGTTTTTGGCCAGCAATCCCATAATCGCAAACACGGTTTGAGACTTGCCTGAACCTGATTCGCCCACAATACCAAGAGTTTCACCTTGCTTGAGCGAGAAATTTAAATCGTTTACTGCGGTAACCATACCATCTTGAGTGGTGAACTCTACGCGCAGGTCTTTGACATCTAATAAACTCATTATTCTTTCCAGTATATTTGTCTAAGCCAGTGGCTTATCTGTCTTTTGGATCTAACGCGTCACGCAGACCATCACCAACATAGTTAAAGCAGAACAGTGTTACCACCATAAAGCACGCAGGGAAGATAAGTTGCCAGATCGCAACTTCCATAGTTTGAGCACCTTCTTGAAGCAGCGCCCCCCAGCTTGTCATTGGTTCCTGAACCCCTAACCCCAAAAAGGATAAGAAAGATTCAGTCAGAATCATACTTGGTATCAGCAGTGTTGAATAAACTGCCACAATACCCAGAACATTAGGAATGATATGACGGGTAATAATTTTCCAGTTACTTACACCACTAACATGCGCCGCTTCAATAAATTCTTTATTACGTAGGCTGAGTGTCTGACCACGTACAATACGTGCCATATCCAACCAAGCGATCGCACCAATAGCGACAAAAATCAGGACGATATTTCGACCAAAGAAAGTCACCAGTACAATGACCAAGAACATAAATGGTACTGCGTACAAAATTTCCAGAACACGCATCATGATGCGGTCAGTACGGCCACCAATATAACCCGATGTCGCGCCATATAAAGTACCAATAAGTACAGCAACCAACGCACCAAGAACACCAACCATCAGTGAAATTCGACCACCAACAAGAGTACGAACAAAAAGGTCGCGACCTAAGCTATCCGTTCCAAACAGATGCTCTGCTGAAGGTGCCTGATGTAATGCATACCAGTCAGTATCGTCATAGGTATACTGAGCAATCATCGGCAGGAAAATAACCGCAAAAATCATAGCGGTCAGAATTGCAAGGCTCACCATCGCCGCTTTATTGCGCATAAATCGGATGCGAGCATCTTGCCATAAACTACGGCCTTCAATTTCCAAGTTCTCTGCGAACTTTTCTACCGCATCAAGATTGTCTTTTTTCGTTAACATAATATCCGTTCCCAATTAATAACGAATTTTCGGGTCTATCGTTGCTAGTAAAATATCAACAATGGTATTAAACAAGATAAATAGGAAACCTATTAAAATTGTTACTCCCATTACTAGCGAATAGTCACGGTTAAATGCAGCGTTTACGAATAGTTTACCAATGCCCGGTAAACCAAAAATCGTTTCGATAACAACGGAACCGGTAATAATACCGACAAACGCGGGGCCCATATAAGAAACCACAGGTAACATAGCAGGTTTTAGCGCGTGCTTAACCACAATGTAAGAATAACTTAGCCCTTTAGCTCGAGCTGTTCGGATAAAGTTACTGTTCAGTGTTTCAATCATGCTTCCGCGGGTAATACGGGCAAAAGTCGCCACGTAAAGTAATGACATACCAATTACTGGCAGGAACATATACTTGAAGGAGCCATCAAGCCATCCCCCTGCAGGGAACCAGCCTAGATTGATTGAAAACAAGTAAATTAGAGCAGGTGCCAACACAAAGGAAGGCATCACCACCCCCAACATGGCAGTAGACATTATACTGTAATCTAACCAGGTGTTTTGCCGGAGCGCCGCTAATGTGCCCACCCCTACACCCATAATGACGGTAAAAATAAAGGCAGCAAAACCAATTTTAGCTGACACTGGTAACGCGCTTGCAACAAGCTCATTCACCGTAAAATCTTTATATTTAAACGAAGGGCCAAAATCACCTTGAATGATATTGGTCAGATAAGTTAAATACTGTTCATGTACCGGCTTATCTAAACCGTATTTGGCGTTAATGTTGGCCATTACTTCAGGAGGCAACGGACGTTCTGTTGAAAACGGGTTACCCGGAGCAAAGCGCATAAGGAAAAAAGAAATTGTAATCAATACCAACATAGTTGGAATGGCTTCCAATAATCTTTTCGCGATGAATTTAAACATAAACTCACTCTATTCAGTCTGTGACAGTGTTTTAATTAAAAAAAAACAAATAGGCTCTGCATGTGTTAATCACATGCAGTGCCTCAAATTATAGTTTTACTATTGAAAAATTACTCTTTGATGTATAGGTCTTTTGAGTAGATTTTATCTTCAACGTTTCCAACAGGGTAGCCACCAAGTTTAGGACTTACCAAGCGAGCTTTAACGTATTGGTAAATTGGTGCAATTGGCATGTCTTTTGTCAGCAATGCTTCAGCTTCTAAGTAGATCTTCTCACGCTCAACATCAGAAGTAGACTTAATTGCCTTCTGAATAAGTGCATCATAAGCTTTGCTTAGATAGTGAATACCACCCGTAGTGTTTCCACTTTCCATTAGTGTTAGGAAAGTAGACGCTTCGTTATAGTCGCCACACCAACCAGCGCGTGCCGCGTCAAAGTTACCTTGGTCTTTTGAATCAAGATATGTTTTCCACTCTTGGTTCTCAAGCGTAACATCTACACCAATACCTTTCTTCCACATAGATTGCACTGCTGCTGCAATTTTCTTGTGGTTTTCAGATGTGTTGTATAGAAGAGTAAATTTAAGCGGGTTTGCTTTGCTGAAACCAGCTTCTTCAAGAAGACGTTTTGCTTCTGCATCACGTTCTTTTTGAGTTAGTTTTCCGTATGCTGGAGTCACTGGGTTGAAATTAGCTGTAATTTCTGGCGTTAGGAAATAAGCTGGTTTTTGGCCTTGACCCAACAACGCACCCGTGATGATGTCACGGTCAATAGCGTATGAAAGTGCTTTACGTACACGTACATCATCAAACGGTTTCTTATTTGTGTTAAAGATGTAGTAGTAAGTACATAGATCACCTTTAATAGAAAGTGACTCAGGCTCATCTTTCTGTAGGCGTCTAAAGTGTTCGTTAGGGATTTCATAAGTGAAATCGATTTCGCCAGCCAAGAAACGGTTCATATCCGCTACTTGGTTTTCGATAGGTAGGAAAGTAACTTTAGTCAGAACCGTTTTATCATTATCCCAATACTTTTCGTTTGGAACCATTTCGATACGTTCGTTAACAACCCAGTTCTTCAGTACAAATGCACCATTACCCACGAAGTTCTCAGGCTTAGTCCACTTCTCACCATATTTTTCTACTGTGGCTTTATGTACAGGCTTAACCGTAGTATGGCCCATCATAACAACAAAATACGGTACAGCAGTTTCTAGTTCTACCTGGAATGTATAATCATCAAGCGCTTTAACACCAAGCGTTTCTTTATCTGCTTTACCAGCAATGATTTCATCTGCATTCTTCATGGTAGTCATTTCTAGATACCAAGAATAAGGAGAAGCAGTTGCAGGATCTACCGCACGCTTAAAGCTGTACACAAAATCTTCTGCTGTTACTGGATCACCATTTGACCACTTCGCGTCTTTGCGTAAGTGGAAAGTAAAGGTTTTGTTGTCTGTAGTTTCCCAAGTTTCTGCAACACCAGGGATGGTATTACCATTAGCATCTTGGTTTACAAGGCCTTCTAAAAGTTCACGAATAACGTGAGACTCTGGAACACCCTGCGTTTTTTGCGGGTCGAGAGAGGCAACTTCTGTACCATTACCGCGAACTAATTCTTGCTTCTTAGCCAGTTTAGTACCCGCTGGAATATCAGCAGCTAGAGAAGAGAAAGACGTCGCTGCTACAGTTAAACTTGCACCTAATAGAAGGGCTTGAGTAATTTTATTTTTGTACATGCATTTAACTCCAAATAATTTTTTTGTTTGCATCCATGACTGCTTTATTAGGTGCCTGAACGGCAGGCCAATTTGAAAAATTGTTAACTAAAAAAAGTTACAAATTCCAATCCCTAACAAAGATTGCAGCACAACTTAGCAATCATTAGAGTAATTTGCCATAAAACCTAACCATTAAGCTGTTAATATTTCGACTCGATCAATGTTTTGGTCGATTCCTCTTTAATCCATTCCTATCACGATTAAATTATGCTAATTACATTCCGCTATCACAATAGCGTGACAAGAATCACACTTTATATTTTTGTTACTATCCACTTTCCTTTAGTTTTCACAGAGTTATTATATAGATGCCATTTGACTTTAACTGAGCGTATTTCAACGGGAATTGTCATGCATTTGAATGGTATCGATATCAACAATATCTAAAAATCATCCTTTTTTAATACGCATTATTACCAAGTGTATAGATATGTTTACGACCTATGCACCAAAATGAAAAAAGGCTAGGTACATACCTAGCCTCTTGATTGCGTATTTACCAAATTTGGGTCTATTTTTCCCAACGAGATGCCGCTTTATGGTCAGAGTCTCTTGAGTCTACCCAACGATGTTCTTCTGTTGTACGTTCTTTTTTCCAAAATGGTGCTTTGGTTTTGAGGAAGTCCATAATGAATTCACATGATTCAAAGGACGCCCCACGATGAGCACTAGTCACTCCAACAAATACGATTTGATCACCAATATCTAAGTCACCAATACGATGTATCACTCTTACTTTTTGTAAGGGCCAGCGATCAATCGCTTGCTGACAAATGTCGGAAAGTGCTTTCTCTGTCATTCCCGGATAGTGCTCAAGAGACAGGCCAGTGACATTGTCTCCAAGGTTCATATCTCTTACCTTTCCGGAAAACATAGTCACCGCGCCCGCAGATGTTCCCTCAGCCAATTGACTGTATTCATCTGCTACAGAAAAGTCTTCCTCTATTACTGATACACGGTAAGACATGGCCTAGCCTCCGGTCACTGGCGGGAAAAAAGCGACTTCATCACCATCTTTAATTTCAGCATCTAGTGGAGAAATGGTTTGATTGATCGCAACAAGCAGCTTTCCTGCTTCTAGTGCCAAAGCCCATTTGTCGCCTTTTTCAGTTAATGCTTCGCGTAATAACTCTGCATTGGCATAAGTGGCTTCTACCTCTATGTCGTCAACGCCAACCAACTCACGTGTTTGTGCAAAAAATAGTACCTTAATCATACATCCACCTTAAAGTGACCTGATTTCCCGCCGGTTTTTTCAAGCAAACGAACTTGCTCAATAACCATATCTTTTTGCACGGCTTTACACATATCGTATATGGTCAGTGCAGCGACAGACGCAGCGGTTAACGCTTCCATTTCTACGCCTGTTTTTCCGGCAAGCTTACAAACCGATTCAATACGAACCTTATTTTCACTTTCTATTGCTTCTAACTGTACTTCAACTTTAGATAATAATAGAGGATGACATAGTGGAATAAGATCCCAGGTTCTCTTAGCCGCTTGTATACCTGCAATTCGAGCGGTCGCAAAAACATCACCTTTATGATGACTACCAGAGATAATGAGATTCAATGTTTCTGGAGCCATGTGAACAAATGCTTCTGCTCGCGCTTCGCGCACTGTTTCAGTTTTAGCAGAAACGTCCACCATATTGGCTTCGCCAGAGGCATTAATATGAGTAAATTGATCCATAATTATTTAGTTACCCTTGAAGCAATGTCGACAAAAACTATACCGATAAATGAGGCATAAAGTTACAAGGACGGTGGCTTGCATCAAGTTGTTGCTTGATGATCTTAGTCCATGCCGTTTTACAAGCACCTGTAGAGCCAGGAGTGGCAAAAATAACAGTATGATTGGCAAAACCAGCTATCGCGCGAGACTGAATCGTTGATGTACCAATTTCTTCATAAGAAACTTGACGAAATAGTTCGCCAAAGCCTTCAACTTGCTTATCAAACAGAGGAACCAGAGCTTCTGGTGTGCTATCACGAGAAGTAAAACCAGTACCGCCCGTAATCATAACAACCTGCACTCTTTCGTCCGCGATCCACTGTGAAACAACAGCACGAATTTTATATTGGTCATCAATAACAATTTTTTTATCGACCAGGTTATGTCCAGCTTCTTTTAGCTGCTCGGCAAAGTATTGTCCTGAAGTATCATTTTCTTCAGTACGAGTGTCAGAAACTGTTAAAACTGCAATATTTGCAGGCTTAAATTCAGTAACAGCGTGTCCCATTATTTCACCTATATTGTATTTTCTATCCGCCAATTGAGGCGAGGTGTGGAGTCATTCCTGTTTTGCCATCTTGAAGAAAATGGCTTACGGATTTAGTTTGTAATTCGGATTGGATTCGACCAATGAGTTCAGTCGATTGATGATCTTCTTGTAGCAGGTCACGAAGCTCTACGCCTTGGTCTCCAAACAAGCATAAATGTAACTTGCCTGTTGCAGATACTCGTAATCGGTTGCAACTTTCGCAGAAGCTTTTCTCATAAGGCATAATGAGACCAATTTCGCCCTGATAATCGGGATGAATAAATACTTGCGCAGGGCCATCACTGGCCTCTTTCACCTTCTGAATCCAACCTTCAGCGAATAGCTTATTCCGAATACTCACGCCAGACTGATGATACTGATTGAATAACTCATCATTCTCTCCCGTTTGCATTAATTCAATGAAACGAAGTTGAATAGGTCTATCTTTTATCCAGTTTAAAAAGGCAGGTAGCTCTGTGCTATTCAAGCCCTTCATCAGTACAACATTCACCTTAATCTGTTCGTAGCCCACTTCGAACGCTTTATCAATACCAGACATTACGCTGGTAAATTTATTTTCGCCGGTGATTTCATAAAACATTCTGGGATCAAGGCTATCTAGACTGACATTGATATGAGTAAGACCAGCATCTTTCCAGTCGCCAACCTGACTAGCCATACGGTAGCCATTGGTGGTCATCGCCACTTTTTTAATGCCTTCGGTGGAAGCAATAGTATGAACTATTTCATTGAAGTCTTTACGAAGGGTAGGTTCACCCCCCGTGATACGTACTTTGGACGTACCACAGCGAGAAAACGCGCTGACAATGCGTTTGATTTCGCCTTGAGAAAGAAAAGACGAATTCTTCGTGCCTGACGGTTTATAGCCATCAGGCAAACAATATGTGCACTTAAAGTTACAGACATCAGTAACAGAAAGACGCAAATAATAAAATTTGCGGTTAAAATTATCTTCTAATTGTATCGCCACGGAACACCTTTCCAAATACGGGAGGCTCGTTCATTTCTAAACAAACCCTGGTGACATAAGTCACTGGCCATATAAGCGTATTAAAGTACAAACTTAGCTAACATGGCTCGGAGTTATGGCAGTCATCCCAAATGAATGACAGCTTACTAGTTAAAATACTTAATAAAGGTGTAGAATTCTACCTCGCAGGTCTAAAAACCTCGTGAATACCTCAAAATAGTTACGCTTTAAAATTGACTCCTTACAGATGTGACAGGTTGTAGAAATTTATAAAAATAAGAATAGAGTTATGAATATATATAAAGATAAAAAAGTCGTTGCTATTGGCGGTGGGCATGGCTTAGGACGGATGCTTGCCTCATTGAAAGAGTTTGGTTCAAACGCAACGGGAATAGTCACAACAACAGATAATGGCGGCTCCACAGGGAGAATTCGCTACTGTCAGGGAGGAATCGCCTGGGGAGATATGCGCAACTGCATTAATCAGCTAATCACTGAACCTTCCATTGAGTCTATGATGTTCGAATATCGCTTTAAAGGGGCCGGAGAACTCGATGGACATAATTTAGGTAACCTCATGCTAACCGCTTTAGACAACCTTTCCGTACGTCCACTAGAAGCCATTCATTTAATCCGCACCATGCTTAAAGTTGAAGTTAAAATTGTACCGATGTCTGAACACCCTTCTGACTTGAAAGCTCTATCCTTAGATGGAAAATGGGTACATGGTGAAACCAGTGTCGATGAAATGTCTGAAGACTTACTCAGGTTAGATCTCGAACCTGAGGTTCCAGCCACCAATGAAGCCATTACATCCATTGAAAACGCTGACTGCATTATCTTAGGCCCTGGCAGTTTTTTAACCAGCATAATGCCACCTCTATTGCTTCCTGAAATAGGTCAGGCCATTTTAAATAATCAAGAAGCTAAATTAATATTTGTGGAAAACCTCTCCCCTGAATTTGGTCCTGCCGCAAGAATGTCATTGCGGAAAAAGATTGAATGGTGTGAACGCGCCTGCCGGGGGAGAAAGGTAGATATACTACTCGGGGATACCCCCCATCCTGAGCTGGAGTCAGAGTGGGAGTGTGTTACCACGGACCTCGCCTCACCCAATAGAGATTGGCGTCATGACCGGAATAAATTAAGAGATGCTATCGTTAAACAGATAAGCACCAACAGCTAAATTGAACTAATCCATCAAAGAATCATAAGCGCGAATCGTTTGTTCCAGACTAGATAACATCGATTCGCGGTTTTCTACTGTATTAATCTTACACCCGGACTTAACCTGAGCATCAAGCCCCGTGGCAATCTGACACAGGTTTTCAGCACCAAAACTGGCTGCACTACTCTTAAGCGCATGACTAATGTCACCCAGTCGCAATTCTGATGCTTGGTCAACAACGGTGAGCTCCGCTTGATATTCGTTCAATTCCCCTAAAAAAATATCTAATAATATTGGTAAATTATCAGAACCAATTTCATTGCATAAGTCATCAATTTTGTTCGGGTTTATATACGTAACCACAGCAGGCCATTCTCCTTAATCTGTTATTATTCAAATCCGGAGAGGTAGATTCTATTTAGAATCCCGGCTCCAAGATTGAATTTTTCTATAGATGGTCGATGGACTGACCCCTAAGGCATTGGCTGCTTTCGGGACATTTCCACCGCATGCATCGATAGCTTGCTCAATAGTCCTCCTTTCCACTATCCATAGCGGACGAATATCTTGCTCTGAAAAGACTATTTTTTGTTCAGTTAAATTTCCTATATCCTTTGTTAAAGCAATTTTTGTGCTAGTTTGGAAAATTGGCGGCGGTAACATCGGTAAAGTTATCTCTTTGCCATGGTTTAATACCACTGCATTACGAAGAACATTTTGCAATTGACGCACATTTCCAGGCCATTCGTATTCGATAAACCTTTCAATTACGTCTTTAGAGAACCGAGTAAAGTCTTTGTCTTCTTCTAAAGACATGAACCCCAGCAATGAATAAGCGATTTCGACCACATCTTCGTCCCGCTCTCTTAAAGGCGGCAGATGCAGAGGGATAACATACAATCGATAGTACAAATCTTCACGAAAACGCCCTTCTTCAACTTCTTTCCACGGGTCACGGTTAGTCGCACAAACAAAACGAACATTCACACTTTTCATTTTGGAAGAACCCACTTTTTGAAAAGTACCCGTTTGAATAAACCGTAATAGTTTAGTCTGTAAATCAAGGTCCATTTCACAGAGTTCATCGAGGAAAAGAGTTCCGCCATCAGCGAGTTCAGCAGCACCTTGCCTCTCGGTTGCAGCCCCCGTAAAAGCACCTTTCATGTGACCAAACAATTCACTTTCAATTAAGTCTTTTGGAATGGCCGCGCAATTTATGGCGATAAATGGCTTATCACGTCTTTTACTTGCTGCATGTATGGCTTCTGCACACACTTCTTTACCGGTGCCACTTTCTCCAGTGATAAAAATACTGGCTTTACTGCTCGCCGCAGAGTCGATAGTTTTGTAAACCGATTGCATTGTCTGGCTACTACCAATAAACCCTTGATACACATTAGATTCTTTTGGCGCAGTAACATCAGCGGTTTTTCTTTTTTCTGCTCGCCGAATTGCATTGTTGACAGTAACTCTCAATCGATCGGCTTCACAAGGTTTAATAAGAAAGTCCTGCGCGCCATATCTCATCGCATCAACAGCCGTATCAATAGAACCATGCGCGGTCATAAATATTATAGGGACATCTGGGTACGCATCTTTTGCAGAGTGGAGTACATCCATTCCCGTCATATCCGGTAAGCGTAAATCGAGTAAGATAAGATCTGGGGTCTTATGAGTCAGGCTTTCTAAGGCCTCCTTTCCCGTGCCAACAATGGAAATATCCAATCCCAGAGGAGACAGAAAAGATCGATAAAGTGCAGCAACAGATGCGGTATCTTCCACCATCAACAAATATTTTGATTTTGGAACAAACGTCGAATTATTCATAACCTAGCCGTAGTGTTAGTCTTGAGACGGAGAAATTATTTTCATTATATCGTCTCGCTTTATTGCATATTGCTAATATGATTGCATCACGCATTGCAAAATGCAAATTACGTGACTAATAATCAGCCATAACCATATTATTTCAAAGACAATTTATTGGCACGCATCCTGCTATATTACTAATGACCTTCGGGTCACCTAGCCAACTGACGTTGTTAGTGGATAAGATGTCCACAAAATGAAGCCAACCGGACCTAATTTCCAGTTGGCTATTTTTTTGTCTTAAAGCAAATGAGCGCTTTACTAACTGTTAGTAATAAATTGCTTTCGTAATACCTCAATTTGATCTCTTTTGCTCGCGGCAAGCTCAAACTCCAGATCTTGTGCATGTTGATACATTTCTGCTTCGAGTTTTAAGATCTCTTTTTCCAGCTCCTGTGGTGTTTTTACCTCATAGCTTTGTGAAGGCTCTGCTACTTTAGACAGTGGAACCTGTTTAGAAACGCGTTGATTACGTGATTTGGCAATATCACCAATCTCCATAATATCTTTTATGTTTCGTTTCAGGGCAGTCGGCTCTATACCTTCACGTTCATTATGTGCTTTTTGTTTCTCTCTGCGGCGGTCTGTCTCATCAATCGCTTTTTTCATCGACTTGGTGATCTTATTCCCGTAGAGAATAGCCTTACCCTCAAGGTTACGCGCGGCACGACCTATCGTCTGAATAAGCGAACGTTCCGAACGCAAAAATCCTTCTTTATCCGCATCTAAGATCGCCACCAAAGAAACTTCTGGCATATCTAAACCTTCGCGGAGTAAGTTAATACCAACTAACACATCAAACTCACCCAGTCTAAGATCTCGTATAATCTCTACTCGCTCTACTGTATCGATATCTGAATGCAGGTACCTTACTTTTACACCATGCTCGTGCAGGTACTCAGTTAGGTCTTCCGCCATCCGTTTGGTCAACGTCGTTACCAAAACTCGTTCTTCTTTCGCCGAACGAATACGAATCTCCGAGAGCAAATCGTCTACCTGCGTTTCTACAGGCCGAACCTCCAATACAGGATCAAGTAATCCCGTTGGACGGACCACCTGATCGGCAATATCATTATCTGACTTTTCTAATTCGTAATTGCCCGGGGTTGCAGAAACAAAAATCGTCTGAGGAGAAATCGCTTCAAATTCATCGAATTTTAACGGCCTGTTATCTAGAGCCGACGGTAACCTAAAACCAAATTCAACTAAGGTCTCCTTTCGAGAACGATCACCTTTATACATAGCCCCTATCTGAGACACCGTAACATGCGACTCATCAATAATTAGCAATCCATCAGATGGCAAATAATCGAATAACGTGGGTGGCGGCTCCCCTTCAGTTCGGCCACTTAGGTAACGTGAATAGTTTTCTATTCCTGAGCAGAAACCTAGTTCATTCATCATCTCAATATCAAACTGGGTCCGTTGACTAATTCGTTGCTCTTCAAGCAACTTATTATTTTCTTTTAGGTAAGTTTGCCGATCACGCAGTTCTTCTTTAATATTTTCAACCGCTTCTAAAACACGCTCTCTTGGAGTGACATAGTGTGTCTTTGGATATATCGTAAATCTTGGAATATCTTTGTGAGTAATAGCCCCTGTTAACGGGTCAAACAAACTTATACGTTCAATTTCATCATCGAATAACTCAATTCGAACCGCTTCCATATCAGATTCGGCAGGAAATACGTCGATCACTTCTCCTCGAACTCGAAAATGCCCTCTTTCAAACGAAACGTCATTTCGACTGTATTGCAGCTCAGCCAATCGTCGCAAAATGTCTCTTTGATTAATGAAATCTCCACGACGAACGTGAAGCATCATTTTTAAGTACGAGTCTGGATCACCCAAACCATATATAGCAGAGACCGACGCAACGATAATGGCATCCTTGCGTTCCAACAACGCCTTCGTTGCTGATAATCGCATCTGTTCAATATGAGAATTTACTGAAGCATCTTTTTCAATAAACGTATCTGTTGTTGGAACATACGCTTCCGGCTGATAGTAATCATAATAAGAGACGAAATACTCAACAGCATTATTTGGGAAAAAGCCCTTCATCTCACCATATAACTGAGCAGCCAGTGTTTTGTTAGGTGCTAACAAAATGGCAGGTCGTTTCGACTGAGCAATAACATTCGCAAGAGTGAAGGTTTTTCCTGAGCCAGTGACACCAAGCAAGGTTTGGTGGGCCAATCCCGCATCAAGTCCTTCAAGTAGCTGTGCAATAGCCGCAGGTTGATCACCTGAAGGTTGATAATCAGAAACTAATTCGAATTCTTTACTCATGGAAATCACATTTACCAATAAAGAGGGTGAGATATTGTCTTTCTTACTGTCGGTTTAGGTCAACCGTTATCTTTTATATATTCGTTTGATAATCGTGATTGATAAAAAAGTGCCTTTTAGAATGTTTAGGTATAAAGAGCAAAAAGGCCAAATACCTTGTGGCTTCTTGATTTTTTTTTTGATAGAGTACGAGGCCCCTTATCTCCAAGCCACTACTTTAACCAAAATTTAATCCACGTGTTTTCCCCAGTTTGGTGCATTTTCTGCACAATCCTACAAATCTCAAAAGTTAATCACAACAAGATAAAAATATAAAAACTTATAAAAACGCTTATTTAACAAGCAATTATTCAAGAAATAAATTAGTGCATCCACTCTATAATTATTGCCTTTTTTTTTGTTAAAGTTTAATCAACATAGTTATCCACAAAATTGGTGGATAACTAGTTAGACCCTTTTAATCTCGCGGCGTGCAGAAAAATCAATTAATTTATTATGATTTTTTTTATTATTTCTTCCATTACTACTATTGACAGTAATCCCTCCTGTAGCTAACATTCGCACCAACTAGTTAGACCAATTCCCCCTTAGTTCAGTTGGTAGAACGGCGGACTGTTAATCCGTATGTCGCAAGTTCAAGTCTTGCAGGGGGAGCCAAATTCCAGAAAAAGCCATCTCAATAGAGATGGCTTTTTCGTTTTTCGCCTATAGGCTCTGACTTTGCCTACATTTCTTAGCAAAAATTTAGCATATAGTTAATATCCTTACCGATCTCTGGTTGTTATTAGGCGATCAAAACGAGATAATATCATCCTCTTGGTTCCCTTATACGTATCACCATGACTGATTATTTACTGTTGTTAGTTGGCACTGTGCTGGTTAACAACTTTGTTCTTGTGAAATTTTTAGGCTTATGTCCATTTATGGGAGTCTCCAAAAAATTGGAGACTGCTATTGGTATGGGCTTAGCGACAACTTTTGTACTCACACTCGCTTCTGTATGTGCGTATCTGGTTGAAACGTACATTCTTGCTCCTCTCGGAATTGAATACCTTCGAACCATGAGTTTTATCTTGGTAATCGCCTTTGTGGTTCAATTTACCGAGATGTTAGTTCACAAAACCAGCCCTACTCTCTATCGACTACTGGGGATATTTTTGCCTCTAATTACGACTAACTGCGCGGTATTAGGGGTGGCGTTATTAAATATCAACGAAAACCATAATTTTATCGAATCCATTATTTATGGATTTGGTGCTGCCGTCGGTTTTTCCTTGGTACTTATTTTATTCGCATCAATGCGTGAACGCATTGCCGCGGCGGACGTGCCTGCTCCATTCCGAGGTGCATCTATTGCGATGATAACTGCTGGGCTCATGTCTCTGGCATTCATGGGCTTCACTGGGTTGGTGAAGCTGTAATGAATGCTATTTTAATCGCTATTGTTGCTATCGCCATACTTGCTGCTATTTTTGGTGCATTTCTAGGTTTTGCTTCCGTTCGCTTCAAAGTTGAAGCAGACCCAATCGTAGAAAAAATCGATGCAGTATTGCCTCAAACACAGTGTGGGCAGTGTGGTTATCCTGGTTGTCGCCCTTATGCTGAAGCCATTGCCAACGGAGACGATATAACAAAATGCACACCGGGTGGACAGGCAGCAATTGAAAAAATTGCCGACCTTATGGGTATTGATGCTGACGAGCTTACCAGCACAGATGAAGAGCCAATAAAAACCGTTGCATTTATTCATGAAGATATGTGCATTGGGTGCACAAAATGTATTCAGGCATGCCCCGTCGACGCTATCGTTGGCGGTACTAAAGCACTACACACGGTAATCCAGCAAGAATGTACAGGCTGCGATCTTTGTGTGGCTCCTTGCCCAACTGACTGTATAGAAATGATACCCGTTGAAACCACTGTTGCATCGTGGAAATGGAAATTAGAGACCATTCCAGTGGTAGACATTACCGCTCAAGAAAATCAAGAAACCATGAAGTAAGGATTGATATGTTACCGTTAGTAAAACAAATTCGTCATGGTCATATCTGGAATTTTCCTGGGGGTGTTCACCCAGCAGAAAACAAAAAACAGTCTACCCAAACTCCCATTGTAAAAGCATCAGTACCCGCTGAGCTTATTTTACCACTCAAGCAACATATTGGCAGACCGGGCGATTTATCGGTTAACGTTGAAGATAAGGTGCTCAAAGGGCAGCAATTAACACGTTTTACCGCAAGTTTCATGTTGCCAATACATGCACCTACTTCGGGAACTATTACCGCTATAGAGCCAAGAGTTGTTGCTCATCCCTCCGGGTTAACGGAACTATGTATCGTACTTAAGCCAGATGGCGAAGATCGCTGGATCCATCGACAGACGATTACCGATTTTAAATCAGAATCGCCGGATGACCTTATAGAAATAATTCGTCAGGCAGGCGTATCTGGAATGGGAGGTGCGGGTTTCCCCACAGCTCGTAAGATTCAATCAGGGATGGCAATGACCGACATCCTGATAATAAATGCGGCTGAGTGCGAACCATACATCACTGCCGACGATATGCTAATGAGGGAGCACGCTTCTGAATTTATTCAAGGTATCGAAATTATTTCGCATATTCTGAAACCTAAAGTCATTGTCATCGGCATTGAAGATAATAAGCCTGAAGCTATTCAAGCTTTACAAAACGCCGCAGTAAATCTTGATATCGTCATACGAGCCATTCCAACTAAGTACCCGTCTGGTGGTGAAAAGCAGCTCATCAAGATTTTAACCAATAAAGAAATTCCAAAAGGCAGCATTCCGGCGGATATTGGGGTTTTAGTCCAGAATGTTGGATCCGTTTTAGCGATCAAGCGAGCCGTTATCGACGGAGAACCGCTTATTGAGCGAATTGTAACAATAACAGGAAAAGCATTCCCTAAAGCTCAAAATGCCTGGGTACGACTAGGAACTCCTGTCCAGGCTCTGTTAGAAGAATTTGGCTATCAGGCTGATAGAAAACACCCTCGACTCATTATGGGTGGCCCAATGATGGGCTTTACGCTACCCAATACCTCTATCCCTATCACCAAAACGGCCAACTGTATTTTAGCACCAACAGCCAAAGAGATAGCTCCAGCAAATAGAGAAACCGCATGTATCCGTTGTGGCCAGTGCGCTGAAGTCTGCCCGGCGTCGTTACTTCCGCAACAGCTTTATTGGTATGCAAAAGACAAAGATTTAGACAAGTGCGAAGAGCTGAATATCGCCGACTGTATCGAATGTGGTGCCTGTGCTTTTGCATGTCCTAGCGAAATACCACTCGTTCAATACTATCGTCAGGGAAAATCTGAGATTCGAAGTAAAAAAGAGGAAGACGAAGCTTCAGAAAGAGCCAAGCAGAGATTCGAACAGAAAAAAATCAGGCTAGAAAAAGATAAAGCCGAACGTGAAAGTCGATTTAAAAAAGCAGCAGAAGATCGTCGTAAAGAGAGCAAAACTTCAGGAAGTGATGATGCAATAGCAGCTGCAATAGCTCGGATAAAAGCGCAAAAATCAACGCCTGATGACAAAGGCTCATCACCTAAACCAGCGGTAGCTGCAGCAATTGCCAGAGCAAAAGCAAAACAAGCAGATGCATTGAAAGCAGGTAAAGAAACACCTGACAACACTGATATGGCGAAACTGCGAGAAGAAAGAAAACGTCTTGCCAGAGTACGAAAAGCAGAGCAACAAGCTCAGCATTCTGATGCCGACTCAAATACGGTTCAGAACAGTAGTCAAAAAACGGATAAAAACGCCGCCGTGGCTGCTGCTATTGCCAGAGCAAAAGCAAA
>DDQN01000067.1:0-10450 GCA_002342685.1 Vibrio sp. UBA2441
ATTAGTTGACCACTACAGTATTCTCTAACTCAGAAATGTCCAGCTACGAGCCAGAGGAACAAATTATCCTGTGTGATTCAAAACGATTCAGGGAGCAAGCCAAGAATGGTCGAGTCCTCTGATATAGAAAACTTGGTCCGCTAAAGACTATCGAAACAATCCCCATAATCACTGAGTAAACTTCGGGAGCTTCTAAGGCGAAAATGCTCTTTTTCAACATTGGCGTCGGTTATTCTATCGATTCGAAATAATCTAGGTGCCACTCTCAGATCATCCCAACCTAAAAGATACCATGCGGGCCAATTGAGCAAGATATACTGGGGCTCTATCCGCCTTTTGGTTATGATCCCTTTTTCTGAAATATAGCCAATGGAGAGTTTTTTCTGCTGTAAAAATGCTTGTCTAACGTCTTTTATAAATAGGCCGCCGGTATTCATTACCGTACTAGCGACTGATTCGGAAGCAACGGCACCGACTAATACACGTTGGCGTAAAAGGTTGATGCGCTTTCTTTGTTCATCGTTTAGGAAAAAAGCGAGCTTATTTTTCACACTCGTTATGGTGTCTCCCAGTATGGGGCAATTAAGTGATTCAGTCAGTGCGAGTGCCATCAGGGTATTTAAAATTTCTTCATCACTTAAAAAAAATGTAGGAGGGCGAACCATACCCCTCAGTTCTATCCCGCCTCCTGCACCACGCTCTGCTTCTATATCGTAACCTTGCTGACGTAACAAGGTAATATCTCGCGAGATACTTCTAACTGAAACACCAAGTGAACTGGCTAACTCCTTAGCTGTCCATAGGTTTTTGTTTTTTAATAGACCGATAATATTATCAAGCCTATCTTGTCTGTTTTGAAAGCTGCGCAATAAAATATGCCATTAAGTGTCTTATTTTTAGTTAGCATAACATCTCACTTCTGGTTGAGACAGAGCCGAGGCATAGACTCTGAGTAATAAACGTTTCTTAACCAAGTTATTGGAAAGTCTACATAGGGAAAATAAGAATGAAAACACTTGCGATGGGTTTTACCGCAGCAATTTTGGCCTCTTCTGTTAGCGCGGCGTCCACATTTGAAATTGTGAACACTCAATTTATTGATGGTGTCGATTATCAAGAGCAGCAAGAAGCGATGGAAAGTTTAAATTCGGTAGTGAAGCATTTTGATGGTTTTCAGAGTCGTAGCTATTTTTATAGTGAAGAGCTTAATCGTTGGACCGATATTGTTATCTGGGAGAGCGCGGAACTCGCTCAATCTGCAACCGTAAAGGCAATGGAAAACCCAAAAGCTCAGCAAGTGTTTTCTATAATGGATATGGAGAATACGATATTTTCACATTATCAATCTATAGGACACATAGAGGCGGAATAAGCAGTTAAATATTGTGAGAAGGACAAGTACAGGAATCCCCTTGTTCTCTATATATCTTTTAAGCAGAAAAAGCGCATGTAGATATATATCCCCGTAATCTGTTGATAGAAAAAATAGGTTTCTTATCAATCAAATAAAAAAGGATTGACGCTAATGTCTCATTCAGAAACTAGCTGCCTTTGTGGCGCTGTGAAAATTGTTGCTCAGGAAGTAAACCCTAAATTTACTGTTTGCCACTGCCAATCATGTAGAACATGGGGTGGAGCACCATTTTTTGCCGTGAAATGCGGTTCAAAAGTAGAAATCGAAGGCAATGACTTCGTCAAAGTATATGAGTCGTCATCTTGGGCGTTGAGAGGTTTTTGCTCCGAATGTGGGACTCATCTCTTTTATAAACTTAAAGCAACGGGCGAATACAACATGCCAGTAGGTATGTTTCCAAACTTGAATGGATTGGAAATGGATATGCAGTATTTCAGCGACATGAAGCCAAGCTATTACTGTTTTTCAAATGAAACGAAAGAGATGACCACCGCTGAGATAATGGCCTATTTCGCAGACAAGGTGTAAATGCACGCAGCCTATGTTCTTGCTAAGCAAGTGATATTTTTCAAAGGAGTCGAAATGATTAAAGGAAGCTGTTGTTGTGAATCAGTTCAATTCGAATTGGCAGAAACGCCCAGTATGATGGGGACTTGCCATTGTAGTCGTTGCCGTAAAGTCGGAGCAAGCTCATTGGTTTTTGTCAAATCTAATAAATTTAAGATTACTGCCGGCCAAGAGAAAATAACCACCTTTAAGGCTGAACCACCGTATGAATATGATCGGTGTTTTTGTTCCGTCTGTGGTACTTCACTTGGTGAAGTGTTATCGATAATGGACTCTTTTCCAATAAACGCAAACTGCATAGATACTGAATTTGAAATTGAAAATAAATTTCATGAGTTTGTTTCTGAAAAACCAAGTTGGTTCAAAATCGGCGATAACGCAAAACAATTTAAAGAGCACCCGCACGATTAATAGAAAGAATGTGCAAATAAACTAATAGGCCTCCTTCGATGAAGGAGGCTCAAAGCGTTACTCGTTAATGCTTATGCACCGATGACGCCGCCATCTTGACGCGTAATAGCAATTACCGAAGAGCGAGGAATCTTGCCGTCACCTTCCGGGAAGTGAGAAGCAGCCAGTTTTTCTCCCGGATGCTGTATACCAACGAACATGGTTTTGTGATCTGGTGAGAATGTTAGGCCGGTAACTTCACACGCTACAGGGCCTGTAAGGAAGCGACGGATTTCACCTGTCGCCGGATCACTACATAACATCTGGTTGTTACCCATGCCAGCAAAACCATCCTTATTTTTGTAGTTGCCGTCGGTCTGAATCCACAGGCGACCAGCCATATCAAAACCGATACCGTCAGGGCTGTTGAACATGTTGTCTTTGTTGACGTTATCCGTACCCGCCATCAGGCCTGATTCATGCACTTCAGGGTTACCTGCCAGCACATAGATATCCCACTCAAAGGTATCGCCGGTATGATCACTATTGGTTGGATGCCAACGGATGATGTGACCATACGGATTTTTCTCGCGGGGGTTCGTTGCGTTTAGAGGTTGAGTCTCTTTAACGCCGCGGTATTTGTTGTTTGTCAGCGTACAAAAGACCGACTTATTGTCTGGATGAACCGCTACCCACTCTGGGCGATCCATCGTAGTAGCACCTACTTGTGTGGCTGCAAGACGAGCGAAAACCATTACAGAAGCAGCGTCCGGGAAGCCGTTCTCTGGTGTCAGTCCATTTTTGCCCCAGGTAAGTTCTAGCCACTCACCTTTACCCGTCAGTTCACCTTCAACACCGTTGAACTTAGCAACATACAGTGTGCCCTCTTCAAGAAGATCGAGGTTAGATGCTGAGCCAGGAACGTATTTGCTCTTAGATACAAACTTGTACAAGTGCTCACCGCGT
Source organism: Vibrio sp. UBA2441 (assembly GCA_002342685.1). Classification (GTDB taxonomy): domain Bacteria; phylum Pseudomonadota; class Gammaproteobacteria; order Enterobacterales; family Vibrionaceae; genus Vibrio. The sequence continues at coordinate 3,338 of DDQN01000067.1, forward strand.
TCATCATCGCCAAGGTAAACTACAGCGTGACCGGAACCGTTGATCATAAGAGCGGCATTTTCGTGCTTAAAGCGACCTAATGCACTGCGTTTCTTCGGTATTGAGTTTGGATTCATAGGGTCGATTTCAACCACCCAACCCATACGGTGCGGTTCGTTCGGGTGCTTTGACATATCGAAACGCTCGTCGTGTTTATACCAGTCGTAGCCCCAGTCTTTCGTTTTCAAACCATAACGAGCATAACTATCACCCAGCTCAGTATCTTCCGTTGCGCCAAAGTAGCCGTTGAAGTTTTCTTCGCAAGTCAGATAAGTGCCCCATGGCGTTTCACCATTTGCACAGTTGTTCATCGTACCAAGGATCATCATACCTGATGGGTCATTATCGGTTTTAAGTAGTGCGTGACCACGGGCTGGTCCCGTCATTTCCATCTCAGTGTAAGCAGTGATACGGCGGTTAGTACGACCATCCAAATTCACCTGCCATTTGCCATTCACTTTTTTCAGCTCAACGATAGAGACACCGTGCGCTGCTTGTGCCTTACGAGCGTCGTCAGCTGTGATGGCTTTGCCGTGGTGCGGGTAAAGATACTCTTTGTTAACGTACTCATTGTTTACCGCAAGTACCGCGCGAGTGTCGGAAACCGGGAAGAAGGTCATTCCGTCGTTGTTGTCACCAAACTGAAGTTCTTGTGCGTTTGCATCGTTGCTTTGATCAAACTTAGGCGCCCCTTTTTTGATAGGGTCCCCCCAAGAGATCAGGATATCAGCTTGATAACCTGCTGGTACTTGTACGGTATCTGCTGTGGATGCTGAAATTGCCTCAAAGCCCATTAACTTAGATTCAGAAGAGACACTACCCGCTATAGCTAGGCTGATTGGGCTTGCAGCAAAAAAACCAACCGTACCTGCGGCACCGGTGGTTTTCAAAAAACGGCGGCGGGAAACAGCTGCATCGATAAAGCGGTTAAATTCTGGTTCTTGATCAAGTGGACGTTGATCATCATTGTGATCGTATGACATGACTTTGCATTCCTCTACGTGTTTTTCTTTTTAATAAATAGAACTTTTATACGCCTGTTGAGGGGCGTTATTGTTATAGCAGAGCTAGAATGCGTGGAGATTGTGACATCTTACTTACAAATATGTAACAGTTCTCTTTCAGAAGGCTGTGTTTTCCGTCAGTGCCATGTTTCTTAACTTTCCATTCACTCAGTTTGGGATTTAACATCCTGATGAGAACATTCGATTAGATGTTTTATGATGAGGTCGCGCATGTTGCTCAGGATAGAAAGTCAACGAGCTAGATTGCGGCCATTGGATCCAGCAAGAAAAGCCGGAAGAAACAAACTAGGCAATTTTAAAATGGTTGGAACAGTAGACCGCAGCCTAGCCCAAGAGCGCTTCAAGACGAAACAGACCCTCCGAAAGAACGGAGGGTGGATTGACATTCCGCAGGAAACGCACGGCTAGCTGTTGGGAAATGCACGACGATGCACAAGTTAGTGGTTAACTACGCCATTTTAGATTGAAAATTGATCTAAATGGCGTTGTAATTCTTTGGAGTTTGAGTGTACATCTTCACTAAACTGATCGGTTTTGTTGATGATCTCTCCGGCTTCCGTAGACATGTCTGATATTGCAGTCACATTGCGGTTTATTTCATCATTTACGCGTGACTGTTCTTCTGCTGCACTGGCTATCTGATGGTTTTGCATGTTAATAGAATCAATTAACCCATTTATTCCGACAAAGGTTTGTTCAGTATGTTTTGCCGCTTCTACAGAGCCGAGAACGGCCTCATGGCTATTATTGACCAGAGAAACCACCGATTGTGTATCGTCAGTAAACTGTTCAATCATTTGACGAATTTCTTGTGTGGCATTCTGGGTTCTTCCTGCCAGCACTCGAACTTCGTCAGCAACAACAGCGAACCCTCGGCCTTGTTCTCCGGCTCGGGCTGCCTCTATCGCGGCGTTGAGTGCAAGTAGGTTAGTTTGTTCAGCAATACCGCCAATGACACCTAAAATAGACTCAATGTTTTCGGTTGATTTGCTGAGAGACTTTATTTTTGTCTCCGCATTGGATAGTTCGTTATAAACCTTCTCAATTTCAATAGTGGTGCTCGAAATTTCGGTAATTCCGAGGCTGCAATGCTCTTTTGCTTCTTCAGCTGCTTTAGAGGCATTTACCGCAGAGCCCGCCACTTCCAGTGCGGTGGCTGCCATTTCATTAACGGCAACGGACAAGGTGCCTATTTCGTTATTTTGAGACTCTAACCGAGTTACGATTTCGGCGACAGAATGTCGGCTACTTTCTGATGTGCTTGAAACGGAATGACTTATTTCGGTGATACTGGAAATAGTTGTGTGCAATTTGTCCATCAGACGATTAATTAAATTGCCTAGCTGACCGGACTCGTCATTACGTATTACGGTGATTCGTTGAGTGAGATCACCTTTGCCTTCAACAATGTCTTTGAGCCGCTCAATTAAACGGTTTAACGATGCGCTGATTGAACGGGAGATAACCACCATAACAATAGCGCCAATTAGCAGGGCTGCGATCCCGATTAAGATAGCCTCGAAGCGAGCTTCTTCAGATTGAGATGTTAACCAGTTACTGAAATCTGTTCCGGACTCATTGATAACGGACTGAGGAATACTAACACCAACGATCCAGGGGTTGGTAGTGTTCGTGTCTACGCTTGAAAAAACCAGAACACTTGAATCATTTAAGACAGGCTCTGCATTATTCGTTAACGTTTTAGCTTGGTTCCAGTCCAGATAGCCAGTAAGTTCAGAGACGCGTTTGCCAACATTACTGGCATTGTCACTGTCAGCCAGTACAACGCCTTTCCATGAACCGACCACGATTCTGCCCAGCCCTCCGTACAGTTGAGCATCAATATTCTCGACAAATTTCTGGATACTAACCAGAGAGAGGTCAAACCCAACGCTACCTACCGCTTGATCTCCTAAATTGATCACGTTACTAATGGTGGTGATTAATTCTTTACCCCGGTTAGGAACATCATAATAATAAGGTTCCATGAGAAAAAGTTGCCCCGATTCATATGGACTTAAATGCCAATCATCGGTTTTTTCACCGTTAGCGTTGAGTTCCCGGTTTGAAAATGAGCTCATTGCGACATAATCAAATTGTCCCGGACCAGTAGGAAAATAAAAAGGAGCCAATTTGTTGTCTTTATTAATGGCTTTTTTAGCGGTATTGGTTAGCTCTATATTTTTAGGCCAGGTGCTTTTTTCAAATACCATGTAACCAGAAAATACGTCTTCATCTTGAGGTTTCATTGCCGCCTCAAATTGCTGAACTATAATGCCAGGAGCAACAGACTCTTTCGCTGAAAGCTCTAAGTTAGATTTAACGACGTCGAGGTTTTTAATTACAGGTGTTACTAGTAAGGATAATTTATCAGTAACAACACTAGCGGTATTACTTAATTCGCTATTGGCTTTTTGTTCGAAAGAACGCTGTACAATGGTATTTATTTCATTGTTTAACTGCTTGTTTTCATAAGAAATAAATCCGATAACAATAATGAGCAATAACGCCATGGAAAAAATTGATAGTAGCGCTACTTTTTTGGTTATAGAACGATTGATTGAATTTAGCACATTAATGCTCCCGCAGAGTAACCACAATTAATAAAGGGTCCTTAGTTTTACCATATTAAACATTTCATTTTTGAGCTAATTGATAAAACTATAACCTTGGTCAATATAATAAAGTGACTGTTAATGTAAATTAACGCACTGTTAATATACTTACATTTTTTATTAATAAATAAACTTAATTCTTGCAAGGGAAATTAATGAGTATTTAGGCGGGTTATCAATTGTAATGCTTAGTTTTATAGGAATTAATCAGATAATTATTTCCAGATAATTTATAATAATAGTAATTTTCACACATAGTGTCAGGTTCAGTAATAATGTTCATTTGGGAAGGGGTCAGCGAGTTTGTCGCTGTTGCGGAGCTGGAAAGTTTTACTGCGGCGTCAAAACGTTTAGGTATTTCGACCGCTCAGGTCAGCAGGCAGATAACGGCACTCGAAACCAGGCTTTCTTGTAAGCTATTTTATCGCACGACACGTAAGGTCTCTGTGACGGATATTGGTCGGGTATATTATCAGCATTGCCGACAAGTGTTGGACGGGTTAGACGAAGCTCAGCGAGCGATCAGTGATTTGCAAACCACACCCAAAGGTTTGTTAAAAATGACGGCTCCGGGAACCTATGGTGAAGAAACAATTGCCCCCCTTGTTAACCAATTTCTGGCCATCTACCCTGAGCTGGAGGTTCAATTACACCTCTCAAATCAGAAGCAAGATCTTATTGCAGAAGGGTATGATGTTGCTATTCGGTTGGGCAAGCTCGAAGACTCAACGATGATGGCGAGAAAGCTGAGCTCCCGGACTCAATATGTTTGCGCATCACCGGATTACATTGAAAAATATGGCTTGCCGCATTCATTGTCGGAACTTGAAAAGCATAACTGTTTGGCTGGAACGCTAAATTACTGGCGTTTTCACGAAAATAATAAAGAGCGGCATGTTCGGGTTCAGGGCAGTTTAAGCTGCAATAGTGGACGTGCATTATGCGACGCGGCGCTGAAAGGCATCGGTATTGTGCAACTGCCGGATTACTACGTGAAAGAGTATGTGGATAGAGGCGAACTGGTCTCAATACTGGAAAGCTTTCGAGAAGAAGATGATCATATTTGGGCTCTGTATCCGCACAACCGTCACCTTTCCTCTAAGGTAAAAATGCTGGTGGACTTTTTACAAAAAGAATTGAAACAGAAAAGAAAAAGGCTGAAGTAATATACCTAAGCCTTATTTTATGTATCTTTGTTAAGTCTTATTTCATCCAGTTTTTAGCGTGGAACTGAATATGTTCTTCAATAAAAGAAGAGATAAAGAAATAGCTATGGTCGTAACCTGGTTGCATGCGTAATTCTAATGGATAACCCACACTTTTTGCTGTTTCGACTAAAATCTCTGGTTTTAATTGAGTATGTAGGAAGTTGTCTTTATCGCCTTGATCAACTAAAGCCGGAATGCCCCCGCCTTGGTAGTTCTCTAATAAACGGCAGGTATCGTATTGATCCCAGCTATCTCGATTATTACCCAGATAATTGGTAAATGCTTTTTGTCCCCATGGAACGGAAACCGGGTTTGTGATTGGACTAAACGCGGATACTGACGAATAGCGCTCAGGATTGCGTAATGCGATCACTAAAGCGCCATGACCGCCCATAGAGTGTCCACTGATGGCACGTTTTTCTGATACAGGAAAGTTAGCTTCTATGACAGCGGGCAATTCATTGACCACAAAATCATACATGTGGTAGTGCTGTTTCCACGGTTCTTGTGTGGCATTAAGGTAAAAGCCAGCACCTAAACCGAAATCGTAGGCGGCATCAGCATCATCAGCAACATCATCTCCACGAGGGCTGGTGTCAGGAGCAACAATAGCGATACCCATTTGAGCTGCCATGCGAAAAGCCCCAGCTTTTTGCATGAAATTTTCATCAGTGCAGGTTAACCCTGATAACCAGTACATAACCGGAACCGGGTTTTCGCTGGAGGCGTTTGGTGGTAAAAAAATGGCAAAACGAGTGGTACCATTTAATGTCGATGAATGGAAAGTATATTGTTTGTGCCAACCGCCAAACACCTTAGCTTGGCTGATATTTTCAATGCTCATAAACAGAACCTTATAACAGAACGCCTCTGCTGAGCAAAGGCGTTAAATAAAACCATTTTCGCTAACCTTTAATCGGTCGGCTGGTTACTTATCAAAGTGAATGACGGAGCGAATACTTTCACCTTTGTGCATCAGGTCAAAGGCTTCGTTGATTTCAGTCAGTCCCATTGTATGAGTGATAAACTCTTGTAAGCCGAATTCACCTGCCATGTAACGGTCAACTATTTCAGGCAGCTCAGAACGGCCTTTTACGCCACCAAATGCACTACCGCGCCATACGCGTCCAGTCACTAGCTGGAATGGGCGGGTAGAAATTTCCTGACCAGCACCTGCAACACCGATAATAACTGACTCACCCCAGCCTTTGTGGCAACACTCCAGAGCCTGACGCATTACGTTTACGTTACCGATACACTCAAACGAGAAATCAACACCGCCATCGGTCATCTCTACAATGACTTCCTGAATAGGTTTATCGAATTTTTGCGGGTTGATACAATCAGTTGCACCAAGCTGAGCGGCAAGTTCAAATTTGCTTTCATTGATATCAATACCAATGATGCGGCTTGCGCCAGCCATACGGGCACCAATAATCGCAGAAAGACCGATACCACCAAGGCCGAAGATAGCGACTGTGTCACCTTTCTGAACTTTTGCAGTATTTAGTACCGCGCCCATACCAGTGGTTACGCCACAGCCTAATAAGCAAACTTCTTCAAGCGGCGCTTCTTTGCTTACTTTTGCAAGTGAGATTTCTGGTAAAACGGTGAACTCAGAGAAAGTTGAGCAACCCATGTAGTGATAAATAGGCTGACCATCTTTGTAAAAGCGTGTTGTGCCATCTGGCATTAGGCCTTTACCTTGAGTTTCACGTACTGCCTGACAAAGGTTAGTTTTGCCTGATTTACAGAATTTACACTCGCCACACTCAGCCGTGTAAAGTGGGATAACGTGATCACCAACTTCTACACTGGTAACACCTTCGCCGACCATCTCAACAATACCGCCACCTTCGTGACCAAGGATGGATGGGAAAATACCTTCAGGATCATCGCCTGAAAGTGTGAAAGCATCTGTATGACAAACACCAGTAGCGACGATTTTAACCAGTACTTCGCCTGCTCTTGGTAGCATTACATCAACTTCTTCAACACTAAGTGGTTGATTTGGTCCCCACGCAATCGCCGCACGAGATTTAATAAATTGGTCAGCCATTTTGATCCCTTTCTAAAAATTATTGGATTGGAAACTTAAGGATAGTCAATTTTTTCCGACTCACTTAAGTAGGGGGACAGTATATTAGGTATTTAAATAATGATAATCCCATAAAATAGTAAATGATTTTTACGAGTGGGTAATAATGGGTGATGGGTGATGGGTGA
>DDQN01000067.1:10529-39812 GCA_002342685.1 Vibrio sp. UBA2441
TGGGTGATGGGTGATGGGTAGTGGGTGATGGGTAGTGGGTAGTGGGTGATGGGTGGTGGGTAGTGGGTGATGGGTAGTGGGTGATGGGTGGTGGGCGATAGGTGATAGGTGATAGGTGATGGGTAATAGGGCGATTGGTGATAGGGCGATAGGCGATAGGGCGATAGGTAATAGGTAATAGGTAATGGGTGATAGGGCGATAGGTGATCGGAGAGGGGGATGGATTATGGGTGGGCAGGCTACGATTATGGGTGAGTAGGTAAGTAGGTAAGTAGTTTCATCGATACGTAATTCCGTTGTCTATTGCCTGTGGCCTGTTACTTTAGCTGTGGTTTTTTAACGAATTAAAGATATCAGCGGTTAAACTGACCGATTCGCACAGTTTCTCTATGTCGGTGATAAACAGATTAGATGCTGACTCTTTGATGAAACCGTCAGTTTTCAGCTTTTTAAACGAACGAGAAAGGGTCTCTGGTGTCATTCCTAACTGAGAAGCGAGTAGTTTTTTGGTTATTGGCAGAGACATCTTCCCTTCGCTGCAATTTTGCTGTTTATAAATCTCAGCAAGTTTCATCACTAATCTCTGGTTGGCATTCACCTGAGTAAGAATGTTTATTGTATTCATCAGGTTACACACATTATTACTCATGACTCCCAGCATCCTACGGGACAGATCTGCAGACCCATCCAATAACTGGTCAATGATGTCACACGAAAAAGCAGAAACTGACGAGTCTTGATCGGCTTTGGCGCTCATAGGGTAGAGCCTTGGGGAAATATACATTGCGACCTCTGCTATAACATCACCAGCCATAAATACCCGAAATAGCTTTTCATCTCCATTAGGCATAAGGCGAAATAGTGAAATTTTCCCTTTATCAACTCGAAACATATGACGGGCAGGCTGACCCTGAGTGAACAGAATCTCACCGCTGCGAAAGACCTTTGTTTGCCGATGTGCCATTAGTTGTTTTTTTTCTGTCTCTGACAGCAAGGAAAGGATAGAAGACGACACGGATTGGCTCCCCTTTGATAATAATCAAGTTCGGTTTAATGAAAAGCCACAAGTGTGTAAATGGCAATGAATAATCACTTGAGGTGGTGAATATGTCTGGAGTTACTTTAATTTTGCAGTGGCTCGCAACGATATCTCGGAGTCCTGCTCCTTGGGGTCACTGGAGTATATCGGCCCCATAAGCAACGCTGTGTACTGCATGCAGAATATAACACATTCGTATTGACGTAATATGACAAAAATACGATGACAGTCAGAAATTAACTATTTGTTTGTAAGGGAGAATGGAAAAGTAACAAAATAAAACGCAAGCGCGGATGTGAATCATTCTCATTTTTATTGATCTGGAACAAGGTATTGCACAGTCTAATCCTAAAGTGGTATTGTAAATGAGATTGATTATCAATAGCATATGCGAATCGTAATCAAGTTACATAAAAATCGACAAAAAGAAAGAAAGGATCAGTTGTGAAAAAGACCATTTTAAGCCTTGCTGTTTCAGCTGCTGTATTTGCGACAGCCAGTCAGGCCGCTCCGCAAGTAACAGTATTGGACAAAACGCACCAACCAGCAGGCAACTTTTTAGCCTATACAGAATTTGAACTGTCTGGTGAACCTCTGGCGGAGTCGCTAGGACTAGACCTGGATATATTAGACCCTAACGTTGCTAACGACCCAACCCCTTTTGACTTTGCTGCTGGCATCGAAAGTTACGAATACTCTGAAGAAGCAATGTACGCGTTAAACTACCAGTCGCAAATGGGCCCGCACTTAGTTAATGGCCCAGTTAACCGCGCTCGTGGTGGCAAGATGGCGGATCTTGGCCAACGTGTTATTGAGATGGCGGCTGCGGTTGGTTTCCCAGCCAGTGAAGTACCACAAAACATGTACCCAATCTCTATTCCATATGTATCAGGCAGTCCAGAGTTTGCTCAGGCACCGGATACCACAACGGTGAATGGTGACGAAGTTGAGATCACCACAGCAAAAGGCAACAGCAAAACCGTTCAGGTGGTTGTTCCCGCTTACTTCCGTGATTATCAATCGCTGGCGTGGAATGTCGCTTCTTTTGACAAATCATTTAACCCTGCTGCGACCGGTGCAATCTTGTTGAAAGAAGTAATGTGGTCTCAGGACTTCCTTGGTGGAATGCACGTCACTGAAACCGATGAAGAAGTAGAAGCTGATTCAGCTAAGATGGACCAAGATGGCAAGCACAGCTTGGGCGTTTCGGCTGCCGATGGCTTCAACGGTATGATGCTGACAGAGATGTCTATCGACAAGCTGCAAATCATGCAAGAGCAGCTTGGTTTTAATGGTAAAGAGTTGGGTGTTAAGTTTGGCCCTGATTACAACCCGGCAAACGGTGCGATTTGGTTTGCACACAAAGTGGCGGTAGAAGAAGGTTCTGAAAGTGGCGTGAAATCCATTAAAGGCCTGAAGGTAACAGATGCGACATCTTCACTGCGTGATACATGGCAAATGCTGTGGCCTGTGGGTGAGTTCTTCGCCTTCACGGACCAACGTACAGCGAACAGCGCACAAAACCCAGCATTTAGCGCGGTATTTGATGGCGCACCATTTGCAGCGGCACCTAACGCTAATACAGATTCTGTAGACAGCAACGACGTGGTTGCAACGGATGCGTTCTCATTGGCGAACAACATCTCTAACCTGTTATTCCAAAATATGGCAGCGCTGCATTACAACCAGAAGCAGGGCACCTTTGTTACTGAGTATCAACAAGGTACACAGGGCAATCGTGTAGATGTCTATGATGCATCCTACTCAATGGTCGCTCTTTCTATTTACCAACGTGCTAAAGACGCATTGCCGGTTGGTTATGCTTCTGCAGAAAGCAGTGATGTAAACCTGAAGTCTGAATCTGGTAAAAAAGCACTATCCATGATTAAAGGTCAGGCGGACTTTATCCTGACGAATCTTATTGGCAAGAACGGTCTGGTATTTGATGGCATGACTATCGATAAATCAATGACTCGTGATGCAAGCCAATCTGTGGATGCTCAGTTTGCTGCGATTCGTGGTCTGGTAGCAGCATTCCTAGCGACAGATGACGTGAAGTATAAGCAAGCAGCACGTTCTATTTACCTTGCGGTAGAGAAAAACATGTTTGATAAAAACATCAACACTTGGTCGGCAAAACCGGGTCAGGCAACTATTCATACACCTTACACCTCTGCGGCTATCTCTGCGGGCCTGCGTGAAGCCATGTTACACCTGAAAAATGAAGAGGGTGAAAATGAGCCAGCGCTAGAGCTAACCGCATTAACCGACCGCTATGTAAGCTGGTTCCGTGGCGTTATCAACGGTGGCATGCAATTGTCAGAATGGATGGGCGACTCTGGTGAAAACCAAATTAAAGGCAGTAGTTCAACGGATACCGATGAAGATGGTGTTCATCAGGTCATCGCTGCTGGTGGTAAGTTTGGTACTGCGATGACCATGGCAAACAAGGTTAGCGTTAAGTAACCATCATTGGCTTTAATTATTAAATAAGCCGAACTAAAGCAGCGATGAACTATCGCTGCTTTTGTCGTTTCTCATTTGTGCCGATACAAGGCATAAAATGGCTGTTGTAGATTGAGAGTAGTAGGTAGAGAGTAATGTCTAGTCATTCAATATCAGAGTCCAATTCTCAAGCAAGCCGCTTTAGTCAGTGGTGGGCTCGCCTTGCTTTTCATCATAAATGGGCGGAGGCGATGTTATACCTGATGTTTTTCACCGGCATAGTACTGTGGAAACGGGTTGACGTTAGCTGGCAGGCTGAACGTTGGGTTCTTTTAATTCATATGCTGGTCGGTATCTCGCTATTTAGCGTGATTGTTGGTGCTTTTTGGCTATCGCATCGCCGGTTGATAACCTCCAGCAACAAAGCATTTCTGCGTAAAACCGGGACGGCCATCGAATGGTTGCTTATTGTCTGCAGCGTGAGCGGTTTCTATCTGTTTTTCTTTGGCACGCCGGGTAATGCTCTGGGTGTGCTTATTCAGGACATACACTTTTATTCGTCCTGGCTGCTCGCGCCGTTGGTGTTTAGACACGCCATGCGCTGGAGCGTGCTCAAAATTATTAAAACGAAAAAGAAGTAATAATTATCACTGTTTTGGAAGTGTGTTGAGGATTTATGTTTGCAAGTTTTTTAATTACTTTACGTGAAGGGTTGGAAGCCTTTTTATTGGTGGGCATTGTGCTGTCTTATCTGGCAAGGCTGAACGCCCGTCAATACAACAAGTACATTTACATCGGCGTTTTTGTTGGCTTGATACTGTCTCTGGCCATTGCGTTTGTTTTTCAGGTGGTGGTTGATCAGTTCAGCAATGAACTCTACCGAAACTATCTGATGGCGGGCATACTTTTATTTGCCACTCTGGTACTCACCTATATGGCGGTCTGGATGCAAAAACAGGCCAAAAGTCAGGTGGCTCAGGTACAAAAAGAGGTCACTGAAATGGTCAGTACCGGCAACCTGATGGGGCTGGTTTTTCTGGCGATGTTAGCTATTTTGCGAGAAGGTTTTGAAACCATTCTGTTTTTTTCCGCCTTGATGTATTCAAGTTATGGCGAGTTAAGTACACAGGATGCCATGATTGGTGCGGTTTTGGGCTTAATTCTGTCTTACGCTTTGGTGTGGCTAATGATGAAAAGCACCAGAAACGTGCCGTTGGCGTCTTTCTTTAAATGGACCAGTTTACTGATCATTATTATTGCCGCAGGTTTGTTATCTTCGGCGATAAACATGCTTCAAGCGGCTCATGTATTGCCGATATTTCATGCCCAACTATTTGATATTTCGCACATCCTAGACGACCGAGGCGTGTTTGGCACCTTCTTGCGTGCCTTGTTCGGCTATAACTCCTCTCCCGGTGTATTACAACTGGCGGTGTGGGCGGGTTATATGTTCATCTTTAGTCTTATTTGGAAACGAGGATATAAAACCGCATGAGCCAGTCTGAATCAAGGCATGTTGTCATTTTGGGCGCGGGTCCTGCCGGCCTTATGGCGGCGTGGGAGCTTAACGATGCTGGATATAAAGTGACCATTATCGAGCGTGAAGCGTATGCTGGCGGTATGTGTGCCACACAAATGTTCAAGGGCGAGCATGGTGAATATCGTTTTGACTTTGGTGGTCACCGCTTTATTACCAAAAACCCCAAATTACTTGAATTTGTTGATGAGCTTATGGGCGAAGAGCTCATGTTTGCTCAGAGAAAAAGCGTGATCCGTTATCGGGGACGCATATATCAGTATCCGTTAATGCTAACCGACCTGATCAAAAATGCACCGCTTTCTTTGTTGGTTGGTGGTGGTATTGACCTGTTGAAGCAACTTTTTGTGCCTAAGCCGCAAAACCGGTCACAAGTGAGCTTTGCCGAGTGGATTGAAAGCCGATTTGGAAAAACGCTTTATAAGCACTTTTTTGAAGGCTATACCGCTAAATTATGGGGGATTGACCCGAAAAATTTATCCGGTGACTGGGCCTCTCAGCGCATTAGTTTGATGGACTTAAAAGACGTTGCACGGCGACTGCTTCCGGGTAAACGCTCGAATGTACGCACCTATGCACGTCAATATCGTTATCCTAAATGGGGGTTCGGTCAGCTCTATACCCGCCTAGCGCAAGAACTGGAAAAGCGCGGCGTGACACTCATTTTAAACAGCGATGTGTCTGGCCTGAGCCTAGAAAAAGCGCGCATTGGCGCTGTTCAGTATACCAATGGTGATAGCCAGGAAACGATTGAATGTGACCAGCTGATTTCGACCTTACCCTTGCCCTTAATGTGCAAGCTGACTGATTTCGACAGTGGTTTAACTTTCCGATCGCTGCGTTTTATGAATATGCCAATGGAGACAGACAACATCTCCGACAATACCTGGCAGTACCTGTCCGATCCAGACATTCTGGGAACACGACTTCAGGAACCTAAAAGGCGCTCTTCCTATATGGCTCCAACTGGGCGCAGCTCGGTGATGGTTGAGATCCCATGCAACAAGGGTGATGACGTATGGCGTATGCCGGGAGAAAAACTGCAAGAAAAAGTTCTGGATGATCTGGCGTCTCTGGGCGTGAATCCGCAGCTCGCCACGGGAGAATTTTTCACCTCTTACAGTGAACACGCTTATCCCATGATGGACATGACCTATCAGGAAAAAAGGGAGAAGGCGATTACCCATCTTGCTCAGTTTGACAACCTAATCATGACAGGTCGTCAGGGAACGTTTCGTTATATCTTTACCGATACCGCCATGGAAATGGGCATGATGGCGGCGCAGTCCATCATTGATGGAAAAGACCGTCGTCGGGAAATATTTGATTACCGCAACGAAAATACCGTGATTGAAGTACAAAGCGTGGCCTGATGGCATGGCTTTGCAGATAAACAAAGGAAACACAATGAACCTATTTGCTCATTTTAAACAAGTTCTGTTGCTGATGACCGTTATGGCTGGGTTGGTAATGCATTCATCAGCCAATGCTTATTCCTATGCGGCGGCAGGAAAAGAGCCCTTGATAGAAGGCCGGGAGCTTATCCTTAGTGCGGTGGCCGATGCGGATTACACTGCGGTTGAAAGTGCGGTTAACGGCTTGAAAGAAGAGTTTGATTACCTTCTGAGCGACCACGGTGTTGATTTATATACACCAATGAGCGTGGCGATAAAAAGTAAAAACGGTGCAGTGATTGAGTCGATTATCGATCAAGCGATAGTGGAGGAGATCATTCGACGATTGGATGGCGCGGAGCAGAACCTCAATGATTATCAGGTTGCAAAGGTTCTGGTAGTAAAGAGCAAGTTGTTTCTCGATTTGATCATGCCTAAGCTGGATGACGAAAACCGAAAAGCGGCGAATCAGGCGGTTCAAGGGGTATTGGTTTCTATCGGTAATCCCGGAGTTTTTGGGGTCGGACAAGCACCTGCGGATGCGGCGATGTTTACTGAGCAAAGAAGTGTGTTGCTCGACGCAATTAAAGGCTTAAAGCAACACTAATGAGTCGGTTTTCCGCTGGGGCTAGTTTCTCTTTTTTACTGGTTTATCTGTTGTGGGCCGGTTGGTTAAGCCAATATCCGATCCAGATAACCAGCGATGATGCACTGAATTTTTCACGTGCCATTGAACGATTTTCAGTGCTGGAGTTTCGGCCGCATTTTCCGGGTTATCCGGCCTTTGTCGGGATGAGTCGTTTTGTGGCCTTATGGAGTAGCCCAGATTTAGCCAATGTAATGCTCTCTTTGATGGCGGCCATTGCATTGCCGATTCTGGTGTTTGGGCTGATTGTTCAGCTATCCGGTTCTTGGCTGGCCGCTTGCTTGGGTGGACTGTTGGTTTTGATACAGCCATTAGTCGCATCAGTGGCATTAAGCGGACTTTCTGACTCTCTCGCTTTGGTATTTCTACTGTTGGCGCTGATGAGTGGTTTCCGGCAAAAAAATGTATTGGCGGGCCTTTGTATTGGCTTGATGCTGGCAACTCGCCCGTCTTATTTTCCATTGGCGCTGGGCTGTATGGTTATTCCGCTGTTAAACGGTAACAAAGGCCCCAAAATCAAAATCTATGTTCAGGCCAGCTTTAGCCTCATTATTGTTGGTTTACTCAGTCTGGCATTTATCTGGTCAAAAGATGGCTCTGGGTATTTTGTTGAAGGTATACGTTTTACTCAGGGGCATTTTTCTACCTGGGGCAATACGGCCGCTGGCGATAACTCTGGCGTTGTTCAATGGCTTGAAACCCTGATACAAACCTACGGCATTGTTGGCATAGGCTTGATGATGGCTTGTGTGCTGGCCGGGTTGTTTGAGATTAGGCCATCACGGATTAACCGTTTGGATTTTAGGTGTCAGGGTGTGATTGCACTAATAAGCACCACATACCTTATATGGGTATTGGTTGCTCAAAATCCAGATAACCTTCGTCACTGGACTCCGGTTGTGCTGCTGTTTTCTGTGTTACTGCCATTGCAAATTCAGGCGTATTTTCAGCATGGTCAGCGACATAAGGTGGCGTCGGTAATCTCGGTGGCTTGTCTGGTTTATTTTGCCGCTGTGGGCGGGATGAACAGCAACTTTGAGCCGGCTCAATCCCCAACTCAGCAGGCGATAACGTGGATAAAGCAGCACCCAGAGATAACCATTGTCGGCACAAATTACAGTGTAAATCTGTTGCGCGAACAGCTGAATAACAGAGCGGTGTATGACATGTATTATCCAAGCAGCCATTTAGCACTATTGAACCGTCAACAAACGGCATTTCGGCTCTCCGGTAGCCAGTTAAATGATCAACAGTTAATTACGCAATTTCCTGCGCGGTTTAGTGGGGAAAGGCAACTCTATTTGTATAAAGCCAGTAACAATACTGGCATAAAGTGATTCGTGAAAGGCAGATGATGTTAAGTAGTCAATGTAAATCGGTTAAGTGGGTAGTTCTGTTGGTGCTGGCGTGTATGGCAAGCACAGTAAACGCCGCAGATAAAAGTAGCTCGTTACGTTTTAATGCAGATAAAAACCAGTTCTATAGCGCCAACTTCGACGCGGGAAGTGTCAGCATTTTAAATCGTGATGACGGCAAACTAGTTAACGAGGCAACCATTGGGCGGGATATTCGCCGAATAGCGATTACCGACGATGCTAAGCTGCTGTTGGCAACGGACTATCTTAATGACCGTGTGTTACTTTTGGATGCTAAGACATTGGAAGTAGTGCAGAAAACCGAGGTTCCTTCGCGCCCATTTGGTGTGGTTTTCAA
This sequence comes from Vibrio sp. UBA2441, assembly GCA_002342685.1. GTDB lineage: Bacteria > Pseudomonadota > Gammaproteobacteria > Enterobacterales > Vibrionaceae > Vibrio. The sequence goes on from DDQN01000067.1 coordinate 19,304, forward strand.
CCCGGCTCAGCAACTGTTTTATATCACCAGTTTTGAACGAAGCAAACTATTAGTGATGAATCGTTCAGGCGAGATAGTGAGAACCCTGAGCACGGAAGCAACACCGCGAGGTTTAGCATTAACCGATGATGGTCGATTACTCGTAACCCACTCATTGACGGGGCAGGTATCTATATTTGATGTTAAGCAAAAGATCCCACAATTGCTCAAGGTCATTCAGTTAGTCGATAGCCCGGACAATAAGAGTAAAACTGTGCCACAGGGTAAACCCAGACTACTGGATAACATTGTCATTTCTCCCGATGGCCAAACCGCATGGCTTCCTCATGTATTGTGGTCGTTTGGCCATGACTTTCAGTTTCAATCCACTGTATTTCCAACGGTTTCTATACTCGATCTGGAAAATGGTAATGAGCAAGAGGTTGTGGACGAACGTAAGCAACTATTTAAACAGATTAACATCATCGAAAGTGGCAATCGGGTGCGTATAGTTTCTAACCCTCACGATGGTGCTTTTACTGATGATGGCAAAAAAATTATTTTCACTTTGGCGGGCTCAGAAGACTTAATGGTGTTTGACCTGTCTCGTCAGGGCAAGAAGAACAAAAAGCGTCATCGTCGTAAGAAGTTTCAGGGTGGGGTAAAAGCCACGCAGATTTATCGTAATGTTCCGGGCGACAACCCAAGAGGCTTACTGATCAGCGGGCGTGATTTGTATGTGCAAAACGCCATGTCTCTGGATCTGGTCAAGTTTGATACCGGGGCTCCCGGTCCTTTTTCCAAAGTAAAGCTCAGTGATGATAACTTTGCTGCTCTGGTAAAAGCCGACCCGCTAACCAAACAGTTGCGATTGGGTAAGGCGTTGTTTAACAGTGCCAACAGTGCTGAGAACCCGGAGTTTGCCATGGCTGGTGACTTCTGGATGAGCTGTAACTCTTGCCATTTTGATGGGTTTAATTTTACCAATAAGCAGTTAATGGAAGATGGTAAAAAAGACCGCTTTGAAAACGCATTGACCGGGCATGTGGATGTCAGAAAAATGATCGCCGGCGATCCGGTGGGTGCGTACATCGATATCATTCAGAAAACTCAGGGGGGTATGGGAGGTGATCCTAGAGAGGATGCACCACCGAAAGTGAGCGTAGAAAACCCTCCGGTTGAAGCCGCAAAAATGATGTCGGCACTGAATGAATATGTGCGTTCACAAGAGAACCTGCCGTATCTGTCTACTTGGCTGCGTCTGGATGATAAGAAGCGTTATACCCATCCGGATGAGTGGATTAACTCAGCGGAATGTGCCGAGTGCCACACGACTATTTATGATCAGTGGGCAGATTCTAACCACGGCATGAACATGGACAACCTTTACTACCGCCAGCATGAAAATTTTGCCGCGCAAGCGGAAGGCGAAGAGTTTAGGGTTCTGTGTCGAGGCTGTCATGCGCCGCAAATGGTGATTAACGGAGATAATGAGCCGTTACAGGAGTTTGGTGACATGCGAGACAAAGGCGGTGAGTCACTTAAGCTGGCACTGGCTCACGGTAAGTCGGTGAGTGAGCGTGGCACGGGCTGTGTGTTCTGTCACCGTGTCACTAAAGCGGAAGATGCCGGCGGAAATACCGATATGACGGTAAACATCAAAGACAGGGAAGCGTACATCTTTGAAGATGCCAACAACACCTTGTTGAAATGGTTGTCGGAAAAGCAGATCAATGCTTCTCCGCAGAAACACAAAGACTCCTATTCCGACCCGGAGCTTTATCAAAGTTCGCTGTACTGTGCGACCTGCCATAACGAATTTACCACAGGGCAGGGTGCCAACATCAACGACAACTTTGGCGAGTGGCTGGCTTCACCGTTCAACGCGCCGGATAATCCAGAGCAGAATAAAACCTGTATCGATTGTCATATGACGCAGGACGTGACTAATTTCGATAATAAAGTGGCTGGACAATCGACAGATGATGGCCCGATAAAATCCAATATGCGTTCACATCACTTTGTCGGGGGTAATTACTTCTTTACCGGAATGAGAAGCCCCGAACATAAAAAGATGAGTACCGATATATTGAAAACGGCACTGACTCTGGAAGTGGAAAAGAAAGGCTCCGAGTTTACCGCTAAAATAACTAATGTGAATTCAGGCCATGATATGCCGGGTGGGGCACGTCGTCAGGTTTGGCTAGAAGTGATTGGGACCGACGCCACAGGTAACCGGGTATTTGAAAGCGGTGTCATGCAAGATGGTTACATCCCTAAAGATGCGCGTAAGTTCGTTAAAGTCGGTGTAGACAAAGACGGAAAACCGGTAGGGCAACTTTTCTGGCGTTACGTGAAAATCGGCAAGGATACCAGGCTTAAATCGGGCAAGACCCGTAATGAAACCTTCACACTGCCGGACAATGTGCAGTATCCGCTGACGGTTTCCACCCGTGTACTGTATCAGGTGTTTGCTAAAGCACTAACACAGAAAGTGAGAACGGCCTTCCCGCAGGAGCATATCCCTGAACCAGAGGTGATAGAACTGGAAAAAGTCGTCAAAACCTATCAGATGCCGTAGTAACTATACCTAATAGAAAGCCAAAGAAGGCCCGATGTAAATCATCGGGCCTTTTTATTCTATGTTTACTATTATCATTTAATAATGAATAACCCGTGAGATTTGGGTGTAGGTGCTTGAAAATGAGCTAAAATCATTAAACAAGCCAATAGAGAATAAATAGATATGGAGATTGAATATCAAATTCTTCTTACGTTAGGGGGCATGCTTTTAGTAGGGCAGCTCTTAAGCTATCTAGGTCAAAGAACTTTCTTACCTCGAGTCACACTTCTTCTGTTGTTTGGGATTTTAATTGGCAAAGAATTTTTGAATCTTATTCCCCCCATATTTCAGGAGCAGTTTGAGGCGATCGCCATGGTTACTCTGTTAATGGTGGGCTTTTTGATCGGTGGGAAACTGACAAAGGATTTTTTACATAATGGGATATCTAAAATACTTTGGATTTCGTTAAGCTCGGCAATAGTAACGGCTTCCATTGTTTACCTATGTTTAGCGTGGTTAGCAATCCCTACAGAACTAGCAGTATTATTAAGTTGTATCGCTGCAGCCACAGCCCCAGCATCAACATTGGATGTAATTATTGAATCAAATGATAAGGGTTCTTTCGGTAAGGTGCTGATTTCGGTTGTTGCCTTAGATGATGCGTGGGCATTAATGCTGTTTGCTATCGGCATCGCTATCGCTATGTCCATAACGGGTCACATAGCGACAGACTCACCGCTCATTTTTGCAGCCAAAGATATAGGGGGCGCGTTAATTCTTGGGTTGATACTTGGGTTTATTGGCTCATCGTTAACAGGAAGAATTAAACCAGGTAAGCCAATATTAACAGAGGCATTGGCCTTAGTATTCATATGTGGTGGATTAGCTCTTTGGCTCAATGTCTCTTTCTTAATTGCGTCAATTATTATGGGTGCCGTCATTGCTAACTTTGCAAAACATCATGAACATTCTTTTCACGAGATAGAAAATATTGAATGGCCATTTATGGTTATTTTTTTTGTGCTTGCGGGCGCTACGATTGAAATTGAAGCGCTAGAAAATATTGGACTGCTTGGTTTGGTATATATAACGAGCAGGATCATGGGGAAATTAGCAGGGGCACGGTTGGGAGCACAATTAAGCCACGCCGATAAAGAAATAAAACGTTGGATGGGGCTGGCTTTGCTGTCTCAGGCCGGAGTGGCTATTGGTATGGCTCTTGTTGCTTCTGAACACTTTCCTGAGTACCGACAAACGATCTTATCTCTTGTAATAAGCTCTACCATATTTTTTGAGATATTTGGCCCGATTGCTGCAAAATTTGCGATTAGGAAGGCAAGTCAACCATCGAATTAGCAAGGTTGAACGCTAAGTATCTTTAATATCTTACTCATCTACTGATCGGTTTCACGATTTTCTTTGTTGAAGTTGCAATTTGTGGATTTAAACGAGGTAATAAAAATCAGAGCAATTGAAGAAGATTCATCGATTCAGAAGATAATTGAAAAGTTAAGCAAAAACTATCTCAACGAAGACACGACAAAGAATAATAAAAGAGAATTTACCTATGAGTTCAGTAACAAAAAGAATTGGAGTACTCACTGCTGGTGGAGATGCTCCGGGACTAAATGCCGCTTTAAGAGGGCTAGCAAAAGCAGCTCAAGATAACTACGGGATAGAAATAGTCGGGTTTTTCGACGGGTACAAAGGCTTAGTCGAAAATAACGCCAAATTGATGGAACATTCTGATTTTTCTGGAATTCTACATGAAGGTGGTTCTTTTTTAAGAAACTCTAGGGAGCGACCATTTAAAGATGAAGAAAAAGTACAAAAAATGATTGCTAACTACCACGCCTGGAACCTTGATTGTCTGGTCGTTCTTGGGGGGGGCGGAACAAACAAGAGGGGCTACTGGCTCACCGAAAGAGGGTTAAATGTTATCGGATTACCAAAAACCATCGATAACGACATTTATGGAACCGATATTACCTTTGGTTTTCATTCAGCTTTGGAGTTTTGTACCGATGCCGTTGATAGACTACATACTACGGCAGCCTCACATAAAAGAGTCATTTTAGCTGAAATCATGGGCAACTCTGCTGGTTGGCTTGCTTTGTACGCGGGTATTGCGGGTGGCGCAGACGCGATTATCCTTCCCGAAATTCCTTACGATATTAATAAGCTGAAAGAACATGTCGATAACCGGATGAAGAATTCCAATTCTCAGTTTTGTGTCATTGTAGTAGCAGAAGGCGCCCGGACACTTGAAGAAGCTGACTTAACGAAGAAACAGTTTAAAAAGAAAAGAAAACAAGAGGGCGTTAGTGCAGCACATAGAGTATCTAACGAACTGAATGCGATTTCTGAATATGAATCAAGAGTTTCAGTGCTCGGTTATCTGCAAAGAGGCGGAAGCCCTACCGGATATGACAGGGTTTTAGCCACTCAGTTCGGAGCAAAAGCAGCGGAGCTTCTTTATAAAGGTGAATACAATAAAATAGTCGCGGCAAAAGGACTAGAAGTCACGGCCGTGCCATTAGCTGATATTGCCGGAAAAACCAAATATGTGCCTAAAGACCATTTAGCCGTTCAATCAGCCAAATTAACCGGGATATGTTTTGCTGACTCGTAATAATGCATACCGTTGCGATAGATGACCACGCAATAGGGTTTAAGTATGTTATGTATTCTAACGTGGAGCATTGGAACGAGGGTGTCAAGTCATGGCACCCTATAAGGTATTAAGCGCCTGTCCTGTAAACGTACTTCCCGTAAACGTTTAGCGTCTAGTTATGCCTATTATGCTCATGCGGAGTTCTCGTTAGTAAATGCCGTACTAATTTATTTCTTACAAACTTAGCTAATGACATAAAGATATTTTTGAAGTTTAACGGTAACAAAACTAGAAGACCGTTACCCTTGATATATCCAGGATTCGTCTTGATATAAAATTTTACCGCGGGATGCGTGTGGTTCTGCCAAAAGTATCTGTCTTCAGTTGACTCATTTGTTATCCAGTTTACTTTTCTCACGAGTATATTTTGTTTCTCAACGGGCTCAATATCAAAACTATGCGCCAGTTCTAACATTAGCTCTTTAACAGATGCAGGGATGGGCATATTGCCGTTAGGGTAGCATTTGGAAAAATATCGAGAAAACATATATAAGACGGATGGATGTACAAAGGTGCCTAAATAGTAAAGCTCACAAAAAGGGTGGGTTATTCGATACTTAATCGCTTCGTAAAAGGCGAACCATAATGTTTGGCTACGTCCTCGGTACTCTCTTAATATTCCAGCTTCCGCTCTCAAAACGACTAAGGAACGGCTAAATGCTGATTTATAGAAACGATGCGCGGCACAATACCCAACCCATTCATTTGCGCTATTTTTATAAATCCGAATACGAGTCCAATCTGCCGTAGAATTGACAACAGTTGAAGAAAATCGCTCTTTGGTTACTCCGTCAAATATTCGCGAATGAAGTTGGTACAGAGAGTCAATAAGAGCCTCTTTCTCTTTGTCAGATAAGGTTCTCGGTTGGATTGTCATTGAGTGTGTGATTTTCTTCTGTGTAAAGTCTATGTGTTCATTTTGTAGTTTCATCCCCATCAACATTCTCCCTGCTGACACTCAGCATTATCATGCTTTGTTGTCGGCCTGCTTATTGATTCAATTCTATATGGCTTTAATTAAAGGATAGGCGAAATTGTCTGAGCAAGCGGGCCAAGTTGTACTTTACTTTTGTTCGCACAACCGTCCGTGGTAATACATATCGTGGCTAAAGATGACCACACAATAGGATTCAAATATATTATGCACTCCAATGTGTATCATTGGAACGAGCCTTTCAAGTCAAGCAATCCTAAGAGCGAGATTGATCACTTCAATTCTACTTACAAAGGGGCAAAACTGCCCCTATCTGTCATTGTCGAGCTACTAATTGTCATAGCTTCGCTAACGCCTCTGCTTGATTAGTATATTTCCCTTTTTTGCTGACCTTCAGATAGTGGCGAGCTAAACTGGCGCCTCTTTCTGTATTTGCGGCAGTTATAAATGCATCGAAGGTGTCATCATCTAATGAGTCACTATTAAGGGTTATCTGCTGTTTTTTTAGCAGTGCTGCTTGTTGCTTCTTATACTGCTTTTCATCACGTTCCAGTTTTTTCTTATTCAGCCAGCGTTTGATGTGTTGCAGGTTTACCTTGGCAGAAATGACTTTTAAACGCTTTTGATTTGCCGAGTGAGCTTCAGGAAAGCCTTTATTGAATATCTCACGCATAATGTCTTTTGCTTCGTCTCTATCGGCGTAGCCAGCGGACTTGTTGTCAGATTTCATGAAAGACAAATAGCGAAAGGTTTTGTTCCAGCTGGGGCTACCGGGTACGGTAAAGCTGTACTTGGGATCACCGGAGGAATAGAAGACCCCAGGGTCACAGATCAAATATTTTTTATCATGGGTAGGAAAGGCCAACGTAACATCGTAGATATAGGTTTCCTGTTTAACGTCTTTAGGCACAAAGGTGGTGGGTTGTTTATCAACCCAGGGGATAGAGCGGATCTTCCAGTTGGCGTTACAGGCGATGACCGGCTCATTAAATAAAGTTGAAGCGCTGATTGTTGCATTCATTTCGATATCGATAACACCATCACGGTCTTCAATCGTGTAAAAAGCATGATAAGAACTCGATGCTTTATTTTTGCCTGTTGCTGCCACTGCGGTAGGTGAATAATTTAATACACTAATACCTAAGAGAAGCAAACCAATGAGATGTTGCATTTTTAGCCTATATAATAACTCGTCTTAACAATACGTTAACATGGTTGTGCGCCTCTTTCGAGACTTGCAGTACTAAAGGGGGGAAAATAGGTAATAAAGGCGTCGCATTGTTTTGGCGGACGGCTATTAAAGAAATGCATGCCTTGAAGTCGTCTGACAGTACGCTGTATACTGCGCGGGATCCCACTCTATTTTTAGGTACAACCAATGTCTGATGAGCAGCGACTGTTAGAAGAACAGCAAAATAACCCGTTACATGGCCTTAAATTAGAGGAGCTACTTACCGAGCTTGTTGATTTTTATGGATGGGATATTCTTGATACAGCGATGCGTTTTAACTGCTTTAATACTAAACCGTCTATCGAAAGTAGTGTTAAGTATTTCAAAAAAACTAAGTGGGCCAGAGAGAAGCTAGAGATCTTTTATCTGTCTCGGTTTAAGCGTATGCCAAAACCAAAACCTGAAGAGATGGAAATTCCTCCTCGCCAACGTACTTTCGCCAATGGTATTGAACCTAAAGAGCCAATGGTACTGACGGTAGAGTCTATTCTGCTTTCTCAGGCGAAAGCGGCTTCGGCGTACAAAGCAAAGTCATCTCGCGGGCGTAACCCACGCCGCTAATGAATGACAATGATTATAAGACGGTTTTAGAGTAAGGCTGCTTTAGAATCAAGATAGTAAAGCGTGTTCAATTGAATTGAACACGCTTTTTTTATGTTCTTTTTTGATTGGATTGTGAAATAGGTCTTAAGGTGGACATTCTCATTTTGGATGTGACAAGAGAGGGGATATTGTTATGTCAGGTAGGTAGTCTGGTGATTACTTGAGAATATTCATTATTTATAGAGTGACAAGTGGTATGAACTGGTATTTTATTGCTTTGAAAAAAGGCGTTACTTTTCGTGGAAGAGCAAGACGTAAAGAGTATTGGTACTTCTTTTTATTCAACATAATCTTTAGTATTTCTCTGAGTTTATTAGATGGGATGCTTGGTCTTTACGACACAAGTGAGAGTATGGGTATACTCAGCGGTATTTATTCCATCTTGATGATTTTGCCTGGGTTATCAGTCACAGTGCGACGCCTGCACGATACGGATCATTCAGGGTGGTGGGCATTGCTTATGTTAATCCCTGTGATCGGATTTTTGTTTTTACTGTACTTTATGGTGAAAGATGGCAGTTATGGGGCGAATAGGTTTGGCGAAAACCCGAAAGAGTGGCAACAGGCCAGCACCATGTTTTGATTTATGGTTACTGACCCTGAGATGGCTAATAACTTTAGGGTGAGCAAGAATAGATTTCAGCCGTATTCGCAGATCCTGATTAGCTGTATCGCTCGGGAAAATCTGTGAATATGGCATCTACCTGATCAAGCAGAACAAATTTTTCTGGATCATTGACGGTATAACACCAGATTTTATACCCTGCTTGCTTTAGCTGATGAAGGTGTTCCGGTGTCACTGTGCTGTAATCAAGATGACAACTGTATGCCTTGATATCAGTCAGTATTGTCATATCATCACCAGAGAGTTTTTCGCTAATGAGTCCCAATTTAAAGTGGCCACACTGTTTGTGTAACTCTTGCATAACCGATGCACTGAAACTAGAGAGAATGAGTTTTTCGGTTGGATAACCGCTTTCAGCCAGCTGTGTTTTTAACGTGGAGACCACCTGCCGGGCATTATTTTTATCCAGCTTCACTTCAATATTGATGCTTAATTGATGCTGCTGCCCTAGCGCGAGTAACTGTTTTAGCGTCATGATGGTCTGGCCTTCAAATTCCTTTGCGAACCAACCGCCAAAATCAAACTGTTGCAATTGTTCCAGCGTATACTCATCGACACGCCCACGACCATTGCTGCAGCGACTAATTTCATGATCGTGACAGACCACTAGTTCGCCACATTTGGTCGGCTGAATATCCACTTCGATCCATTCCAGTTTTTGCTCAATAGCGGCTTTTACACTGGCGAATGTGTTTTCAGGGTAGTGTCCGGATACACCTCTGTGTCCTACAATAATGGGTTTCATGTTATTTCCTCAATCAGCGACAACTAATTCTATCTGATTTGATTGTTAAAGGTGCTGAAAAGTTCAGTGTATCCAACAATGAACAGTCGTTTCATTTCTGCCGGTTCGATAAACTTACTACTAAACCCCTAAACGTTATTGTTGAATCGCTTTGATTCGTTGGCCATTACTATCAAAAAGATGAAGATTACTATGCTCGATATAGAGTTTTAGCGGTTTGTTTTTTTCTATGCCCATTTCAGGTGTTACGGCAATAAACCGTTCGCTATCGACTTTACCATGTACGAGTTGATTGGGCCCAAGCGCCTCGATGACAGATAATGACATTTCAATTTGCAGCGAATCTTTAACGGGTAAAGTTTCCGCATGTTCTGGCCGAATACCCAAAGTGATTGGCTGATCGATATGAACAAATTCTGGCATATAGATGCGCTGTTCACCTATGTACAGGTAGCCATTACTGAGTTTGGCTGGAAGAAAATTCATCGCAGGGCTGCCCATAAAGCTAGCTACAAAAGTACTTTCTGGTTGATGGTAAACTTGGGCTGGAGTGCCTACCTGTTCAATTTCACCTTGGTTAAGTATTACTATGCGATCCGCTAATGTCATTGCTTCTATTTGATCATGAGTGACGTAAATACTGGTGACTTTCAGTTTGCGTTGCAGTTTTTTGATTTCCAGTCGCATGTGCGCTCGCAGGGATGCATCGAGATTGGACAGTGGCTCATCAAATAAGAACAGCTGAGGATCTCGCACTATGGCGCGTCCCATAGCGACACGTTGCCTTTGGCCGCCAGAGAGTTTTTCTGGCTTCCGGTCGAGGTACTGTTCAATCTTCAATGTCTTGGCAACTTGCTGAATTTTGTTATCTATATCTGATTTCTGTACGCCTCTGTTTTTGAGGCCGTAGGCAAGGTTATCGTATACGCTCATGTGCGGATATAAGGCATAGTTTTGGAACACCATAGCTATGTCACGTAACGCTGGTTTTTCGGTATCGACCCGGCGGTAATTGAGGTGAATTTCGCCGGAAGAGATCGATTCGAGTCCGGCAATGGAACGAAGAATCGATGATTTACCGCATCCAGAAGGTCCGACAAGCACGACGAACTCACCTTGGTCAATGTTTAAGCTGACGCCCTTTACCGCTTGATGTCCGTTGTCGTATGTTTTTACTAATTGTTGAATCTTTAACATTTGTTATTCCTTATTGCCTTGAAAAATTGAGCAGATAGTGGGTTACTTTTCGCTCTCAACTAAGCCCTTAACAAACCAACGCTGGAATATCAGTACCACCAGTACGGGGGGAAGCATGGCCAGAATAACCATGGCGAAAGCGTAGTTGTATCTCGGATCGGACGTTTCAGTAATGTTGCTTAAAATCTGTTTAATACCCATCACTATGGTGTTGTAGCTTTCATCTGTGGTCATCATGATTGGCCATAGATATTGGTTCCAACCGACCACAAACATAATGATAAAAATGGCTGCCATCATAGTTCGGGATAGAGGCAGTAATATGTCGACAAGAAACCGAACAGGGCCGGCGTTATCCAGTTGCGCCGCCTCGTGCAATTCGTCGGGAATAGTTTTAAAGAACTGACGAAAGAAAAAGGTAGCGGTAGCGGAGGCAATAAGAGGGATGATCAATCCAGAATAGCTGTTGAGCATACCCAATTGAGAGACCACCTCATAAGAGGGCATAATGCGCACTTCTAAAGGTAATAAAAGAGTAACGAAAATAAGCCAAAACCATGCTGATGCGTAGGGTAAGCGGAAATATACCAGAGCATAGGCGGCAAAAATGGAGATAACTATCTTTCCGACAGCGAACCCTAGCCCCATCACCATGGAATTGATGATCATGTTTTTTGCTGTCACATTTGCCGAAAATCCCTGGCTGGTTTCCCAGGCTTTTTCATACACGTCCAACATTTTATCACCAGGCCAGAACTGTAACCCTTGAGTCAGAAGCGTTGAAGAGTCGTGGGTAGAGCTGGAGAAAATAAGCCAGATGGGCGCAAGCATCACCAATGCACCAATGATGAGAATGAGGTGATCTGTCCATTTATTTGTTTTCATATCTGCGTTCTCTTAGTAGTGCACACGTTTTTCTACAAAACGGAACTGAACATAGGTGAGGCTAAGGACCAGTAACAGTAAGACGACTGACTGAGCGGAACTACCGCCCATATCCGCACCAACAAATCCATCGGTGAAGATTTTATAAACCAATGTAGTCGTAGAACCTCCGGGGCCTCCGGCCGTCATGGTATCTATCACGCCAAAGGTATCGAAAAATGCATAGGTTAGGTTGATCACCAGTAGAAAGAACCCCGTAGGCGCAAGCAGAGGAAAAGTGATGGTCCAGAAGCGTCGTGAGTCACCGATACAATCGAGCATGGCGGCTTCTTTTACTGAATTAGGTATGGACTGAAGCCCTGCAAGAAAATAGATGAAATTGACCGACACCTGTTTCCACACGGAAACGATAACCAGAACAACAACGGCGTCAAAAGAGTCTGTTTGATAACTAAAATCAATATTTAGAGTTTTAAATAAATCGACGAACACACCGATGTGAGGGTTGAAGATAAATGTGCCCATCATTCCGGCTACCGCAGGCGCAATGGCATACACCCAGGTCAACAAAACGCGGTAGGCGCTTTGTCCATGGATAATGTTATTCGCCTTCACCGCAAGCAACAAAGCGATTGCTAACGAAAAGAACGAGACCAAAACGGAATAAAACAGGGTGAAACCTATGGTCCTCAAGTACTCCTCGGAACCAAAAAGCATGCTGTAATTTTCAAACCAGACAAACGTAGAAGACATGCCCCAAGGGTCTTCAAGTAAAAAGGACAGGTTGATAGCCTGAATGGCCGGGTAAATAAAAAAAATGACAATAATGATGATCTGCGGAGCCAAGAAGAAATATGGCAGCGGAGAGTGACGAAACTGTTGTCGACGTTCCACAAGGATTCCTAGCGTTTTAATTAAATAGAAAAAGGAGTGCCCTAGCCGTAGCTAGGGCAGGTAGAGATAAATTACTTAACGGTACGGGCGAAACGTTTTAATAGCTGTTTAGCTTCAACGTCGATTTTCTCAAGGCTATTTTTAACGCTTGAATCTCCAGAGAAAATTTTGTCAGTTTCGCGATACATGACTTCGCGGATTTGTGGGTAGAAACCAAGACGGTAACCTTTGGTCCACTCACCACCCGGTAAACTGAGTTGCTGAACACCCACTTCGGCATCTGGACTCTGGTTATAATATCCAGAGTCTTTAGTCATTTTGTATGCGGCGTTTGTTACCGGAACGTAGCCCGTGGTTTTGTGCCAGTACATTTGTACTTCTGAGCTGGTCAGGTAGCTGAAGAAGGCTGCAACCCCTTTATCTTGTGCTTTATCATGACCAGACAGAGCGAAGAGCGCCGCACCACCAATGAAGGTAACGCCAGCATTTTTGTTGATAGACTCCCAGTATGGTAGGAAGGTTGTACCAAGGTTAAAGTCTACGCGTTGACGAAGACCGCCAAATGAACCTGATGAACCTATCCACATTGCCACGTCTTTACGTTCAAACGGTGTTTGGTTTGCTGACCAGTCTTTTCCGTAATACTTGTAATAACCTTTATCTGACCACTCTTTCATTTTCGAGAAGTGCATTTGTAGGTTTTTGGTGCTGTACATGACTTGTGTGGCTGGCGAATCAAAACCATTTTGCTTATCAGCAAGTTGCTGGTTATGTCTGGATTTAAAGTTCTCAAAGAAGATCCATGGCGTATGAGACTGGGAGAAAGCCGCGTGACCTTTTTGTTTTAGCTTTTTAGCCACCAATTCCATTTCTTCATAGGTTTTTGGCGGTTCGGCTCCGGCTTCATCTAACATATCTTGATTGTAATAAAGTACAGGCGTAGAGCTGTTAAATGGCATGCCTATCATTTTTCCGTTGCTATCGGCATAGAAGTTACGAACACCGGCCAGATAATCCGCAGAGTTAAATGAATAACCCGCATCTGTCATGATGTCCTGAACGGGTTTAGCTACGCCCTTTGCATTCATGATAGTGGCTGCACCAGCATCAAATACTTGCAGAATGTTAGGCGCTTCATTTGCACGGTAAGCGGCAATGCCTGCGGTTAGTGCTTCGGTGTAAGACCCTTTATAAACAGGAACTAGTTGGTATTCATTTTGCGAGGCATTAAAGTCTGTGGCGATCTTGTTTACTGTCTCGCCGAGCTGTCCGCCCATTGCGTGCCACCATGTCACTTGAGTGGCTGAAAAGGCGCTACCAGAAACGGTTGCAGTAAGTATTCCAGCTAGCCAAAGTTTTTTCATTGTTCATTCCTTAGTGTATGAAAAATAGGTTTCGTTCGAGTGCTTGTGTGTTTCGTTTGAGTGGTATTTTTGTCGAGAATCATGACAGTTATATTTCGTTTGAATTGATTTTTAATGAAGGATTTGTGGACTATTTTTTAAAGCACAAGTCTATGAGCTAAGTTCAATTTGTTTACCTTCCTCAACCATTTGGTCGATGTCGGTCGTTTTCTAGATGTGTTTTTATGTACCCACAATCAATATAAACATGGACGTTACGATGGATATGAGACATTTAGATTCGTTAACTTATTACGCGGCGACAAAGAAATATGAGCTGTCTTTTCCACGCCTGACAGAGGATCTCGATGTTGATGTTGTCATTATCGGTGGTGGTTTTTCCGGGGTGAATACTGCGCTGGAACTGGCAGAAAAGGGCATTACCAATATCGCGATTATTGAAGCCAATTATTTGGGTTATGGCGGAACGGGCCGAAACGGAGGCCAGATCATGGCAGGGCTTGGTCATGATATTGATACAGTTAAAAAGCACGTTGGTGAAGAGGGCATGCAAACACTCTTTAAGTTGGGAAACCTAGGTGCAGGCATCATAAAAGATCGAATTGAAAAATATCAGATAGATGCCGACTTTTGTCAGGGCTATGCCTATTTAGGCAGTAATCAACGTCAGGAAAAAACCCTGCGCAACTGGGAAAAAGAGTTTAAGAAAGCCACGCCGGATGACGATATTGAGATCTACACTGGCAGTGACGTAAAACAGGTGGTTGGTTCGGACGCTTATACTTGTGCTTTGAAACACATGGGGGCAGGACATGTTCACTCGTTAAATCTGTTATTGGGTGAGGCGAAAGCGGCCGATAGCCTTGGCGTGAAGATCTTTGAGAATACCAAAGCAACCAAAGTTGAGTATGGAAACCGGGTTACAGTGCATACGCCAAATGGCCGCGTAAAAGCCAGTAAGTTGCTTTGGGCCTGTAACGGTTTTTTGGATGGAATGGAAAAAAGCATCAACAAGAAAACCATTAATACCTTTGCCTTTCAGTTGGCGACAGAGCCCCTTTCGGACGAGCTTATTGAACGAATCAGTCCCATTCGTGGGGCTTACAGTGATATACGACCTGTGATCGATTACTACCGTGTTACCAAAGAGAACCGGTTGCTGTTTGGTGCTGCTACACGACTTGTTGAATACATGCCATCTGATCTTAAACAGTGGAATCGCCAATTAATGCTTAAGATTTTCCCTTATTTAAAAGATGTGAAAATTGATATGGCGTGGGGAGGCCCATTATGCTGCAGCGCAAATTTGTTCCCGCAAATAAATACACTTCCAGAGCACGATAATGTTTTTTACGTACAGGGCTATTCGGGCTTTGGGGTGACTCCCAGCCATGTAGTGTGCAAGATTTTGGCTGAGGGTATGAGTGAAAAAACCGACAGATATAACCTGATGAGTTCTATTCCTCATGCTCGTATATTTGGCAAAGACATTTTACGTCCATTACTGGTGAGCAGCGGTAAAGCGTGGCACCAAACTTCAGGTTACTGGACCGGACGTCGTTAACACAGAAGGAAAATACAATGATCCCATTATTACAGAACCAACCACTTCCTGAGCTTATGCCTGTAGGAAGTATTGAAAACCTTGGCTCAACGGTACTGGAAGGTAACCCGGAAGCCAGCATCGCTATGTTGCATGGCGCACCAACAGATGCACTAACCTGCGGCATTTTTAGCTGTACAAAAGGACGTTTTGAAATGGTATACCCATTTACAGAGCATGCAACAGTACTGGAAGGACAGGTGGAATTAATTAACAAAAGTACCGGTGATACACAGGTATTTAGCGCCGGAGACTCTTGGTTTGTGGAGCAGGGTACAAATGTTGAGTGGAATATACAATCTGACCGTTTTGTGAAGCATTACCTTGGGAGTGCGAGCTAACATAATCGGACACATCATTATTCGATAATCTATGCGAAAAGCTCAGAATGTTTTATTCTGAGCTGTTTTTATTACATCAGGCAATTACTTCGATAAAGCAGGCTAGTCATCTCTACTTTGCTATTTACTGCTAGCTTGGCGAAGATATTTTGCAGGTGGGTTTTAACGGTAGCAACGCTGCAGTGCAGCTCATTGGCTATGGATTTATTGGCCAAACCCTGAATAGCAAGTTGTGCCACCATGCGCTCCTTTGCTGTTAAACCGTGTGTATCACAAAAGCTGTCATAATCGTTTTTCTCAGCGGTGACGAGGATTTGAGCAAGGGTAAATTCGATATAGCGATGAAGATGGGTTAGATCGTTGGTGGTTAAATCTTTTTTCTGGTTTTGCAGCAATATGGAAATACCGGCGACTAACTTTCCATCTACGCGAAAAAACATTTCAATATTATCGTTGATATTCCATGGCAGGATAAAATTACGCACATAATCGCTTTTGGAGCGATTATGTAATGGGACCAAATCACTCATTTTTACGATGCCTTCATTGGTATCTCTAAAATTAGCCGGATAGAGCGGATCAGATTTATAATAAGTATTGATATATTCCTGATGCATAGCATGTTGAAAGCTGGTGGATTTATGGCAGATAGGCTTAGAGTCGGAGTCTAGTAGATAACTAATAATTCGTGAAGAACTCAGAGAACCATTGAGTAGCATCAAAATTTCATTCTGAAACTTTTCTAGTTTTAATAATCGCGTATTTTCTATCCCGTTCACAACAGCGTCCTTTGCCTTTCCCCAATACGACAATACTATTTTTATAAATTGTTACAATCAAGTTAACATGTTAATGGATTGTAATAATTAATGGGTTTTATCGTATTGGTCACGTTTTTTTGAATACCCATTTACCGTTCCATTTCTCAATAAATACTCTTGTTTAAAGCGTTTAAGAGCATCATGTTAGGGTTTGCATGAGAGCTCTCAACCATATGGTTGATGTTATTGGATTGTTAATCTGGTTACTCTTTTTCTCAGAAAGTCACGATGGTACGTGACAAACGGACAGTGAGAGAAGGGAATCGAGCATGACAACTACATATTCAATGACCATTAACGGTAACGCTATTTTGGGGGAGAAATCGAATCTTCAGGTGCTTAACCCTGCGACAGAAGAAGTGATTGGAATGGTACCGCAGGCCTCAAAGACACAATTAGACAACGCAGTAGCGGCAGCCGCAACGGCTTTTCAAACATGGAAAAACACCAGCCATCAAGAGAGAAAAAACCTGATAGCTACGGTTGCGGACACTATAGAGTCTTATTCGGAAGAGCTCGCCAATATAATTGTTCAGGAGCAAGGAAAACCCCTTGATTTAGCCCGAATGGAAGTAGGCGGTACAGTGGCGTGGACCCGTTATGCTTCAGCAATGGATGTCCCTGTTCAGGTGATAGAAGAGTCCGAGTCAAAGCGCATTGAAATACATCATAAGCCTATTGGGGTTGTTGCATCTATAACGCCATGGAACTGGCCGTTGATGATTGCTGCCTGGCACATCATGCCTGCTCTTCGCGCTGGTAATACTGTGGTGATAAAGCCTTCCGAATATACCTCTGTTAACACACTGCGCTTGATTCAAATTATGAATGAAGTGCTGCCTGAAGGGGTTATCAATGTCGTCGCCGGCGGCGCAGAGATAGGCCATGCAATGAGTGCTCACCCGTCTATCAACAAAATTATTTTTACTGGCTCAACAGCGACCGGACAAAAAATAATGAAGGAAGCGGCCTGCAATTTAAAACGAATTACGCTTGAACTGGGTGGCAACGATGCTGGCATCGTGCTCCCGGACTCAGACATCGACGCTATTGCACAGGGGCTCTTTCAAACAGCGTTTATCAATATGGGACAAACCTGCGCAGCGTTAAAACGTCTTTATGTTCATGACAGCCAGTACGATGAAGTGTGCGAGAAGCTAGCGGTGATAGCGCGGCAGCAAGTCGTGGGAAATGGAGCAGATAGCGGTGTTACCTTCGGACCGCTGCAAAATGAGAAACAACGAAATATTGTGAGTGAACTGGTAGAGGATGCCAAGCAACAGGGTGCGTATGTGTGGGCTGGTGGTGAATTGCCTGATGGAGCGGGTTTCTTTTACCCACCGACCATTGTCTCCAATGTAACCAACGGACACCGAATTGTTGATGAAGAGCAATTTGGTCCGGTATTACCGATCATTCGTTATTCAACCATCGAAGAAGCCATTCAGTTAGCGAACGACAGTAGCGTAGGTTTAGGAGGCTCAGTCTGGTCGTCCGATATTGAAAAAGCCCAGAAAGTGGCGCAGCAACTGGAATGCGGAACGGTATGGATTAACAACCATGCGGAGGTATTGCCTCACGTACCATTCGGAGGAGTAAAAATGTCTGGTATGGGCGTGGAGTTTGGCATGGAAGGCTTATTAGAAAATACCGTGCCACAGGTGGTAAGTATTAACAAATAGCCTCTGTTTTATCGCGAGTTTTGGTGCTTTTTGGAGTAGTAACGTCATGATAAATGAAGTAAATACCATTGTTTATGCTTCGGATTTAGGTGAAGGGAGCCGCCCGGCGTTTCGCATTGCGGTTCAAGAGGCTATTAAACATGAAGCTCAGATTATTTTTCTCAATGTCATTGCGCCAATGAGTGATCTGACCGAAGCCACTATTGAGCTTTATCTGTCTAAGACGGCAAAAAAGAAGCAGGTTCAAAAGTTGTTAGACGCGACCAAAGCAAGAATCGAGCAACGAATTGAGGACTTTTTACACAGTGAACTGAGTAGTGGTGTTTGCCTGCCCGTGAAGCCTGAAATTGCAGTGAGAGTTGGTGTCGCAGACAAGGTGATTTTGCAGGTAGCCAAACAGTGTAATGCGCAAATGATAGTGATGGGGGACAGAGAATCCAATGCGATGTCACGTATGTTTCTGGGGTCGACTGCATTGAAAGTACTCAATGCCAGTCATATTCCGGTATTGATTGTGCCGTTGCCCGGCACTAAATAAAACAACGAAATGTATTTCGATTAGTGAGATAAAAGGAATTTTTTATGAAGAACATAGTAAAGATATTTTTTGCAGCAATGATGTTTACTTCGATGCTGTTCAGCCCGCTAACACTGGCAGGAAAATACCCTAACCGCCCAGTGAAGTTTGTTGTTCCTTGGCCTCCGGGGGATCTGGAAGATATTTTGACGCGTTTGATTGCCGAAGAAATGTCAAATGAAACAGGTAAACCCGCCACGGTGATCAATAAGCCGGGTGGTGGTGGAGTGGTTGGTGCATCAGAGGTATCGAGAGCACGGGCGGATGGTCTTGTTATTGGTTCATTTGTGGCGGACTTACTAACGACTCAAATTCTATCGGGTAATGCGCCATTTGACGCAGAAACGTTTGAGCCTGTGGGAATCTTCCTTGACTATCCGTTTGCTATTGCGGTGAAAGCCGATGCGCCATATAACAACCTGCAAGAACTGGCTGATTATTCAAAAAGTCATAAGGTGAGTCTGGGTCACTTCGGTTATCAGGCATTGCCAACCGCCATCACTTTTAAAGCCGCAGATAAGGTGGGTATTAACTTCTCATCAGATGCGCCGTTCGACATGTTGGATTGTTCAACCCTTGCGAATGGTGATGCGGATGTTATTAATACGACAACTCAACTGATTCTGGCTTGTTTAAAAACCGGTGACGTTAAACTTTTGACTTCTATCACCAACGAACGTCTTACTATAACGCCAGATGTCCCTACGCTGGCTGAACAGACGGGAATCACGCAGACGACCTGGAATGGACTTTTTGTGAAAAAAGGCACACCTGAATCGGTAAAAACCGTCATTGCTCAGATAGCAGAAAAGGCGATGGCATCAAAAGAAGCGCAAGACATCGCGCAGTCTACCGGCGCTGGTGTTTACTGGGTATCTGGTGCGGAGGCGAGCAAGGTGGTTCAAAACGATTTTGATAGTGCCAAAAGCTTAATCGAATTCATGCAGCAGTAGTGGCTATTGGCACCCTTTGGGGTGCCTGTTTTTTAAGGGGGATAAGATGATTTCAGAACAGGTGAAGCCGTCTGATTTGTCGGCACTGAGCAACGAACAAACAACAAGTCGTGAGTTGGGGTCACTGAGTACCTATTGGCTTATATTTGCCGTTAGCTTGATTTTGCTGGCGCTGCTTCCCGAACAAGCCCAGTGGATATCAACAAAACGTGGTTGGTACACACAACCTATGCTGGCACCAGCAATAGGGTTAACTGTGATGTTGCTGTTTTCTACGGTTAAATTGTCGATGGTTTTTCGCCTTAAACAGCTAGCAGGTTTTAATCCTATCGACAGCATGATTGGTGCCATCAGCCAGTACCGAGTTGCTCTGTTGTCTGGTGCAACGTTTCTTTTGTACATTAATACCTTGTCGCTTATCGGATTTGCCCCGGCGACTCTATTGTTTGTATTGACTCTGCTCTTATTAAGTCGCCTGTTAAATGGATTTTGGATAGTGGCTTCGGTATTGACGGTTGCCGCTCTGGTTTTTGTATTTCGTTATGTGGTGAATTTTTGGCTACCTGATGTGTGGTTATATGGTCTGCTCCCCGATGATATTGCGGATTTTGCTAATCAGTATTTATAAACAGGGCTATTAGGAGATAAAAATGGATTTTTTATTGCTGGGCTTGAGTGAAGTCGGCACCTTTAGCGTTATAGCGGCCATTGTTCTTGGCGCTCTTATCGGTGTCACTATAGGGTCGATACCCGGATTAGAACCTGCTGGTGTAATGGCTATTTTGCTGCCGGCTAGTTTTTCTATGGAGCCATTAGCGGGGGTGTCTTTATTATTGGG
>DDQN01000066.1:0-5637 GCA_002342685.1 Vibrio sp. UBA2441
GAGTCCATATACGTTCCTCGATTTTGGAATGACGGTTTTGTCTCGTTCATCATTTCTGGAATGACGGTTTTATCAAGTTCATCATTTTTCGAATGACGGTTTGTCTATTTTACCATCAATCCTACTTCGTCATTCTGAACAGCGACGTAGGCGCGTGATTCAGAATCTGGTTTTTACATCATGTCTATTTAGATTCCAAATATCTCGTGCCTCGATTTTGGAATGACGGTGTTGTCTCGTTCATCATTTTTCGAATGACGGTTTTATCAAGTTCATCATTTCTTGAATGACGGTTTGTCTATTTTACCATCAATCCTACTTCGTCATTCTGAACAGCGACGTAGGATCGTGATTCAGAATCTGGTTTTTTACGTCGTGACGATTATGGCTCATAGCCCTTCATTAGCGCTTCAAAGTCATTGTCTTGCCAATGTATGTCTCTTTTGTTTTTTTCTTTATTAAAAGACCGCTTTAAACGCTCTAGGTTCGACTCTTTCCAATTGTTTCCCTGTTGGGTACTGCATTTATCGAAATCAATTAGCCAAACTTTGTCATTATCATCGATAAGAATGTTATGAATGTTCAGATCAGTGTGATTTACCTGTATATCATGCATCTTGCGTATCTCATGCCCTATCGACTGGTACAACTCGCTGGAAATACTATCGTTTTCCAGTATAGAGACTAAGTCACGCGAAGCCGGGATTTTTTCACTCAACAGATCCGCCTGATAACAAATAGTACGCTTTATCGCTCTGGCCGCAATGGGTTTTGGCACATGAACCCCGGCATCATCTAAGGTTTTTAGTAACTGAAACTCCTGATACGAGCGCGTATTTTCCCAGCCGGAGAACAGATAATGATCTTTAACCAGTTTACCAAACAGTCCACCACGTCGGTAATGACGTAATGCGGCCTGCAAAGTATCTAACTGTACAAACCAGGTGGTTCCCCGCCCTTTCGCACTGCCGACTATACTATCTTTGTCACGCCAATAATCGATATTAAAGCACTGCTCAGGGGATACATCCAATAACGCTTTGTCATACCAAATACGAACTTTGTTCTGTTTTAACTCGTGCATCAGAAAACCAGATAATTAGAAAACATATCGATTACCCAGAATCAAAATCCAGTTAATCGCATTTAATAGAAGCATGACCATAACCGCCGCAGAGCCAATGTCTTTCGCTCTGCCACTTAACTCGTGATGCTCGACACCAACCCTATCCACAATGGCTTCTATCGCAGAGTTCACCAACTCAATGGCGATGAGGATCAGCAATCCACCCAGCATTAAGATTTTTTCTACCAGCGTTACGTCCACCAGAACAATAATTGGCAGGGCAACCAGTAGTAATGCCACTTCCTGACGGATCGCCGCTTCGTGTTTCCAAGCTGCTTTCAAGCCCTGAATAGAGTATCCCGTCGCTTTTACTATCCGCTTAAGTCCGGTATTACCCGGTTTTCCCACGTTTTCTGACGACATAGTCTCGGCTCGCTGATGAAATATGAGCCTATTTTACATTTATCGTCAGCATACTCAAAGTCTATACTGCAATCTGTTTTCACTGCACTGAGCGCCTTGAAGTTACTTGGGTATAACTGCATAATCCACAGGGTAATTAGTCTGGAATTTATAATGCCTTTATTCTCTTCTGCGCCTAAGTCTGTCTGCTTTCTTCGATTATCTGCCATCGGGGATGTTTGCCATGCCGTATCTGCCATTCAGGCACTGCAAAAACAGTGGCCGGAGACAAAAGTTACTTGGATTATCGGCAAAGTAGAAGCTCAGTTACTTCAGGGACTTGAAAACGTGGAGCTGATTGTCTTTGATAAAAAAGCGGGCTGGGCAGGTATTAAATCTGTTTGGCGTGCAATTAAGGGCCGTAACTTCGATGTTTTGGTGCACATGCAACTGGCCTTGCGAGCCAGTATCGTCACTTTAGGCATTAAAGCTAAGTATAAAGTGGGCTTTAACCGCAAAAGAGCCAAAGAAGGCCAGTGGTTATTTACCAATAAAAAAATTCCCGATACGCATTCGCAGCATGTGTTAGATAGCTTCTTCTCCTTTATTGAGTACCTTGGTGTTCCCAAATCCAAACCTGAGTGGCATCTTCCCATCAGTGAGAGTGACCATCAGTTTGCAATACAGACACTGCAAGGTAAGCCGACTATTGTTATCTGCCCTGCGGCCAGTAAAGATGAACGCAACTGGTTAAACGAGCGCTATGCTTTATTTGCCGATTGGGTCATCAAAAAAGGCTATCAGGTCGCCATTTGTGGTTCTCCTGCCGAAAGGGAGATCGTTCTGGCGGATGCCATTCAATCGCATATGCAGCATCAAGCCATTAACTTAGTGGGGAAAACCTCTCTAAAACAACTTACCGCAGTACTTAATGCCGCCGAGGTTGTACTTGCTCCGGATTCAGGCCCGGCACATTTAGCCACCACACAGGGTACTCCGGTTATCGGTTTGTATGGCCACAGCAACCCAAAAAGAACCGGGCCTTACAATAGTCAGGAATATGTGGTCAGCGTATACGAGCAATTTGTACAACAGCAGCACAATAAACCGATAGATACTCTCTCATGGAGCACCCGAGTCAAAGGCTCACATGTTATGGATAGTATTCGGCTAGAATCCGTGCAAGAATCATTTTTAATTATTGAAAACAAACTTAATCACGAAAAGGTAACCCTATGATTACTGGTGTCGTTATCACTCTGAATGAATCAAGAAATATTAAAGAGTGCATCGAATCCCTGCAACAGGTCTGTAATGAAGTGGTGGTGGTCGACTCAATGAGTACAGACGACACCCTGAAAATAGCCGAATCACTGGGTGCTATTGTGGTTTCTCAACCCTATTTGGGCGATGGCCTGCAAAAAAATGTCGGTTTAGATTACGCCAGTAATGACTGGGTATTAAGCATCGATGCCGACGAGCGACTAACACCTGAGCTGGTTACAGAGATTAAAAAACTGAACTTAGCCGAAACCACTCATGACGCTTTTGCAGTAAAACGACGCAACTATATCGGCAGCCGCTGGATAAAGCAGTGTGGCTGGTATCCAGATTACTGTATTCGTCTTTATAACCGAACACTGACCCGTTTTGCTGAGGTCAAACAGCACTCGTCGGTACAAGCTAAAAGTCCTCAGCGATTAGATGCTGATCTTATTCACTACTCTTTTGAAAACCTTGGTCAGCTTTTCGCTAAACCGGGACGCAACTTTAGTGGCCGCGCTGCAAAAATCATGTATCAGAAAGGCAAAAAAGCAAACAGCTTCTCGCCATTCACTCACGGCCTAAATGCCTTTATCCGTAAGTATGTTTTTCAGAAAGGATTTTTGGGCGGTGTTGATGGCATGACTGTCGCACTCAGCTCGGCAGTTAACAGTTATTTGAAATACGCAAAACTACTGGAATATCAAAGAGACCCTAAAGTTTTAGAAAATGAAGACTTTAATAAGGTTTGGTAAGCCATGAAAATTTGCCATGTAAACCTCGCTTCCGGTTTTAGCGGAGGAGAACGCCAGAGCTTGCAACTGATAAAGCAGCAGGTTAAAGAGGGATTTGAGCTTGTTGTGGTAGCCAACCCCAAAAGCCAGTTTGCAGAGGAAATTAAACAACTTCCCTGTAAGTTAGTGCTTGCTACTCATTTTACTAAGCAGCATTCAAAAGCGATCACCCAAGGCTGTACAGCAATTCATGTACATGAAGGCAGGGCTATCTATTGGGCTCTGCTACAAAATCTCTTACACAAAATTCCTTATATTGTTACCCGACGCATAGATAACCCGCTTAAAAAGAAGTGGCTGTCTAACCTCGCTTATAACAAAGCGAGCGCATTGGTGGGACTAAGCAATGAGATTGTCAGCAAGATAAAACAGCGCCATACGGATAGCTCTCTATACAAAATTCCAAGCTCACCTGTCTGCTATCCGGTTGATGAAGAGCAGGTAAAGGCAATCAGGCAGGACTATGAGGGTAAGTTTCTTGTCATTCAGGCCGCCAACATGCTTAAGCATAAAGGGTTTAACCTCACCGTCGATGCCGCCAGAGCGCTAGAGGCCAGCCAGCCGAATATACACTTTATTCTGGTCGGTGACGGAGAAGAGAGAGCTCGCCTAGAACAACAAGCCACAGGCTTAAAAAATATTACCTTCACCGGGAAGCAATCCAACATGGGCGATTGGTTTTCAGCCGCTGATCTGCTGGTGCATAGCTCTTACAGTGAAGGGTTAGGCTCCGTTATTCTGGAAGCCATTGGTGCTGGACTACCGGTCATTGGCTCTAATGCCGGTGGTATCCCTGATATTATTGACCATGAAGTTTCGGGGCTATTATTTGAATCCGGCAATGCGCAAGAACTCGCAGACGCTATAGCTCGGGTTGTTGAAGACGACGATTTACGACAAAAGCTGACCATTGGCGGTCAGGAAAAACTGAAAGAGTTCGATATTACTCATACCAGCAAACTTTATTTCGACATTTATCGCTCACTACAAGGTAAATAGCACCATGACAACACGAGTAATCTATCCCGGCACTTTTGATCCTATTACCAACGGGCATCTGGACCTTATTTTAAGAGCCGCAAAGTTGTTTGATCATGTGATTATCGGCGTTGCCGCCAGCCCAAGTAAAAAAACGTTATTTAGCCTTAATGAGCGGGTGAGGTTAATCCAAGAGGTTGTTAAGTCTCACGATAATATTTCAGTTGTGGGTTTCTCAGGGCTACTGGTGGACTTCGCTAAACACGAAAATGCCAACTTGTTGATCCGTGGGCTTCGTACCACCGTCGACTTTGAATATGAATTTGGTTTAACCAACATGTACCGAAAACTGATGCCAACGCTAGAGAGCGTATTCCTAACCCCTTCTGAAGAGTATGCCTTTTTGTCGTCGACGATTGTTCGCGAAGTTGCCATTCACGGTGGTGACATTACTCAGTTTGTACCAGAAAATGTCGCCAAAGCGCTTAAGGATAAGGTGAGTTAGTTCGGGTTGTGGGTTATGGGTTATGGGTTATGGGTTATGGGTTATGGGTTATGGGTTATGGGTTATGGGTTATGGGTTACCAGATATTGCGCAACAACTGACAGAACAGTCAACTATTCAGGGCCTTAAGGGCATATTCCGGATCGGCATCTACGATTTTTAGCAAAGCGCGCGCAGGCCCTGTAGGATGACGACGACCTTGTTCCCAGTTTTCTAAGGTACGCTTGCTAACGCCCATCACATTGGCGAAACTACTCTGGCTTAAACCTGTTTTTGCACGAATAGCTTTAACCTCTGGTTCAGCAAATTCTGTCACACGAGAAGCTTTCGTTTTTCCCTCAATAATATTATTAGCCTGCTCCACACTGGCTAGTAGCTCATTAAATGCATCATTAATCATTGTGCCCACCTCTGGTCGATTAACAAAAGCTTCCTGTAAACTTTTGTATTCATCATCACTCATGAGTTCAGTAATGACTTTAGTGAAGATAGGAGTTTCTATGATTACCATAATAGTAGCTCATTATACGCCAATGGCGTACTTTATCGATTAAAGCTTGTGTTCATGTTATCACTTAAAGTCAAAACCAGATTCTGAATATCTTCGTACCTCAGATTTCAGAATGACG
>DDQN01000066.1:5804-21755 GCA_002342685.1 Vibrio sp. UBA2441
TTCAGAATGACGGGTGGTGGATCAATATCTTCGTACTTCAGATTTCAGAATGACGGGTGGTGGGCTCAATATCTTCATTTACCTGTACCAGAGTAGTACCAATGTAGTAAAAATACTGCACGGTCATTCCAGAAGTGAGGTACGAACTATCTGGAATCTGGTTTAAGTTCAATCAATCCAGCCAAAGTCAAAACCAGATTCTGAATATCTTCGTGCCTCAGATTTCAGAATGACGGGTGGTGGGCTCAATATCTTTATTTACCTGTGCCAGAGTAGTACCAATGTAGTAAAAAATACTGCACGGTCATTCCAGAAGTGAGGTACGAACTATCTGGAATCTGGTTTAAGTTCAACACATCAATCAATCCAGCCAAAGTCAAAACCAGATTCTGAATATCTTCGTGCCTCAGATTTCAGAATGACGGGTGGTGGGCTTAATATCTTCGTACTCCAGATTTCAGAATGACGGGTGGTGGATCAATATCTTCGTACTCCAGATTTCAGAATGACGGGTGGTGGATCAATATCTTCGTACTCCAGATTTCAGAATGACGGGTGGTGGATCAATATCTTCGTACTGCAGGTGACGGGAGCCGGGAGCCGGGTTACCGGTTACCGGTTACCGAATAATCCACAATCATCATTATCAAAGCTAACTTGTATCCGTTATTTAACTACCTGTGAGCGTAGGTAGTAATCCTGAAGCTTTCGGTAGTCCATGCCTTGCTCGGGGTTTGGGTTTTCTATTGATTGTTCTAAATTATGTAAACCATCTTCTGCCCATGGATATAGCTTTTTCGGCTGACGAACTGAATAACTGCCGCTTTGGGTCGCACTTCGATGTGAATTAAAAGCAAAGTTCTTAATAGGTTTAGGTGACAGCATGTTTTCACCGCCTAGAGATATGTAAGAAGCATCCGCCAGGCTAAAGTGATACAAGGTTGGAAATATATCTTTGTGGGAGCCTATTCGCTGATCATCATAATTGAACGGTACTCGCTGCAGAATTTCATCAGGCACATACAGATAAAACGGTACCGCATAACTGATAGCAAATTCCGTCATTTCTTTGCTATCCAAGTAGCGCATCCGGTGGTCACCCGTTCCTGCTATAACCGTTTTATCTGCTAACGTTGAACTCTTCACGTTTTTAATAAACTGCCCAAAGGCATCATTGGCGTATTGATAAGCGCCAAGCAAAGCTTCCCCGTGTTCTTTCAAAGAGCCTAATAAGTTATTCATGCGTGGGCTGACGTTAGTCGGCTTCACCTGATAGTTTTCTGGCGGCTTAAAAGGAGAATGATTAGTCACGGTCAGAATATAGATCATCAGCGGTTTATCAGAACTCTTTAATAGCTTCTCCGCATACTTAAAGGCAAATTCATCGGGAAGTCCCCACGTATCGGCATACAGCTTCGCTTCAGGAAACTCTCGCTTCAGTGTGTTTTCATCAACAATGGTATCAAAACCCTGTATCGGCAGATAATTAGCCAGATTACGCCACATCGCATTGCCGGGAGTAATATAAACAACGTCATAACCCGCGCTTTTATAAGGGAGTACCGCGGAGCTTGGCATGGCTATCTTCTGAACGCTGGAGTGACTAATAGAAGGGTTACCACTGTGGAATAACATCATCACCATGCTATCAATGGTCGCAGTCGTTCCGGCCAGAAAACGTTTAAACACAAAATCATCTTCGAATGGCTGACGTAGTGAACCGAGAAGATCATTGCTCTGAGCATCATCTTCAATGAGTACATTGGTGCCAAAACCTTCCATCAGGGTCATTACCACATGGGGCTTTTTCGCGGCTAGGTATTCATTATGAGGTGTTTGATATTGTGGTGTTGGCTGCCCCAGCACTTTGGTCATTTGTGCTGTCAGTTGCGCCTCTGAGACAGACTCAAATTTCGCTTGTTCCTTGTAGTCGCCTCTTGCCCAATCTAGTGCCATAAAGGCATTCGGTGTCACTTTATTCAATACGTCGTAGTCAGACACGTTCGCATGGTAACGTTTTAACGGCAACGTAGATACTCCGCCACGAGCCAGCGCGGCATAAGCCAATATAAGCACAACTACAGTTACTGTCATTAAGGACCAATGCAATGAACGGGTTGTTACCCGGGTCTCGAACTTAGCCGTTTTCTTCACAACAAAAGTGGCCATTACCGTAGTCACTAATGTGGTAATAAAGGCGGACACAATAGGATAATCTTGCCATGCATTGACTAATACTGCCTCGGTATCATCATCAAACAGGCCGAATACAAATACATCAAAGTAGTTGCCAAAAGTGATGTAATAATAGTAATTACCGATGCTAAAGGCCGTCAGTAAAAAGAAGATCAGAGCGGTATAAAACGGGATAAACCGCTTCACAAATGCAAATAATACCGGAAATGCAGAGAATAAAAGGCCAATTAAAAATAGCGGAGCAAAGGCAATCGTCGCCACTTTTAGGTCGAAACGCAAGCCAACGAACAAGGCTCTGAATAGATCCTGCCCCCTGCCAGTGAGCAATGAGTAGTCTACTTGCTGAACGAGAAACAACCCTCGGCTAACACCAAGAATCACCGTTGAGACTACGACCATGACAAGAATTAACTGACTGATCTTGAAAAAATTATTCTGAAATTTCATTATATTAATGTTGTTTACTTATATTAGATAGGCTGGCATGTCTCACAGAAATAACTGTTTCTCTGGCCAATTTTAAGTTGCTGAATGATGTGTTTGCATACAGGGCAAGCGTCACCCGCCTTGCCATAAACCTGCAATTCCTGAGCAAAGTAGCCCGGTTTACCATCCGCCTGATTAAAATCTTTAAGGGTTGTTCCCCCTTGCTGGATAGCAATAGCAAGTACTTGCTTTATTTCGCTGGTCAACACTTTCCATTGCTCTAAGCTGAGTTTCCCAGCCGGAACCTTAGGGTGAATTCTAGCGGAAAACAGCGACTCATTGGCATAAATATTACCAACACCAACAACAATCTTATTATCCATAATGAACTGTTTAACGGCTATCTTTTTTCCTTTCGCTTTTTCAAACATATCTCCAGCACTGAAGTCGTCATCCAGTGGCTCTGGCCCTAAATTGGATAGCAATTCATGTACATGGCCGCTTTCTTGCCACAACCATGCACCAAATCGCCTTGGATCGTTATATCTCAGCATTTTTCCATTGGTTAAAACCAGATCCACGTGATCATGCTTTTCGACAGGATAATGTTTATCTAACACCCTTAACGAGCCAGACATACCCAGATGAACAATAATAGAGCCCACCTCAGTGTTAAGCAGCAGATATTTTGCTCTGCGCTCAATACTGATAATTTTCTGATTTTTCAGATGCTGAAGCTTTTCAGGGATCATCCAACGCAATTTAGGCTGTCGGACGATTATTTCATCTATCGATTGACCTTTTATATGGGGTGTAATGCCCATTTTACTGACTTCAACTTCGGGTAATTCCGGCATATCGCTAATTTGGGGTCTGACCCCAATCTCCTTAATTGGGGTCAGACCCCGGGAAAAGATAGTTGCGATCAACAGAAACCGCGATCCATTTGTTCTGCCAGCTTTTCATCAGCCAAAACTTTGGTGTCTGATAATAGGTAATACGTTGTGGTTCTTCTCGATTTAAGTACCAGACTTCTACAGTGTTAGCTTTAGATAGCTGAGGTTTTATCTGCAGATACGTTTCTCCGCTCACCTCTGTACCAACAAGAGACTGCCACCTCTGAGCAAGCTCTAATGGAGTTACGCCGAGATCTTTTGTTGCCTTCCAGTCACCGTTATCACGAAATAAAGACCACTTGGAAAAATGTATCTTCTGAATATCTGCATTGGGGTTGAGTAGATAAGGATATTGACTTGGCTCATTATCCAACAAATGAGTTTTGATAATCGTTGGCAGGTTCAGAATAACCATAAAGGCGATAATTCCGAGTATCAATACATTGTTCCAGCCACGGCGGGAGAGTTTCATTCCATTTCCTCAGGTTACTACCAGTTGGGGTCTGACCCCACAGATAACTAGCTTAAGTATAACTAGGCTTAGTCAGGAATGACATCCATAAAAAAACCCAGCTACAAGAGCTGGGTTTTTATTGAAACTAGTAATCAATTACTTGATTTTTGCTTCTTTGTACATAACGTGTTTGCGAACAACTGGATCAAATTTCTTGATCTCAAATTTGCCTGGCATGTTACGCTTGTTTTTGTCAGTTGTGTAGAAGTGACCAGTACCTGCTGAAGAAACAAGTTTGATTTTCTCACGAATGCCTTTAGCCATTGCTTAATTCCTCTTAAACGTTTTCGCCACGTGCACGGATATCAACAAGAACAGCATCGATGCCTTTCTTATCAATAATACGCATGCCTTTAGCAGTTAGACGTAGTTTAACAAAACGTTTTTCGCTCTCTACCCAGAAACGATGAGTTTGTAGGTTCGGCAGAAAACGACGCTTAGTAGCATTTCGTGCGTGTGAACGGTTGTTACCCGCTACTGGACGCTTACCAGTTACTTGGCATACTCGGGACATTTAAGTCTCTCCAAATCGTTTCAGCTCGATATCAACCCTGGTGGCCGAACCTCTTCACCTAATAAACTCTCTGTTTTATAGATAAAAGATGAGGTCAAAACCATATGGAAAATCCATACAAGGCTATCAAAGGTCGCGCATTATACTAACTTGCAGTACATAGCTCAAGACCCGAACAGATCCTTTTGCAGGATTTAGTGATCTTTTTTTGACCAGAGCTGAATTTGTGTTCAAAAAATAGTGCGCGGATCATAGCAGATTTCAGGGTTAGGGCAACTATAAAATCGGCTTTTAAACGGGTTAAGGGTCATAGGCTATGGGTTATGGGTAAAATACCCATCACTTTTCCTGTATTTTATTAAAGATGTCAGCATCTTATTGACTCTTGTACAGTCAGCTCCTAATTTTTCAGCATACTCATTTTCAACATATCCAAATCGTTGCCCTAA
This sequence comes from Vibrio sp. UBA2441, assembly GCA_002342685.1. Taxonomy (GTDB): domain Bacteria; phylum Pseudomonadota; class Gammaproteobacteria; order Enterobacterales; family Vibrionaceae; genus Vibrio. The sequence goes on from DDQN01000066.1 coordinate 10,800, forward strand.
CTTGATTTGAGTATATAATTCTCCTGCTGAGCCCTTGGCATAATAAAGAAACCTAATTGAATCTTTGTTCGTTCCTCTTTCCGTTCCTTCAGCAATATTAGATGGAATCGATAGAGATGAACGCCGGATTTGATCGCAAAAAACCCAATCCCTACAATTTTTAACCGTGTTGTGTATATCAACCGCTAATTCAAAACTCAATTTCCAAACCTCTAATTTTTCAAAATTCATTCAGCCTCCTCCATGCCCCGCTAACCTTTTCCCATAACCCACAACCCCAAAGTCCCACAATCCGGTCACCGGTCTTCCCATCACCCGTATTTCCGCCCTAAATCAACCCCCTCTCTGCGAACGATACGACTTCTCCGTCTCCGATGATGAAATGGTCGAGTACTCTGATATCCACTAGCGCTAGTGCATCGGTTATTCGGTAAGTAACTCGTTTGTCTGCCTGACTGGGTTCGGAAATACCGGAGGGGTGGTTGTGTGCGAGGATCAACGCCGCTGCATTATGATAAAGTGCCCGTTTGACGACCTCTCTGGGATAAACGCTGGCCGAATCAATCGTGCCTTCAAATAACATTTCATTGCAGATAACTTGGTGCTGGTTGTCCAAATAAAGAATAAGAAAGCCTTCTCGTTCTCGGTCCCTCAATATACTCATCAGATATTGCTTAGTGAGATCAGGGCTGGTTAACGCATCTCCTTTGTTAATCGTTTCTGCCAGATAACGTTGGGTCATTTCAAGTACAGCCTGAAGTTGTACATATTTCGCCTCTCCCAGACCTTTGTGAGAACAAAACTCTTGTTTACTGCTGCTGAATAATTTTCTTAAGCTGCCAAATTCTTTAATGAGTTTGTCTGCCAACTCAATGACATTCATGCCTTTAACCCCGGTTCTCAGAAATATTGCCAACAATTCAGCGTCAGACAGCGCATTCGCTCCTCGTTGTAATAATTTTTCTCTGGGCTGCGAATCTTTAGGAAGTGATTTGATTTTCATATTTTTCTCCTTTTCCTCAATGAAATGGAGTCTATGGATTACAAGCAAGCAGAGAAGCACTGTTTTCAGAGTGATGAGTAAATATAGAGGAATATTGATAAGCCGTTTTCATTTTATTGATAGATGGCTCGCTGAAAAACAATATGGGTATCGGGTGATGGGCGATGGGCGATGGGTTATGGGTTATGGGTAATGGGTAATGGGTAATGGGTAACGGGTAACGGGTAACGGGTAATGGGTAATGGGTAATGGGTAATGGGTAATGGGTAACGGGTAATGGGTAACGGGTAATGGGTAATGGGTAACGGGTAATGGGTAATGGGTAATGGGTAATGGGTAACGGGTAATGGGTAACGGGTAATGGGTAATGGGTAATGGGTAATGGGTAACGGGCGATGGGCGATGGGTTATGGGTTATGGGTTATGGGTTATGGGTTATGGGTTACTGTTTCGTTATTCAAACATTCAATCAAACGATTTTGATCAGTTTTATGATATGGTTTGCCCAGAATTTTAGGAGAATACAAATGCAAACATTAGCGGGAAAAAAAATCCTTCTAGGTATCAGCGGCGGCATTGCGGCGTATAAATGTGCGGAACTAACCAGACGACTCATTGAAAGAGGCGCAGAAGTTCATGTTGTCATGACCAACGCAGCCAAAGAATTTATCACGCCTTTGACCATGCAAGCGGTATCCGGCAAGCCCGTTTCTGATAGTTTGTTTGACCCGGCGGCTGAAGCATCCATGGGGCACATTGAGTTGGCAAAGTGGGCTGATATTGTTTTGTTGGCACCCGCAACCGCTGATCTAATGGCTAGAATGGCTGCCGGTATGGGCAATGACCTTGTCTCTACTTTAGTTCTCGCCACCGAAGCCCCTATCATGGTCGCTCCAGCGATGAACCAGCAGATGTACGCCAATATCGCAACTCAGGAAAATATCACCACATTGAAACGCCGTGGCATGCATATCTGGGGACCTGCGGCTGGAGAGCAAGCTTGTGGTGACATAGGCATGGGCAGAATGTTAGAGCCAATGCAGCTAGTCGAACGATGTGAAGCCTTCTTTCAGCCTGAATGTTTAAAAGAGAGCAAGCCGTTACAAGGCAAAAAGGTATTGATTACTGCGGGGCCAACTCGGGAAGCTATTGATCCAGTTCGTTTCATCTCCAACCATAGCTCAGGAAAGATGGGCTTTTCACTAGCACAAGCCGCACAACAACTTGGCGCCGAAGTCACTATTGTTAGTGGTCCAGTTGCGCTGAACACCCCTGATAACACCAGCCGCATTAACGTGGAAAGCGCTCAGGAGATGTATGACGCCGTTATGAACGATGCCACCTCTAGTGATATTTTTATTGCTTGTGCAGCCGTTGCGGATTACCGACCTTCATCCATTGCAGGGCAAAAAATCAAGAAAACCGATGATGCCGACGCCATGTCCATTATTATGGTGAAAAACCCGGACATTGTTGCCAGCGTTGCTCAGTTAACAGAAAACAGACCTTTTACCGTCGGCTTTGCTGCTGAAACTCAAGACGTAGAAAAATACGCCAAGAGCAAACTGGAAAAGAAAAACCTAGATATGATCTGCGCCAACGATGTCTCTATCGAAGGGCAAGGTTTTAACAGCAATGATAATGCACTTACGCTATATTGGCCAAAGGGTGAGTCCAGCCTAGCGCTAGATTCAAAGGAAAATCAGGCCAGAGAAATTTTATTAACAATATCTAAACTGGTCTAAAGAAATTTTATTCGGTTGCCGGTAACCGGTGACCGATAGCTTTCCCCTAGTTAGCAAGCACCAACTTCTTCTGAAATGCTCCTTTTTGTTAACTCTATCTTACTTTTGACTACGATCTCTGCGCACTCTCAGCTAGAATGTTCCTTTACGTAATGCCATCAACATAAAATCCATTCAACTCATTAATTGATGACGTATTCGGTATAGAAAAAAGGAATCTATTGCATGACTGGAACACGAAAATCCAATCGTCGTGAAGAAATTCTTCAGGCTCTGGCTCATATGTTGGAATCGACGGACGGCGCTTCAAGGATTACAACCGCAAAACTGGCTAAACAAGTTGGTGTATCCGAAGCCGCACTTTACCGGCACTTTCCAAGCAAAGCCCGTATGTTTGAAGGCTTAATTGAATTTATCGAAGATGCATTAATGTCGCGTATCAATCGTATTCTTGACGATGAGAAAGATACCCTGCAAAGAATCCGTATGGTGCTTCAGCTTATTCTCGCGTTTGCAGAAATGAACCCAGGCTTAACCCGAATTCTGTCCGGACATGCGTTGATGTTTGAAAATGAGCGACTTCGCACCCGCATAAACCAACTTTTTGAACGTATAGAAACCCAGTTACGCCAAATTTTACGTGAGCGTAAAATTCGTGAAGGTAAATCGTTCCCAGTTGATGAAGGGGTTTTAGCGGCTCAATTACTTGGTCAGGTAGAAGGCAGTTTAAATCGCTTTGTGCGCTCTGATTTTAAATATCAGCCAACAGAAAACTTTGAGGAATATTGGGCGCTATTAAGTGCACAGATTCAATAGTGAGATTATTTAGTGATTAATTTAGTCAATAAAATCTTTGAGTTAGCTAGACATAAGGAGCTTCCTTTTGTCTTTATTAGACCTAAAAGCATCAAAGAGCCGGATATCTACTCTGGGGATTTTGATATCCTTATCAAGCCAGAGTGCCTTAATTTGTTTTTAGTACTGGTACATCAACAATGTGCGATAACTGGTACTAACTTTTCAATCAATAGAACTAAAAAAGAAAAGACAAATCTGATTTTGTTTTCTTCTGACTCTGAAAACAAAGTGGAATATGACCTGTGGACTGAGTTAGATGTTAAAGATAGTAGCTTGGCTAAATCAACACATATCTCTTGGGATACATTAGCCACCAGCAAAAACATTGTTCAGCATGGCACCAGCTATGAACTAGAGCATAATTTTTCGGCGTTATTTTATCTCTCACATTTATACTCAAAGAATAAAGACTTAAATAATCAAGAAGTACAATCACGCCTAAATTACTTCCGTGAGCTAGAAGGCGTTGAGGATTCAACGCAAAAATTACTTCATAACGTTGATACAAAGAGTCTGTTACAAGCTAATCAGACCCTAAAATCACAAAACTTGTTCTCTCATTCGTCTCTTGACCGAGTGCATCGAATTTATCATCGGTTCCAAACGGATATTTCTCGTAAAAGTGGTCTATTAACGGTTGTTGGCCCTGATGGTGTTGGTAAAACAACGGTTATTGAACAGCTAGAGAAAAAATACAAAGCGAAATATTTCCGCTTTAAAAAACTGTTCAGAAAAGCCATTAGCTACAAGCTTTTGTTAGCCATATCGAAAAAGGCATTAGAAAAGCAAGAAGGGAAAAAAATCGCTAAGAATCAGTTTGATGATCTTCAATGCGCCAAGCTTTTCTGGATCAGTATTCCGTCTGGGTACTGGCTTGCCCTGAAAGCGCGTTTCGGTAAGAAAAAAATCATCGACCGTTTTTATCTGGACCTATTGATCAAAGGCTCTCGCTTTTTAGATAAAGAGGTTCAGCTCATTCCACAGGCCACTCGCTGGATAAACATAGCACCAACGCCTACTTGCATCATTCAATTAGATGCCCCTAGCGACGTTATTTTGGCTCGGAAAGAAGAGCTATCATCACATGCGATTGATAAGTTTAGGCATCTCTATTTTGACGTTTCATTAACTTCTAAAGCCCCGTACTATGTCTACATAAACACTCAAAATTCAATTGAAAGCACTTTTCAGTTTTTGAACAAATTGGAGCTTAAGTTTTAATGCACACTCTGGACCTTTCAAAGGCAACACTACTTGGTTCTGGTAATGAACGAATGTGTTATTTACACCCTGAAAAAGACGAATGCTGCATTAAAGTCAATCGGCCTGGTGTCGTACATCGTTCACAAAATAAAATTGAGCTGTATTACTTCAATAAACTCGCCTCAAGAAATGTTCCGTTTACTCATCTACCTAAATTTTATGGCACCGTTGAAACCGATCAGGGTACGGGGCTGGTATTTGAAAGAATTAGAAACTCGGATATGTCGCCATCAAAAAGGCTAGACGTCGCGATAGAAGAAAAACTCATTTCGAAAGAAGAAAGCTATACTATCGTTAATAATTTGTTCGAGTACTGCTACCTGCACGGCATCTGTATTGGTGATATCAATGCCGACCAAATATTATTAAAAAACAATGATGGAAAACTGACTCCTATCATTATTGACGGTCTAGGAACCCGAAGGTATGGACTAAAGCTGTTTCTAATAGCAAATTTCAAGTTCATCGCCCGTAGAAAACTGAAAAAATCCTGGCCAACATTACTAAGAAAACTCAATTTATGAATACTCCTCAATTTTCTTCAGCATTACTTTCTCCAAAATATTGGGGAATTTGGCTTGGGTTTGGATTACTCGCATTGCTGGTAAACCTACTACCTTATCGCCTGCTTTACCTTATTGGACGAACCATGGGTTCGCTCAGCATGTCTTTTGGCAAGAAACGACTGCACGTCACCAAACGTAATCTGGAACTGGCCTTTCCTGAAAAAAGTGAGCAGGAAAGAGACATAATCGCTGAAGAAAACTTCAAAAATACCGGTTTGGCTTTGATAGAAACAGGCATCGCATGGTTCTGGCCAGAGTGGCGCTTTAAGCGATTACTTATTCCCGGAGACTTACAAGAAGCGCACCAGTTTGAAGCCGATGGCAAAGGGGTGATGGTCTGCTGCACGCATGCGTTAAACCTTGAAATTATGGCGCGAGCCTTCGCTTCCTTTGAATTGAGCGGATATGGTATCTACCGCCCACATGACAACCCAGCTTATAATTTTATTCAACACTGGGGAAGAACACACTGTGGCAACCAACTCATTGATCGTAAAGACCTGAAAAAAATGATTCGGGTATTAAGACGAGGCAACCGTCTGTGGTATTTGCCGGACCAAGATTATGGCCGGAAAAAATCGGTTTTCGTTCCCTTTTTTGCCGTAGAAGATGCCTGTACGACAACAGGGACCAGTATCTTAGCTTATACCAGCCGATGCGCTATTGTTCTGGGCTCTGGGTTTCGAAATCAAGAGGGTAAATACGATATTCAGCTAGAACCATCCGTACACAACGAATATCCGAAAAAGGATGAAAAAGCGGCAGCTGCATTTATGAATAAACAGATCGAGAAGGTTATTCTTAAAGCGCCAGAACAGTGGATGTGGTTACATAAACGATTTAAAACCATGGAACACCGAGCCGATAATCCAAAAGGCATTCGTTATCAGTGATGGGCGATGGGCGATGGGCGATGGGCGATGGGCGATTTTCTAGCCCACCTCCCGTAACATCAAGCGTTCCGTCGTCAATTAATTAAAATCAAACACCATACTCTGCGCGGTAAGCTTTAACCTTAGCCAAATGTTGCTCATTACCGCCTTTACTTTCCAGGTAAGTCACAAGGTCGGTAAGGCTGACAATTGAAACAATCTCACAGCCAAAATCTCGCTCAACTTCCTGAATCGCTGAAAGCTCACTTTTGCCTTTTTCCTGACGGTCAATAGCGACCAGAACACCCGCTAAATCTGCACCATTGGCTTTAATGATCTCCATTGATTCACGGATAGCAGTGCCTGCAGTGATTACATCGTCCACCAGCATAATGCGGCCTTCTAACGCTGCGCCAACTAAGTTACCACCTTCACCATGATCTTTAGCTTCTTTACGATTAAAGCAGTAAGGTGTGTCGGTATCGTGATGGTCCGCTAGGGCTACGGCTGTCGTCGTGGCAATCGGGATACCTTTGTAAGCAGGGCCGAACAGCACATCATAAGAAATACCAGAGTCAACCAGTGCCGCGGCATAAAATCGGCCCAAACGGGCTAAATCACGGCCCGTATTAAACAGCCCAGCATTAAAAAAGTAAGGGCTGGTACGTCCTGACTTTAAAGTAAACTCGCCAAATTTCAGTACGCCTTTCTCAATAGCAAATTCAATAAACTCACGCTGGTATGCTTTCATCACTCTCTCCATTTATTTCTGTATATCTAGCCTTCTCGGTTTTTGGGGTCTAAACCATGCAAAGAAGACAAAAAAATAGCCCCTTAAAAAAGGAGCCATCTAAAATTAATTCTCTAACGTGGATTTCTGTATTTCCACAATATCGCTAATGCCCTTGGTTGCCAGAGCCAGCAATTCAAGTAACTCTTCATGGCTAAACGGTTCACCCTCAGCGGTTCCCTGCACTTCTATCATCTTGCCTTGCTCGGTCATCACAACGTTCATGTCCGTGTCGGCTGCTGAGTCTTCAACATATTCAAGGTCACAAAGGGCTTCGTTGTTAACCATGCCGACAGAAACCGCCGCTACATGCCCTTTCATAGGGTTGCTTTTAAGCTTGCCTTGTTCAACTAAGTGATCGAATGCATCTGCCATTGCGACACTGGCACCAGAAATAGAAGCAGTACGAGTACCACCATCCGCCTGAATAACATCACAGTCAACAGTAACCATAATTTCGCCCATGGCTTCTAAGTCAACTACGGCACGAAGGCTGCGAGCAATCAAACGCTGAATTTCCATGGTGCGCCCACCTTGCTTACCACTTGCTGCTTCACGGCGGTTACGCGTGTGTGTTGCCCTTGGAAGCATGCCATATTCTGCTGTAACCCAACCTTTGCCTTGTCCTTTTAACCAACGTGGAACGTTTGTTTCCACAGTTGCATTACAAAGAACCTTTGTATTACCAAATTCAACAAGCACAGAACCTTCAGCATACGCTGTAAAGTTACGAGTCATTTTGATTGGACGAACTTGTTGAGGGCTTCTGTCATTAGGACGCATTGGTGAATTACCTGTTTGTAATGGATTTCAATTGCAGCGGATTATATAAGAAATGGCCTCTGGTTCCTAGAGGGTAGAGACGCGACGTAAGGAAGCGGTAACTTATACTCAAATTGTGCTACCATTAGCCGCAACAATCAAACTCACCATTCAGTGATTCAAAAGGGTATTCAATGATCTACAGCATGACGGCTTACGCACGTAAAGAAGTGAAAGGCGACTGGGGAAGTGCAATCTGGGAAATTCGCTCTGTAAATCAGCGCTATTTAGAAACCTATTTCCGTCTGCCGGAACAATTCCGTAGCCTAGAACCTATTCTTCGCGAAAGATTCAGAAAACGTCTTGCTCGCGGAAAGGTTGAATGCCATTTGAGATTTGAAGCCAACCCTGCGGCGAAAGGTGAGCTGACAATTAATGAGTCCCTTGCACAACAAGTCATTAATGCGGCCAACCAAGTTTCTGCATTGGTCGGCGAATCTAACCGTATTAACCCGTTTCAGGTAATGCAGTGGCCGGGTGTGATGGAAACACCAGAACAAGATATGGACTCGATTAATAAAGACCTGCTTGCTGGTTTTGATGACGCCATTAATGACTTTATTGAAGCTCGTGGTCGTGAAGGCTCGAACATGAGAGAGCTTATTGATCAACGTCTGGACGCAATTACTTCAGAAGCAGTAAAAGTGCGCGAACGTATGCCTGAAATTCTGGAATGGCAACGCGAACGTCTTATCAATAAGTTTGAAGAAGCTAAAATTGAACTTGAAGCTAACCGCGTAGAACAAGAGCTTATCTTGTTAGCGCAAAAAGTGGATGTTGCTGAAGAACTGGATCGCCTTGATTCACATGTCAAAGAGACCAAGAACATCTTGAAAAAAGGTGGCTCAGTCGGTCGCAGACTCGACTTTATGATGCAAGAGTTCAATCGAGAGTCCAACACTCTTGCTTCAAAGTCAATCAGCACAGACATTACCGCATCGGGTGTCGAGCTTAAGGTACTGATTGAGCAAATGAGAGAGCAGATCCAGAATATCGAATAGGGTTTCACAACGCTTCACACCAAATCTAACCATCTAATTTAATGGGATTCTTTTTGAATCCCTTTTTCATTCCGGTTCACAAAGTTTCTTAATATTTCATTTTAATGGTGGCAGATTGGGTGACAGGCAATAGAGTTATCAGCTACAGTTAGTGTATCTGCCACCAAATTGATAAGTTGCTCATATGCAAGATTCTGAACTAAAAAAACTTCAAAAACTCGGTAAGCCCGTTAAAAAGAGTTTAGGAAGAGGTCTCTACTTCCGAGTTAGTGCAGAAGGCACCGGATTTTGGATTCTGAGGTATAGCATCAATAAAACGAGGAAGGAGTTCACTCTTGGTAGATATGGAAGCAGGGCTGATGAAATCTCCCTTAAAGATGCTAGAGACAAAGCGGCAGAAACAAGAGTAAAAATCAATCAAGGAATAGATCCGCTTGCAGAAAAAAAGCGTCTGAATCGAAAAACCTACATCACTGTGAACGACATAGCCGAGAAATGGTTAAGCATATGTGAACGTGAACTAAAAAACCCACAGATACCACGACGAGTGTATAAAAAAGAAATCGCCCCTATAATTGGAGATCTCTCGATAAAGAAAGTTGAGCCTCTAGATGTACTAGCTATCGTCGAAAAAATTAGCCAGAGCGGACGCCCTTCTATTGCCAACGATGCTCTCGCCTACTGTAAACAAATCTTTAATAGAGCTATTAAGGAAGGAGCTATTAAGTTTAATCCTGCTGGTGCGCTATCGATCAGAGATGCGGGAGGTAGTGAGAAATCTCGCTCTAGGAGTCTATCTTTTAAAGAACTTGGGATAATCCTGAATGCGATGAGAGAGAATCACCATGTGTTTAACAGAGATAATTATCTAGCATTCTGTTTACTTGTGACTTTGGGCATTAGAAAAGGGGAATTAATTGCAGCTAAATGGAGCGAGTTCGATTTTGAAGCCAAAACTTGGCATCTCCCAGAAGAGCGGACTAAAACTGGTAAAGCAATCTCCATCCCACTGCCTGAAGAAGTCTTACCTTGGTTCAGAGAACTATCAATCAAGGCTAACGGTTCTGAATACCTATTCCCTTCTAGAAGATTTAGTAAGCGTCGCGGATATATATCAGATGACACTCTAAATCATGCTCTAGCGAAGCTGTTTGGCAATCAAGGTTACATAAAAATATCCAAGCGAGAGCTTCCCAACATACTCGGTAATAAAGGCATTGATCACTTTGTTATTCACGATTTAAGGAGAACATGTCGTAGCTTATTAGCAGAGTTGAGAGTGCTCCCTCATATTGCGGAGAAGTGCCTTAACCACAAGCTTAGAGGGGTAGAAGCTGTTTATGACCACTATGACTATTTTGACGAGCGGAAAGAAGCGTTACGTAAACTAGCTCATTTAGTTACGAGCATAGCCTAATTTCTTAGCTTTATGCTCGATTTTGATAATACTGAGTCGTATAGTCACAAAGTTGACTATGAATACTTGGGGCAGATATATCAACTTCGGCTTTTATTGATGGCTCAGAACTTTGTGTTGAAGCAGCTATTTCCTGTGGTAAAAATCTTGATTTCCCTATATTTCCAATTTGAGCTTTCAAGAACTCCAATGTGACTACATCTGGGTTTTGTTGATGCAAGTGATGTAGGTAACTAAAAACTTTCTGTTGAAAGCTTGTATGAACCTCATTGGCAGCAGGCCAAGTGTCCCAATCTATAAGTTGAACACCACAAGAGAGAAAAACTTCAACAACAAACGTAGCGCATGTGAAACCAATAGTACTATCGTATTGGTCATTTAGCTTTCCGGTTTCAGGCTCTAAACAATAGACCGCATGATCCAAACCATAACGAATTTGGCTGTCTTTATTCTCTTCGGCGATATGAAGAAGGTGAGCAAGTATCACTTGCTTTCGATATGAATGGAAATCATCCCCTAAATCCAGCCATATATACTTATCTGATGGCTGCTCAATCAATTCACCTTTATGTTCACCGACGTGCATGAGCATAACACCATCTCGGCGTTTTTCAAGGCA
>DDQN01000077.1:0-8180 GCA_002342685.1 Vibrio sp. UBA2441
ACCATCGCCGGAATACGCAGTTAATGCAAAGAAGCAGAACCAACTGAAAGGATTAACAGGTAAACAGATACTTACAGCAAACAAGAAGCATAAATTACCAACTCTCAGCTCAGAGAGTATTAAGGATTACATACAAAAGTGTTCTTCCTTTTTCGAATGGTGCTTACAGATGGAGCTAACAGACATTAACCCTTTCAAGGGTATGAAATTCAAGAAGACGCGAAAGGATAGTGAAGCAAAGCACGCCTATTCTAAAGCAGACTTAACAAAGCTATTCAGTACAGAAATTCATGTACACAAGAAATATAAACACCCTCATTATTTCTGGTTACCTCTTCTTGGTATATATACTGGCGCACGACTTAATGAACTATGCCAGCTCTACAAACAAGACATTTACCAACATGAAGGTATATGGGTAATCAGGATTGATGATAAACATGAAGGACAAAAGCTCAAAAACAACTATAGTCGCCGAGTCATTCCAATACATGAAAAGCTATTAGAGCTTGGGTTCATTGAATACATAAATTACCTACAGCATGAACGTGTATTCCCTGTATTAAAGCTAGAGCGAGATGGCTATAGCACCGCAGCGTCGAAATGGTTTGCACGTTTCAAAGCTAAGCTGGGCTTCAAACGTGGTTATGATTTCCATTCATTCAGGCACACTGCTGCAACACAACTGAAGAACCACGATGTATCGCCTATCATTGCAGGTGAGCTATTAGGGCATTCTCAGAATAGTATTACATATGACCGATATGGAAAGAATATCGATGTGAAAAAATTAAAGACTTCTATTGATTTAATCAAAGTGGAACTAACTCAAGAAGCAATGCTTTATTCATTAGAACTATTGAGCTATAAAAATGGATAAAAACTTTTGGCTAAAAAGCAGTAATAAAGTATCTTTTAGAAAAACCATGGAAACCAAAGCATCCCCTTTCGCTGAGACATTAATAGCCGCAATCAATGCGCACGAACATAAAAATATAAGAACTCTTGTAGAACAAAATGTACTAAATAAGTGCATCAACAATGGCTTTCTAACAACGGAAGACCGTGATGAAAAAAACAAACTCTATCGATGGGTTCTACTTGTGTTAGATAATGACCACAGTGCCATTAGATTGTTCAGAAATAACTCTTTCAAAGTCATTACTGAGTCGGACTATAAACGGCTACTCAAGGAAATTGATGAGATAGCAGATATAATAATCGAAGACATAGCTAAAAGATTGATTAATCGGGAAATTGAGCAACCATTTTAACAATTTAACTATGCTAGACCGTACAAGATCTGTAGCTTTCAGTGATGAAGCTAAACTTAAAAGTTCGTCCACAAAAATGTTTTAACGAAGTATGGCTAATATGAAAAAACTGATTATGTATCAATAAAAATATTTTCATCTCATATAGAGGTTTTCACATTCATCTAAATTGAAATACTATCAACTAGATAAAAAGTGTTTGTATTTTTTATCTTGTCGCTTAATTCCAGTCCTATGTCAATAGACTCCGTTGAAGATATTTCATTCACACTATTGCCATTTACTTGAATACTTTTTATAGATGAAAGTATAAATTTTGGAATTACATTTCTTTCGATGAGTATTTTTGAACCTATTGACACCTCCAAATTATTAGAATTGACACAGAGAATACGTTCCCCATAAACAGCTATCGGTTCTAATAAATATTTGTTTGGTATTATTTTATCATTTGTTGAAACAATAATTCTTTCTAATATCTTATCAAACAAATATAAATTTAACGCGTTACAGAAACTATGAATAAAATTGCACATTTTCAATATTTCATCACTATCCAATATATCTGTATCATCTCCACCATGCGCAATGATATTTCTCCTTTCAGCAAGTTCATCAATAACATTATAAGTTTTAGTCAATTCTAGTCGAGCATAATCATAATGAATTTCATCTAGGGCAGATTTTAATGGTTCATAACTGCTAATCTCTTTACCAATTGAACTTAGACCAACAGATTTGAAATACTCACCAATACTGACGATTCTAAAATTTGACGAGTGTTGACAAAAAGCATCAGTATTTATCAATGGCACCTTATTGTTAAGATTGTCATTTAAATTGCTAATTAATATTTTTTCATCAAGATTTCTATTCTTTGGATAGTCTAAAACGTTTAGTAATTCTGCATTTTTCTTTAAATTGTTAAGTATTATATCTTCTGGAAGATCATTGTATTTTAGATGCAAGCAGCAAACATTATTAATATATTCAGACAAAACTGATTCAATATATTTTTCAAAACAGCCATATAAACTAATTATATATGACTTATATTCAAATATACGAGAGTCCAAATTATTAAACTCAAGCCATAATGCATACTGCTGAAAATTTCCTTGTTCTTTTTTAACATCATTGATGAATACTTTAATATTTCTATTACTTACAATATAGCTAATAAGAACTTCAATTTTTCTATTTAACTCCTGAATTGAATCAATCATAGAATTCCTGTAAGAATTTTTTAATCAAATCAAATCGAGCATTAAGATCTTTTTTCGTTGTTCTTCTCCCATCAAACAACTCTTGATTATTAAGATGAAGTTTTTTAGTTTCTGATATTATTTTTTCTTTCTTAGAAATAAGGTTTTCTTTTTTATCAAGCATAGTTGATAGTACATGCATTATTGGATCATAAAGAACTTTAGTTGGCCTGTCATAATGAATTTCATTACCGTTTCTTTTACGGTGTAAACAAAAGGCAAGCTCCCCAAAAATACTATAAGCAAGTTCACAGGTATCATTAAAAATCTTCTCAAGATGTAAAAGAGTTTCATCAGAATACTCTACTGAAGCCTTCTTTAAGTACTCGTCAAGGAATACTTCCATTGTGCTACCCATCCAGCTATCTATCTGTCTATATGCAAAAAAACGTAAGCATAATTCAACATCAGACATATCCTTAAATAAAGGATTTTTAATTACTTCATCTCGAACGTGTTTGGGGTCGATAATTTCATTTTCGTCTTTCTCTGGTATAGCCCACATTTTACAAAAGAAATCATTTCTAGATATTCTGATGCAAAAAGAATTAAATCTACCAGAATATAATGCATTTCTAATTTCTTGAGCTTTAAGTTTTTCACCACCACTATTTATCCGCTCAAAAACCATTTGTTTTAAACGCTCCGCCTCTCTTTCATCTTTAGCGGTTTCCTGAAGAAGAATTATAGAAGAAAGATACCTTCTATCTATTCCTTTGCGGATTTGATTTGGTAAAGTTGAATACTTACAACCATTTAATTCAGGCCATTCACTTAATCCTGTAAGTTCATATTCATCCTTGTAAAACTGTGAAATTGCAGTGAGTCTTTGTAACCCATCCATTACTTCATATTCTGAAAAGTCAATTTCATACAAAAAAACGGGAGGTATAGGAACATTAATAATAAAAGATTCAATAAGCTTAGATTTTCGTTCATTGTCCCAACGATGCCTTCTCTGAAACTCTGGATTAAGGTTATAGTCAGGATTCTCAATCATTGAAACAATAGTATTCAAAGGATATCGAGCTTGTTCTGTTACAATACGAACATCTCCTTGAATATATTTACTATTGGCTGCATCATGATCTACAGTGTCGTGAACGGTAAGCTTCTGACGCTTAAAGTCCATTCGTTCATTTTCAACTAGTATAATGTCCATTTTCACGTCACCTCAAAATTACGCATAAGCTGATTTAGTTTTATAATTTCTAACAGTACTTTACCAATGCTAAGGTCATGAGTCATCAGCTTTTTTTGTTCTATAGCTGCTATTCATTAGCAGTACATACTTAATGAGCGAAGTTCTACCACTTCTGGGATTAATATGTTCTTAGACACCCCCTAGATCCCCAGAAAATGATCTAGTTTTCAACTTCTCTCGTCAGTCTTTTGAGAAATAGTATTTCCTCTCTCTTTTAACAGGTTGTTTGCCTTCATTTCAGCCTACTCTTATCCAACGCTGCTCTAATCTAAGTTATATATAAACTATTCTCTTTTATTCTTACTCAAGATACAGCACAGGGAGTTAAGAGGGCACACCCTCTTACAAGTTGGCAAACCTTCGTCGTTTACGACAGGTTTGCCTATCTTGACTAAGCATAGAGTAAATCCTAAATACTCAGAATAATTTTTAATTTATTGAAAAACTTATTATTCTTATAATAAACATGACGATAAAAAATTGGACTGTCACAGCCGAATCAACGAAAAGTGCATCAGCAAGAGAAATATATTTAAATGATACGAACCACACTAATCACCGACATACAGAAGCTATTTTGAACGTGCTAGGCAATCAAAGTACGACATTAAATATAAATAGAAATTTAGAAGCGTACAGGCTCAAAATGGCAACAGCTCGCAAAGGTGGTCGTCCACCAACTCCGGCAATGGAATTCGTATTCAGCTTACCAAAGCGAGATGACTTGCGGCCAACTCAAGAACAATGGAAGAAAATGATAATACAAGTGGCTAAATCAATGGTTAAATCTATGGATATTCCCACGTCAGAATTATCAGGCATCATTCGAGCTGTTGTTCATCAGCAAGCACCTAAAGTTGGGAAAGGCTCCGGTGACCACTGTCACGTTGTTATCGGTAAATTTACAAACAATGGTAAATATCTTAGGGCGCTACAGAAGAAAGGTGTTTTGTATGTAGCAAAGCAAGCTTTTAACATTGCTGTAAATGACGTGATGAACGTTGATTACACAACATATAAAGTAGAGCAGAAATACAACTCAAAAAAGCGAGCGCCACTTTGGAAGGTCAATTTAGGAAGAGAGTATGACAACTTAAAGCTTCAAAAATTAGAGTTAGCGAAGTTCTCAGTTCAAGCTGATAAATGGCTTCAAGCATTTGAAAACGCAAATAACAAACAACTAAACAGACAATTCAATCGTATGCAAGAAACAATACAGAACCTCGAGAATCAAAAACTACCAACAGAAATAGAACAAAGCATTCTTGCTAAAATTAAACGTATAAATAAGAAGTCGCCCAACCAACTAAAGTTTAAACAATCTAGGGTAATAGAAGGCATGACACTGTTTGGAGAAAGCGTTCTGATTGCAGATGTAAGTAAGCTACGGGGCAATAGCTCAGGCAAACGCTCAATTTCAAAAGTTTAACTGTTTTCATTATGCTACAGGGTAAGTGGTTCGATTCCCGCACCTAGACGTATTATCCTAGACTTGCGCTAAGGGTTGGAGTAAGTTAATTCATAATAAATAAAAGCACATTAGTCATTGGTTTAATATGAAAAGAAACAAAGAGCTGGATGCCTTTATCGAGCAAGGTATCCAAGATTATCATAAAAAAATTCTCGTGCGTTTGAAGGGTCTTAAGCTCACTGAAATTCTAAAGCGTAAAAATCCTTACCTTTTTAGGATCAAAAATCTCAACACCAGCCACGAGCTAGTTAAGTCAATTCTTGATGCTCACTTATCTTCGCAAGAAGAGGGAATTTTTGGTGGCTTTCTTGAAGAGCTAGCTATTTTTATTTGCCATGAAAGCTATGGTGGTATCAAATCCTCAGCAGAAGGGATTGACCTTGAGTTCATTGATGATGGTGTTAGATACATCATCTCCGTGAAATCAGGTCCCAATTGGGGAAATAGCTCACAGATAGCTAAAATGAAAGATCATTTCCGTAAAGCCAAACGCATTTTGGGAACAAATTCAGGAAAACCCATACCTGTTATAGCAATTAATGGTTGTTGCTACGGCAAAGATAATAAGCCAGAAAAAGAAGAGTACCACAAGCTTTGTGGCGAAAAGTTTTGGACAAAAATATCTGGAAATAATCAACTTTATACAACTCTAATTGAACCTTTAGGGCACCGAGCAGAAGAGCGAAATAATAACTTCTCCGAAGAGTATGCAAAAGTTTTGAACAAATTCACTCTGGAGTTTTCTCTCGAGTACTGTGAAAAATCAGGCGCTATTGACTGGGAAAAGCTACTAAAGTTTAACTCTGGTTATTAGCTAAGTAAGGGAGGCACTAGATGTGCACTCCCTACACCTCCGTCTACAGTACACTGACTCTTTTCTTAAAATCAGCTTCCCACTCGCGATGAGACGTATTTTTATATCTAGAGTATTTAAAATTATTGTAGGTCGTTACCTCTTCCCCGTTAAGCAGATTCAATATCAACCTACCCACAGCGCAACCGAGACCAATTGGAACTGCATTTCCTATCTGCTTGTATTGCTGAATTAACGGCCCTGCAAGTTTCCAGTTATCAGGAAATTCCTGAATACGCATATACTCTTGAACAGAAAGAGGTCTATCTTCTACTGGGTGAGCTAGATCAGTTGCTGGCATTGCTGGATGTGTAACTAAAGTCGGTGATGGCTTGTCCCAGCCCAGTCTACGTAAAAAACCTGTTTTACCTCCCCCTGAATAATATGAGTTCCCCATGGCTTCTTTTTGTATGTTTTCAGGAAGAGCCCGCCAGTTTTCCCCTGATTTCAACATACGATAATATTTCAGCCTTTTTTCGGGAAAGTTGAGATGATCATGAGTATCTATATTTTCAATTTTGCCTCTGATCGTTTCCCATTTTGGTAAACCATAGCTACCATCTTCAGAGTGCGTTGGAGGTAAAAACGGAGGGCAGCGGCCATCTCTAGCACAGACAATTATTACCCGTTCCCTACTCTGAGGTGTTCCAAAATTAGCTGCATTATATAAGTTAAATGAATAACTATAGCCCGATTTCTTAAGAAGACTCAGTATGTAATTTAAGGCTCCACCTTTATATGTGTCCTTATTTTGGTTTGAATAATCATCGTCTCTTTCTGAATGCGGACGATGCTCTAGTGGACTAGACAGTAAACCGCGCACATTTTCGATTACGAAATATTTAGGGTTTAACTCCAAGACAAGTTCAATATATTTTAAAAACACATTACCTCGATCATCTTGAAAAGCTCTCCTCTTTCCCGCCGTACTAAATGCCTGACAAGGAGGTCCACCTAGAATTAAATCAATATCTGTATTTCTATCAAGCTTCGCTGCTTGTAATACATCAGCCGCAGAATACTCATTAATATCTCCGAGTAGTGCAGTATCAGGCTTATTCAAGCTAATGGTTTGCCGACAATACTTGTCCATCTCACAAGCTAGACGAATATCAAATCCAGCTTTTTCAATACCTAGATCGAGCCCCATTGCTCCGGAAAAGAAACTCAGAGCAATAGGTTTCTTCGCGCTAACACTAGTATTACAGGCATGATCTTCCACTTCGAATTTTTCTGAGCTTTCTAAATACATCAACAGGTTATTTCTATCAATTACCCAGCTATTTCCGACTTTTTGCGATACAAGTAAACCATTTCTGCATAGTGTTCTTACTCTCTGCTCACTAACAGACAACTCTAAAGCAGCATCTTTGATACTTAAAAGGGTACTCACTTCAACATTCCAACACGAAACAAAATATAGTCCCATTGTAAAATGTTTAGTGATGAAAGCAATACTTTGCAGAGATACTTCGGTTCAGTTGGACAAAAGTCAGTCTAAATCAAAGGACTTTAACTAAAACAAGCAATACCAGTAACTTTAACGAAGGGAAAATGGTTGCACATAAGATTAATTCAACTCTTATGCAGCTTGACTTTTAAAGAGGGACTTTACCTAACGGTGTTGTGAGTTAGGCACAGTACACGCACCATGTACCTACTCGCGCTCAAGTGGCAACATACGCTTATCCGCAATAGCGTTTTGAATTGCGCCGTTATATTCATCATCAGACATTCGGTCAATTGCGCACCTTTCAGTATTATCAAAAAAAGAGCGTCGTCCCCATTTTTTTGACACACACTCAATAAGAGACCCCGTAATTTGAGAATCTATCAGGCCGTGCAATGATACATTGCCAATGTCTTCTAGAATAATGGCAATTTCGCCCTTTAGTGACGCATCCAGATAACGCCACATTTTGAAGATGGAAGTATGATTTCCTTCTTGTACATCACCTGATAGCAATTGATATACATAGCTCTCACTAGTGCTCCCTCCACCATTAATCTGTGACTTAAAAATAAGATTTTGATAGTGATTCATTTTATTCCTGTTTTATGCAACGACGTCCCTTCATTGGGTTATTGTTAATTAAAGCCTACATCCCCTGCA
>DDQN01000077.1:8267-52148 GCA_002342685.1 Vibrio sp. UBA2441
TGCAGGGGATGTAGGCTTTACAGGGTTAGTTTTATTTTTGACGGAGGTTACTTAGGACAGGCACTGTAATAACGTTAAAATGCCACTTCCCAAAATCTTCTTATTGTCATCCCTGAGTCGTGTCAATTCAGTTCGAAGTTGGCTTTCTAGTGTTTAATCATATAAAAATCATGATATTAAATAGATAAGAAGCCGATGCATATGCTGCATTCTGTAAATTGAAAGTTGGTAAGAAAAAGCAGAGGAGCACGACGCTAGTTAAGTTGATATCCGCACATTCGGTGCCGTTGCATCTTAGGTAAGGCCGACTGAACACTGGTTTTACTGCCAATAAGCGTTGCTCTTTTTCTTTCTAGCTGTGTGCACACTTTTAGCCATTCTTGTTGGGTGATATTCAATCTTTCCAAAAGTGGTGGTAGTTGTGTATTAATACTTGCTTTTCCTTGTCTGAACGCCCTTCCTGTCCAGTCGATCAATTCAATATAGTCCGTCAGCCTGAAAGGAATACCACAACGCATTTCATTCGTCGGGTTGCCGATAAACGGGTGCAGGCAAGGTGCTGTCGGTTGTTGGTTATGCAAGGCATCGAGACGCGCTTTGATGGAGGTGTATTCTGACGTTTCTGGTGTTTTGCCCACACCTGCTCTGACGGGGTTTAAATCGGTATACGCCATAGCAGCTAAAAGTGCCTTTTCATCCAGCAATGCCTGACTTTTATAGCGACTTTCCCAAAAGTGCCCTTTGCAGTTGTCTTCCTTATTGGCTTTCATGGCTATCTCAAAATTTAACTCTCGCATAAACCAACTTAAGCTGGATAAGCGCCCTCGCCATTGTGCCAGTATTTCTTTTGCTACGTTGAGCTCTGCTTCACTACCTAATTCGTTGGACAAAAAACGCTGAATGATAACAGGTTGACTATGAAGCTGAGTCCAACGGTCAATCACGTCTGCATCCGTTAAATCGACCGCTCGTGCCTGGTTGATATGTACCACTATGTGATAGTGGTTACTCATCACAGCATAAGCGCAGATATCGATACAAAAGATTCGGCTAAGCTCTTTAATGCGGGCTTCAATCCAGTCTCTACGATGCTCATAATTTCTCTGTGACTGCTCATCATAACCGCACAAGAAAGTACGACGAACACAACGGGAAACGCAATGATAATAAGGTGTGGCTTCTAAACAGATTTGTTGGTTTCTGGCTAGGGTCATAATCGGTTCCAACGATGAACTTTTCACCAATATAAACCGTTATTTTATTAAAATACTAACAGAGACAACGTGTTACGAGGCATTTCTGAGTTTTATGCAACCAACGCGATACTTTTCATAAAGTGCCTGTCCTTTTTGTCTTGCTTTTTGTCTTGCTTTTTGTCTTTCTATTGATGAATAGTAAAATAAGGCGCGTGAATGAATGGTGAACAGATAACATAAAAATGCCTCAAAAAGATGAGGCGAGAAGGCGGTAGGAAAGTAATTAAGATAGTTTGAAGAGTTAATTCGAGCAGAGTTGTAATAAACGTTTACTGGTTTCGCTCATATGATCAACCAGTTTTTCATCTGCACGTGCGCTCATTGAAAGCATTTGTTGAATATCTGTCTCAAAGTTCTCTGGTAGTAGTGGACATTGAGCCAGGCAATAGGTGATCAACTTCTTCTCTCCGGGATGTACGAGTCTATTGATGGCAAAAAGCACGTCAAAGTAACTGGCTAGATATTCGGTTACCCGGTGATAGACACTATAGTAATCATTTCGCGCTAGCGCCTTTTTAACCTGTTTCGAATATGCTGGCATTGCCTCAGTCAGGAGAGGTGAGTTTTTCTGTATTATGTTCTCTGCTAATTTCTCAGGGTAGGGCTGGGAGTATTTTGTTTTAAGGCTACCCAATTGATTGTTGGGGTCATAAGTGATTTGAGAGTAAAGTAAATTAAACCAGAAACAGCTGGAGTAACCAGTAGATGCACGATGTTCTAGTACGATGTTAGATAACTCATTGTCTAGCCACGTGATACTTCGATAGATAATCTCGATTTCTGTTCCGCACTTTAAAATACCATCGTCTTCGGT
Organism: Vibrio sp. UBA2441; assembly: GCA_002342685.1. GTDB lineage: Bacteria > Pseudomonadota > Gammaproteobacteria > Enterobacterales > Vibrionaceae > Vibrio. Next base: position 10,338 of record DDQN01000077.1, read on the forward strand.
CTCCCAAAACTGATTGTTCAGTTCCATATAAGAGCATGTATCAAGAGTGATTTTTTCTCTGACAGCGACAGGGATTGTGTCATTGATATAGACATATAAATCGTAGTCTGACAGGCTGTCATTCATATTAGTAGAGTGGGAACCACCAAGGGCGATAGCGTCTACTTGCGGTAATTCTGCCAGAGAATTGATGAGCTGCTGAAGGTAAGTTTGTAACATGAAACGACCATTATTGTGGATAATAAGATGGTTTTATAACCTAATGGATAGTCAACTGAATCGGAACTGGCTCACAGAACTCATCATTAAAAAGTCGATGAATGTTTTTAATGATACGTTTTTATCACAAAATGTGACCATGATAGAATTATGCTAGACCTTGAATAATAACGAATTTCTCCAATAGCTCATCATCAGATTCAATGTGTTGAGGATCGGTAATAATACATTTGGTGATCGGGCATACCATAGTGAAGGGTGTTGAGATGATCAATATAGACCAGCGTAAAGAGGCGCGTATTTTTTATTATCTACTTTTTATAGTTGTCTAATAATTTACTCATTATTTGTTATCTTGAAATCAGAATTAAGATCGTTACTGCAAGCTCTGTACAGGTCGAATGACTATTCGACCTTAAAGTCGATACTTAGTTGTTGCCAATGCAGCTTTAATGCAGCTTTTTGCTCTTCTTGCATGGGAAGCTCTTGCAGCAAATCAAGCCAGTCTTTTCGAGCTAGGTTCATCACGTCAATCAGATGTGGCTTAATAGCAACCCAAGGTGCTCCCGCTTTCTCTGCCCACACTTGAAAATGCTGCATGGTGATGTCAACCCACTGCTTAGTACCAGCCATGTTAAGAGCGAGGCTGTCATGTTCAATGTATGGCGCGGTAAACACCACATCATAAAGTGGGGACAAACGCGGAGAATGCATATCACCATAGATTAACGTCCAATTCTTCAGGTGAGCATCACCATTGCCAAGTTGCTCGTAGTTTACTCGTTGGTACTTATCTGACGGATATAAACCAAACACTTGAGCAAAATCTTCAGTATGAATACGACCATTGCTGCTGCGATCAAACCGCTTGATACCATAGGCATACTGCTCATCTGGCAATCTGATACTTGGCAGCCCTTCCAGCTCACTAAGCTCTATCAAACGCACTTCCGGAATATCCGCCCCCGCCGCTTCAGCCAGCTTCAGCCAGCTTCATACAAGTATATTCATTGACAGGTACACCTTTGTGGACTGTCGACGGTGTTTTTATAATCCACATATCCTCAGAGATTTCCTGATCAATGTGGTATCGGCCATCCACATGAGACGACGAAAACTTCATCTGCACGCCAGCCAACGAGAACTTGGTGTCAGCATGTTGAACATCTATCTGCTGAGGCTCTGTCGATAACCGTTGCTCCAGCGCCCAAGCAGGCACATCACCCGCTTTTAGCGGCTTAGCGATAACGGCTCCCGGCAAATTAGCCCCCAAATATGCAAGGATTGAAAACTCATTATTGGTGTGGCATTGAAGCGCTTTGGCCGTCAATTCTCTCAATATTCCCTCAGGCAACAGATTGGAGAGGACAGGAGGGATCTTATCGGTTCTAATCTGCGGCTTATTCAAGTAAGTGGGGTCAAGCATCTGCCTCAGAGTAAAAACAGGTCGAAGATGGTCAGGCATAGCGGCAAAGTCAGGATTGAAAGTCAGTATATTTTTGCCACCAGCATAATGGGCAATGACCGCAACCTCGATCCCATGCAGTTGAATACTAAGACCTTCAACCTTCTCAACTTGCTTACTCATAACTTGTCCTCAGATTCGAACCAAAAGCCGAGATCATCAACATCGTCTTGCAGTTCATCTCTTTTTGGGGGTTGGCTTTGACCTTGAGAAGCACTATCACCTGAAACAGACGGATCTTTTCTTCCCTTGGGAGTAATAGAGAGTTCCAAATCGAGCCCTTCCAGTACTCTTAGCAATGTCGACAGCTTTACATCACTACCCGCTTCAATACGCTGATACTGCTGCTGCTTCATGCCGATTCGCATGTACATGTCTTTTTGCTCGATTCCGAGTTTTCTGCGCTGCTCGGTAAGCAACACTGCAATTTCATCGATACTTTTCATCACTCACCCAAACAACTAAAAAGTTGTGTTACGCATCATAAACAACATTTTAGTTGTAATTCCTCCCAACAACAACTTTTAAGTTGTAATAACATCCTATAACAACTTAAAAGTTGTACATCAACTGCAAGCAGATAAGCTGAGATCTAAAGAAAAAGTAATATTTGGCGACTAACAGGACAGGCATGAAAAAATACACAAATTAACAACTCAACAGATATCTTCGCTCCCTATGTCCCTCTACGTCATTCAATATCCCCACTAAAGGATACCACTTATTTAATCCCTTTGTGGGGATAAAGTGGACTTTATCCTCACTAAGGGATATAGTTTATTGTATCCTCACAAAAGGATAATGAGATATCTTGAAAGCGCACCTTAACTATATAGAGGGTTGGAACAAATGATATATAGTCCAAAGCAATTAGCAGACATGATGCTACTGATACGTCAAAAGAATGGATGGACACAATCAGAACTAGCAAAGAAAGTGGGTATAAAGCAAGCGACGATCTCGAACTTCGAGAACAACCCAAACAAAACAACGCTTTCTACCTTCTTTAAGCTTGTCCAGGCAATGGATCTAACATTGAGTATCCAAGAAAAAGCACAGGTAACTCCGTTAGATGAAAATGATGATGAGAGTTGGTAATGCAGAAACTAATCGCATACATGAATGGTGAACTTGTTGGCACTTTAGAGAAGCATAAGAATGGTGCTCACACTTTTCAATATGATAAGAACTGGATAACTAATACGGTGACCCGTCCACTATCATTGTCTTTGAAACTTCAGTTACCAGCTATCACTTCCGATGCCGTTATAAACTATTTTGACAATCTCTTGCCAGACAGCCCTCAAGTCAGAGATAGGATCGTTTCAAGATACAAAGTCTCATCCAAACAACCCTTCGACCTCCTTAAAGAAGTCGGTAAGGATAGCGTCGGTGCGATTGCATTGCTTCCACCCGACCTTCCCTACAAAAAAGAACCACTCAATTATGAAGTATTGGATGACAAGAAGTTAGAAGCAGTGCTCTCTGGATATAAGTCAGATATTCCACTCGGGATGCTTAAAGAAGAAGAAGACTTTAGGGTATCAGTAGCAGGTGCCCAAGAGAAAACGGCTCTCCTATTCGTTGATGGGCAATGGTGTATACCGAAAGGGAACACACCCACCACTCACATCATCAAACTGCCAATAGGCGAAATACAACAAGCTAACGCGACACTGGATCTCAAAGATAGCGTAGAAAACGAGTACCTTTGTATTGAGCTAGCTAGAGCTATGGGATTCGCAGTTCCCAACGTCAACATAATCAAAACAGATAACATTAAAGCTTTAGCTGTAGAACGCTTTGATAGACGCTGGACAAAAGACTGTGCAGGCTTGCTACGCTTACCTCAGGAAGATATTTGCCAAGTATTTGGTATGCCATCATCAATCAAATACGAATCTCAGGGTGGCCCTGGCATCGACCAGATCATGGCGTTATTAATGGGCTCAAGCAATGCCCTAGAAGATCAATATAACTTCATGAGGTTCCAAGTATTTCAATGGATTATAGGCGCTACAGACGGACACGCTAAAAACTTTTCCATCTACATTGATAAAGGCGCTAGCTATAGATTAACCCCGTTCTACGATATTTTATCAGCTTACCCTCTCTTAGGGGGCAAAGGGCTCAATATTAGAAAGCTAAAGCTGGCGATGGGGTTGAAAGCAACGAAGGGCAAGAAGTATGAAATCAGTAAAATCCTACCTCGTCACTTTTTGGATACAGCTAAAGCTGTAAACTTTAATCAAGACAAGATGCAAAGGATAATGGATGAAATGAAAGATGCGCTGCCTGAAGCTATCTTACAAGTAAAAGCAAATCTACCCGAAGGTTTTCCTGAACACATCTCAGACTCTATTTTTGAGAATGCTAAGAAGATGATTAAGAAGGTTTAGCTATATAAACGTTCAATTTTTGGGCTAACTCATATAAGTGGACGCGGGTTCAGTTCCTTTTTAAACTGGCATATCGAAGAGGTGTTAAAGGGAGTTTATCGGTTGCAGTGTTCCACATAATAACAAAGCCATAGTTGGTGCGGTATAGTGCCCCGCCTCTCATCAACAACAGCCGACTAGCACTTTTAAGCGCATAAAAAAGACATAAATTACATTTTAATGCGCGTTAAAGTGTAAATAATTGCATTTTATTGCGCATTATTGTGTAATTCATATTCGAACCGATCAAAGTTTTGAATGAGGTGACTAGATGAAACGCACACTACTTGAAAGCCTACTCATCTGGAAAAGAAAGAAAACCAGAAAGCCTTTGCTCATTGATGGTGCTAGGCAGACAGGAAAAACATTCCTGCTACAAGAACTGTTAGGGAGTACCTTTAACAATGTTCTAAAAATCGATTTTCTGGAAAGTCCTGAGCTAATGGACGCTTTCTCTGGCTCTCTAAATCCTGATGACATCATCACCAATATTGAGCTGTTAACTGGAGAAGTTTTCGAACCATCCACAGATCTCCTCATCCTTGATGAAATTGGTGAGTGCCCAAAAGCAGTCACCTCACTTAAGTACTTTGCAGAAAAATTCCCAGAGGCTTACGTTGCTGCCAGTGGCTCCAATATCGGTCTGCTTACATCCTTTCCAGTCGGCAAAGTCGAACAACACAACTTAAGACCCTTAACCTTCAAAGAGTTTGTCTGGGCATCTGGTGAGAAAGCGCTTCAAAAAGCCTTTGAGCAACAATTAAACTCCGCTGCTGCACACACTAGACTGTTTGACCTTCTCACCGGTTACTACTTTGTCGGTGGTATGCCTGAAGCCGTAAACTCATGGTTCGAAAACTCACAACTGAGTATCATCGATCGCATTGCATCTGTCTCTGAAGTACATAGAAACTTAATAGAAGGCTACATGCGTGACTTCGGAAAGTATTCTGGAAAAGCTGATGCACAATTAATAGAGTCGGTTTTTCGAAGCATCCCAGCTCAGCTTTCGTCGGTATACGATGATTCAGTGAAGCGGTTCAAGTTCAAAGGTGTCCATGAGCGTAAATCGCGTTATGCAGAATACGAAAGTGCAATATCTTGGCTTCATAAGTGTCGGCTTGCTCTGAAGAATCACCCAATAGACGGGCAACCTAGAACTCCATTGGCAGCGTATCAGAAAGAAAACACGGTTAAGCTATTTCTATTCGATGTTGGACTACTTAACCATATGCTTGGTACTCACTATCGTGAGATTAAGCAGCAGGGTTATGAATACAAAGGCTATGTAGCAGAAAACTATGTGCAGCAAGAAATTGCCGCACAGGGTATTGAACCAAGTTTTTCTTGGGGTGATGCTCGCGCAGAAATTGAGTTCATCATTGCTGACGATCTTGGCCGCATCATTCCCGTCGAGGTTAAAAGTGGAAAGCGTACTCGAGCAAAATCATTGCGATCCTACATTGAAAAGTGTAACCCTCACAAAACTATTAAGTTGACGGGTACTCAAGGCTCTCCAGCAACCGAAACAGAGCACATTGTCATGCCTTTGTACTACACGGAATACTTGATTAACCATTTGAGAAATGTCGAAGAGTGAGTTTTATCGCTATTGCTTGCTGACGAGTTATCAAAAGGCTGGCACGTTTAAGGGTCATTCAAGATATAAGGTCTCAGTTCAACAATTGCGAACCGATTAGGTTTGAAACAATGCTAGTGAGATTCACCCGTTGATATTTATCCGAAGGGTAAAGGCCAAATACTTGATCAAAATCTTCAGTATGGATACGCCCTTTGTTACTGCGATCGAACCGCTTGATACCATAGGCATATTGCTCATCGGGTAGTTTAATGTTGGGCAGCCCCTTTTGAACTGTGGAAGGGGGTTTTAATAATCCACATATCCTCAGTGATTTCCTGATCGATATGGTATCTGCCATCCAGGTGTGATGAAGAGAACTTCATCTGTACGCCAGCCAATGAAAACTTGGTATCAGCATGTTTAACATTGATTTGCTGAGGCTCTGTCGATAGCCGCTGCTCTAGTTAAAAGACGTTTAGTTAAAAGGACATACGCCACAAGAGAACGTGTATCTTCTTAAATTCCGTTAAACCAGCTCAAATAGATGCCTTTAGTTTCCCATAGGTATATCGCTATAAGACCGTTGCGTAAGAAACACATGGCTCCGAGCCATACACCGCCATAACAATAAATATCCCACTATTGGATATTATTATCGGTAGAGCAATTAGACTATTTCTGCAACTATTTTTTTGCTGTTTTGTTCACTACAAATACCCTAGTAGAACCGAAATGAGTCTATTATCACGATTTGATACTCACGTAATTACCTGCTCCTCGTATCACCTTGTTCGAGTATTTTAATTGTGCAATACTTCGTTCACATTTTGAACACATATTGATGATACAGTTTTAACGAGACGAAAAAATCCAATCAAAACAACGCAGTTCAGTTAGGGAAAACACTATGACAATTAAGTTACGCACACTTGCTACCGTTGCATTGACCAGTGCAATTTTTCCAGCTTTGGCACAAGCGGATACTCTACGACTACTGACTTGGGGAGGTTATGCCCCTGATGAAGTGATCGATATGTTTGAAAAAGAAACGGGGATAGACGTCAAGGTTACCACCTCCAATAATGAAGACATGATTTCCAAACTTCGTGCCACTGGTGGCTCTGGTTTCGATTTGGCTCAGCCATCTCAAGACCGAATTGCAGGCGCTCAAGCTACACTCAATATCTACAAACCGCTCGATTTATCCAAAATCGATGCCAAGCAGTTCATTCCTTCAATGCTACAGTCGACGCAGACAATCACCAGCGTAGACAACAATGTATACGGTGTTCCCCACGTTTGGGGTACTAGCGGACTTGTGGTCAACACAAAACGAGCGTCCAACGTTTCTGACTACACCGACCTATGTAATGCCGATTATCAAGGAAAAGTCAGCTACCGTCTTAAGCGCCCTACCTTAATTGGCTTCGCTTTTGCTTTGGGTGAAGACCCATTTGCGGCGTATAGCGATAAAGCTCAATATCAAAAAATATTAGCCAAGGTGGAAGCCAAACTTATTGAGTGTAAAGGCAATGTCAAAACTTACTGGAGTGGTTCTGACGCACTGATGAACCTGCTGCGAACCGAAGAAGTAGTGGCCAGTATGGCTTGGGATGCCGGTGGTTGGAAACTCAACAAAGAAAATACCGACATCGAGTACATTGCACCATCTTCAGGCGCATTGGGCTGGGTTGATACCTTTGCATTACCACGTAAAACCAAAAATGAAGCGGCGGCTTACAAATGGATTAATTTTGTAATGCGCCCAGAAATTGCTGCAAAAATCACTGAAAATGCGGGGAACTTTACTGCATCTCTAGGTAGTGATGAGTATGTAAATGAAAAAGCAAAAGAACAATTCCAAAAGAGCTTTCCTAAAACGGCCATTGACAACATTAAGTGGTACCCAGCCGTACCAGCCGGTCTCGAAGAAATGGAAGGAATGACTCTAGATCGCGTCAAAGCCTCAAGGTAAATAGGCTTAGCTGCTACCAAGCGTTGCTACTTCCATACCCGTTTAGGTAGTTATCTCTCCCCTGCTGATCATTGTTTCAGCAGGGACTCTTTTTTTTCAAGGAGCATAGACGACTTATTTATGTCCCAGCCCGATTACATTCTACGATGTCATGATTTAGGAAAGCAGTTTGCGCAATTCACCGCAGTGCATAACCTAGACCTGAACATTCACGCCGGTGAGTTTTTCTCAATACTTGGTCCTTCGGGATGCGGCAAAACAACATTACTACGCATGTTAGCGGGATTTGAATCCCCAACTCATGGCCGTATTGAACTCAATTCACAAGACGTAACAGACACACCGCCAAACCAACGGCCGCTTAACATGGTGTTTCAACATCTTGCCCTGTTTCCCAACATGAGCGTTGCCGATAACGTCGCATTTGGACTAAGGCAACGTGGTGAAGATAGCAGCCAAATTAAGGTCAAGGTACAAGACATTCTTAAACGAGTGGATCTTGAAGGAAGCGGAACTAAGCGAACTCACCAATTGTCTGGTGGACAAAAGCAACGCGTCGCGTTAGCGCGTTCCTTAGTGTTAGAACCAAAAGTTCTACTGTTAGATGAGCCATTAGGCGCGTTAGATCTAAAACTTCGTGAGCAAATGAAAATTGAGCTCAAGCACTTGCAAAAAGCGTTTGGCACGACGTTTATCTACATCACTCACGATCAGAGCGAAGCCTTGATGATGTCGGATCGGATCGCGGTTATGAACGCAGGTCGATTCGAGCAAATCGGGACACCTAGTGAACTGTACATGCGACCATCTACCCCCTTCGTTGCTGAGTTTGTAGGCGAAAACAATAGTATTACCGCCAAAATCACCGACTTGACGTCATCAACCTTGTCGGTTGTCACTAATCAAGATGTGACGCTTTCATTACCACGATCTTGTTGTCAAACTGTGCTCAAAATTAACCAAACTATTAAGATCTACCTTCGTCCTGAAGCGCTTACTATGAGCGACAACCCCAACGATGGTGAACCCGTATCTGGTAAGCTTAAAGAGTTATTATTTGATGGTGCAGCCAGTGGCGCTATTGTTTCTACCAATCTCGGTGATCTTAGGTTGTCTATTACCCCTAATCAACTGAACGATTTGCAATCAAAACAGCACCCAGAACAATCTAAAGATATTGCTGTAGATCTGAGGTGGAATCCTAGCCAGGCCATAGCATTAGGAATCTCCGAATGAGTAAAAAATGGACACTAGGTTTGTTTCTTAGCCCCGCTATCGTATGGCTATTAATTCTGATAGTGCTACCACATCTTCAATTAGTCGAATTGGCGTTCTCCGATAGAAGCAATGGATGGACCCTGAAACACTTTAACGTCTTTTTTGAGCACAGCATCTATTGGAACACCTTTGTTCGAACCGCTTGGATGTCTATTTTAGCAACGGTGTTTACATTGTTACTTGCCTTTCCGGTGGCTTATTACATCGCGAAGGTAGCTACTGGCGCTAATAAGCTCATTTTATTAATGGTGTGCATTTTGCCTTTTTGGCTCAGCGAGTTGATTCGAGCCTATGGTTGGATGATCATTTTGCGTGAGTCAGGGCTGCTGAGTAACGCCCTGATGTGGTTGGGTTTAACCGAACAACGTATCGAGTTTTTGTATAACGATTACTCCATCATCATGGGGCTCGTCTACAATGGGCTGCTGTTTATGGTAGTGCCACTAGTTAGTGCGCTAGACAGCCTGGACGACAGCCACATTGAAGCCGCTTTCGACCTTGGAGCCAGTCGTTGGGTTGCGTTAAAAGACATCGTCATTCCTCATGCCCTGCCCGGAATCGTTTCAGGCTGCATTATTGTCTTTATGCTCAGTTTAGGAAACTACCTAATACCCAACCTTATGGGGGGCAAAGACAGCCTATGGTTCACCGAGCAAATTTTTACCCAGTTCATTACACGCTTTAATTGGGAGCAGGGTTCTGCATTGGGGCTACTACTGTTGCTACTGTCATCAGCAATGGTGTGGTTAGGATTGAAGATCAGTGGCCAGTCTTTACAGTCCACTGTTGGACGTTAGGTGAGTATATGATTCCTTCTGTACCGTTTAGTACATCAAAAACAAAAGTTTATCAAAGCTTTATCGCCATGTTCTTTGTTTTTTTACTGCTGCCTTTGCTGGTAGTGGTGGTGTTCTCCTTTCACGATGCTACTTACCCATCACTACCTTGGAAAGGGGCGAGCACCATTTGGTATGTAGGCGATAGTTCACCCTATGTGGGGCTTTTTAACGACAAAAATTTATTGTCTAGCGTACTCACCAGTGCTCAAGTCGCTCTGGGGGTGACACTAGTATCAACGTTTTTAGGCCTCAGCAATGCTCACTTGCTAATTCGATTTCAATTTCGCTACAAAGAGCTTCTGTCTGTATTTATGTTGATCCCTTTAGTGATCCCCGGTGTCATTTTGGGTGTCTCTATTTTAGTTTCATCCAGCACGATGGCTAATTGGGTCGATGATATTTGGGCTTGGGAGTGGGAATGGGCGAGGCCTGGATTGGTTCTGGTTGTATTAGGTCAAGCTGCGTTCATCACTTCAATCACTACTCTCGTCATATTGGCTCGTTATCGACGATTTGATCCAAGCTTAGAAGAAGCAGCGCTCAATTTAGGTGCAACACCATTAAGAGCATTTAATGCTGTCACCTTACCTTTTTTACGGCCCACATTGATTAGTGCTGCAATCGTCAGCTTTTTAATGTCCTTCGAAAACTTTAATACCACCTTGATGCTAGTGGGTTCCGATTCACCACTAACGGTCGAAATGTATCAACGGGTACGAGAAGGAACGACCCCAGTAGTCAATGCGGTCTCCGTGGCATTAATGCTAGGCTCTACCGTTCTTGCTGGTTTGTACACATGGTTACAACACAAAGCCCAGCAAACGAAACCCTGATCCATTATTAGCAACGATGTCCTCGTTATCGAATAACTACCGATAACGAGGGCATACGCCTTAAGACAAAAGAAACCAAAAAGTTGGAGTCATAAGTAACTCAAAATTACTCTTTTATGTTCGGAGATACGTAACCAGGTTGGATAGACTCTTTTGTTAAGCCTCGTTTAACATAACGGTAATAGGCTTGCTGAGTGGGCATATGGTCCGTTTTCTTAACCCCTTTATAGCGAGAAAGAAACGTCCTGTAGATACCATATTTAAAATAGGCAGCACTCTTATAAAGGGTCTGTCCATTAAAACGTACTTTTTGTTCACCATTAACCCAGACTTTGAAAAAGCCATCGGTGGACTTAGACCACTTTGCATGCAGCTCAATACGATGCCATTTCCCTCTTAATTCCTTCTCAGAGAGAAGCTCCCACATAGTCACTGTTTGCCCGTCAACCTGTCTATCTAGATGGTAACCGCCTTTAATTGCAGGGTTCCAAGTATCATTGAATGGTGGTGATTGATTCTGAAACATAAATACGGGAAGACCATTCACTTGATGAAACTGACCTAGCGCCACCTTAGTTGGATAGATATTGGGGTAATCCTCAGGTAGATATAACTCCCAAGCATACCAATATTCATCCCCGTCACCCTGTCTGTTCGTTTGTTGTGACAGTTCGCTACGTTCTCTGTCATTGGCACAGTCATTCCAAAACCCGTTACTGCTACAATCGCCATCGCGAACCTCAAAGTACTCAACTAAGTCAAGGTTACTCGTATCAATCGGATCAGCTACCTCCTGATATCCATGACTCTTAGTATTAAGTGAACGTTCAAAGTAACCAAACTCTTCCGATGTTGATTGACAGCCAAATAGGAACAGTACACCTACCGCCATCCATAAATACTTACTCATGATTACACTCCATGTAATATTTTTAGATTGATAATACAGGTTAGCAGAATCACCTGAGAAAAACTGTCCTATTTTTTGTGTTTACTACACCATAATGACCATGGGCTAGTTCAGTTAGCACTGTATTTATTTTTATTGTAATAAAGAACCGGCAACGTAAGTTCTGCCCCATGCCATACTCCGCCATGGTAATAAATATTCCACTATTGAAGGTCATTAACGGCTCACCAATACCTAATATTCCCGCCTCCCGCTACCGTTAGAATCGCAAACAGCGATTAAATCCTTGCACGTCCATTAACATACTTTAAAACGTTGTCCTCTTAATTTTTCATGCGGTGTAATTAACAATTAATCAATTAAAACCCTTAACTATGCCAATCCTCAACCTATATATCACTTGATATAATTCACTGTTAAACCAAAGGTATAAAACGTTGGTCACATTGTGCTTTTTATGCTTTTTCTGTTTTCAACTTTAATATCAATGAGTAAATATAATGTCCATTAATTCAAAACTAACCATGCCTTGTAGCACGCCCCCCCCCCTCACAAGTAAAATACGTGCTAGAAGAATGGATCTTTCGCAATTTATCTCTAACTTACAGTGCTTTATAGTTTGTTCCTCGCTTGGCCCCATAATAATGGCCACACTTCTATTTATTTTTCCGGCACAAACTGCCATTGCTTATATCTATCCAGGCGGAGAAAGTAGACCTATAGGCTGGGATACGGATTTAGACACGGGAGATATTATTCATTCCGTGACATTATCTTCCTCCACAGCACAACAAATACAAGTAAAACAGAAAGGTCAATATAAGCGCTTTGGATGGTCAAATAACAACGGTGGCACGCTTTATTTGATAACAGAAGAATCGATGGGAGTTGATGCCTTCCGCAACATGACAACCACAATGGTGGGAACCAATGATTGTTTCATTTGTGAATGGCCCTCTCCTTTAGCCAATTCCCATCAGCGGATAGTAAGTAATGGGCAATATGTTTTACAGGCTAAAGGAATGTCTATCACACAAAACTTATCCCCGAACTGTAGAGTAGTTGAGCTATATAACAACTCGGATAAATACGTCGCTTGTGGTGATTCCATTGACTGGATATATACACCCAGCCTACAAAATAAATACGAAGAAATTTGGGGCTATCAATATTGGACGAATATTATCTCTACTGTTTTAAATATTTGTGATACTGAGAAAGATATTACCTTTACGGGAGGAGGAATAATGTTCATGACTAACTCATCTTCTACGGCAGTTAACCCTGTAGACTCTATCACCCTTGAATGCAAAACCATCTATAAAACCCTTACTGCTTATGAGTAGCTTGTGAGGGTATACGCTTCAGTCACGCCTCTAAAAAAGAGGTTAAAAATGTAGAGTAATGATCAACAAATACTCGAAGGTTTAATTGCCAGCGTTGGCATTTAAAGGGACAGGCACCGTAGGTTAAAAATTATTCAACAGACCCATCATAACTCATTGAAATAACTTGATTGATAGGTATTGCACTTGCAGAATAGATGAACGTGAAATACGAACATAAAAACCGCCTAGAGCTTAAGCACTAGTCGACTGAGGGTAATACAGTCCTAATCGAGGATTTGCAATGATACTCAATTTACTTACAGAAGGTTTGGTGTTTGCAGGTGCCTGCATTTTGGTTAGCTCTTTGCCCCTAGTACGCAACTTGATCTCGCAAACTTCATCTAAATCACTACGCCATAGATGGTACACCTTAGCGGCATTGATTGCCTTTTTCATTATTGGCTATTTAAGTTATATAATGGTCTTTTGGAATAGGCCCGTGACCTGGTTTAACCTGATTGTACCGGTTGTTTTTTTTCTTGGGGCAATCTTCGTCTGGTTGACGGTTACACTTTCACTTCAAACTATTGCGGATGTCCGCCGCATTACGCTTCTAGAGCGTGAGAATATTACCGATCCTTTAATCGGTATCTATAATCGCCGCTACTTGGATCGCTGTCTCATCGAGGAATACGCATACGCACAGCAAAATGCGTTACCACTTTCTGTGCTGCTAATAGATGTTGACCACTTTAAGCGCGTCAATGATACGTACGGGCATCAAGTGGGAGATCTTGTCCTGAAGCACTTGGGGAAGCTTCTTTTACAGGTTCTTCGCTCATCAGATATTGCCATACGTTACGGTGGAGAGGAGATATTGATCGTCGCCCCCAATACAATCACCTCTTCAGCGGAAACTTTGGCAGAGCGTCTTCGCAAACATGTAGAGGCTAATAAAATAAAACTGACAAACGAACTCAATGAGACACATGAAATTTGCATAACCATTAGTGTTGGTGTGGCGACTTTGAGTGAAGAAACCTCTGACTGCAATAAACTTGTCCAAAATGCAGATGAAGCGGTCTATCACGCCAAACAAGAAGGCCGAAATTGTATTTTCACCCATAAGTGCCAACACGCCGATGGCATGCCATGATTCAATAGTGGTTAATGTGGCCTCTTTTTCAGCTTTGCAGGTTAACTGATTAGAACTAAATCACACCACTAACAATGAAAGTACACACCTATAAATTCCTTGAGTTATAGTAAATAATTAATTGATTTAAATATCGTTTACTCTGTTGGAGTGAGCTTTAACTAGAAATAACATGGAGTAGTTCAAATGAAAAAAGTCAGTAGATGGATTTTGGGTAGTATGAGTGTCAGCTTGCTTTCAATGTCTGTTGCTCAAGCTCAAGAGTGGCGATTCAATAACTTCTTACCAGAATCTCGCCCAGAATCTAAAGAACTAGAACAATATGCAGCCGATGTTAAGGAAAAAACCAAAGGCGAGATTGATATTAAAGTATTTAGCGGGGGCTCGCTGGGTCTAAAGAACACTGACGTATTACGCTTTTTGCCCCGTGGTGCAGTGGATATGAGCCTTGCTTGGGCTAACTACTTAGGCCGCGATGCTGAAAGCTTAAGTACTGTTATGGTACAGGGCACAATCGGTTCGGTTGACGAGCTAAAATCAGCGTTACCCGAAGTTAAAAAAATCTACGCAGAAGAGTTTTCTGACTGGGATGTGGCAATCACTGGTTATGTAGCACTACCTATGTTGGAAGCATCGATCTTTTGCCGCGAAGATCCTATCAATAGCCTAGATGGTCTGCGTGGCAAGAAGCTGCGTGTTTGGGCGAAAGATCAAGTAGATACTTTTGGTCGTCTAGGCATTTCTGCGCAAATTATCCCTCAGGAAGAAATGTACGTAGCGATGAAGACAGGCGTTGTAGATTGTGCGGTTTACCCTGCGCTTTATGCACATACAGTCTCACTTCAAGAAGTGGCTAAGTATGCCGCTTACCTCTACCCAATGGCGTCTGGCCCATACATTCTGGGTATGTCTCAAAACAAATGGGACAAACTACCTGAAGATCATCAACAAGCTTTGTTAGAAGCGGGTGATGCGATTTGGGAACGTACTAACTCATATGACGACGACCACCAGAAAGAGCTAGCAGCACGAGCGAAAATGGAAGAAAGTGGCGTTAAGTGGCTTGCGGATTTCCCAGAGAAAGATCGCCAAGAGTTTAATGCTGCAATCACTGATGTGTGGGGTGAGCTGGCGAAGGAAGCGGGTGGTAAAGCACCGATGTATCGTGAGCGCGTGTTGACTGCTCTAGGTAAAAAGTAACCCTACGGTATTTATGAATTCAATAAAAATAACTGTTGAAAAAGGGTTGAGACATTCAGCCTTTTTTCTCGCAGTCTTATCTGCATTGTCATTGACAGCTATTCTGGTGGTTATTGTTGTCAGTGTTGTTCTACGTAAGTTTTTTGGTGCTCCGTTATTTTTTGCCGAAGAACTCGTAGGCTTACTGATGAGTGCTAGCTTATTTTTAGCACTGCCTATGGCAACTATCAAAGGTCAACATATCCGAGTAACTCTACTCGTTGAAGCATTCCGAAGTCGTTCACCTACCGCTGCCAAGCTTTTACTGTATGCTGGAACATTGGTTGGCATCGCCTTTACTGGCTGGATATTATGGGAAGCTATTCCTTGGATGGAGTTTGCAATTAAGCGAGAGCTTAAATCAGAAACAGCTCGGATATTGTTATATCCACTGATGTCTGTGATCCCTATTTCTATGGCGCTATGTGGCATGATTTACAGCGCAAAAATCGTTGGTATTCTTAAATTAGAGGAACGTTAAGATGTTTTGGACGACCCTCGTCTCCGTGCTAGTGGCTACTGCAAGTAGTGGTATCGCGCTAGGAGCAGCGCTCGGGTTTACCGGGCTAATTATTCTTCATTTCTTTAACTACGGCTCTGCTTATCTTGCAGTAGATACTGTTTGGGGGATTTTTAATTCTTTCACACTAAGTGCAGTACCTATGTTTATACTTTTAGGTGAAATTCTATTAAGAAGTGGCCTTAGCGAGCGAGCATACGCTGCATTCACTCCAATTTTTGCACGCA
The DNA here is from genome assembly GCA_002342685.1 of Vibrio sp. UBA2441. Classification (GTDB taxonomy): domain Bacteria; phylum Pseudomonadota; class Gammaproteobacteria; order Enterobacterales; family Vibrionaceae; genus Vibrio. Next base: position 26,347 of record DDQN01000077.1, read on the forward strand.
TCCCTGGAGGGTTACTGCATTCCAATGTAGCTGTGTGTACGTTATTTGGTGCGGTTAGCGGTTCTAGTTTATCAACTGCCGCAGCAATTGGTTCGGTAGCGTATCCAGAATTAAGTAAGCGAGGCTACAATAAAGAAGCTGTCGTTGGTAGCCTTGCTGGCGCAGGGACGCTGGGGCTATTGATCCCACCAAGCTTATCATTACTTATCTTTGGAGCATTGACTGAAACGTCGATAGGACGGTTATTCGCGGCCGGTATTGTGCCGGGCGCAATGGTGAGTGTTTTGTTTATGCTGTATATCTTTTTACGCAGTGTAAAAGACCCATCAATAGCTCCAAGGGATAACACCGTTTATTCTTTAGGCTTTATTCTTATGGGGCTCGCGCGAGTCTGGCCCATTTTACTACTAATTTTAGCCATCATGGGTAGTATCATGTTTGGCATTGCGACGCCTACTGAAGCTGCAGGTGTTGGAGTAGCAGTAGCGATAGTTATTTCATTTATTTGGGGTGACTTAACCATAAAAGGCCTTATTGGTTCTGTTTATCGCAGTGCTTTAATGTTCGCCTCGATTGGCTTTATCGTGCTTGGCGCAGCCATTCTTTCTCAGTCGGTGAGTATTCTTGGTGTCCCTCAAGCGATATTAGAAACGGCAATAGATAGTGGTTTAGGCAAGTACGGCATTTTCCTGCTAATTGTTTTTATCTATGTACTGTTTGGGTGTGTTTTCGATGGTCTATCTCTGATGATCATGACGCTACCTATCGTGTTCCCTCTACTGACGGGTCTTGGGTTTGACCCTATCTGGATAGGAGTAATGATCACTATTTTGATTGAGATTGGACAAGTCACACCACCTGTCGGGCTCAATTTATCAGTATTAACAGCAATAACTAATGGTGAAATTAGTTTGGGTCGTACGGCTATCGCCACGATCCCATACTGGGGTATATTGCTGCTCGCAATTATCATCATCACCTTTATTCCAAGTGTGGTATTAATTTTACCTAACGCAATTTTCTAAAAGAGATTTTATGGCTATTAAACTAAAGTCAGCAAGTTACGGTCCGGCTATCGCAGCGATCAATGATAATGGCGAACTTCTATTTGGGACCGAAAAAGACAATCTATCAGCAGTACCCGCAATGGATAGCCCAGCGATGACTCTTTTGTATTCTGTGGCATCGTGTATGGTACTGTCACTGCAAATGGTAGCTAAAAGAAAGAAGATTGATATCAACCCATTTAGCTTTGATGTTATTGCGCACAAGGGAACTGAGCTTCCAATGCACTTTGCTCGCTATGAAATTGCCCTTAGTGCTGGTGTTCATGAGGATATTGAAGTGGCGGAAAAACTTCTTAAAGACGCTAAATCTATTTGTACGATTAGTAACAGCCTGTCGGGAACATTCGAACTCAGTTTAAGAGGCAAGGAGTAAAGCATGACATTACAAACGTATTTGGTTCAGGTCGCATTTACCGCTGAGGCAATGGCGGGGCTAGTGGCCAACCCAGAAAATCGACTCAATAGCATGATCCCAATTGTTGAGAAGATGGGAGGGAACTTTATCGGTAGTTGGATCTCATTTGGTGAATATGACTCGATTGCCATAATAGAAATGCCTGACAATATTCATATAAAGGCCTTTTCAATGGCGGCTTTGGCTGGTGGCGGTTTACGTCACTTTCATATCACGCCGATGATGTCGTTTGAAGAGGGAGTTCAAGCAATGACACTTGCGGGAAAACTGGCTTATCAGGCCCCGAAAAATAATTAGTTGATCTAACGTAAAGCCTCCTCTTGCGGGATAAAGAATTATAAAAGTTGAAAGGTAGCCAACTAAAATTGGCCACCTTTTTAGAGTTTCACCAGAATAATCGTTCCGATTCATTCGGCGTCAAACCTTCACTATATTGATGAGGCCGAACGCCAATAGAAATATTAGAAGATGGGAAGCCAATCTGACAGGTATTGTATCAAGAATGGGTAACTGTCAGATCAGGTCTGAGCTATTACACGTTCAGAATTTCAATTTTAACCCTCTATACGACCCTTTCGATAGTTAACCGCAGACAGGCTTACTTCTGCAATTGCTCTTTAGCTGCTTCTACTTTTGAGAAGTCTAAGCCTAACTCATTTACCGCTTCTTTAATCAGGGCGGGGTTTTGCATCACCTGTCCCATCATCAGCTGAAGCTTTTCTTGAGGTAAACCCAACTGGCTGATTGTAGCCATTGCAGCTAGAGGGTTTTGTGTTAGCACTTCAAAAAGCTCGTTGATCTTTTCGTCACTAATATTGTTCTCTTTCAATATTGCAAGAATCGGGTTCATCTCGTTACCTTTAAACATTAAATGAAATAGATGCGAAGTCTAACATTTGACTCTGCTTGGTTGTACTCTGAACTCACTTCCAAACGTTTTTTTGTTCCTGTTGCCTTTGTAACGTTATCCAAGGCGCATGAGCATGATCGCAAACTTCCAAACCACTGTTTAGATAAATTTAGGTTATACCAAACTAAATTCTCGAACATCTCCTCTTTTACTTCTGATTACCGATGGAACAACTGGCTTAATGGAGCCCATGACTTCATTGTTTTTCATATCAAGAATAAGCTACAAGAATGCAGTAAATGAACTCATTTTACCCATTCTACGATGGTCTGTTTTATCTCGTTTGCGGTATAAGGTTTGATCAATATACCGTCCATACCAGACTCAATACATAGTTCACGTTCTTCCAAGGTCGAACCTGCCGTCAAGGCAATGATAGGGGTATTAAAACCTTGTTCACGCAGAACTTTTGTTGCCTGATAACCGTCCATTTCTGGCATTCGGCAGTCCATAAACACCAGATCATAGTGATTCGAATTTACAGCAGAAACTGCCTCAATTCCGTTCCAACAAGTATCTGGTTCTATACCTATTTTACCCAACATCTGTTTCACAATGAGCTGATTGAGGCTAGCATCGTCGACGACTAATATTCGTAACGCCTGCCAATCCATAGTGACATGTTTATCAGCCATGGCGCTGTCTGCACATTTTGCTTCATCACCTTGCGGAACAGGTAATTGCACACAAAACTTGGCCCCTTTGCCTAACTCGCTTTCACATTCAATCCCCCCTTCCATTAACACAGTGAGGTTTTTACAAATGGCCAGGCCAAGTCCTGAGCCTTCATGAATGCGTCGGCTGGATCTATCTACTTGCACAAAGGGATCAAACAAAGAGTCTAACGCCGTTTCTGGGATACCTATTCCGGTATCAATAACCTCGAAAGTTAAATAGCCATTACACCAACGGGCGTTAAGCGTTACTTTCCCCTCGGGAGTGAATTTAAAGGCATTGCCAATCAGATTGACTAAAATCTGCTTAATTCTATCAAGGTCGCCAATCAAAACCGCCGGAATACCCTCTGTTTTTACGGTAAATTGCACTCGCGTTTCTGCTGCTCTACCGGCAAAAATACCGTGAATCGCCTCTTCGAGACGTTGCCAGCGAAAATGTGCCGGCACAATTTCCATCATTCCCGCATTCATTTTGCTAAAGTCGAGTAAATCGTTGATGATCACGCGCAACAGCTCGCCACCCTGAACCAGATTACGCAAATACTGCTGTTGCTCATCTGTCATGGTCGTTGATTGCAGCAAATCTACACTGCCGAGTACACCATTGAGTGGAGTTCTAAGTTCGTGGTTGATCATCGCAACAAACTCTTTGGTGGCTTTTTCTGACTCCTCTGCACGTACTCTGAGTTGCACTTCTTTTTGCCACATCAAGCTACGACTTAACGCCACTTTGATAAGCTCGCCAATTAAAGTCAGTTTGTTAACTATGGTGTCCTGATCCACTTCACTGGTATCAACGATAAATACGAACCCTGCGACTTGTTTACGCTCAACCATAATAGGGATAAACAGACGGTTATCGTTCCAGCAACTGAATCGGCATTGTTGATTTTCACAGCCGCGGAGATCAACATTGCCATATAAACTTGCCGATAAGGTGTTAAATACCTCTACATTAATATGTAATAGTACGTCTCGTACCAGAGGGCTATAGGCTAACTGGCGGACAAAGGAATGCAACTGTACTTCATCCAGCTTTTTAGCCAGAAAAGAGCGGCCAAAACTTATCAGTACCTTATCGATGTGTTCTTCAAACTCAAACTTTCGCATGTGCTGTTCAGAGCGTTTTTCTAGTTGCTTCAGTGCAGATTGAAGCTGCTGATTAAGTTGATATAACTCTAAACTTTTATCTTCCAATAACTTTTCAGCCGCTTGTCTAGCCGCTGACTCTCGTTTGAGTTTACGCTCAAGGTGAGATAACTCATCCATACTGACTTACCCTTTTGTAAGCGAAAAACGCACTTGTTTGCCACTGTCATCAATGTTCCGCTTCGTTATCGTAAGCTGTTCATTGAAATGATTAGCGCACCCCTGTACCAGCCCCAGGCAGACATGACTCATGCAACGAACGCTTTGGTAATCGAACACCATATCTGTTTCACTTTCGCTTATAAATTCAAAGCTGGGTGGGTTGGCATCTGGGTACAGTTTCTTCACTTCTACATGAATATAGTCTTCTACATGACGGATAAACTGAAAAGCTGACTGACATTCTTTCAATCCAGCCTGGTTAGGGATCGTGTTGTACAAGTTATTGAATATACACTCACCAAACACCTGTTGCAGTTCCGTTGCTGGCACACCGCTAATTTTGCTCAAAGCGATAATCAGCTTTACCAAATCATGGTGATCATATGAACCTACTGCGGTATAAACCCCTTCATCCCGAGCCTGGTCCAGCATATTATCGAGCGTCTCTAAGCCAAACTTGTCTTCGACCAACTGCATAAACTCGGTAAAGATGATTCCTTTCATTTTCACAACCCTGTATAAGATTAAACCCTGCCTTTAAGAATGAGCGATGAGGGGTATTTTTTCAAACCCGCTTAATAAATGGGCTATAACTTGGAGATGTCGATTTTAACCGCCCTTCTTTATCAAAATCAGTGTCTGCGTTAAATATGATATTAGGCCTTTCGTTCCATCCCGCTATAATCTGCTTTTGATCGGCTAATGCTATTGTGCAGCGCTGTTGCAGTTTCTCTTTTGAGTTTCCTTCAAAGTAGCCATGGATGCCGTGTAACAACAACGGCTGTTTTATCGTAAAGCCGCAATAACGTAATGTATAGGCTAACGGCCAAAGGTGCATATTTGTATCCCCCTCTTTTCCAGCCGGGCCGCTTTCAGAAGCAGAGGCCCCCGTTGTTACGCAAAACAATACCTCTTTACCTTTACATAGTCCGGTGTCAAACCGAGCGTCACTTCTGTGCATTGCGCCATGAGTCAGGCAGCGTTCAGTCCACCCTTTTAGAATGGCGGGAGGGCCAAACCACCAGAGTGGAAAATGAAATATCACACGGTCAGCAGCGCGAATTTTGTCTATTTCTCTAGCAACATCATTGGGTAATGTGTCACTGTCTGCGGCTTCAGACTGAGACTTCAAAGGGTCGAAATCATCACTACTTTTTCCATAGTGTACTGCTCGTTCAATGGGGTCAAAACCCATTGCATAAAGATCAGACCACAACACCTCATCACAGCAGGCCGCGGCAGAAGCTTTTGCCCATTGAGCATTGAAAGAAGTAACACTTGGATGAGCTAAAACAATTAATGTCGTCATTATTTCAGTATATGGTGTTTTTACGAAAATATGGGAATAAGTAGAGTATCCATTTTATATAAACTAGATACTCTCAATAAGCAACACCATCAGAATTGCCAGTCTGTCTGACACAGTTTTTCAACAAACCAATCAAATGCTCGCCCTTGCTGATCTCTGTTCCAAGCGATATAAGTCGCTTGATTGGGACGAGGAATTGTACATTGTTTTTCTATTAGCTCCCCACTGTCTAAATACGGTTTAGCAAGATGCACAGGTAAGAAACCGATGCCAACGCCCTGTATTTGTGCCGCGACTTTAGATTCCATCGTATTTACCCGTATCACCTGTTTACTCTTGAACAGCCCAGTATCACGCTCAGGCAAAAGCTGAGATGTATCAGAGACGACAATAGAAGGATAATCCCGTAACTCTTCAACCTGTATAACCCCTTGCCCTTGCGCTAACGGATGCTTAGGAGAAATAGCAAAAACAAAGCTTATCTCGCCGATTTTATGCGTTTGAAAAAGCCCTTTTGGCAGCTCACCGGAAGCACCAATAACAATATCTGCCCGCCGATTGTGTAACGCATCCCAGCCGCCGGCCAACGCTTCAACCCCTAATGTAATATCCACGTTATGATCGAGCCGACTGAACTCTTCCACCAGCTCAAAAATCTTTGCCCGTGGAATAATGGTGTCTCTGGCAATCTTGATTTCACTTTCCCAGCCAGACTCCAATTGTTTCACCGAGTCAATTAATCGATTGGTTGCCAGCAATATGTCGCGCCCTTGCGCCAAAACAAGGAGCCCCGCAGGCGTCAATTTAGCCCGCTGCTTAGAGCGGTCAAACAGAGACACGCCCATGTCTTCTTCCAGTTTCTTAATAGTATAAGTGAGTGCAGAAGGCACCTTATAGAGTGATTCTGCTGCTGCGGCAAAACTTCCTTTTTTATCTATGGCATCCAAAGCACGAAGCGCATCAATCGTCACGGCGTTATACATAAAACCCCCTTATTCAATTATTTTGAACTGAAGAGTCACAATGTTCCGATTTTTCTCTCAATCCAACCTACCTATACTTAGTTTAAACAAGTGAAAAGTAGGTCACTTTACACTTTTGAACATATTGAAAATTATTGAGGTAATATCATAAAAACGCAAATTAAAACACTATTAGAATCCAACTCAGGTTACGCTTCGCTCGCACTACGAGTACCTGTAGGCATTATTTTCATGGCTCATGGTGCACAAAAGCTGTTCGGCTGGTTCGGTGGATATGGTCTGGAAGGCACAGGACAATGGATGACATCTATTGGTCTGGGTCCTGGCATGTTGATGGCATTTCTAGCGGGCAGCGCTGAGTTCTTTGGCGGCCTGTTTATCTTACTTGGCTTACTGACTCGCCCTGCCGCTATGGCACTCGTCTTTACTATGCTTGTGGCCATATTCTCTGTTCACTTTGCTAATGGTCTGTTTATGTCAAACAACGGCTATGAATTTGGACTGGCACTTCTGGCTGCAAGCGCCTCGTTAGTTTTCTCCGGAGCTGGTAAAGCGTCATTAGATACGATGATCGCTAAGAAACTGACGTATTAACCTTTCAAATTTATCAATTAAGTGGAGCCTATTATGACTAAGCATATTAAAAAAATTCCCGGTCAAGCGTTGCATTACCTGCCCGCGAGTGACTACCACCCGGCCAATACTTATTTTCACTTTTCATTTGCCAATTATTACAACCCGGACAATATGAATTTTGGTGCTCTACGTGTATTAAATGATGATGACGTCAAGCCCCATAGTGGTTTTGGCAAGCATCCTCATCAAGATATGGAAATAGTTAGTTACCTTGTTCATGGGCAGCTCACACACTGGGACAGTGCCACGGATGTTGAAGATGTTATCGGCCGTGGCCAGGTACAAACCGTAACCGCTGGCAACGGCGTATGGCACTCAGAATTGAATCAACATGATGAATGGTGTTGTTTTCTGCAAATCTGGATCATGCCACCAGCACAAGGGCTACCCGTTCGCTATGAAAATCATAAGTTTGAAGCATCAGAGCGCGAAAATAAGCTGCTTCACATTGTCGGTAACGAACACAACCGTGGTGACGCTCCGTTATACCTTCATCAGGATGTGAACATGTACGTGCCCGAAATCAATGATCCGGATGCTCAGGTCACTTTTAATGTCGACGCTGGCCGTCAGGTTTATATGAACAACTTTGAAGGGGAAGTTTATCTGGAAGGTGTAGACTCTCTTAAAGAGCGCGATTCTGCTGAGATTATTGGCCCTTGCGAGCTGAAACTGAGCGTTAAGAGTGATAAACCGTGTCACTTCATCTTAATAGAGGTGGCAGCGGATTGATAAAGTGAAAATGTATGCCTGACATGAATGGCGAGTTTGTTAGCGACTCGACCAGGCTATCAGGCAGAACTTTACCCTACGGTAGTGGCCAGTTAGCTGACCACTTTGGTTTAAGCCGCTTTACTACACTTAACCGCTTTCGTGTTCAAAATATAAGGTAGGAGCAGTCTAGCTACAGCGCGAAATACCGGTACTACAACAGAGTTACCAAACTGTTTATAAGCAGCTGTATCTGCGCATACAATCCTGAAATCTGTATCGTATTCATCACGGTCAAACTCTGGCTTTTCAAAACCCATCAACCTAGCACATTCCTGTGGGGTTAACCTGCGTGGAGTTTTATATAGAGAGTCAAACTCCTCTGCATAACGACCATGCTCTGCGTCATATTTAGCTTCCCCTTCTTTTATTGCAGCTTTGTACTGAATTTCACTGCACTCTGGGTGATTTGCTTTGAACCGCTCAGCGAATACTGTTGCGGCAGCTTCTCTTTCTTGGTTCTTTCGGATACCAAATTCACGGTTTCTGATCAGGTACTCTGGTGATAACCCGCTATGGTTAATCAGGATTTCAGAACCATCTTTATAATAACGAGCAGACAAAGTACGGGTAACTGCATCTGGGTTTGTCGGATCAATAAGCCCAAAGCCAAATCCATTACCTTTTGTTTGATGCTTCAAAGCATAGTGATACAGATAATTCCACAAGTTCGGTGTAAGCGTGTATTTTTGTATTTCTTCTTCACTAAGTTTACAGAGTATTTCTGCAACCGAATATCTGTTTTCCGGCATTTCAATATTACTAAGAGAAAACTGTTTAATACGATTATCTTCTTCAACCAGATCTTTACGCACACCAACCAGTACAATACGCTCCCGATGCTGAGGTGTAAAATTTGCGCCATCGATAATTGCAGGCTCCGGTTTGCGTTTTCTCACATTAAGAATGGCTTCCTCAATATCATTGCCTTCACCACTAATATCTGCCACCCAATACCCCGCACGGTCAAGTGAACGGATAATCGTTGCAAAAGTATTACCCTTATCATGACTCTTCAGGTTCTTCACGTTTTCAAGAACAAAAAACTTTGGCTTTCTTGCCAGCAAGATTTGCTCAACATCAAAGAACAAGGTTCCTTGGGTATCACAGTCAAAACCATGAGCTCTACCTAGCGAATTTTTCTTTGAAACTCCAGCTAGGGAGAAAGGCTGACAAGGAAAGCCAGCAAGCAACACATCATGCTCCGGAATATGCTTCAGGATACTTTCTCTTTTCTCTTCTTCAGTTAATTTGCTATTTCCGCTCTGCGTGATACGGGTAATATCCATCAAAGAAGAGTTTTGTTCCGGATTATCAGTTTCATCATCAAGAAAATAAGGTAATTCAGATTCCCCCACATAATGATTAGCCAGATATGTCCGTCGAGCCCTTTGTTCCCATTCACAAGTAAACACACACTTTCCGCCAATATCCTCAAAACCTTTTCTCAATCCTCCTATACCGGCAAAAAGATCGATAAATTCGAATTCAGGATTATCCCAGTGCAAAGGCTTTGCAGGCAGTAATTTATTGCGAATATCTTGAATCACTTTCTCACGAAAAACTATTGGGTTTTTTTCAGGGCTGGCTTTCCAGCGGTTTAATTTTTCCCTGCTAATATCTTCATAACCCTCACTTGTCTCTTTCAATTTCAGAGCTAAATTTTTTTGGTCGTATACTTCAATTAACAGTTTGAGAAGCTTGTTGGTAGCAATCCGGTTACGTTCAAGACGCTGTTCGTCTTCCAGATCACCTTTGAGAGTTTCGTTATTGCGCATGTCAAAATTACTAAAGGGGAATATTGTGTGAAATCGTAACACACAATATTCCCCTTTCAAACAGACACTGTATAAAAAAACAGTTATAATTATTATTTTTGCAGACAAGTCACTTCATCAATGAAATCCTTGAAAGACATCAGCCAGCTAATCTGACTTTTCTGATAAGTAGCCTGAATTGGCTCGGGAATAACTAGTTGTAAATTTTTATTTCGCATTTCTTCAGTCTGGGCTTCACTAATTGCCGGCTCTAGGGATATTAAGTGTTTATGCTTAATCCTATCTGCTTCTGCAAGCACTTGCCTCCAGCGGTCTTTACACGTTGTTTTAGCCCCCAAAATACGCAATTTATCTTCGGGGAAATGATGATCCTGATAGCTATCTGTTCCGGGGAAAAGAAAGTCCGGCTTTTGCTTTCCTTCGGTCCTCGCTCCTCGCTTGAAGCCAAGATGATTTTTATCCAAAATAACTTCAATATGATTTTCAAACGCATGCCCACTTCTGGATTTTCTCCTGTTCTGCACACTTAGAGAAAAGCGAACAAACTCATCCACATCATCACCGTTTTCACCAAAACCAACTTTAAGCTTTTCTTGAACAATGTGCCTTTCTAGTTGCCTAAAAGCCGACTCTTCGGTTTCCATCCATTCAATTAAAGCAGCATCTGGACACTCTACAGGGCATACCTCTGTCGCAACACTTCGGGCAAAATTTGAGAACTCTCGGGTGTTAGGAAACACAACACCAAACCGCTCAATAATTCGCTGTAAGTAGTGATCTCCAGCTTGCCCTATTTCAATGCCATATCTGGCGAACATTAAGCGTATGGGGACAGAAATCTGGCTATCTATTAGTGAAACCTTAGTTAAGCCTTTTTTATTTGCCAACTGTTGCCGAGCACCAAACAATGTTCGAATCTGATATTCATACTCACTTTCGCAAGGACAAAAAATCATCAAAACACTACCATCATTCGCCAGCGCTATAAGAAAAAAATCACCTGGTTGAAAACGGTTGCTTACATCATTCGATTTATAATAAAGCCGCCACTCGGGACTCCGCTTATTATCCTGATAACGGGCATCATACCAAGTTACCGTATCTTCTATTACAACAGGAACACTTTCTCTTTCGTCTAAATATACCATTGTTGCGTTCAGTAACTTCTGACTGCCGTTATCAGGCATACCTAACTTTCGACCGAAACCCGCTTTTGGTAGCCCGCCAATTTCATGTTGATTCGATCTCGCTGAATCAGCATCTACAACAGACAGATATTTGAATGCAGCGCTTTCAAAGACATCAGATAATTGCTCAAACATAACCAACCTCACTCATACAGAAAACTAAGATTAGTCTCTTTTTAAATCAAATGCACTTTATATAGCTAGTTGAAAACTTAAGAATTTCTATATTTAGAAGAGAGTCGCCTCAAACCTGAGACAATAGCCCTATTGACATTAAATTTTGAAGTAAGTGTCTAAATTAGGATCTGAAATAGCACCATTTTTAAGCCCTAAACTATCAATGACTCCAAAGAACAACTCTGCCTGAAGCCATTCCTGTACTAAACGAACAATCATCGCTTCGGCTAACTTATTTTTTCCCATAATCGCGCATTCCCAGATAACCAAAACCCGAATTTTCTGACTCTGAAGCGCCTTTATCACTCGTATGTCACGTCGCACATTTAAATTCAATTTATTCTGCCAAAACGAAATTCTTGATTTAGGTAGCTGAAAAAAATCACAATTATGAGCGTGCCAAAAACAACCATGAACAAAAACAGCTGCCTTATATTTGGGAAAATAAAGGTCCGGGCGACCTATAAGGGCTTTAGGACAAATACGATATCTCAACCCGTTTCGATGCAGTGCCTTACGAAGTTTAACTTCTGGCTTCGTATCTCTGGATTTAATTGCCCGCATATTCCTGCTTCGGGTTTCTTTATCGTGAACATCCATGAAAACCGCCGCTAAATTAATAAGTGTAGACAAAAACGCCCCTTCAGCCTGTCAGTGATTGTGATATCATCTTGCTGCAAATTTTTAAGGGTTATTCAATGAACTATCAAGCTGCTATTTTTGACATGGACGGACTGCTGTTAGACACGGAAAGAGTGTGCCAACAGTCGTTCAAGAAGGCCTGTGAAGTACTTTCTTTACCATTTTTGGAAACCGTTTATCTCGGGATTATCGGCCAAAATGCACAGGGCATTGAGCAAACCATCCGAAACGGTTATGGCGAAAGTTTGGATTACACAACCCTGAGAAAAGTTTGGATGCAATACTATCACGAAGTGGTCGATCATCAGGCTATTCCGGTAAAAGAGGGCGTTATCGAACTTCTTGAATGGTTCAAATTACATATGATACCAATGGCTGTTGCTACCTCTACCGAGCAAAAGTTGGCAAATGTTAAACTAGAACTGGCTGGACTAAAACATTACTTCACTGGCATCACTAGTGGTTGTGAAGTCACTCAAGGCAAACCCCATCCTGAGATATTTCAACTGGCAGCTAAACGCCTCAATGTTAAACCTGAGCACTGTTTAGGTTTTGAAGACTCTAACAATGGTGTCCGCTCAGGGGTAGCAGCAGGGCTACAAATGTTCCAAATCCCTGATTTGGTATCTCCGGGGGCTGATATCATTTCACTAGGCCATACCATCAAACCATCGTTAACCTCTGTATTGAATCAGTTACAAACAGTCAAAAAGTAATCATTTCGATACGTTACCCTGACTTTCATTATTACCGACATTCATTTATCAGTAATAATGAAAAGCACAAACCTGTTTATAAACATCCATTTTGATAAACAGCTCTTATTTGCCAATCTATTACTGTTTAGGTAAGGCAGGCTACTTGTCTGTTGTCTGAGTGGCCGCTTCCCAATCCGTAAGAATTTTCATTATCTGGCGAGAGTCTTGCGGTGACACAGCAGGACGTTGAAGATTTTTCTGCCCTTTTTCCAACGCTTCACGAATTAATATCACTTGATATAAGAATCCATTACCATCAGCCGATACGGTAACGGTTTCACCTTGCTGTTCGTATTCAGTAATGACAAGCTGATTCCCTTCTGCTTCCGGCAACCATGGGTTAGAAGCGAGCTCTAAACTACCCTTACTGCCGAGCACGGTAAATCCTGCATGTAATCCATAGTCTTCTGCGCTATGCAGTTGACACACAACCTTATTTGAAAATTGGATGGTCGCAGCAGACTCACAAATATTACCATCAGCACCACGACGACCTGATGCCGATATACGATAGTCATTGAAAATCGTATCACCAAATGCCTTCTGCATAACAAGGTGCATTAACGACGCAGGATAACAGCCCAGATTATAGAGTGTCCCTTTACTGTCAGGGTTTACGAACTGGGCAATGGAGGCACAATACTGTGCATTGATTGAGCGCACCTCTCCAATGGTACCGCTGCTAATGACCTGTGCAATGGTACTGGCCATTGGATGAGTCAGATACATCAAGCCTTCTGCAAAGAACACATTGTTTTTAGCTACCGCAACAAGCGCCGAGTCGATTTTATCCATATCAACGGATAATGATTTTTCACATAGAATCGCTTTACCTGCATTTGCTGCTTTTATCACGAATTCATGATGCAGGTGATTAGGTAGAGCAATGTAAATAATATCAACATTGCTATCGTTTATGAGATCATCGTAATCGTAATACGTCTTCTCTATGGCATATTTTTCAGCAAATTCAGTCAGGGGAGCTTCGGATCGACCCGCAACTGAATACAACCGTGTATTGCCGTCTTCAATTATCGCATCGGCCATGACACCTGAAATAAAGCTGGTGCCAAGAATTCCCCAGTTCAGTGTTTTTTTCATGGTTACTTCTCTGCTGTTAATAGTTGGGTTTCAAAGGATTGAACAAGATCCGTCAAGCCTAAGTGAATAAAGCGTTGAGTATGTTCAGCTTGAAAGTGTTGTTCAAAGGCTTCCTGATCCTCATATCGCTCCCAAAAGATAAAACGATATGGGTCTTTTTTATCTTGTAGGGGCACGGCCATAGAGCACCCTTCTTCACTATTCATACCATCACAAAACGCATGAATTTCAGCAATTGCAGTATCAAGATCACTTTCCGGTTTGATACGGAGCTCAGCAGTAATAAATAAGCCTTGTTTAAACATATCGTTCTCCATTTACCTGTGGGAATTACCCCGTTGACTGACTATTAATTTTAATTGACTCAAAATAGTTGATAAACCATCATTTAGTTCTCTGTTTATGAACTATAGGTTGCCAATGTGGATAAATTAAAAAGTATGCAAGTATTCGTTCACGTGGTGCAACATGGCAGTTTTTCAAACGCTGCGGTACATTTTTCAGTTACGTCGACCATGATTGGTAAACACATTAAGTTCCTGGAACAACACCTTGGTACCAAACTACTGAACCGAACCACTCGAAAGCAATCACTAACAGAAGCAGGACAGGTCTACTATTTGGAATGTAAGCGAATTTTAGATGATATTGCAGAAGCTGAAGATAGTCTTCAAACATTAAATAATAAGCCCAAAGGCACGGTACGCATTAATTCTCCAGTCACGTTTGGCAATTTTGTACTTGCGCCGATAATAGCGGATTTTTTACAGCATTATCCGCAGATCAATATCGAACTTACACTCGATAATAGCCTGATTGATCCATTACATGAGCAAGTGGATGTAGTGGTACGTATTGGTGAGCTTACCAGTTCATCGCTTATCGCTCGTCAAATCTCGCTGTATGAGATGGTCTTTTGTGCCTCGCCTGAATATCTGGCCCATTTCCCGGCCCCCAATTCTTTGAATGACCTGATAACCCACCAGTGTTTAGGGTTCAGTTATGGTGATATCCAAGCAAATATCGCATTAAGGATTGATACTCTGGCCTTTGATAAACAGCATACTCGGCTAACCTCAAACAGCGGTCAGGCTTTAAAAGTCGCCGCCCTCAAAGGGGCAGGAATACTGCTGCAACCTCGCCTGTTATTAGATGATGAGTTAATGCGTGGCCATTTAATCGAAATACTGAGCAATAACGCGCCAGCGCCAATGCCTGTTAATCTTTTGTATAAGAGCAAAGCTCTGCCACTGAAAACACGCACCTTTATCGAGTTCGTTCTGGCGGCTATGAAAAAGCAATAAGCGTCTGGCTCTATCTTACTTTATACACCTCAGTATCAGGATAAAATGCGTACCAGGCAAACCAGAATAGTAAGGTGGAAGGTAAGACTTTCCCTTGCTCATCGGTGACCCAAGCCGACTGGTTCTGTTTGTCCCAATGGATCGTAAACAGCTCTCCTTCAATATCATGCTCAAAAAACGCTTGATCGTTTTTCCGTAACTCAGAGAAAGGGAAAGCTATCACCGATGACTGTCCCTTAAAGCCCAACACCATCTCTTTGGGGTGATAATGTTTGGGTGCCTTATTAGCGACAGGAAAATAAATAACAGGATTATCACCGTACCCTGCATAGGGGTCACGACTGTAATTTCGACGATAACCCGTATTCGTTGATAACACTAAGCTCTCAGGATGGCGTTGTGCCCAGTCAGACCAGCGGGTTAACGTTAGCGGGATCTGTTTCAGCTTTGTTCCTGCCAGTTTTCCGGCAATGGATTTACCGTGAATTTGCGACCATAGCGATCCTGTCTGTCGGTCATACATCAATACATCAGAGTTGAACAGCAGACCAGACACACCAAAGCTGAGCGACTTATTAGCTATGCTTGGTATCTGGCTCGTATCAGGCACACTCTCAAATGCCATACCACTGCCACATAACGGACAGTAGCTGATAACAAACGGGATATTGGCTATCTGATCGTTAACCAGTTCATGCCAGTTTAAAATGCGTATCGGATAAGCCTTGGTCTGCCCTTGAATCTCTATGCCGAGAATAGGATCATCAGGCTGCAAATAATTGGCTTGTGAAGCAGGTATTAAGTCCGGAGTAATTAACGCTGGGATCCCATCTCGAGGCGGGCCACCTTTTTGGATCAGATGAAGCGGTACCTGCGCATTATCCAGATTGAAGCCATTTAACGATTTGGCATAGAGAGAAAACGGCCAGATTATCAGAACCAATAGCAGCCCATATATATGACGATACTGCATTCTATCACCCCACATTTTTATCTTTGCTGTAGTTTATTAGACCTCTAGGGCAATGATTTGCTTTCAGCTGTCGACCAAATATTACAAAGCATTTGCCATAAAAAAAGCCCCGTATAACAGCTCAGTTAACGTCTTATAATATAGATAGTTCCTACACAGCTTCTTCTACGCCCTCTCTTTTATTAAAAAGGATGATTTGTCACTTTTAATCTTGATTTAGCCTATGGAAAAACAATAAACAATGACTACCCTACACAATGAAAAAGAAAAATATATATCAGGTTTTCACTAGGTTATTTGGTAATACTAAACAGGCAAATCACCCCTGGGGAACCATAGAACAAAACGGCGTCGGCAAGTTTAGTGACTTTACCGAACATGCGCTGAGTGAAATTCACAAACTTGGCATCACTCACGTCTGGTACACCGGAGTACCTCACCATGCGGTTATCAATGATTATAGTGATTATGGGATTGAGAATGATCACCCAAGCATTGTAAAAGGCCGCGCAGGTTCTCCTTACGCGGTTAAAGATTATTATTCGGTCAATCCTGATCTCGCGGATGACCCAGCCAAACGAAATCAGGAATTCTCCGCACTTATTGAACGAACTCATGAGGCTGGAATGGCCGTTATTATCGATATCGTGCCAAACCATGTTGCCCGTGTTTATAAAGGTCTGAACAACCCTGAAGGGGTAACGGACTTTGGCAGCAATGACGACAATACTGTTGAATATCATAAAGACAACAACTTCTACTATATTCCGGGCCTACCTTTTGCGTTACCTAATGAGCTAAGGCAAACGCCTCCGCTTGGCGGCGACCCCCTTGCTGAAGCCATAGCGCCATACGCAGAATTGCCTGCGAAATGGACTGGCAACGGCTCTCGCTTAGCTAAGCCCAATTATGATGACTGGTACGAAACCGTCAAAGTAAATTATGGCGTCAGACCTGACGGAACAAAGGACTTTGACCTGCTTCCAGAGTCTTATCGACATAAGAACCATCAAAATCATTTTGAATTCTGGCAGGATAAAATCGTGCCTGATTCATGGGTTAAGTTCAGAGATATCGCCCTTTACTGGACTAATCAGGGGGTTGATGGTTTCCGTTATGACATGGCTGAAATGGTGCCTGTGGAGTTTTGGAGTTATCTGAACTCCTGGATAAAACAGGCCAACCCGGATGCATTTCTGATGGCTGAAGTCTATCAACCTCATCTATATAGGGATTATATTCAACTGGGCAAGATGGATTACCTCTACGATAAGGTGGATCTGTACGATAGTTTGAAAGCGGTTATGCAAGGGAATGGCTCGACGAATGAGATTGGCCGAATCGAATATGAGCTAAGAGACATTGAGCATCATATGCTGCACTTTCTTGATAACCATGATGAGCAGCGCATCGCATCTCCTGAGTTTGCCGGTAACGCCGAAAAAGGCAAACCAGCCATGTTAGTGTCAGCGTGCCTGTCATCTTCACCGACGATGATCTATTTCGGTCAGGAGGTGGGAGAGTCCGGTGCAGAAATGGGCGGTTTTGGCTCGCCATCTCGCACTTCAATATTTGATTATGTTGGTGTGCCTCACCACCAGCGATGGATGAATGAGGGGCGGTTTGATGGAGCGCTTTTGTCTAAAGCAGAGAAGTCACTGCGTGCCTTTTATAAAAAACTGCTAAACCTGACATTAAACAGTTCGGCTCTGACAGGTGAGTACCACGATCTTTATGCGGCAAATTACGAAAACTTTGCTCAAATGCAACATTCTTTATTTGCTTTCTCTCGCTACGATGCGAAGGAAAAGCTCATTTTTGTCGCCAATTTTAGTGACTATCAAAGCACTACAATCGACTTGAATATTCCTTCTGAATTGATCACTCAATGGCAACTTCCCGATGGTCAATATTCTGTCATAGATAAGCTCAATGAACAGAGTTTCACCTTATATATAACAAACTTACAGGGGCGAATCTCTATGGATTTACCTCCTCTAGCAAGCCTGTTTCTTACCGTTGAAGAGAACTAATTTATGTCACTGCCTTTTATTTATCACGGTCAGTCTTCCGACTGGCTCACACGTAAAGACAACACGTTAACGGTCAAACTCGCGACAGAAAAAGCCTATTCATTTAACAAGGTGCTGGTTCGCCATGAGCCGGACAACGAAGAGTATCTGGTTGATATGACATGGCAGGGTGATACTGAGCAACTCGACTTCTGGCAAGCAAGCTTTGATCTTAACCAGGACAGAGACACCACCCACTACGTATTTAAACTGCTTACCGGTAAAGGACAATTCTGGCTCGATGCCAAGGGAGTGAGTAAACGCATCCCTGCCAAAGAACTGCACTTCAAATTTAATGCCGCTCACCAGCCTCCGGAGTGGATCAGTGAACAAGTGTTTTACCAGATCTTCCCTGATCGATTTTGCAACGGCAAACCAGAAATCAGCGTCACCAGTGGTGAATATAAGGTCTCTGGTGGTGCGAAGAAGGTTATCGCTAAACAATGGGGAGAGCCGGTCGATACTCACGGAAAAACCAGCAGCTGCGAGTTTTATGGTGGCGATCTTTATGGTATTGAAAACAAACTGGATTACTTACAAGATCTAGGGGTCACGGCACTATACCTTAACCCTATCTTTAGCGCGCCAAGCAACCACAAATACGATACGTCAGATTATCTGAATGTCGATCCGCATCTAGGTACTAACCAACATTTTTCCAAGCTATGTAAAGACCTTCATCAGCGTGACATGAAGATAATGCTGGATGCCGTATTTAACCATACTTCAACAGAGCATCATTGGTTTAACTTGCAGGGATTACACAAAACAAACGGAGCTTTCCAGTCACCAAATTCTCCTTACCGAGACTACTATTTCTTTGCTGGCGACAGCCAAAATTATATCGGATGGAAAGGCATAAGTTCACTGCCTGTACTTAATTTTGAAAATCAGGCCGTACGTGATTACATCTATCAAAGCGATGACGCGATAATTAAACACTGGCTGAAGCCTCCCTATTCTATTGACGCCTGGCGCTTTGATGTTATTCATATGCTCGGCGACGGTGAAGGTGCAAAGAATAATGCTCATTATGTGAAAGCATTCCGTGAGTCGGCAAAACAGGTGAATCCTGATTGCTATGTGCTGGGAGAGCATTTCTTTGAGGCAACTCAATGGCTGCAAGGTGATCAGGAAGACGGCGCAATGAACTACTACGGTTTTGCCCATCCCGTTCGTTCCTTGCTTGCCAAACTTGATATTGCCTTTGATCCTATAGAGCTTAACATCAATGAGTTTCTAGATTGGCAGGCTGAAGCAAGAGCCAAAATTCCCTGGGGGAATCAACTATCACAATTAAACCAACTTGATAGCCACGATACGGCACGTTTTATGGAACTGGTAAAACATGACCCAAGGTTGTTCAAACTCGCGGCTACGCTACTGTTTAGTTATGTGGGCACACCTTGCATTTATTATGGCACTGAGTTGGGTATGCTTGGCAGTCACGACCCAGATAACCGCCGCTGTATGCCGTGGGAACAAGTTGAGACGTCAGCGTATCTGCCGTTGTTTAAACTGCTTATCGAACTTCGTGTGTCACAGCCCGCCCTGAAAAAAGGGGATTACATTCCGCTCTATCATGATGAACAGTGCTTTGTTTTTGCTCGCCAATATCAAGGAAATACTGTCATTGCGGCTTTCAATATTAGTGACCATGGAAAGACGGTTGATATCCCAGTTTGGCGTTTAGGCGAGCATAATGGCACTTATCATTCGATGTCAGGTAAACAGTCGCTGGCTGCTAACAAAGGTATGCTTAACTTGTACTTGGAGCCTGTATCTGGAAGCATTTTCCATAACTAATTGAGTAAGCTCTCTTCATTCAGGTTTATCAAACAAAACGGCGCTAATTTTCTTAGCGCCGTTTTAAATCAGATAATATCGAAGTAGGTCAGGTTATGCTTTATACCAAGCTAAGTAAGTTTGTGTTCTGTATGGATATGGTTCCGCAAACCGCTCAAAACATCCCTGTTCGCTTAGAAATGTGCGTCCATGCACATTTATGTTTGCTCCACCACACCCAAATATCTGATCAGTTAATTTTCCAGAATGGTATTACATCCGGCTGGCACCTCACGCTCTGGCTCTGTCAGCAAGATCAACGCCAGCCATGCAAACCATAGTATCTGACTAAGGCCAAATACTGCTGTCAGTATTTCAACAGGATAAGCCGTACAAACACCAGCAAGCCCTACAAATATTCCAAGATAATTAAGCTTGTTTGAGAGAGCATTACTTTTAAGAGCAGCGATACTTAATAATAGAACCCACAGACCGCCAACAATCTCGTTTCCACCACCGAGTCCTTCCGTAATTGTTCTTACGGTCAGCCAGAGTGACAACGCTTGTTCTGGTTGCTCTAGAGATAGTTCAATCACAGCCCCTATCCCTATGTTTTTTATCATTCCACTGGCTATAACCATTCCTGCCCATAGTAAGCCAAATACGGACGCAATCTGCATAACAGCGGCATCCCCACTTTTTATACGCTGATGAAGCGCAAGCACAAGAACAACCAAAACAGTGCCAAAAACAACATAAGTAAAAAAGTTCATCATCATTAAACTCGTCTGGTTTTCCTTTAAAAATGCAAGTGTCTGCAGCACGCCTGCTTGTGATGGAAACTCCCAAAAAACGCCAAAAAAAATAAAAGCCGATACGTAAATAGTCGCCTCTAACAGAGCTACAATACCACCCATTTTTTGAAGATTATTCACTATTAATTACCCTTATGTACGGTGAAGTTTTGACATTCAAAAGGGCGAATAAAAGCCATAACTTGCTTTAGTCTGACCCCTGAAACTCATATTTCTCTGCCATTGTCATTCTCCAGAGACTGAGTCTAATTCTCGCTGTTACAAGAGGTTGTGTCGTCCGAGACTATAAGGACGGACACTATTTTGTATTTAAATCGAACAAGAGACGGTACAATTCCATACAAACCAAAATATTAAAGAGAGGAATGGTCTTGGAAGATCTTGTAGTGCTAGCGATTACAATGATAACTCTTGGGCAAATTGGTTTTTGTCTTCCTCAACTATTGCTACGTGCATCCCGTATCCAGACCTATTTACCACTGGCAATTTTCTTTGTAGCGAATGGCATCATCGCATTAGGTCCGTTAATATTTTTACTCTTTCCGACATGGGACAAAATTTACATCGCTGCCATTTTTCCGGCATGGCTTCTTCTTGCGCCTTCGCTTTGGTTATATGTTGAAGGACTCACATCAAACATCCCCTGGCACATACAACCTAAACACATTGTTCATCTCGTCCCCTTCATATTAGGGTTGATTGTCGCCGGGTTACTCAGTCATTTACCGTTGGAAATTCATCGTAGTATCTTTCATGATGGCGCGGATATTGACAGTGGATTTCCGTTGGTTGTGGTCGTCAGTATGTTTTTGGCAATGCTACTTTGGGCTGTGCAGTCAGGGTTCTATGTTGCCCGGATAGTCATTCATCTGTCTAAATATAGAAAGCAACTCAAAGAATTATTTGCAAGTAATGAGCAGCGAGAACTAGGTTGGTTAAGTTGGGTATTAATGATTATCGCTGGTACCTGGCTCTTTGCATTTACCAGTTTGGTATCTACATTAGTACGAGATAATGCGTTGTTTGGTTACCGACTGGGTTCAACACTAATGATGGTGCTGGTTTGGACTTTGGCCTATTGGGGGCTGCGACAAAAACCAGGCTTTGAAGGGCGGTATACAGGGGATGAAATAGATCTATCCACCTCTGCTCGCTACGTTTCAACAATGGATAATAAATACCAACGCTCAGCCCTTGGCAAAGAGCAGGCTCAACGAATTGCAGACAAAATTAACGCAGCTATGGAACTGGAACAATTACATTTGGACTCCAGCCTGTCATTACATAAACTTGCTCAACATGTTGCTATATCCCCCAACTATATTTCCCAAACCCTAAATGAAACGATGGAAACCAACTTTTTCGATTTCGTCAATAAATGGCGAATTGAGTCCGCCAAACCTAAAATAATCGCCAATGAAGATACTGTATTGAATATCGCCCTTGAAGTAGGTTTTAATGCCCGCTCTTCTTTTTATAAGGTATTCAAAAAGGAAACTGGCCAAACCCCTACCGAATACCGTAACTCTCACCGAACTCACTCTTCTTGAGAAACAACGATTGCAGAGTGATTAAGGTTTATCTGCAAAAATTCTGACCTAATCAAACTGACAGCCTTTTTCCGTCACCAGCGCCTCTAACGCTTCCTTTTCACCTAAGGCGGCCTCGAACTGCTCCTTCGTTTCGCCATTTCCGTTCAACCAAAAATACGGCACGCCATACATCATCCAACCCCAGGCAATAAGGGTTTCGTCTGACTCTGCATTTTCATTTTGAACTTGTGCCAGTTGTTTAATTTTTTTTTGCAAAGAAAGCATTTTCAGTGATAACTGATGGCATGAAAAGGTCTCTAACTCTGTGACTCTTTCTACGCTGGGTGAAACCGGCTTCAGGTGTTCGGTTTTACTTGCACAACCGAACACGCCTAACGTCAATACGATGACGAATACCACATTGAATCTCATCATTACTCTCAAATTACTGTTCAACATATAAGCAACGCTAACCTTAATCACCTGATTTCATAGGATATTTCCCTTGCTCAATTGCTTTGCTCTACTTGTTGCCTAGAGCAAAGATTCAAAATATGTTGAGCAATCGATCACCTTTTACATATCCCATACCAATAATTGACCCATTAATGATTTATGCAAGTATAGGTCACGAAAATGTCACACATAACTTCCATAAAATATAATGATAGGAAAACGTAACATGAAACAATGGTCTGCAATTATTCCCATTTTAGCTACCAGCGCATTCTGCTTAAACGCAAATGCATCGGTACTAATTTCTGAAGTACTATACGATGCTCCAAACTCTGACAGCCAAGAGGAGTGGGTAGAATTATATAACTCTGGATGTTCATCCGTCGATCTCTCCAATTATGCGATTAGAGATAACGGTGCAACATTTCAACTATCAGGAACCATTGGTTCCGGTGAATACATAACCATTGCGAAAAGCGAGAGCGGCTTTTCTAATCTGTATAGTCAATCCCCTGACTTACATGGAATGACACTTTCATTAAGTAACAGCGGTGATTACGTTGAACTTTTAGAAGGTGTCAACCTTGTTGATATGGTTGCCTGGGAAAACAAAGTCGCAGGTTGGAGTGTATCCGCCACTAACACCACCATTTATAGAACCTCTAGCGTGGATACCGACTCTGTTAATGACTGGGCTAATAGCGGAGATATTGGAACCGCAAAATCAGGTTCCCTGAGCACAAATTGCCAACCAGCTACGCCAAAGCCACTGATAATCACAGAGGTACTTTATGATGCACCAAGTAGTGACAGCCTCGAAGAGTATGTAGAGCTATTCAACCCCAATTGTAATGATATCCCTCTCGCTGAATATAGCTTATCTGACAATGTTGGAACTTATGTACTTTCCGGTTCAATCAAAGCGGGCTCTTACTTTGTAGCGGCCAAAAATGCAACTGGCTTCACTGAGTTAACAGGGAAAACAGCCAGCCTTAGTAACTTATCTCTTTCACTTGGTAACAGTGGTGACACGGTAAAACTGAGTAAGAATGGCACTGAAGTTGATATGGTCGCCTGGGAAGGTTACATCAGTGGCTGGACGGTGAAAGCAACTAATACCGCAATTCATCGTAGCATTGAAGAAGACTCAGACTCTAATAGTGACTGGGCAGCAGGGGCACCAGATGCGTTTAACGGTATTTACACATCAACGTGTGACGGTAGTACCGGAGGAAACACAGGAGGAGATACCGGAAACAATGCCACTGACATTGAGTTAAACCAATATTATTCTTCCGTTATTGGTTTAACAGGTAACGCACTAAAAAGTGGCTTGAACGAATTAACAAAAGGACATACTCGTCTGACATATGATCAGGTATGGGCCGCTCTGAAATACACTGACGAAGACCCAGACAACACTGAAAATGTGATACTGTTTTACACTGGTCGTTCTCAGGATAAAGATCTAAACAGTAGCTATGGCAATACTGGTGATATGTGGAATCGCGAGCATATCTGGCCAAAAAGTCACGGGTTCCCGAAATCCAGTCAATACGCCTATACTGACATTCAGCATTTACGCCCAGCTGACGCTTCTGTAAATAGTACCCGTAGCAATAAAGATTATGATGTAGGTGGAGATAGTATTACTGAATCACCCGAAAACCGTCGCGATAGTGATAGCTTTGAGCCGCGTGATGCCGTGAAAGGTGATGCCGCAAGAATGATCTTCTATATGGATGTTCGATACGAAGGAAATGATTTAACCAATACTCCTGACTTGGAGATTGTTGATTATACCGACACGCCTAATGAACCCATTCTGGGCAAGCTTTGCACTTTACTTTCCTGGCACAATCAAGATCCTGTTGATGAATGGGAAATAAGACGTCATGCAAGAGCGTTTGAAATCCAGAAAAATCGTAACCCATTTATAGATAATCCTGACTGGGCAAACGAGCTGTATTCAAGCAAATGTAACTAATAAATGTAATCCGCAAAAACACCAGTGTAGCTTCGGCTACGCTGGTTCTACCTATTTCAAACAAGACGTGCCTCTCTATTCATAAGCAGCAATATTTCCTTTTGATTAATTATAAATTAGTATTCTTAAATGGACTTATATGCAGGCAGGAAATGGATGTTTCCAAATACAAGGATAGAAAAGTACTATCGACAATGTGAGGAAATACTAGAATTTTCTAATTTGTCATGGTGGATTATCGATCTGGAAGATGATCCGGATGTTTTTTATTGCAATCAGGCCATGTGTGAAACCTTCCATCTAAACCCTTCTCAAACACAACACTCCGTCAGTAAAACCTGCCCCATCGCTGGCGATTACAACAAATATATTGCAATCAACAGTAGTAAAAAAGCGCAAAAAGTATTCGATGATTACCGAGAGCTCAGACTCAATACCCTCAATGAGTACTGTAACCGATTCCCCTACTATGATGAAAAAGCGGACAAGGTATTGTACTTTTCCAGCCGAGCCAAAGCATTAATCAGGAACAAGTCAGGTCAGGCAGCGCTCTTGTTCGGCATCATAGAACCAGAAATTGCCAGTGAAAAACTGTTTAAACAAGCCGTCACAGATAGCTTAACCGGCCTAAAAAACCGCAGAGAATTTGATAGTCAGTTGACCTTTTTGATTAACTTGGCCAGAAGAGAGAAACGATTTGTTTCCTTAATTCTGTGTGATATCGACCACTTTAAATTATATAACGATCGCCTGGGTCATTATGCGGGCGATGAATGTCTGATACAGATTGCCGATTCAATATCAAAGAGCAGCGATCGCATCACCGATATTGTGTGCCGTTATGGCGGAGAAGAGTTTGCCGTCATTGCTTATGGCGATGAAAAAGAAGCCTCTATTCTGGCCGAAAACATCAGACATGATATCGCAGCCTTAGCTATTCCAAACCCAGAAACAGAACTCGGTATTGTGACGATAAGTACGGGTTATGTGTCCATTATTCCTAAACCAAATACAACAGCAAAAACACTGATAGAAAAAGCAGATTGCGGTCTTTATCTGGCCAAAAGAGGAGGACGTAACCGGAGTACCTCGTGTGAGGACTAAGATACATCACTGAGCAATAACAATAGGGTAGCTATGTAGTGGTCAACTAATA
>DDQN01000054.1 GCA_002342685.1 Vibrio sp. UBA2441
TCAGCGTACCACTACACTATAACCTATAACCCACAACCTATAACCTATAACCTACGATCCTATTTCAAACCTCTATCAGAAATGGTAATTTTATAAGTCCAACGATATCAAAGGGGTTTGGAATGAAGAACATTGTCTGTCTTGATGGGTACACGTTAAATCCAGGTGATCATAGCTGGCTGCCAATAGAGCGTTTAGGGAGTTTTACCTGTTATGATCGTTCTTTAGATGGCATAGATCAAGTCATCGAAAGAGCCAGAGAAGCCAATATACTTCTTACTAATAAAACAGCGATAACCCCGCAAGTCATTGATGCTTGCCCTAACTTAGAATGCATTGCAGTGTTGGCAACAGGCTATAACGTGGTTGATTATCAATACGCGCGTAAAAAGGGCATTCCTGTGGTCAATGTTCCGGCGTATGGTACTGATACCGTGGCCGAAATGGTATTTGCTATGATACTTCGCCTAGCCCGAAATATAGAGCTGAACAGTGCGGATGTACGCGATAATCTGGGCTGGTCCAACAGTATTGAGTGGACTTACTGGCTTACACCTCAAGCTGAATTAGCCGGAAAAACCATCGGCATTGTTGGGTTTGGCCGCATAGGTGAGCGGGTGGCAGAAATAGCTAATGTATTTAAGATGAAGGTGATTAGTTATAGCCGAAGCCCCAAAACCAAGACTTCATTCCCGGTTGAGTTTGTTGAACTAAATGAATTGTTACAGCGCGCTGATATTGTGTCGCTTCATTGCCCTGTTTTTCCTGAAACTGAAAATATGTTTAACAAAGAAAAATTGCTATTGATGAAACCAAGCGCGCTGTTTATCAATACTGCAAGAGGCCAGCTAGTGGTTGAGCAGGATTTAGCCGACATATTGAATCAGGGAAAGATTGCGGGGGCAGCGTTGGATACGCTTCAGCAGGAGCCACCAGCAAAAGACAATCCTTTATTAACCGCTAAGAACTGTGTCATCACACCACATATTGCATGGGCGACATTGGATGCGCGTAAAAGAATCGTTAATATGGTCGCTGAAAATATTCAGGCTTACATTGATGGTCAGCCACAAAATGTAATTAATTAGTGGTAAATTTACCGAAAAAATGGCGAACCTTATGCTCCGTTTAAGATATCAACAAAGCATAAGGTAGTTTAATCGTCATTGAAGTTTAAATTTTAAATATGGCAATTTGATCTCGTAAGTCTCCTGCCATTTCAGCGACTTTTGAATTTGCAGCCGAGGCCGATTTAGCGCCCTCGGATGTTTCTTCCCCAACTTCACTAATGTTTACGATACTTTGGTTTATTTGTTCTGCGACGACCGATTGTTCTTCTGATGACGTGGCTACTTGAGTATTCATATTGTTGATATGTACAATCGCTTGTCGGATGGAGTCTATTGAATCTCCGGCGTTGCTGGCTTGTACCCCTGATGTTTGTGACAACGCAACGGCCTCGTGCATCTCTTTGACCACCGCCTGTGTCCCTGTTTGCAAAGTCTCGATCATGGTTTGAATGTCGGAAGTAGAGCTTTGAGTTCGTTGTGCTAAATTTCTAACCTCGTCAGCAACGACAGCGAAACCTCGGCCTTGTTCTCCTGCTCTGGCCGCTTCTATAGCTGCGTTTAATGCGAGCAAGTTGGTTTGATCAGCAATATCTCGGATCACATCAAGTACTGATGTGATATCACTGCTATTTTTCTCCAGAGTTTGAATCGATAGGGCGGTTTGATCTATTTTGTCCGCTACATCTTGGATAGCCCCAATGGTATTTTGTACAGTGGAATATCCAGTTTCGGCATCTTTGTTAGCATTTTGGGTCGCGCTAGCGGTTTCCGATGCATTTCGGGCAACCTCGTGTACGGTGCTGGTCATTTGGTTCATGGCCGTAGCGACCTGGTCTGTTTCTCTTTTCTGATTATCAACGCCATTTTGAGTTTGTTCACTGATCGCTGCGGTTTGTTCAGTCGCTATTAGCAATGTATTACACGACTGGGATATATTACTAACCAATTCGCGTAGGTTATTCGACATCTCTACCATCGCTTTGTAAGCACCTCTATGATTATTATTAAGAGGAATTTGATTGGTTAAGTTGCCATCGGCAATTTCTCTGGCTATCGTTTCCATTTGCGCAGGTTCACAACCTAACGGGCGAACAATCGATAGGGTGATGACTCTGCCTAATATCGCACCAATAGCTAAAGAGAACATAGTGGTAGCGAGCAATATTGTTATCGATTGTTGACTTGTTTTGTCTGAGTTACGGATGGCCACCTTCATTTCTTCTTCGGCTAACTGTTTAACTTTGTTCAGATGGACTGCGGTGAGGTCACCTGTTTTATCTAATAAGGCCATTGCTTCTTTCGCGAGAAGACTGCTGTCTATCAGAGAGTTATGAATAGTGATAAGTTGCGTGTTTAAATTCTGAAAGCTTTCATGTTTTTTGTCTAAGTTCTTGATTTTACTTATAGTTCGAGTGTTGGCTAAAGCGGATATATTGTTCCCTTCTATATCCCCGCCTTCTAGTAAAGCAACAACAATTTGGTCGAACTGAATTATAGTATCTTGGTATTCTTGTAGTAATTTAGGGCTGACTTTTTGATTTTGGGCCATGGCCGATTCCATGATTAAAAAAGACTGCTGAATTGAGACTTTTAGTTCCATAGCAGCGTCAATTAGTCCCACATATTGATCGATATTATTTTTGTCATTTATTTGGTATATCAGGGTTTCTGCGTTGTCAGCGAGTTCCAAAATAGCCGTGAATTCCGTTCTTAAGGCGGTTAATGCAACTTGTTTTTCTTTGTATGAGGAGGCTAATTGATTACCTGCTTGAACCATCTTACGAGCAGCGGGCTGAAATTGTTGATTGTGAATTTCATCGGCTTTGCGAACTTCTTCTGCCAACTGTGGGTTGTCAGTAGGATAAATTTTTGAATTGGAATTCGAGTTTCCTCCTTGTAAAATCAGGTTGGCGGATTTATCGAATTCGGCGACGGTACTATCAAAGACGGTTAGTGCAGACTGAATATCTTGCGAATTGTCTTCCCCAAAAATGACTGCAGTTGCCCCTTTGAACTCTTCCATTGCATTACGCCCGGTCATCAAAGAAAGCTTCATCTGATCGGCGGTGTTTACTAAGGGGGCTTCTTCACTTCCGATGGAAAAAATGTCCCGCTGAAGAGAATGGATACCTAAATACCCAGAAAAACTGGATACCCCAATGAGCAATAATAAAATGCCAAACCCAATACTGAGTTTATGGCTGACTTTTAATCCATTCATAAGCTTCCTTCCGATAAAACCTAATTAGAATATTAGTAGTAATACTCCTAAATAATTAGCTTATTATAGAATGCTTCATAACGGATTTTGTTGATATAAGGTGTATAAATGACAAGTTTAATTGATATGTGGCACATTTATTATCAATAATGTTGATGTGTGGTTTTTTAGTGAACCAATATATGACCTTTGTGTCATATTTACATTTAAAATTTCATGCTATGCACTAAACTCCAAGTTTAAATTGCTTTACACATAATCCTCAAAAAAGTTCCAAACCGCCATGCCTACAGGGCCTAGAGTCTTGTTTTTCAGCCTGGCAACGTAGACAGGAATATCCATTTCGTTTTGGATATCTAACCGAATGAGCTGGTTCTGTTTTATCTCTTGTTCTACCTCATGCACAGGTAACCTTCCCCAACCTAACCCGCTGCGTATTAACGCTTTTTTAGTATGATGATCGGATACATACCACTGTAAGCCATCCTTGACGATGCCTGAATCAGGGCTGGTTTTGTATGATGATTTTACAACGACTTGTGGGTAAGGGATGAGATCGTTTTGACTGATATCAGGCTTATCTGCCAAAGGGAAATGTTGAGAAATAAATATCGGCAGAATACACCGGTCTATTCGGCGGTACAGTACTCTCGCATCTTGCTTCAAGCCTGCGTAGATACCAATATCAACCATCTCATCCAGTAACATTCGCTCGCCTGATGCGGTTTCAATGTCCAGATGTATGATCGTCTTGGGAAAGGTCTTCTTGAGCTGTTTCAGTAATTGCGTGACCTTATGCATCGCAAATATGGCACTGATGCTGATACGCAGTTCTGTCTCAACTTCACTGTTCATCTGGCGAGCAAACATATCAAAGTCATTGGCTTCACTAAGCAAGTGCTGAATTTTGTTGATTAGTACTTTGCCATTACGTGTTAGCTCGGGGCGATAGGTATCGCGAGTGAATATCTCTATCTGATAATACTCTTCAACCTGCTTTACCGAATAAGAAACAGCAGAGCGCGCTTTAAAAAGCCGTTCACTGGCCTTGCGAAAGCTGCCTTCCTGATGAATCACGTTAATAACGTGTAAATGTTCCAATGCAATCATGGTCTAATTTTATGACCAAGCTGGTCAAAAAGCTATGCTTTTTTTGACCATTATAGTGAAGTAAAGTGAATGACATCAATCGCACCCAGCTTGAAATGGTTTCGAAACGTTGTGGGTGGTCAAAATAATAGATCAGAGAGGAAATGAAGATGAATCAGCAGGTCCTTAGAACGCCGGATGCCGCGTTTGCAAATTTAACCGATTACCCATTTAAAGCAAATTACATGCAAGTTGATGGTATGCGAATGCACTACCTTGATGAAGGACAAGACAATGACAAAACCATCTTTTTGCTGCATGGACAGCCATCATGGAGTTATCTCTATCGACACATGATCCCATTGTTTGTTGAAGCAGGTTATCGGGTGATCGCTCCGGATCTGATCGGTTTTGGTAAGTCAGACAAACCCGCGACCAAAGACGCTCACTCTTATGGTAATCATGTGCGTTGGATGAGCAGTTTTGTAAAACAGCTCGGAATAAAAAACGCGGCAGCTTTTATGCAGGACTGGGGCGGAATGATAGGGCTTAGAGCGTTGGCGCAGCAACCTGAATGGTTGGATCGTTTGGTGGTTTCCAATACGGCTTTGGCGGAAATGAGCGGCGTTGAGAAGTTTTTGGTGCCTAAGATCTTAAAGTTGATGGCATTTATGGCGGGCAAACCGAGCTTACAGAAATTTTCCGACAATATTAATTACGGAAACTGGGCTGGTTACTTTAGACATACCAGTCAGTTAGAGGTAGGAAAGATCATTCAAACGCTAACGACGAGGCAGTTGAGCCCTGACGAAATGAAGGCTTATGATGCACCGTTTCCAACGGCAGAGTATGTTGCTGCGCCGCGAAAGATGCCTGAAATTGTCACCTCAGAGTTGGATCAGGTTAATGCCGACTGGAAAAAGCTTAAACAGTGGGATAAACGTTTAGTGACAAAGACCCTTTCTTAGCTGACCAGGGCTACGATAAGAAGTTTCAGGTTAACTTTAAGGGATCCCAAGGCCAACCACATATCACTATTGAAAATGCATCCCATTTTTTACAAGAAGACCAATCTCAGCAATTGGCAGAGAAAGTCATCAACTGGTTAGGTCAAACTCAATATTAATCATCAGGAGGTCCGATGAAGATTTTAGCTATTGGTGCGAACGGCGTGATAGGCACAGCTGTTGTGAATCGTTTACAACAAGAACATCAGGTGATTGCCGTTGGTCACAGTCGCGGTGACTACTTGGTGGATATTGGTTGTACGGAGTCCATACGGGCTTTGTACGAGAAAGTAGGTAACCTTGATGCAATTATTAGTATGGCGGGAAATGGAGAGATGGGCAGCCTCGAAGAGATGCCGGAAACTGGCTACCTAAATGTATTGAATAACAAGGTCATGGGTCAGGTCAATCTGGTACGTATTGGTCTTGAATATCTCAATGAAGGCGGTGTGATAACCCTGACTTCCGGGCAAGCCTCTAATCATCCAATGCCGGGTGTAGGTGCAATCGCAATGGGGGTGGCAGCGGTGAACGCTTTTATTAAAACCGCTGCGTTGGAGCTAAAAGACGGAAAACGAATCAACGCTGTGAGCCCGGGCATGGTAAAAGAAACAATGGAGCTGTGGGGATTAGACGGTAGCTCTGGCATATCGGCTAATGACGTAGCAAGTTATTATCAAGCCAGTATTAATAGTGGAAAAAATGGTCAGGTATTTGACGCGTTGGGAGCAGCATATGAGCCAGCCTAAACCAGCGTATTTGATTGCTTCTGCTCTCATGCCGCAAGGACACTCATCACTGATGGAGTACGCTCAAGCTGCGATGCCAATTTTTAAGGAATATGGCGCGAAGATATTGGTTGCGGGTACTTTAGAGCAAAAAATCGATCTTTTAGAGGGGCAATGGCTTGAGCCTGATGCCAAATTGTCTTTAGTTCGGTTTCCTTCCATGCAACACCTTAAGCGTTGCCTGAGTTCAGATGATTATTTGTCAATCAAGCATCTGAGAACCGACATAATTGACAGCCATTTTTCTGTGGCTATCGATTAAGGCGATTGTTTTATTTACAGTTTGAGGTAAAGCATGAGCAATTATTCTGGGTCTGAACGTTTTCCTTTTGAATCAAAGTACGTAACAGTGCATGGCAGCAAAATCCATTATGTTGACGAAGGGGCGGGAGACCCCAGAATGTTGATCCCATTGCAGGCCGTTCCTTGGATTGAAAACAACTTCCCTAATATAACCATGGTGGATATTGAAAAAGGCACTCATTATGTACAGGAAGACCATCCTGACAAAATAGGCTCAGCGTTAGCAGATTGGTATAGCAGCATTCACTAAATTGGGAATAACATGGTCGTCAGGTAAGATTACTCTGCCTGCCAAGTTCGATAATTGCGTTGCCTAGCTGGTTTTTGAATTCCTCTGCAGGTTTTGGATAACCGAGAAAGTAACCTTGGAACTGCTGGCAGCCAAGCTCGATGAGTTGGTCTCGTTGAGCTTGTGTTTCTACGCCTTCGGCGATGACGCCCAAATTTAGATTTTTCGCCATGGTTAAGACGACTTCTACGATGGAAACTGTGTCTGAACCGTCGGTAAGCCCATTAACAAATGAGCGGTCGATTTTTAATTCATCCAGCGGTAGCTCTTTGAGGTATTTTAAAGATGAGTAACCAGTACCAAAATCATCAATAGAAAAAGAAAGCCCTCTATTTCTTAATTGCAGCATTTTATTCTTTGCTAGTTCAAAGTTATTCAATAACAGGTTTTCAGTTATTTCGAGAACAATACTCTCTCCTGGCAGTTTATACTGGTCTAATAAATTGATTACATGAGAAGCAAAATCTACCTGTAGGAAAAATGTCGGGCTTACATTGATGGCCAGCTTTTCCAGTTTTCCCAGCGCACCTTCATTTATCCAATGGCTTAACAGAGCGACACTCTCTTTGAGTACCCATTTATCGATATCAATGATAAGTCCACTCTCTTCGGCGTGTGGAATAAAAACGCCCGGCATGAGTAAACCACGTTGAGGGTGGTTCCACCTGACAAGAATCTCTCCACCGAATATATCGTTTTTAACGTTGACCTGTGGTTGAAGCCATAGCTCAAATTGATCCTGATTTAACGCTTCATGGATACCTTCTTCTAGTTCTAAAAGATGTTGCGCAGCGTATTGCATTTCTCTTTTGAAAAACTGTACTCCATTGCGACCTAGTGACTTGGCTTTATACATAGCAGTATCGGCACGCCTGATGAGTTCATGCGCGTCTATGTTTTCGTCGGGGAAAAAAGCAATGCCAATGCTTCCTGACGTATGCAGAGTCAGGTCTTCGAAAAGCATTGGCTCAGCAAGGCGAGATAGCAACTTATTTGACATCTGTAACGCTTGCTCAGCGGCGTAGTCGGCATTATCAGCAAGTTCCAGAAGTCCAATAACAAACTCATCCCCTCCAATTCTTCCGCATAACGTTTTTGTATTAAATAGTGCTTTCACTCTCAATGCGACTTCAATTAATACGCGATCCCCAACGGAATGACCAAGAGAGTCATTAATTTTCTTAAACTGGTCTAAATCAAAATAGAGTAGCGCGCCATATTTACCATTATCCTCATGCTCATGAATTTTGCTTTCAATCTGCTCAGAAAAGAGGCTGCGATTGGCAAGATGGGTTAATGAGTCAAAGTAGGCGAGCTCGTGGATCTTTTGTTGAGTTAACATTTTTTCCGTGACATCACGGGCATTCACCATAACAAACGTATCTTTATCGATGACGATAGCGGCTGCTCGGCATTCCAGATAGACGTTTTGTGGTTCGTTGTGAATCCCGGAGACTAACGTGTCTTGGTACTCTTGTATTTCTCGGGAGATTATTTTATTGAATATTTCTTCCAGCTCCCTTTCCGAATAAACTTGGGTAAATTCGGACAGACTCTTTCCCACTAGGTGAGCCGCATTTTGGCCTGTCAGTTTTTCGGCTAGGTTATTGACCATATGAATGGTGGTTCCCTGGTGACATAGGAACATTGCATCACTTGAGTTTTCCATCAACAGCCGAGAAAATCGTTCACTTTTTTTTAGGTTGGTGAGCATCTTAGTGAGTTTTAATGACGAGGACTGGTTAGCCCGCCACTCTTTGCTAAACCGATCAACTAATAATCCGAGCTCGTCATCTTTAGTGTAAGGGAGGGAAGAAAGGTTATCCGTCTTGTTTAGGTTTGTCGCCCAGTTGGCAATTTGGATGACGGGTTTAGAAATATACATATAGCTAAGCGTGACAAGAATTATTGCCAGAACTAAGGTGAATAGAATAGAACTACCAAAGTTGAGGAGCAGCTTATTGAGCAGTTCATGGGCCAATACCGACTCGTCAATGAAAATTGTCAGGGTAGCGTGGCTCGTAGTATTTGGACCGACACTTATCGTATAGGATTGTTGGCTAGGGATGTCAATCAACGCAGACGCTAAACGGAGATAGAAAGTCATTGGGTAAGTCTCATTACGAGACTTTTGGCTCAATAGTTCCTCAAAATCATCAACAAGCACTGCACGCTTTATGGTTGGTTGCCGTATCAGCGAGGTCAAAATCTCGTTGGCCTGTAAATCATCCAGAATGTAGGCGGCGCTGCCGAGTGTATCTCTATGCAAGTCCACCGAGCGGGAAATACTTTTTTCCTGCTCAATTCTGTCGTTCTGCAAGCCAAGATACACTTCCACCATGGAAGAAAGTATGCCGGCAAATAAAGAAGTGACGAGAACATAGACCGCCAGTCTGACGGAAATACTGAGTTTCACGTTTTCGGTGGTCCTTAATGTTTCAGATTAAAAATACTGAGCTTGTATTTGTTTATATGTACCATTCTTTTTAATAATTTTTAGGCCTTGATTAAAAGATTCCAAAATTTCCTGACTGCTTGGATACGTATTACTGATGCACAAATGAAGCTCGTTTGCTGCTACGTCGTCCATATATGTTGCTTTTATACTGCCCTGTTCGCCCATTTTTTTTGCGCGGTACATTGAGGGTATTTCGGGGCCGTAAAAAACATCTATATCGCGATGCAGTACACTGACTAAGCCAGACCGAATATTCTGGGTAGCGATATAGTCAATATCATGCTGTTTCAATTGATCCGCTGTTCCCCAGCCAGAAACAGTGGTAACGCTGTAGTTTTTTAGATCAGCGAGTTGTTTAATTTTGCTGGTGTCGGTACTTGATTTAGTAATCGCCGCTTGCCGGGTAAAGCTAATATGTTCACTAAATAACATATAGGCTTCTCTTCCTTTCCGCTTACTGCAAGAAAGAGTGCCAGCGATTTCTCCTCGTTGCATGAGCTTCATAACACGCTTCCAGGGGAGAACTTCAAAGTTTACAGACTGGCCAACTTCTTTAAAAGCAGCAGAGACAACGTCAACATCCATGCCGGATATCTCATTGTTGTCATTGATAATCATATAAGGATGGTAATTAACCACGTAGAATGTGAGGGCTTTCTCTGATGACACTGGCATGCTCATCAGGCAAAAACTCAACAACACTAGTCGATATATCAAACTGTTCACTTCCTTTATTCAAGAGCTTACTAATAAAATAGTCTGTTTACTGTGCAAAAAGCAACTAAGTTTCTTATTAGTTCATTATTCTATGACCTGTCACTGGTCAAAAATGGGTTGACAGGGCCACGGTTAACATAGAGTCTTGCCCCCTGCGCTGTGTTACTGATCTTTGCTGTTGAATGACTATATCTTCAGATCAGTGCCTTGATCAGAAACCAATAACTCCTTGCTGAACAAGTATCTTGAAGTTACTTGAGTATGTTGAAAATCTAAATAAAAGAACCACGGAAACCTGAATGAGCGAATTGACTCCAGAACAAGAAAATGCACTGGCCATCTTTAAAGGCAATATTCACCTGCCCGGCGGCGGTTTCCATGTCCTTATTATTGACCTTTGTAAAGAATATCAACTACCTTTTCAGACGGTGAGAGCGGTATTGAAAAAATCTCAGTCGTCTATCGAAGCGAAAATCCGAGATGAACTTACCTGTGTGGATGACTGCGACTTGACCAAAGAAAACTGGTTGGATGTAATCAAAGACACTTTGAAAGAGCTTGCGGTAAATAACAAGCCGGTTATGGAAAGCTTGATTGCCAGCGATACCTACCTCCAGGCAGTTGCTCGCATGGAACAAACCATTCTCAGTGAATCCGACCAAGAAGGCATTCTGAATGATCTGGCTCAGGCTTATGAAGATGAAGTATGCAAACCACTCATGGCGATGCTTTACACCACGACCTTGTACTGGGAACTGAGCAATGAGTTGTTTGAAATGACTGAAGCGCGGCGCCAGAGATTCAGTGACTATCCTCAGCACATGGAAGCAACAGCGCATTTACTGCAGCTTGCAGAGCAGGTAAAAAGGCAAAGTAATTGATTTGGCGTTAGGATAGAAACGACCTCAACATGCTCATGTTTGCATGCTGAGGTTATTTAAAAGTAAGGATTAACCTTTAGAGGTATTTGCGGGTTTGGCGCGGTTTGGCCTTTTAGGCTTTGATTGTGGTTTACCCGCGTTGGATTTGTTGCCAGACTCTTTGTTTTTAGTGCCGTTGGCAATGTGTCTGCGATTTTTACTGGCAGGCTTGTGGCCTCTGGCATTGTCACCTGAACGTTGGCCATCGGCATGATTAGCTTTTGCTTTCTTCGGCTTTTTAGGTTTAATTGGTCGTGTGTCCAGTTTTGATTCAGGTAACGTATTCACAGGTTGGTAACCTTCAAGGGACAGTCTAGGCAATACCTGTTTAATGAGACGCTCAATACCAAAGAGTTCAGACACTTCATCAGCACAGACTAATGAAATGGCTTTACCCACTTCCCCTGCACGACCTGTACGACCAATTCGGTGAACATAGTCTTCAGATACATGAGGTAAATCGAAGTTAACCACTTGTGGAAGCTGAGGTATATCAATGCCACGTGCAGCAATATCGGTTGCAACAAGAACTCGAACTTCACCAGATTTAAAGTTAGCCAGTGCTTTAGTACGAGCGCCTTGGCTTTTATTTCCGTGGATCGGAGCAGAAGTAATGCCTTGTTCAGTCAAGAAGTGCGACAATTTGTTCGCACCATGCTTAGTTTTGCTAAAGACTAATACTTGTCGCCAATCGTTGTCTTTGATGAGTTTAGCCAGCATAGGGGCTTTTCTGCGCTTATCTACAGGGTAGATGCACTGCTCAACAGTGGTTGCTGTGGAGTTAGCTGGATTTACTGAAATCTCTACCGGGTCATTGACCAAGCCTTTGGCTAAATCTCGAATCTCTTGAGAGAAAGTTGCGGAAAAAAGTAAGTTTTGGCGCTTTGCAGGCAATAGTGCAAGAATTTTTCTAATGTCTCTGATAAAGCCCATATCAAGCATGCGGTCAGCTTCATCAAGAACCAGTACTTCGATATCAGAGAATTTAACCGCATTTTGCTGATGCAAGTCTAGCAACCGACCCGGAGTCGCCACTAAGATATCCACCCCTTTTCTTAAGGTTAACATCTGAGGGTTAATCTTTACGCCACCGAAAACCACCGTCGAACTGATGCGAGTGTGTTTACCATATTTAACAACACTCTCATTAATTTGCGCCGCTAGTTCACGTGTCGGAGTCAGTATCAACGCGCGGGCTCTATTGCTCTTTGCTTTTGGTGCTGTGCTGAACTTCTCTAAAATAGGCAGTGTAAATCCGGCTGTTTTACCTGTCCCTGTTTGTGCCGCCGCCATCACATCCTTACCCTGTAATACGGCAGGAATAGCTTGTTCTTGAATTGGCGAAGCGGTGTCATAGCCCTGCTCTTCAATAGCTTTTAAAATTGGAGCAGAAAGACCCAAGGAGGTAAAACTCATACGTTTGATTCTCAGTAGTTAAATAGGAATGTTTCAAATGACGGGAAAGCGCATGTTAAATATAGAAGGGAACACGCAGTTTATCTACAAATTGAAGCGCGCATTCTGAGGGTTTTAGGCATTGAACACAAGGATTGATTTATTGAACGGGCTTTTGTTTCGGTACGCCGCGTAGGTTGCATTATGTATATTAAACAAAAGTCTTGATTAACAAGCTGACACTCACTTTTTATCGGTATACTCTACAACCTATTGGCGGTGAACAAAAAATGGAAAGAGAGTGCAATACGTAAAAATAAAACAAGCCATTGTTGAGCAAATAGATTCAGGGCTACTGTCGCCAAGACAAAAACTGCCGGCGGAAAGAAAGTTGGCAGAAATGTTCGACACAACCCGGGTTACCTTGCGCGAAGCACTCTCAATATTAGAGGCGGAAGGAAAAATTTATCGCGAAGACCGGCGAGGCTGGTTTATTTCACCAGAACCGCTTAAGTACGATCCCAATAGTGCGATCGGCTTTAAAGAGCTCGCCGAAAATCAACAGAGAAAACCGTCTGTTCAGGTGATTTCAGCCAAATCAGTAATGGCATCCAAAACAGCCACGAAATTGCTTGAGTTACTGCCCTTTACTGATGTCTATCAAATAGAAAGAGTTCGTTTTTTAGAGCAGCGGCCTATTTGTTATACCATCCATTTATCCAAACAAGATTGTTTCGCAAATATACTCAATCATGATCTGGAACACTCATTAACCGAAATCTATCGTGAAGAGTACAATACTCAGTATGGTAAGAGTCGATATCGTATCAATTCAACCTCGCTGATTGGCGATGTGGCTTTGGCATTGCGGGCAACGGTGGGCACCCCTGCTTTGCTGTTCGAAAGAGTGAATTTCGATCAAAATGGGTTGTTGATTAATGGAGATATTGAATATTGGCGTAATGATGCGGTATGTATCGAATCGCTAACTGAGTTCCATATATAACAGTACATGTATTAGATCTTTAAGAATTCACTGTTTTATCCAAGTTAAATTTTTTCCAAATAGTGTGCTGTGGTAGTATTCGCGCAAACTCCAGAATCAAAATGCTTCCCTATGAGACACCTAAGAACAACGACCCATCCTGATATCGACCATCTTGATGACAAAGTGATATTCCAGCGTAACGCTGCGCGCGCTATTGTATTGAATGGAGAGAATATCTTGATGTTATATACCGAGCGTTATCATGATTACACGATACCGGGTGGTGGCCTTGATGATGGTGAAGACGTGATAGCCGGAATGGTGCGTGAATTAGAAGAAGAAACCGGAGCGCAAAATATCCATCTAATAAAACCTTATGGTATTTATGAAGAATTTCGGCCTTGGTATAAAGATGATGCTGATGTTATGCATCAGGTTTCCTACTGTTACACCTGCAAAATTGACAGAGTTTTAGGAGAGACCGCTTTTGAAGCGCATGAGGTGAATAACGGCATGCGCCCCGTCTGGATCAATATCCATCAAGCTATTGCCCACAATGAAAAAACCATGGCGGAGAGTCCTAAAAAAGGCATGAGCATAGAGCGTGAAACCTTTTTGTTGCATTTGATTGCAAAAGAAATGCTGTAAGCAACAGCAGAGTTAACCTTTCTATTTCAATGAAAACAATGAGTTTCGTAGTGACCTTAACTGGCTAGAGAGCTTCACTGACCGAGAAGAATAACGCCTTAACGACGTTATTCTTTATGTTTGGCTACGCTTGTAGGGTTAGTACTACCTTACCGATCACCTGGATATCTTTTTCTGCAACCTCTGCCTTGGTATTACCAAAAACAATGGCCAGTTTTTTGGGTAGGCGTTGAATCGTATTAATCGAGTACCTGCCATCAATTTTGATAAGATAGTCACCAGAAACGGCATCTTTGGCGTTTTCATCAATGAGATACACTTGATGATTCGTCTCAACTTCAATCAAATTTGCACTTTCTAATCCGAAACCTTTGAGCCGTCGAGTGGAGTAGGGAACTTCATCGATTTCTTTGAGCTTACCATTGTTTAATGAATAGCTTTTTATTACAGCAATCTTTGAGTAAGGTGAACTTTCAGCGATCTGATAGTTATCGTGTTTACCGTTTGACTGTATTTGAAATGCGTAATCATCAATTGAAAGCTTATGTTTTTTCCTTTCATCATTTGAAAGCGCTAGCGCTGCAACAGGAATTCCTTTCGCCATCGCAAGACGGACAATCAATTCAAACGACGTTCTATCGTGTAGATTCCAGGTGCTAAACGTTGTTTTTGGCATATCAAATAAAGATGCCATTTCCAATAAAGTACTACACCCAGTGATGTGCTTGAGGTTTTCAGTGAAATCTTTTCCTGTTAAATACTCGTACGGTAGTATCTGATCGTTTTTTATAGTCATAGGTGTATTTTTATTCGACGCAGATCGCTGTAAGAGTGTTGCAAATGAACTTATGGCGATCTAATATCTTGGTTGTTGGGGGAGCCAGTTGATTAAGTAACTGATATCTTGTTAATAAGTGCGCAACTAATTAGCATACCACCATGTCGTTGTTTTCAATAGCGCCCCCAACTTTAATTGCGATGGACATAGTAAGTAGGCGTCATTAATGGAAGTAAAGGCACTTGTTTTGTCCCATTGAAGAAGAATAAAAAGAATGTGGAACCTTGAGCTGAGGTTTTAAATTATGGTTCTAGTTGTGCGTTCTATATACAAAAAATCACATCGCCTACCCGGTAATTTTTAGGTATTTGATTATTTTTTTTACTTCTAAAGCCACTCCTTCACTGGCAAATTATATATGGGGTAGAAATACCCCACTTTTTTTGTTCTTAATCTACCAATTCTTGCTGCATCAATACCTCGCTCAAACTTCCACATATTGTTTTAATTCTATGTTTTCCATATGTTTGGTTATCTTCAGGTAAATTATCTCTCGTGATAGCTGGTTTCTTGAGGTAGCGCATGAATATAAAGTTAGTTGGGTAAAAGCATGGCAAAAATCATTTTTGTTTCTGGTATTCATGGTGTAGGGAAAACCACGCTTTGTGAGCAATTAAAACGACATTTGAGTTTAGGGGTCTACAGCAGTAGCCAGCTGATTAAAAAGAAGTCCGGATTTATCGGCTGTGATAAAAAGGTGATCCCCGATATAGCACGACGGAATCAATTGCTGCTGCTAGATGTCATCAGAGAGATTCCGGATGATGTTATTTTGCTCGATGGTCATTTTAGTCTGATTGATATGGATGAAAATATTATGTCTATCGATGAAGACATTTTTGAACAAATGGACTTCATCTCTGTGATTAATGTTAGGTGCTCGTCTGAATTGATCAATGTCCGGTTACGACATCGCGATGGCTACGGTTACACACTAGAGTTGCTGGGCAGGTTTCAATATCAGGAAGCCTTTTTAGCCAAACGCTACTGTCTTAAGCATAATGTACCGATATTTGAGTACGACTCAGGTGCCGATGTTAGTAGTGTTATTCTGTTAATACAAAATCTCCTTCTCGATTTTCAAAAGTAATTGTTCAGCTCCCCAATGTAATTGATACTGAAATGCGCGCGTTGATACGCTTCAAAAAGGCGCATAAATTCTGGTTAACCTTAACTAAAGAATGACAGGTCACACTTTTGGTCATATTCAGTTGTCAGATTGATGCCATTATAGTTTTTTTGCTGATGGTTTTTATTTTATATAAAACAATATGTTATACGGTGCTTTAGTGATTATTCATGTATTCATATCGGTTTTTCAAATGCTTAGTATTAAAGCTTTCGATTTAACCGATGATAGTCTCATCTGTACTATTTTGGCCAAGCGTTTGGATATTAGAAACGCGATAATAACTAGGTAATATGCCTGGATTAATCAATGTGAAGTAAATATAAGGAGACTGAGAGTGATAGCCATCGCAAGAGATCTCAGTAGTAAAAGTAAAACGGAAAAAATCATGTATTACCTCGGACTGCCATTGGCAATGGTGGTACTTATGTTGTTCTATTCAATACCGACACCCGATGGAATAACTTTTGAAGGCAAGATGTCTCTTGGCATATTCTTTTTCGCCTTGATTCTTTGGATCAGTGAGTCACTACCTAACTATGCTACCTCAATGGTTGCCATTGCGTTGTTATCAGTGTTGGGTGGCTGGGCAGAAAAAGATGCCCTTGGCACGTTAGGTTACGGTGTAATTTGGCTGATGGTTTCAGCATTTATTATTACCTCTGGTATGGAAAAAAGTGGATTAGCTAAGCGGATTGCATTAGCGATCATTACTCGATTTGGTAAAACCTGGCAATCGATTCTGATGTCATTAATGGCCGCTAACTTTACTATTGCCTTTATCATTCCTTCAACAACAGCGCGTGCTGCGATGTTATTGCCAATTGTTTTACTTATTGCTAAAGCTTATAACGTTGAGAAAGAGAACAAAAACCTAGGAAAACTGTTAGCTATTCAAGGTCTGCAAGCCAATAATATCTCTACCAGCGCAATTGTCACTGCTACAGCGCCGCAAATATTAGCAATAGGCTTACTCAAAGAATTTACCGGGTCTGAGGTTTCTTGGGGGGAATGGTTTATTGCCTCTGCACCTATTGCTATATTAACTTTGATTGCCTCTTTCATCATTGGGCTGGTGTTATTTAGGCCAAAAACGAATGCTAAGGCAGGTGGCAATGAAATTGAACAAATTCAAAAACAATACAACGACCTAGGTAAAGTGTCATTAGATGAGAAAAAAGCAGCAGGTATTTTCTTATTAACCATTACGCTGTGGGCAACCGACAAGTGGCATTTAGACATATTTGGTTTCCAATTTAGTTTAGTAATGGTTGCCATTATTGCTGCTGCGATGTTTTTCATGCCATATATTGGGATCCTGACCTGGAAGGAAGCCAAAATTCCATGGAATTTGATGATATTTGCTGCAGGTGCATACGCTTGTGGGGTATCACTGAGTGAAACGGGTGTAGCAAGTTGGGCACTTAGTGGCTTGTTCTCTAGTCTGGGTGTTCAGCATATGAGTTTTACTATGCTCTATGGTGTAGTCATAGCGATATCCAGTTTTAGTCACTTTGTATTTACCAGTAAAACGGTACGTACCATTATTCTTATCCCTACCCTGATTGGTTTGGCTGAAACGGCGGGAGTTTCACCTCTAATGCTTGCGCTTCCTGCTGCATTTACCATTGCCGATACCATCACTCTACCACCGCACAGTAAAGCGAACTTGGTCTATTACAGTACAGGTTACTTCTCAGTTAACAACCAGTTGCTGTACGGTATTCTGACTTTGATGGCTAAATGGTGCATTTTGTTTGGCGCGTCATTTACATGGTTTGCCTATCTTGGCATTACCGCTTAATTGGGAGAAAGAAGATGAAAAAAACAATGAAATATCTATCGGTAAGCTCTCTTATTTTGGCGGCGGTGACTATACAAGCCAGTGAGCTAGGTGAGATCCATAATTACAACGAAATCATTCAGCCAGCAGAGCGAGACGGAATAATTGACGTTACGGTCTCGGGTGTTACTAATGATCAAGGCATACTTTACTTGCCAAACTACGAAGACAGTTCTCTGAGTGCCTATTCAGCACTGAACGGGAAATTGGAACAAGATCCAGAAGTGATGAGTGTTCACGGGCGAGAAGTATTGGCGTATCAGTTTTCAAAGCCAAATAATGAAGTTTTGTTGCAACAAACACTATTGGTTAAGGACGTATATAAAACCAAGAAAGCCAAAATAAAATACAGTCAGCCCGGTGGTGTAAAACGGATCTCTTACGAGTTCATAAATACTTCACCAGTGATGATTGCGAAATACTCTGGCCAGTTTAGTGTACCGAAGAAAACCGAATTGTATGGTGTAATTACACCTGAGTGGTCGAAAAAGAAGAAAACCTTTGAGATTAAACGCGACGGCGATTGGAAAATAGTCGAAGTGAAACGTAAAAAAGTATCACCAGGTGATGATGTTACCTTTAAGATCCGTACTTATGCACCGTCACTGGTTATCAAGTGGGTTTTGTGGTCTATGGTGTTACTCCTGTCGGCAGCGTTGCTATGGAAGCGTCGTGATGTAGTCATGGGGTTAAGTGAAGAAACATCAGCTGAAAAAGCCACGGCGAGCTAAGGAATTATAATGAAAAAACAAACATTATTGCTTATCGCCGATGGTATGGGTGATTTACCAAATCCTCAACTTGGAGGTCAAACCCCATTGGAGTACGCTCATACACCGAACA
The DNA here is from genome assembly GCA_002342685.1 of Vibrio sp. UBA2441. Classification (GTDB taxonomy): domain Bacteria; phylum Pseudomonadota; class Gammaproteobacteria; order Enterobacterales; family Vibrionaceae; genus Vibrio. The sequence goes on from DDQN01000054.1 coordinate 18,547, forward strand.
TGACTTATTTGGCCTCTCAGGGGTTATTTGGAAATATTCATCCAGTTCAGGCAGGAGTGCCAGTGGGTACTGATGTCGGGCATTTGGCCCTCTTTGGTTATAATCCGTATGAAGTCTATACTGGCAGAGGCCCCATAGAAGCTTATGGGGCCGAAATTGAAATGCTGCCGGGTGATATCGCATTTCGCGGAAATTTTGCTACTGTCGATGATGAGTTTGTTGTATTGGATCGCCGTGCAGAACGAATCAATGTGGGTACTCATGAACTGGCGGAAGCGGTTAACGGAATAAGATTGTCTAATGGTACTTTAGTGATTGTAAAAGCACTGAGTGCGCATCGGGTCGCGGTGGTTTTTCGTGGTGATGGGTTATCTGAAAAAATTACGACGTCTGATCCTGGTACAGCCTGTGAGGGGAATCGGCTAGTGAGCTCAACGCCATTGGATGATTCGCCTGAAGCCAGCATGACAGCACAGTTAGTTAATGAGTTGAGTGAAAAGTTGTATTCAATTTTGAGCTTGCATCCCGTTAATCATGATAGGAGAAAAAACAATCAGATCCCCGTGAATATGATTTTACTACGGGGAGTAGGGAAAAGAATTCAGGCACCTAAAGTGACCGAAAAATATGGTATTAAAGGTGCTTGCATTGCCGGAGATAAAACTGTTATTGGTATCGCTAGAATGTCAGGGTTAGATACATTCCATCAACCTGAGTTTACCGCTGGTTTTGACACGAACTTTTCAGCTAAGGCAGAAATGGCGTTAGAAAAACTTAAACAGGGATACGATTGGGTGGTATTGCATGTGAAGTCACCTGATCTGGCTGGTCATGATGATTTACCCCTTGTAAAAGTAGAAATGGCAGAAAGGTTTGATCAGATGGTTGGTTTAATTCTGGAACATATTGATCTGGATAATTGTTATATTGGTTATACCAGCGATCATTCAACCCCATGTATTCGTCGCGATCATTCCGGGGATCCTGTTCCCAGCTTCTTTTTCGGTCGTGATGTGCGTAAAACAGAATTGCATGGGTTTGGGGAAAAATACCTTAATCATGGTGCACTTAATAATTTGACTGGGAGGGAGTTCTTTCTCACTCAAATGGATTATCTAGGTGTCGTACCTAAATTAGGCGCTTAGGCATAGAGAAAAGTAGTTACTTGATTAAAGAATGATTGTTTTTCTATTAAAGGCAGTGACGAGTAATGTCTCTGCCTTTTTCTGGGTTCAGGGAGTAGAAAGTGAAGATTGAAAATTTAGAAGCATTTGTCACCATAGCGAAATTAAGAAGCTTTACTCAGGCAGCAGATGCTTGTTTTTGTACCCAAGCGACTATGTCTCAGCGATTGAAAAATTTGGAAAATCACTTCAAAACTCAGTTGTTCGATAGAGTAGGACGTAGCATCGAACTTACGGAGGCCGGGCGAAGAATTTTACCGTATTGTCAATCTGCACTTGCTGCTATTCATCAATCCAAAATTGAATTGGAGGCCATCAATGGTCTTTCTACCGGAAGCTTATTACTATGCAGTTCGAATACACCGGGTATCTACCTTCTGCCACAAGTACTGGCGGATTTTCATCTGCAATATCCGGGGGTGTTGATTGAATCTCGTATTAAATATGCTAAAGATGTTCTGCAGGAGATCTCTTTTGAAGGAGAGGCTGAGCTGGGGTTGGTCTCTCAACCGAATGTGGTTGATGATAAAAAACTGTGTTTTGAACCGATTTTGATAGATCAACTAACGGTGATTGTATCGAAAAACCATAGCGGTATAGAAAAGTGGAAAGATAATGGTCAAATTAGCCTGGAGGATTTGCAGAAAAACAACTTGTTGGTATCTAATAGCAAGAGTTCGATTGTACAGAATATAGAGCGAGCGAGTGATGCAAAAATTGATTTCAATAACACTATCGTTTTAGGGAGCATGGAAGCTGTAAAAAAATCCGTAATGTTAAATGCGGGTATCGCGATTGTATCTAACTTTCTTGTTGAAGAAGAAGTGGCTGATGGCAAGTTGGTTTCGTTTGATATATCCGGTGTAGAGATGCAACGAAAGATCATGTTGGTATATCGAAAAAATTGTAGTTTATCTCCTGCAGCAGAGGCATTTATTCAAACCCTGAAAGATGATTTTTCAAGCAAATATCCCAACTTATATATTCCGAGTCATTAGGCCTGAGCGTAAGTTAAAAATGCAAAATGCAAATTATAAGGTTAGATAAAAATTAAAGTCTTTTTACTGCTTGAAACAGAAAGAGTTACCTCATAATCTATGGCATTCTCTGGAGTTAAATTTGGTCATGGTTATGAAAAAAATTTGGGTTCTGTTCGTTGCAGTGATTTTGTCCTTTTCTATCCCCGCTTTGGCGGAGGAAAAATATTCACAAAGCGATATTCTCGAACGTCCATTGGTTGAACGTTATATCCTTGATGAGTTAAAAGCATTAAGACAAGATCAACAAGATCTTGAACGCAGGTTAACCATCCAAATCACAGACAGAGAGTTGGATGTGGCGGATAAATCCCTTAATTACGCCAATGTCACCGTTACCTACTTTTTCTATATCATAGCTGCCGCGGCATCGCTGGTGGCTCTAATCGGCTGGCAGTCTCTGAAAGATATCAAGCAAAATACCAAGGAAATGGCGGATGCCCGTCTGGATAAGATCGCCAAAGAGTATGAGTCTAAATTTTTAGCTTTAGAACGAGATCTTAAACGCAAGACCCGAATTATCTCTGAGAATAATCAGGAAATTGAAATTATCAATGAGGTTCACAACCTCTGGTTGCGTGCACAGAATGCTCAAACACCTGAGCAAAAAATGGATGGGTACAACGAAATATTGAAAATTCGTCCTGGAGATTTGGAAGCGCTGACCTACAAAGCCGATGCGGCAATGGAAATGCGGGAATTCCATTGGGCGATGAGCATTTGTAATCGAGTTCTTGAAGTGGATGAAGGCAATGCACATGCTTTTTATCAGCGTGCATGTTCTTATGCCCAGTTAGGTGCCGAAGAACAAGCAATTGTTGACCTAAAACAATCGATTGAAATTAGTGCTTCTTTTAGGGAATTAGCCGCCGAAGAGCCTGATTTTGAGATACTTCGCGGAAATACCAAGTTTGACGTAATAGTAGAAGCTGTCGAAAGCAACTAAGTAAAAGCCGTATATTCTCAGAACAGAGAATCTGCCCCTGATTAGCTGCGTTGTTACATTGTTAAAAGGATTATTGATGTCTAAAAAGAGACAAGTTTGGCAGGGAACGCTGGCTATTTTTCCCCTTTCGGTTGCTGTCATTCCATGGGGTTTCCTGGTCGGTTCATTTGCTATGGATATCGGCCTGAACCCGTTTGAAGGACAGGCACTTTCTGCCATTTTATTTGCGGGTTCTGCTCAACTGGTTGCCGTCGGCATGTTTAAAGCGGGTGTTGGGCTAAGTACTATGTTACTCACCACCTTTTTTATTACCTCACGCCACTTTCTTTATAGCGTTTCTATGCGAAATAAGATCAGCCCGCTGCCATTGAGGTGGCGGATCATTTTAGGTTTTTTGTTGACGGACGAATTGTTTGCAGTGGTAGGGAACCAAACCCCAGACAGGTTTAAACCTTGGTATGCGTTTGGCGCTGGCTTTAGTTTTTATCTGGTTTGGAATATCGCAACCTTGGTAGGAATTATCGCCGGAAGCCAGATCCCTAATTTGGACCAATATGGATTAGAATTTGCTGTAGCGGCAACGTTTATCGCATTAGTGGTTCCAACGGTGCAGAACATTCCCATTCTTGTTTCGGTGGCTGTTGCGCTGATTCTTTCCGTGGCGCTGGCCTATTTTGATGTAGAAGGTGGGCTGATGATATCCAGCATCTGTGCCATGTTTAGTGGTTTTATGTGTGAGTCTTTTATTAAGGAGTCCGCATGATTTTGTTGTCTATTTTTGCCATGGCCGCTTTGGTGTTTTTCAGCCGATACCTGTTTTTGGAACCTAAATTACCCATAAGGTTGAATGCGAAAGCGCAGAGGTTGCTGGCCTACTCAAGTCCTGCTGTTTTAACCTCTATTTGGGCACCTATTGTTTTTTTGCAGGATGGGGAGCTAGCCATAAGCCCGGCTAACCCTTATTTAATAGGCGCTACTATTGCCGCTTTTTTGATCTGGAAAACCAAAAATGTCCTCTGGACAACGATTATAAGCATGGCGGTTTTCCTGCTGTTTAAGTTGTGGATACTGGGTTGAGGGGCGAAAGCCCCTTGGATAATATCAATCCGGCATAACAATTATACCAAGCTGCTCTAACAGTTGTTCTTGCTGCCATGAACAGATCTTCACTCCGGTTAAATCCACCTTGCGTGGGTCCAGCCCATCGAGTTCCGAGTGGCTCAGATCGCAGCCTTGCATACTAAACTGATACCAGCACTCTTTGGAAAACACGCTTCGGCTTAAGTCAGATTGTTTAAAAGAAGCCCCTTGCAGGTTTGCACCTACCCACTTATTTTCAAATAACTCACATTTCTCCATACACTGTTTTTCGAAGTTAGTGTACGACAAATTGCACCCGGTAATGTAAGCCGAACAAAAGTACATCTTATAGCTTATTTGGTTGGTGAATAGCGCTGTAGAAAAGTTCGCGCCTTTTAAATCACATAGCCTGAACTCAATACCAAAGCAATTGGCTCCTTTAAAATTGGCCATTGATATCTGACAGTCTTTAAAGCTGGCATCACGCAGATCGGCATAGTCAAAATGGCAGCCTTCTATTTCCCCCTGCTCAATAAAACTGCAATCTTCAAATTGAGCTTCTCTTAAGTTTGCCCGAGCAAAATCGCAGCGGTGAAACTTACAATGTTTAAACAGTGCGTTACTTAAATCTTGATTTGAGAAATCATGTTGGTGAAACACTTCACGTTCTGATTGCATAATGTACCTCTTATTCATTTGCCTACAGGCTAACATCAGAGGTGGCAATAATCACCAAAAACAAATCCTTGAAAATCATAATGTTACAATTGGCTCAAATGGCTATTTTAAGGTGTTAATTGGCCGTTTTAGGGTGTGTATTTTCCTTGCTTCGGTTGCTATCTCGCAGAAAAAAGTTTTGTCGCTCTGAGCGCGTTACAGGAGTTAATCTGATCTATGCAGGTAATGGATTGAAAGGGAAATTAGAGCCAAGGATTAAGCTTGGCTCCTAAAGGGTAAGGTGAACGGTATCGGTATTTCGTTATTGAGTGTTTTGTCCTGATTCTGGCTGAGTATGCGCGAGGATATCGCCAGGCTGACATTCTAAGACTTCACAAATTTTGTCCAGGGTAGAAAATCGAACGGCTTTTGCTTTTCCTGTTTTTAGAATGGATAAATTTTGTTCAGTAATACCAATTTCCTGTGCCAGCTGTTTTAGGCGCATTTTCCTTTTTGCCAGCATGACATCAAGATTAATTTGTATCGGCATGAGAATTTCCTTAAATGGTATGACTGTTTTCTTCCGCGAGACTATATCCTTTCTGCATAACCCTAGATATTACCATGACTAAGAAAGCGCAGATAAGTGCCAGAAAATCAATGCCAGTAAAACTTAAACTAATGACTCTTTCACCCGGGGGATTATTAAACGACAGTACAACAGACATAGCGCCGCCATAAATGAAACCGCATACAACCCAAAGTAATAGACTACGGCCTAATTGATGGTAAGTAATGGCGTTGTCCAGAGTGAATAACTGCATGCTTTCATAGTTTTTGAACAAACGAATTAGCTTACTTAATGCATAGAGTGGGATTAGTGTCAGTAACCCTGACAGTAATAGAGCCAGCCCTTTGGCGGTTGGAGTTAACGGGTAGGAGGTGAAATCTGAGACATTAACACCTAACCCTGTGAACTGGTGAAAATCGTAACTGGTTGTGGCGCTCAGCCAGAATCCTAAAACACCTATAGGCACAATGATCAGCATGCATTGGAACAGGATTCTTAAGCGTCGGCTTAATTTTTGTATATCATTCATTTGTTGCTTCTTATCTTGATAGGGAGTGAAACTATCATAAATGCAAAATTAATGTAAAACAACATAAAATTATTGTTTTACGATAATTTTATGTTGTTATTCATGATTGCTAACGTGTGAGTTAGTAATTCAAATATTGAATGCACAATTCATGAAATGCTTGCGCCTGAGGCGAGATGGTCCGGTCTGCAAGCCTGAAAATACCGATCTGACGTTTGAGTGGCGGATCAATCAGTGGGATCCAGACAAGCCGGGTTTCATTGGTTGGAAAGGCGAGTTTAGGTAAGGTAGTTACACCAATTCCCAGCTCCAATACAGAAAAGAGTGAGGTTATATTTTCGACCGAATACAGAGCTTGTTGACTCAGGGTTCTGGCCGGAGTCGGTTCAAGTAAGGTACAGGTACCATTGCGAATAAAAGGCTGCTTTAACAAGGTTTTCCATTCGATCCCTTCTGGTTGCTGGGCGATGGGGTTATCTTGTAAGCAAACGACGCCAATTGGATCTGAAATTAATGGTGTGAAATCGATATCTCCGTCATCCAGATGAGAGCAGTTACCCAGCGCTAAATCCACCTCGCCGGACACTAATCTGGCTTCAACACCGGCTGCATTATCATCAATCAAGCTGACTTCGACATTAGGGTACTTTTCACAAAAGGCCCCAAGCACACTGGGAATCAATTTAGCAGCAACGGATGGCACACTGGCAATGCGCACTCGGCCCTGTTGCCCTGCTGCAGCTGCTTTTAAATCATTATCCAGCGCATGGTACACATTAAGAAATTGGATGATTTTTGGTAAGCAAATTTCACCAAATGGAGTGAGAGTGGATTTGTTACCTGACTCGAATAAAGTTTGGCCGAGAATGCGCTCTAATTCTTTGATGGAAGTCGACAATGCCGCTTGCGATCGATTTGCTCGGTGAGAAGCGGCGCGAAATCCTCCTTCTTCTACGACAAAAACAAAATGTTTTAACTGTTGAAGCTTAATGCTCATAAGTTTGGTTCCTTTTCAGCCTTGTTTTAACAGCGTTCTCGATACGGTGATAAGTTTTACTTATCGAATGCACAAAATTTACCGTTAGATTTATCATCTGTCAAAGGGCAATATTTAACTATATTGAAACATACCTGTAACATAGTTGGATAAATACGTGAACGCACAGACGCAAAAATACCCGGTAAAAACTTCTCTCTTTGCCTCTAAAGCACCACTTGAGTGGGCATTGGTTAACAATGGAACGCTATACACTGCACAAATTCCTATCGATCAAACTGGTGCCGTCGTGGAGGGAGGCATTGAAGCTCAGACACGTCAGACACTAGATAACCTTGTGCACACGCTCGAATGCGCTGGTGAGTCGCTCGACTCCGTGCTTCAGGTACTCATCTATGTTACTGACCGTGAGTACCTTGCGACAGTAAACCAAGTCTACGCTGACTATTTTAATGCGCCGTACCCTAACCGTGCAGCCATGGTTGTTGCTGGGTTGGCACGTGAGGAAATGTTAGTGGAGTTTGTTGTGTACGCCTCAGTATCGCAGCCCGTTTAATCGATTTTAATTTTCAAATACCTCTGACGAATTTATTCGCAGCAGAATAGTAACAAGGACATAGTGATGACGACTCTAATTAATAATGTTCAGGCTGAAAACGCACTTTATATTGCGGGTCAATGGCAATCTGGATCGAGTACGGTTTCCAATATTAACCCTTCGGATATTAGTGAGAATTTAGGCGATTTTGCTCAAGCGAGTGAAGATCAGGTTCATCAGGCCATTTCAGCCGCTAAAGCCGCTCAGCCTGAGTGGGAAAAAACACCGATAGAGCGTAAACAAGCTGTTTTACAGGCCATCGGTGACGAGCTAATTGCTCGCTGTGATGAGCTCGGAACCTTGTTGTCGCGTGAAGAGGGCAAGCCGTTTGCTGAAGGACGTGGTGAAATCTATCGAGCGGGTCAGTTCTTTCAATATTTTGCCGCAGAAGTACTGCGCCAGATCGGAGATAGTGCTGATTCGGTCAGGCCGGGTGTATCGGTCGAAGTGACACGAGAAGCGGTAGGTGTTATTGCGATTATCTCTCCATGGAACTTCCCGACCGCGACTGCGGCATGGAAAATTGCACCGGCGTTAGCGTTTGGTAACAGCGTGATTTGGAAGCCAGCTAACTTAACCCCAGCCAGTGCCGTTGCCTTGACTGAAATTATTCATCGTCAGGGATTACCCGCGGGTACGTTTAACCTGGTATTGGGTAATGGCTCTCAGGTGGGAAACACATTAATTAACTCTAAAGAAATTAATGGCGTGAGCTTCACAGGTTCCGTAGACACGGGGCGTAAAGTTGCTGCTGCCACTGCGCCTAATTTTGTTCGTTGTCAGCTTGAGATGGGTAGTAAAAATGCGTTGGTTATAGCGGACGATGCTGACATTCAAATTGCTGTCGACGCGACTATTGCAGGTTCGTTCTCCGGTGCTGGTCAAAAATGTACCGCCTCCTCTCGCTTAGTGGTCATGGACAAGATTCATGATGCCTATGTGGAAGCGCTCATTAAGCGTATGAGCGAACTCAAAGTGGGCCATGCTCTGGAAGACGGTGTATTTATGGGGCCGGTTGTCGATGGTAAACAGCTGGATGCCAATTTCTCTTGGATTGAAAAAGCCCGCCAAAGTGGAGCTGAACTGGCGTTTGGCGGTGAGCGTCTGAATATGGCTCATGACGGTTTTTATATGTCTCCAACCCTGTTCCTTAACACGAAAAACCATTGGGAGGTGAATCAGGAAGAAGTATTTGCACCAATGGCGAGTGTTATTAGGGTTGCGGACTTAGATGAAGCGATTGCGACTACCAATGATACCCGTTTTGGTCTGACGGGCGGCATTATCACTCAAAGTCTCCGCACTAGCGCATTGTTCAAGCAACAAGCGAAAACGGGCTGTGTCATGGTGAACTTACCAACCGCCGGAACCGACTATCACGTACCGTTTGGTGGACGCAAAGAATCTAGCTTTGGCCCACGTGAACAAGGTCAGTACGCGAAAGAGTTCTATACCGTAGTGAAAACGGCTTACCAGCGCCCTTATTGATATTAGTTGGTTAGAAGAACAGTAAAGCGGTTAAAGAACTTTATTAAGGAGTTGCTATGTACCAGCAGCGGATAGTGATTGATGGATTGCAATATTGCAACTGGGATCGTGAGTATTTCCAAACTTTGAAGGCAAGTGGCATCACTGCGGTTCACGTGACCTTGGTTTATCACGAAAATGCTCGTGAAACCTTAACGCGTTTTGCAGAGTGGAACCTAAGGTTCGAACAAAACGCAGATTTAATCATGCCGGTTCGTTCAATGGATGATGTAACGCTAGCAAAATCTCAAGGCAAAGTAGGCATCTTTTTCGGTGCTCAAAACTGCTCGCCAATCGATGATGAAATTGGTTTGATTGAAGTGATGCGTCAGCAAGGCTTGCTGATCATGCAACTGACTTATAACAACCAGAGTCTGCTCGCAACGGGCTGTTACGAGCAGCATGACATGGGTATTACGCGCTTTGGAAAACAAGCCATCGCAGAGATGAATCGAGTAGGAATGATCATCGATATGTCCCACAGTGCTGAGCGTTCAACGTTGGAAGCCATTGATATTTCATCAAGACCTATCTGTATTAGTCATGCCAACCCAACTTTTGCCCATGAGGCATTGCGTAATAAATCTGACACTGTGATTAAAGCATTGTCGGCCAGGGGTGGATTGATTGGCTTTAGCCTTTATCCATTCCATTTACCTAACGGTAGCCAGTGCACCTTGGAGGATTTTTGCCAAATGGTGGCTTCTACTGCTGACATGATTGGTATCGAGCACTTAGCTATTGGCAGCGACCTGTGCCTGAACCAACCCCAATCAGTGTTGGAATGGATGCGAAATGGCCGCTGGTCAAAAGCTATGGATTACGGTGAAGGCTCGTCAACTAATTCAGGTTGGCCGGACTCTCTACCTTGGTTCTGTGGTAGTGCAGGTATGGAAAATATTTACAACGGATTAATACGCCACGGGTTCAATGAATCTGAGGCGGGGAAAATACTGGGTGAGAACTGGTTTAGCTTCCTGAAACAGGGGTTAGAACCTATCTAATCAAGCCGTAACCCAAACATGGAATAGCTTGTTCAATATAAAAAAAACAGGACAGGCATAAATACACCTTTGCAGTTGCAAAGAAAACTACTGGAGTCAGAGTATGTCTGATTTAACCAATAGCGTGAAAGCTTCAAATCTAGATGTATCAGGTACAATTACCAACCGGTCATCTCGCATGAACAAACCAAATACAGGGCAGCATCTTTCTGCTACAGACAAACTAGGTCTGAGTAATCCGGCGCTCTGGTACAGCGGTGGTTTTATTGCCCTGTTTGTACTGATCGCACTCTACGATGGCGAATTATTATCGAGTTTAGTCAATACGGGGTTTGCATGGTCGGTCAAAGTCTTTGGACCATATTGGCAACTTCTTTTATTGCTTACCTTTCTTATAGGTCTTGGATTGGCGGCAGGTAGAACGGGTAAAGTAATATTAGGCGGAATTGCTAAACCTGAAATGGATGGCTTTCGATGGATGGCGATTATCTTCTGTACTCTACTCGCTGGTGGTGGTGTTTTTTGGGCGGCTGCAGAGCCGATTGCTCATTACGTTAGCCCCCCACCGTTATATGGTGCTCAAGAAAGTCCGCAGCAAGGTGCGGTAAATGCGTTATCTCAATCATTTATGCACTGGGGTTTTCTTGCCTGGGCGATTGTTGGTAGCTTAACTTCAATTGTGGTGATGCACTTGCATTACGACAAGGGTTTGCCACTGAAACCCCGCATTTTGTTGTACCCAGTTTTAGGTGAACGAGCACTGAAAGGTCATACGGGCGCTTTGATAGACGCATGTTGTATTGTTGCAGTGGCAGCGGGAACCATAGGTCCGATAGGTTTTCTTGGCCTGCAAGTGAGTTATGCACTGAATGCCTTATTTGATATTCCGGATGGATTTACCACACAACTGGTAATTATTCTGTTTGCGATTGCTCTTTATACTTTATCAGCATTAAGTGGTTTGAACCGTGGTATGCAAATGCTGAGTCGATACAACGTGATTTTGGCGTTTGCACTGATGATCTACATCCTAACTTTTGGCCCGACCAACTTTATTGTTAATGGGTATATTCAAGGCGTGGGCAGCTTACTGGATAACTTTATTCCAATGGCAACCTATCGTGGAGATGAAGGTTGGTTGAGCTGGTGGACCGTGTTTTTCTGGGGCTGGTTCTTAGGCTATGGCCCAATGATGGCCATCTTTATTGCTCGAATTTCTCGTGGTCGTAGTATTCGACAACTGGTTTCAACCATTAGCATCGTCGCTCCACTGGTTACCTGTTTTTGGTTCACGATTGTTGGTGGATCTGGCCTAGCGTTTGAAATCGCGGATCCGGGTAGTGTGAGTAAAGCATTCGAAGGATTTAACTTGCCGGGTGCATTGCTTGCGGTTACACAACAACTGCCATTCCCGATGTTAATTTCGATTCTGTTTTTGGTGTTAACAACGATATTTATAGTGACCACTGGTGACTCAATGACCTACACCATCAGTGTTGTTATTAGCGGAGAGACAGAGCCTAACGCAATCATCAGAACATTTTGGGGTGTGATGATGGGGGTTACGGCACTAATTTTGATATCTCTGGGCTCCGGCGGTATTTCCGCTCTGCAATCCTTCATTGTTATCACTGCGGTTCCCGTTTCAATAATTCTGTTGCCATCGCTTTGGAATGCACCTCAAATTGCAATGAAAATGGCTAAAGAACAGGGTTTATAGCCATACTATTAATAGTCATGAAATATAGGGTGAGCGTGCTTACCCTATCCGCAACCTCTCTTATAACGAAAATATGGTGGTGAGCAAAATGTATGCACATCGTTCGACCTATACACAAGCAAATTTGCGTAATGCAGACATCGTCATGGCCCCCGAAAGACTAGGCGCAATGCACCAGAATCGAATCAGTTTTGTCAGAACGCTGATCCGTAAAATGGCCCGGCAGCAATGGCAGGTTACGCAACATGAATGGCAATTATCCCCACAGGGATTTGGTCACGTCATTTACAAACTGGTTACTCCGAATCATGTTTATCACTTGGTTATCTTTTGCGATGAAATTGCTGACGATGAACGAAATGATCGCGTGATTGCGGAAAAATGGGACGTAACCTTTGCTTTAGTTTACGGTGACGTTGATGTGGACTTGTTAGAACAGTTGAGAGCCAATGTACCGCTTCAGGAAGCAGGTCGAAATCCTAATAATGTAATGGTATTAGCCCGAGCCAATAAGAGTGTTCGTGTGTTTGACCACGTGGTCAATCAACTGGCGAAAGGCGCTCAGCCAAACCCCAATGAACTGGCAGATGCCGGTTACATTCTTCGCACCACGGCTGTATACGGCAACGGTAAGTTTGGTATTGCGGACTTCAAATTACTGGAAGACAATTCTGATTTCAGCCAGTCATTTAGTGCACAAATGTGTTCAGTTTATTTGCTGCGAGAATTCAGTGTTGACTGGGTGAACTATCTGGCGGCACAAAAAGGCGGTGATCAGGCAGTTACCTTACATCGTGCATTACAGCGTTATCTTGGTGTTGGTAATGCAACAGGGCTGGGCATGGCGCCGTACTTAATTAACCACCCAAGCATAGTTGATCAATGGATGACGGCACGGGAAAAAGCGCTATCCGTTGTTTTGACTCACCCTTCTGAGCATCAAAAACTGAATAGACTGCAGTCTCTGATTCAAAAAGCAATTTGCCATCTGACGCAAGTTATCACTATCAACGATCACCAAAGGTTGTTGAATGCAAAGGCTGTTGATGAGCTGACAAAACTTGATGAAAACCTTGATAGCTTGGTTAGTCAATGCTCTACCTGGAATGACCTTGTTGAGCAGACAAATGAAATGAGTCTTGAAGCTCAGGAAGTACTGCTTACTTGTCTGATGGAGTTGTATCCGGAGCTTGTTGATGACTTTCAGGAACAGATGAATTGCGACGAGTCACTTTCTCTGCCATGCGGGAAAAAAATTCAGGACTTACTGGTCACATTGGAAGAACGATATCGCTGGGCTATCAATACAGACTTTACCCAACCTGAAAACAATTATTGGTTTTGGTATCGCTCACAGGATAAAGAAGAGCCGCGTTTAGGGGTTAGAGGTGAAGAACCGGGGGAAGACAGAGAGCTTCCATTGGATATCGGTCGTCAGGCTTATCGTCTTTACCATGCATTGCTGCAGTATGCTCCTGAGCTATCGTTAACTGAGTTTTTGGTTAAACATCCTCAGTATCGTACGATTGCCCGCCGGGTCTGGACATTAGGACATAAAGCGTTAGGAGATATTCAGATGAACGTTTTACACAAATCGTCGCTGCCGATGCACCTATTACGTTGTAAACTGGCCGTTTTTGGCGCGACTAAGTTTGATCCTCGTTCGGATCGTTGGGTACAAGTGACTTTCTTCCAGGGTGCCCCATTATTGGATGAAATACATCAGGATGATTGGGTCTTCCCACTATTGCCCAGTCAGAAGCAACTGAGTGAAGGAGGCAATTTATGATTGTTTCTCACAATGAATTAGTGGCCGCGGTTAACAAAGCCTTTCTGGGTATGAAGCGCACTTGCGGTGAAGCCGATGTGATAGCCAATATGGTCGCGGATCTACAAATGGTGGGTTTAAATGGCGTCCGTCATTTTAATAATGCCAGCAGCTTTATAGGGCTTGAAGAGGATAGTCCGGTCGACATTCGAATGGTGAATGACAGCACTATTGCCGTTAATCTAAACAATGGAAGCTTGGCGTGTCACTTACCTGTGATTTTGGATTACGCATTGGAGAAAATGATTAGCGTAAAAACGCTGAAAATTGAATTAAACCATTGCCATAACCGTTGGCTAGCGTACAGCGAGCTGGTAAAGCTGGCATCGAAAGGCATTGCCTGTACAGCGAAATGGGATAATGGGAGCAGCCCAAAAAATACCTTATACGTTTTGAATCGAGGTTGCTTTACGCCTGAGCTGTTTCTGTCTGATATCGCACCTACGGGTGATGAGCAACTGCATGATATGACCATTGAGCTATCAACTCGTGATTTCAATGTGAAGCAATTGTCTGCTGGTTATAGCATCCATGTTGATGCAAAAGATCTTGCCACCGCACAAGATAGTGCCTGGAAAGAGGGTATTTTCATCGAAGATACGCAGTGGGAAATATTAAAACAGAATGCCGCAGCCATATTAGTGGAGAACAGCCAACGCTCTATACAAGGTGCCGGAGAAAAAGTGTAGTTGTATACCCAAATAACCTGCTTCTGATTGAAGCAGGTGCTCAGCAGTAAGGTCAATCCACCACAACCGCGGTACCGGAGGCGCTGACCATTAGCATACCGTTACTCTGACCTAGTACTTCATAATCGATATCGACACCAACCACCGCGTTTGCTCCTAAGTCTCTGGCTTTCTGCTCTAACTCTTCTAATGCAATCTCTCTGGCTTTTTGTAGCTCTCGTTCGTATGTGCCAGAACGGCCTCCAACTAAATCACGAATTCCGGCAAACATATCTTTAAACATGTTGGCTCCTAAGATGGCTTCACCAGCGATGACACCTTTGTAAGATATGATTTTTTTGCCTTCAACACTTTGGGTGGTTGTAATTATCATGATGAGTCCTCTTTGGTTGGCTTAGTTGTTTATAACGCGTTGATTAAAGAGAATCAAACTCACTTTTTAACCACTGCCTCAATGTGAGAACGCTCTCTAATTTTAGCTTGTCGGCGGGACAGGCTAAGTAGAAGCTTTGATAGGGATTTTTTACCGGACTTCCCATTTCAACCAAGAGCCCATGTTTAATGTCATCCTTTACAAATAATCGATGCGTTACGAAAACACCAAGTTTTCGAATCGCAGCTTGTACCGCGTGTACGGAAGAATTAAAACTTAGGCTGTTCTGTTGCTTGGGAATGGGTAGCTGGTGGGCATCGCACCATACTTGCCAGTCATTTTTACGCCGGTCATTCGATGCATAGATCGCAGGAAATCGTTTGAGCAGAGAGGTAACGTTTTTTGTATCACTGAATATGTCAGGGCTGCAAACCATGACTAATTCATCATCACCTAGTTTTTCACAGTGATAATTTTCCCAGTCATTCTTTTTTCCGTGGATTAGGGCAATGTCTACCCCTTCTTTTTCAAGGTTAAAGACTTCAACGAGGTTGGATATACGAACATCCAAATGTGGCGCTAATTGTTGGAAGTCCGGCATCCTCGGTATCCACCAATGGAGAGCGAGGGAGTTTATCAAATTGAGTGTTAGCCGATGTGGATGTTCCGGTTTTTGTAATGCTTCCGTAGCGTCCATTATTTGTTCTAATGCCGGAGCGACTTTGCGGTAGTAACGTTTGCCCTGACCATTCAGTTCCACATGTCGTCCAACCCGGCGGAAGAGAGTTTGTCCTACTTGAGATTCTAAGCTCTTGATTGATTGACTAACGGCTGAATGACTGACATTAAGCACTTTGGAGGCATCGGTCATACTACCTGTCTCGGCAACGGCGACAAAAGCGTAGA
Organism: Vibrio sp. UBA2441; assembly: GCA_002342685.1. Lineage (GTDB taxonomy): Bacteria > Pseudomonadota > Gammaproteobacteria > Enterobacterales > Vibrionaceae > Vibrio. The sequence continues at coordinate 34,193 of DDQN01000054.1, forward strand.
TAGATTTTAATGGGATGAGTGTTCGCATATGTAAGTTTTTCTAACAGGTTTGGTTAATATTACTCGTTTTTTATACGTTGGTCACTTGTATAAACTTAGCGTTATTAGAGGAGAGCTGTATGACCACATTTTTGAAACCAACCCTTTTTATGCTCGCATCCACATTGAGCCTTTCGATATCGACCGTTATTGCAAAGTTTCTAACGACTCAGTTTAGCTTAGCGGTATTGGTATTGTTAAGGCTATTAATTCCTGCACTTATCATGTTTATTATGATGAGTTTGACACAGATAAGGTTGCCGGATAAGGCGTTAGCAAAGTCGATATTGATTAGAGCACTTTGTATTGCTGGCTGCCAACTCTGTTTTATCACTTCACTAAGTATGCTTACTTTGGTTGAAAGTGTGGTTCTTTTTTCAACTGGCCCCCTTTTTATTCCTGTGTTAGAGAAACTTTTATTTGGCGTTAAAGTGAAAGGTGCCACAAAAATTGGATTAGTGGTTACGTTTGCTGGTGTTTTATTGCTGGCTGGAGATGTTACAGGGATAACATTAAAACCAGAACTTTTGATAGGCCTTGGAGCTGGCCTGTGTAATGCAGGTTCACAGTTAAGCTTGTACCGTAGTACCAAAGGAAACTTGTCACCCGTTGCTATAAATGCATGGAGCTTTTTGCTTAGCAGCTTTTTCGTATTACCTGTTTTGGCTTGGTTTGGTATATCGTCCTCGGATATGCAGATCATGTTGCAGCCTGAACTAAATATGATTATCTGGAGCGCAGTTCTGGTTCTTGCATTCACTATTGTTAGCAACCAAATTTATCGCTCTAAAGCTTATAAGTTGGTAGATAGTGGCTCGCAACTGGCACCATTGATATACACTAATTTGATATTTTCGGTGATATGGCAGATAACATTATTTGACGAGATTTTACCAGCGCAAAAAATGGTAGGTGTTGTGCTGATAATTGTTGCGAGTTTGATTCCGACATTGGCACCATTCTTCAAAAGTATTCAGCTTAAATTCAGGCTGGTGACTTAAGTAGAAAGATTAAAAGACTAATAATCATCCTGAATATAGGCTTTTACTTTTTTGATATGAGCTTCTCTTTCAATATTAAAATGTTGCTCTTTATTTAAGAAGCTATCCCCATAGACTTTGTCGATGGTTTTATTTAAGAATAACAAGTATAACTTAGGGTCGATATGACCACTGGTGGCTAAGTGAGTCATGATACCAAAGGCTTCATCTATGGTGTGTGTTTTCTTATAGGGTCGGTCGCTTGAAGTTAATGCTTCAAAGATATCGGCAATTGCCATTGCTCTGGATTGAATGGATAACTGATCCGCCTTTAACCCTCGGGGATAGCCTTTACCATCCATTCGCTCATGGTGATTTCCAGCGATATCGGGAACGTTTTTGAGATGATCAGGATAAGGCAGACGTTTAAGCATAGTAATGGTCTGAATAATATGATCATTGATGATAAATCGTTCTTCGTCAGTGAGTGTGCCTCGTTTAACGTTAAGGTTATGTAACTCTCCGCGGTTGTACTTTAAATCAGAAGGTTTGAGGTTAAACTCATCCTGCCAAAGTTCTTTAGGGTTAAACTCTTCTTCCCACGGTACTTTATGGATATCTTTATCGCTTAATAATGGCTCTTCAGCGGGTAGTACTTCCTGTTTCTGATTTTTTTCTCTTTCTATCCAAGATACCCCTTGCTGGTCGTCTATTGTTTTCGTCCACGTCTTGCTGGCAATCTCTTTCAAACGCAGGTAATCATCTTCACTCATTTCTGAATGGCCAAGGTTGCACTCTGCAATAAAGGCAAAATCATCATCGAGTTGCTGTTGCATATTACCTAACCTTGATTTGAGGAGCGAAGGGTCGCCGCCCTCGGCAAGTTCTTTGTAGTAGTCAACTTTCGCCTTTGACTTGAGAAGTTCGAATCGCATACGAACCTCATGAATACGGTCATAAATGGTTTCGAGTTTAGTCGCCTTATCGACAATATATTCAGGTGTGGTGACTTTGCCGCAGTCATGTAACCATGCTGCGAAGTTTAGCTCTTCCCATTTTTTTGGATCCATCGAAAATTCGGGGAAGTAACGTTTATCCTCATTTGCTGCTTTTACCAAAAGCTCGGTAATAACGGGGACACGTTGACAGTGCCCCCCGGTGTATGGTGATTTGGTATCAATAGCGGACGCAATTAATTCAATAAAAGAATTGAGCATGGCTTTTCGTTGCTGCATTTGAGCTATATTGTCTTTGGCTATTTCGGCAAAGCTTAATAATTCTTTTAGGTAACCGTGTTTATCATTGCGATCATTATCATCGTTTCTCTCATAACCCAAAATTAGGATGCCCATCAACTGCTTTTCTCTATTTTGAAGAGGAAACAGGTGCAGTTCAGAGTTATAGAACTGATCAAGATAAGGCTTTAGGCAGTTATCTTGTTTTGTAAGTACAATATCTTCTCCTAGTGATAAGCGAGACAACATCCAAGGGGTATTGGAAAGAAGAACGTCCAAATCAAGTTTTAGAGGAATAATGCTGTGATTGGTGACAATGGAAAACAGCTTTTCGTTCTCTTCTTTCATATAAAGAACAATGGTTTCGGCCTTGGTAATAATGTATGCCTGTTTACAAATGGTTTTTGCCAGGACATTGAAATCGTGCTCTTTTGCGGTTTCTCTGAGCAGTTTGAGCAGGTCAAATAATGTATGCTCCATCATTTGAACAGAGTCGGTCAGGTTGTTGACTTCTTTTATGACACTGCGTGGGTAACGTGTTTTCCTGAAATTGAAGCTACGAACATCCTTAGTTAGCTCTGCAAGAATATCTAATGGTCGAGTCACTTTTAAGGCGGCATACCAAACAAGGGCAAAACTGAGTATAACGGTCAGGATGGCGGCAAAAATTTGTTGATTGCGCATGTTAACTAAATCGACAAGCAACTCTTCTCTGGGAGTGGCTTCTGCTAATAGTATTTGCACCTTGTCGGTTAAGCGGACGATATTAATAGAGACCTGCCATTGCTTCTCATTAAACTGGGTATTTTGAAAAATACCTGTATTGGTGCGATTCTCAATGAGTTCTTTAAAGACGGTCTTTGACAGATTTATATCATCTATAGCTTGATCGTCTTTATTCGGTTCAATGAGATTATGCTGAGCGAGAAGATTAAAATTTATATCAAAGACGGCTAGTTTGGTTTGATCTGATGTTGCTAGTTCGTCAAGTTGATTGGATAGTGAGTTTAAGGTGAAATCAGCAGCGACCACACTGTCGCCATCCAAAGACATTCGAGAAAGAGTAATGCCAGTTTCGTTAAGAAAATAAAAGCGATAAGGCTCAGAGAGGCCAATTTTTCCATCCGGTGTTGCGTTGACATACCAGGGGCGTTTCCTGGGATCTTGATTGTCGATAGTGTCTGTTTTCTTTTCAATTAAATGAATATCATCTCCCAAAAAATGGAAGATATTTTGTTCGCCCATTTTGTAATAGTTGATCATTAGTTTAGATTCTTGAGGGCCTTTGAAGGCTTTCGCTATTTTGTCCGTCATCGGCCTGAATTGGGTAAATGAGCCATCGGTGCTAGCATAAAAAAGCCCAGTCAGATGTGGGTTTCGGTCAAAAATGAGTTGGATTGAGTTGGTCCATACACTTAATTTACCACTCTGAGGTGGCTGGCTACTGAGTGAAGTGCTTGCCATCAAATCCAAAGTGGTCAGTATGGGGGAGACGCTCTTTTGGATGATAGATTCCAATTTATGACTATTCTTGATACTGATTTTTTTGGCACTGTGTTCGATAAGTATCTGAGAGTGCTGATAACTAATTGCAATTAATGCTCCGCCCAGAATAATGGAGAGCACTAAGAATAAGCTCGTAATATGAATACTGAGTGGATAACGCCTTTTCGCCATAGTTTACATTCATTCCCTTTAGTCAATGCAGATTGAATTAGCTCACATTTAGCTTAGTTTACATTTTTGAATTTTGACAAAGCCTGCTGATTTTATTGTCAATATTTCGCACCTTTATTAGGTATATTCATACTCTGATTCTCATCCGATCCGTAAAGAAAGACTGATGAGTAGCTAGAAAATTGTTACACTAGTCACATTATTAAACGGTTCAGTGAGGCTTTATGAGATTTGAAGTGGATACGCACACTCACACTTATGCGAGTGGACACGCTTACAGTACGTTAATAGAAAATGCAAAAGCGGCAAAAGACCATGGCTTGAAGATGTTTTGTACGACGGAGCACGCCCCGACCATGCCGGGTGCACCACATTATTGGTTCTTTGGTAATCAAACTATTTTGCCTCGTTTTTTATCTGATGTGGCGGTTATTCGGGGCATCGAGTCCAATATCATGAATGTTGAAGGTGAGGTGGATATTCACCCTTCCATCGAATCCAAACTTGATTGGGTTATCGCCAGTTTTCATGAACACGTTTATCGTCCCGCTAACAAGGAAATCCATACGGAAACGTTAATTAATGTTATTAAAAGTGGCAGGGTAGATGCGTTAGGTCATTTAGGTAACCCCAATTTCGACTTTGATTTCGAACGTGTTATTCAGTGTGCTAAACAACATAATGTCGCGATTGAAATTAATAACAGTTCACTGAAAGGGCATAGCCGGGTGGGCAGTGTGGACCGTTGCCTAGAAATTGCTAAAATCGCAAAGGATTCAGGAGCCTATTTGACCACAGGGTCGGATGCCCATTTTTGTGAAGATATTGGAAAATTTCAGAAGGTTAGTGAGATGTTTGATAGCATAGATATGCCAACTCAACAGGTCATTACTTATTCCGCACGCCAGTTTCTCGACTTTCTGGCACTGCGTGGTCGTCAACCTATCGACGCTTATTCTGAGCTTTAAGTCTGATAAAACCGAATCTCTCACGAGTTGGGAGATTCGGACAATGGAATACCATATACCTTAGCGGATTACGCTTGGTACAGTTCTAACGGCAGCCCGTCAGGGTCTTTAAAAAAGGTGAAGGACTTACCGGTAAATTCATCAATGCGAATGGGTTCAACGTCAATGCCATGATCTTGCAGATATTGCTTAGTCACTTCTACAGAATCAACGACAAAGGCGAGGTGGCGTAATCCTTGAGCTTCAGGTGTTGTTGGTCTTTTAGGTGGGCTAGGGAATGAAAATAGTTCAATTTGGCAGCCATCAGGTAATTCCAGATCAAGTTTGTAAGAATCTCTTTCAGTACGATAGTTTTCGGCCACTATTTTAAGCCCCAGCAGCTCTGAGTAAAACGCTTTAGACACCAAATAGTCCGAGCAGATGATCGCGGTGTGGTGGATACCCTTTAACATACAAGTCATTCTCCTAATGTCAGGTTGTTGGTAATATAGTCGATAAATACGCGTAGGCGCGCGGGCATATATTTCGTCTGGGCATACTGAAGAGCAATGATGCCATGGTAATTTCCTTTGATTGTCCAGTCATTAAGCACCTCAACCACTTCCCCATTTATGATCGCTTGTTTCACAACAAAGTCATGAAATATCCCGATACCAAGGCCATTTTTAACACCGTTAAGCCTCATTTGAGCATGATTGACAGCATATCGGCCTGAGACGGGAATTGTGAGTAATTCATCTTCCTTAACAAAGTGCCATATATGGTCGGTATGAGTTTCAGCGAGATAAAGGCAGTCGTGATCAATCAGGTGACTTGGATGAGTCGGGGTACCTTTTTCTGCGATGTAATCTGGACTGGCGCAGAGAACTAAGGTGGTTTCCCCCAACTCCTTAAGGATCAAGTTTTCGTCGGGTTTATCGGTAAGCCGGAATGCGATATCGATACCTTGTTTGAATATATCGATTGCGCCGTCAGCGGCTCTAAGCTTCAGCTGAATGTCGGGGTACTTCTTAAGGAAAGGAATGACAAAAGGTTGTAATACTACATTCAGAAATGCCTCTGGAGCAGCAACTGTAATGGGGCCTGATGGCAGTTCATGATCCACTTTGGATATTTCGACTGCTTGTTCTGCCGCATTGACCATAACAACACATTGTTCATAAATTTTGTTACCTGCTTCGGTAACGATCAGCTTTCTTGTGGTTCGTTCGAACAGTTTTACTGATAACGCTTTTTCTAGGCGAGTAATGGTTTTGCTCAAAGCTGAGGGTGTTACATCGAGTTTTTTCGCCGCAGCAGTAAAACTTTTTTCCTGAACAACTAGAATAAAAGCAGCAAGGTCTGGCAATAATGCGATTAACTTATTGGAAATCATAATGAGATTTGTGCCTGTGATTCATGAATGTTTTTCCACCTGTATGGATAATAGTATTAATGATGATCAATTAGAATAGCTTTACACTGTAAATCAAATACGTGACTAACTGCCTTAATGTATCTTACTTTACGCTACTATATTTAACGGGCTGTTTTTAATAATAATTTCTGCAAGGAATCATTTATGTCTTCTGCATTCTACGACCAAATTAATCAGCAAATTGAAGAAGTAAAAGCTGAAGGATTGTACAAATCCGAAAGAATTATCACTTCAGCACAGAAAGCTGCTGTGTCTATCTCAACAGGCGAAGAAGTTTTAAACTTCTGCGCAAATAACTACCTTGGCTTAGCCAACCACCCAGACTTAATCGAAGCAGCGAAAGCGGGTATGGATCAACACGGCTTTGGTATGGCGTCGGTACGTTTTATTTGCGGCACGCAAGACTCTCACAAAGTGTTGGAACAAAAGCTGTCTGAATTCTTGGGTAAAGAAGATACGATTCTTTATACCTCGTGCTTTGATGCGAATGCAGGCCTTTTTGAAACCATTTTAGGAAAAGAAGATGCCATTATTTCTGATGCGCTAAACCATGCTTCAATTATCGATGGTGTTCGTTTATGTAAAGCGATGCGTTTCCGTTATGCCAATAATGATATGGATGGCTTAGAAGAGCAGCTTATTGCAGCAGATAAAGCCGGAGCACGTCATAAGCTTATTGTTACTGATGGCGTTTTCTCTATGGATGGTGTGGTTGCTAACCTTCCTGGCATTTGTGATTTAGCCGATAAATACAATGCGCTAGTTATGGTCGATGATTCTCACGCGGTGGGTTTTATGGGCGCTAATGGTCGTGGTACGCATGAATACCATGATGTCATCGACCGTATTGATATTATTACGGGTACGCTAGGTAAAGCCATGGGTGGCGCTTCCGGTGGTTATACTTCTGGTAAAAAAGAAGTGGTCGATTGGCTTCGACAACGTTCACGTCCGTATTTGTTTTCTAATTCAGTGGCTCCTGCCATTGTTTCTGCCTCTATCCGCGTTCTTGACTTGCTGGAGCAAAGCGGCGAGCTTCGTGACCAACTGTGGGAAAACGCTGCGCATTTCCGAGCACGCATGGAAGATGCGGGATTCACCATGGGTGGTGCAGACCATGCCATCATTCCTATTATGTTGGGCGATGCAAAAGTAGCCGCGGAATTTGCTGAACGCTCACTTGCGAAGGGCATTTATGTTGTTGGTTTCTCATTCCCTGTCGTACCAAAAGGTCAGGCGCGTATTCGTACTCAAATGTCGGCAGCACACAGCCGTGAAGACTTGGATAAAGCGATAGATGCGTTTATTCAGGTAGGCAAAGATATGGGTATTATTTAGGCTACAGGCTACAGGCTACAGGCTACAGGCTACAGGTTATGGGCTATGGGTTACCGGTTACCGATTACGGGTCATCGGTTATAGGTCATCGGTTATGGGTTACGGGTATAAAGCCTGTGACCGGAGAGAAGTATATGAAAATTAAAGCGCTATCAAAACTGAAAGCAGAAGAAGGTATTTGGCTTACGCAGGTAGAAAAACCTGAAGTCGGGCATAATGATCTGCTGATTAAGATTAAGAAAACCGCCATCTGTGGTACGGATATTCATATCTATAACTGGGATGAATGGTCTCAAAATACGATTCCAGTGCCAATGGTCGTAGGCCATGAGTATGTGGGTGAAGTAGTTGGTATTGGTCAGGAAGTACGTGGCTTTGAGATTGGCGACAGAGTCTCTGGCGAAGGTCATATTACTTGTGGTCATTGCCGAAACTGCCGTGGCGGACGTACTCATTTATGCCGAAACACGGTAGGAGTCGGTGTAAACCGAACAGGTGCTTTTTCAGAGTATTTAGTAATTCCGGCATTCAATGCTTTTAAAATTCCTGAAGAAATTTCGGATGATCTTGCCTCAATATTTGACCCATTTGGCAATGCGGTTCATACCGCGCTTTCATTCGATTTGGTCGGTGAAGATGTTCTTATCACGGGTGCAGGCCCAATAGGCATTATGGCAGCGGCTGTAGCGAAACATGTTGGAGCACGTCACGTTGTAATTACAGACGTTAACGAATACCGACTAGACCTAGCGAAGAAAATGGGTGTTACTCGTGCGGTCAATGTTGCTACTGAGAGTCTAGAAGATGTAATGGCTAGCCTCAAGATGACCGAAGGGTTTGATGTTGGTTTGGAAATGTCAGGTAATCCTGCTGCATTTAATACCATGTTAAAAGAGATGAACCATGGTGGTCGCATTGCTCTACTGGGTATTCCACCATCGGATATGGGTATAGACTGGAATCAAGTTATTTTTAAAGGTCTGGTGATTAAAGGTATCTACGGCCGTGAGATGTTTGAAACATGGTACAAAATGGCAAGTTTGATTCAGTCTGGTCTGGATTTGAACCCAATTATCACCCATCACTACAAGATTGATGACTTCCAAAAAGGCTTCGACATCATGCGTAGCGGGCTTTCCGGTAAAGTTATCCTTGATTGGGAATAGATAAAAAAGTAATGACTGCTAGGGGCCTGTTTGGCCCCTTTTTTTCGTTTTAGGACGTTTGAAAGCGCTGGATTAGAGTGGTGATTTGAAAGATAGATTAGGCCTAATAAATAAGACTGAACCGATAGTAACTTGTCGTTTGTAACGATTATGTTGATTATGGTATGACCAATTTTTCTTAACACATCTATCATAACCTAAAGTGTGTTAAATCTTGGGGAAGGGAAGCGTGAAAAACCTTTTAAAAAAAATTCCTGCTCTTAGTTATATTGCTAAGTATGTATATCGTGTATATCAACAACCTTTTCAGGGTTCGAAATTATATTGGGAGAAGCGCTATGAGACTGGTGGACACTCAGGCGATGGATCTTACAATAAACTTGCTGAGTTCAAAGCTGAGGTATTAAACAAATTTGTTGCAGATAACAAGATAAAAACAATTATTGAGTTTGGGTGTGGTGATGGAAATCAATTGAGTCTAGCGCAATACCCATCATATATTGGCTTTGATATCAGCAAAGTAGTTATAACAAATTGTACGAGTATGTTTCGTCACGATAACACAAAAACGTTTAAACTTATGGATGAATATAATGGTGAAAAATCGCAACTAGCATTGTCTTTATACCCGTGATCATTGA
>DDQN01000097.1 GCA_002342685.1 Vibrio sp. UBA2441
GAGTCCCGTCCACTCCGCCATTATACCAAAAAAGCCCTAATCGAAAGATTAGGGCTTTTTTACATCTGAATAAAATGATTCAGTGAAAAACAATCAGACATACGAAGCCTCAGCAGAAATGCTGAGGCTTTTTTATATTGGTCTACCAATCGTTGTTGAAAGCTTTCAGTAATAAAATCGTTTCCATGTGAAATATGAGGGCTATCTGTTTTTCCAAATATAATATGCACCTATAGCAGCGGCCAGTAATATTAATCCACCGGTTAATTCTTCAGGATGTGAATGCGCGCTGCCAGTGTGAGCAAATGCGATGCTTGGTGCTAAAACAAGTGAGGAGATCAGTAATTTTTTCATTTTAATTTTCCTTAAATTGGGCATTACTTTTATTATTCAGTGTGTTTGTTTTTACAAAGAGCAATAGCTAATTGGCCTAATGCAAGGCCGCCATCACCACATGAATACTGTTGGTGTTGAAGAATGTTAATTTCGTTTTCTAATTTGTCTTTAACCAAGCTTGTCAAAAGCTTATTGTGAAAAACACCACCGCTTAGAACGAGGTGATTAACGGGATGAGTCTTTTTTGCTTGCTTTACCATGGTGGCCAAGGTGTTGGCTAGGTATAGGTGGAATAGATATGCTTTCTCTGTTCGGGGGGCTTCTAAACTAAGCCATTGTTGCCAAAAAGAGGTTAAGTCTAATGTTAGATTATTGAGCTCAACCTTAAGTTTGCTTTCTTGTCGGCCATTAAACCCAGAGGCTAACGCTTCGAGCTGACATGCGGCTTGGCCTTCATATTCTATATCGTCGACGCAAATACCTAAGGAAGCCGCTACGGCGTCAAAAAATCGTCCTGCTGAACGTATTTTATGGGTATTTATTGATTGGTTTAAGGCTGTATCAAGCATCTGTAATGGCTTACCAGCAATTAAAGCTTCTAATTCTTTTATCGGACGTGTCGGTAAAAACGTTTTATAGTGTGAGAATAAAGATCGCCATGGTTGCCTGGCAGCGTTATCTCCCCCAATTAATTCAATGGATGGAAGCCCGCCTATAACCTGATATTCAGTGTAGTTTGCTAGTAATAGTTCACCCCCCCAAAGTTCTCCATCGTCTCCATAGCCAAGGCCATCTAAGATCAAGGCGAGTACGTTTCCTGACTCTGGTTGCCAGCGGTTTTCTAACAGGCAACTTGCCACATGAGCGTGATGGTGCTGAACCTCAATGACTCGTTCCGAACTAGAATAGGCGTATTGGTGGCTAAAATAGCCTGGATGTTTGTCGACGATATAGTAGTTTGGTTGTAGCTGATATATTGATTGGTAGTGCTCAATTGCTTGTTTGAATTGTGTTTGTGTTTCTATGTTAGCAAGATCACCGAGGTACTGGCTCACAATAATCTGGTCACCTTTACCAAAAGCAAATGCACTTTTCAAATCTCCGCCGAAAGCGAAATATCCGTCGGCACCAGGAAATCCTTCAGGTAATTTGATGGCGTCGGGAATAAGCCCGCGAGAGCGTCTTAACGTTTCTTGTTGTCCATTGGCGTCAACCCTAACTAATGAGTCATCACAGCGTTGGATGATTTCTCTGTCGTGCAGGACAAACAGATCAGCAATGTCATGAAGTTGGTTAACCGCGTCTTCGTTTGTTAAAGCAGGCGGTAAGCCCGAACGGTTTCCTGACGTCATTACTAACGGCTTTGCAAAAGCGCTAGCAATAAGGTGTTGTACAGGGTTCGACGGTAACATTAAACCAATTTCGACTAGGTTTGGAGCAACATTAGCGGCCAGTATTACGTTGTCGTGCTGTTTTAATAATGTGATTGGCGCTATGCGGCTGGTCAACATTTTCTCTTCGTGATCAGAGCAATGAGCTAATCTATGAACATGGCTTATACTTTCGGCCATGACGGCAAAGGGTTTGTTCTGCCTATGCTTTCTATCACGAAGTTTTTGCACTGCCGTATGACTGGTCGCATCGCAGGCAAGGTGAAAACCACCGATAGACTTTATAGCGACTATATTGCCTTGCTCTAGTTCGGAAGTGACCAGAGTGAGCCAATTACCATTTAGAATCTGACCGTGTTTATCTGTCAACCAAATAGAAGGCCCGCAATCAGGGCAGGCTACAGGTTGGGCGTGGTAACGTCTGTCTGCCGGGTTTTTATATTCCGCATGGCATTGTTGACACAGTGGAAAGTCCTTCATTACCGTTTTGGGCCGATCATAAGGAAGTTGTTTGATGATGGTAAATCGGGGGCCGCAATGGGTGCAGTTTATAAATGGATATAGATGCCTGTTATTACCATGCTGGTAAAGTTCGAATAAACAGTCTGGGCAGGTAGAAGCATCTGGAACGATTTGAGTGTCAATTGATGTTGACTCCGACTCAACAATAGAGAATCCAGACGGATATATTTGCCAATCAAACATGCTTGTGTGTAGAGAATCTATTTGTGCTAGAGGTGGCAGTTCGCTTAGTAAAAGATCTTGGAAGGTGGCTAATTTGTTTCTGTTTTCTAAACGTATCAAAACACCTTGTCCGTCATTAAGAACTTCACCATTAATATTTAATTGGTGAGCAAGCTGCCAGACAAAAGGTCTAAAACCAACGCCCTGAACTTTACCTTTTACTCTCAATTGAATGCCACACATGGTTTAACAAATCCTCGGCATTGGTTCAGTTGTTGGTAGATCGAGCCAGCGACTACCACCGAACGCGTTTTTAAGCGTAACTTGCTTGCTCGAGTTAACGCTGCCAATTACTGTAGCAGCTTCCCCTCCGCTAACATGCTTTAATGCCTCTATTGCTGCTTGAGTATCTGCTTGTGACACAATGGCGACTAATTTTCCCTCGTTGGCAAAATTGATCGCTTCCAGACCTAGTAGTTCGCATATCCCGCGAACCTCTTGTGTCATAGGCAGCCTGTCTTCATTTAACTGAAATCCACAGCCTGAGCTGGAAGAAAACTCGTGTAGAACAGCGTTAATGCCTCCACGAGTCGCATCTCTCAACGTTCGCACGCCTGATATCGGTAATAACGCTTCTACCAATGGATATAGATGCTGACAATCACTGGTCAATGAGCCATCTAAGCCTAATTTTTCCCTAAGATTTAAAATAGTGGCGCCGTGATCACCGATAGTACCGGAGACAATGATGTTATCGCCGCTTTGGATTGAGTCGGCTGCCCAGTGAATATTCGAAGGTATGACGCCAATACCACTGGTATTGATGAAGAGCTTGTCAGCTGCACCTTTAGGAACGACCTTTGTATCACCTGTAACAATCTGAATACCGGCTTCGCCTGCGGCGCTGGCCATAGAACTTACGATGGACTCGAGTTCTGAAAGGAGTAAGCCCTCCTCTAAGATAAAAGCACTCGACAGATAAAGCGGTTTAGCCCCACTCATTGCGACATCGTTTGCGGTTCCGTAGACGGCTAGCTTACCAATATCGCCACCGGGAAATACGATAGGATCAACAACAAAGGAATCGGTAGAATAGGCGAGATGATTGCCACTAAGTAACAAAGGTTGTATCGGTAACCGCGCCTGATCTTCTTGTTTACACAATGTGTCGTTGGCGAAATATTTCATGAAAAGACTGTCGATCAATTGCTGCATTGCCCTGCCGCCACTACCGTGAGCTAAGGTTATTCTCTCTTCCATTACACATTCTCCTCTGTAGGAATGGGATTACGACGGTAATTGTAATAGGCAGCACATGCGCCTTCTGATGAAACCATCAGAGCTCCTATCGCGGTTTCTGGTGTGCAAGCCTTGGCAAACAAAGGGCAATCAACAGGTTTGCATCGCCCTGCCAGCACCTCTCCACAACGACTGCCGTCAGGATCTTTGGCGGTACTGGCTTGTGGTTTGAAAAAGTGTTCTGCGTCAAACTCCTGAAAGGCAGTTGAAAGTTTGATGCCTGAGCCTTCAATCATACCTAGCCCGCGCCATTCGCTTGCTTCTTTTGTGTCAAAGACAGCTTTCATTGCCTGTAAGGCATTTTTGTTGCCTTGTTCAACCACTACGCGTGAATACTGATTTTCAATCTCACATCGCTTGTCTCGAAGCTGGGTTACGAGCATCAATAATGCCTGAAGCATATCTAATGGTTCAAAGCCGGTAACAACACATGACTTATTGAACTGATTGACCAAAGGTTGATATGGCTTCGTTCCGATAATCATGGATAGATGCCCGGGCAAAAGGAAGCCGTCGATGCGGACATCCTCTTGATTTAACAGAGCCATTAATGTCGGCATTAGGGTAATGTGCTGACAAAATAGTTTGAAGTTGGTGATATTTTTGTTTTTCGCTTGCTGCAATGTCATCGCAGTGGCAGGCATGGTTGTTTCAAAACCTAAGCCAAAGAATACCACCTGCTTATCAGGTTGTTTTTCTGCGATGAGAAGCGCATCCATTGGCGAGTAAACCATTCTTATGTCGCAGCCACGAGCTCTGGCATCGAGCAGCGAACCACTGGTGCCCGGGACCCGCATTGCATCTCCAAATGTACAAAGAATAGTGTCCGGCTTTTCAGCAATAGCGATACACTGATCTAAACGTGATTTTGGCAGAACACAAACAGGACAGCCCGGACCATGCACAAATTCAATGGTTTCAGGAAGCAGCTGTAAAATCCCGTATTTAAATAAAGTGTGGGTATGGCCGCCGCACACTTCCATTATTTGTAGAGGCTTTTGAGATTCTGGTATCTGTTCGACAACTTCTTTTATATTCGCAATAACGGCGTTGGCAAGTTCAGGATCGCGAAATTCATCAACGTAATCCATTATGATTCTCCTACTTGTTGTCGTTGGCTAAAATCATCGATTTCGTGCTCTAGTGCCTTCATCGCTTTTAAGGCGGATAATGTTTCTTTTGCCTGTGCTTCATCGATAATACACATAGCGAATCCCACATGAACCAGAGCCCACTGACCGATGAGAGCTTCTAACGTAGTTTCGACAATACAAGCCAGATTGACTTCGCGCGTAATCCCACTGACTTCTATATTGCCTAACATGGCCTCAGAATCAGTAATTTCTATAATCTTTCCAGGTATGCCTAAACACATAATTTAACGACTCCCTAACCAGTCAAGCCATTCGTGCATGCCTTCACCGCTGGTTGCTGAAATTAACAAAGGTTCGATATTGGGATTAACTCGCCGTGCGTTGGCGATACAGGCATCCAGATTGAAATTAAGGTGTGGAAGTAAATCTATCTTATTGATAATCATAAGGTCGGCATCTGCAAAAATGTCAGGATACTTCAGTGGTTTGTCTTCACCTTCAGTGACAGACAAAATAGCAACTTTATGACTTTCGCCTAAATCAAAAGCGGCAGGGCAAACTAGGTTTCCGACATTTTCTATAAACAATGTACTTCCTTGTTCAGGTGCAAGGTGGGCGATAGCTTCAGAGACCATATGGGCATCAAGGTGACAACCTTTACCGGTGTTTATCTGGATAGCTTTTGCACCGGTTTGACGGATTCTGTCCGCATCGTTGGTAGTTTGTTGGTCGCCTTCGATAACCGCACACTGGCGATGATCCAGCTTTTTTAATGTTTCGGTGAGTAGTGTGGTTTTACCTGAGCCGGGGCTGGATACAAGGTTGAGTGCTTTAATACCTTTTGACTGCAAAAAGAGTCGGTTTTTTTCCGCAATGGCGTCGTTTTTCGACAATATATCTTGTTCTATTTGCACCATACGGCTTTGTGTCATTCCAGGTGCATGTGAGTGAGCGGCACCTTTTCCAAAGTGAAGGTCACTACCCTGCTGCTCAGGTTTAAAATGTTCATGTTCATGTTCATGTCCATGGGAGTGGAGTGGAGCTTGTGGAAGAGCACCTGAGACATGGTAGTGAACATGTACCGGGGCATGATAATGGTGATGATGTATAATTTGGGCTTTCGTATTTACGTCATCGTGAGAATGGTGATGACTATGGTCATGGTCATGGTCATGGCTGTGGGTATGTCCATGTTCATGGTCGTGATGATGGGCGCCTTCAATCTTTACGTTTCCGGCTCCGCAGCCACAGGTAGTACACATTAGTAGACCTCCAATTGTTTAATTTGCATTTCATCGCCACCTTTTGCCTGTAAGCTGAAACCATTACATTCAGGACAGTGATCTAATCGATCTGAAATACTGACTTCTTTACTGCAATCAAAACACCAGGCTATTCCTGACAGTTGGTTAATACATAATGTGGCAGACTCCGCGATGGTTCCCCGGCATACCACTTCAAAACAAAATTTCATCGAGTCAATTTCAATACCAGCGAAAGCTCCGATATCTAAATAGACAGCTTTAACGGTTGAATAGCCTTGAGATTGAGCTTGTTCTTCTATGACCTGAACCAGACTCTCACACAGTGACATCTCGTGCATGGCTCAATTCTCCTTATTGTGGGCGTGGGACGTGACAGTAAACTCCACACATGGGTCAATCGCCCAAATCAACTGGCGAACCCAGGTTAACTCTGGTAATTGCTGACCAAGTAATGATTGTTTTACTAAGCCCCCGTTACAGAAATATCGATCTGTCGGAGCATCAATGTCGTATCTGGAAATAATGCCCTGAGCATTGATTTCTACACTATGTTGTAGCGAACCTCTTGATGCCTTTGCCTGTCCTGGTTTTTCCGGGCTGGCTAATTCAGGGTGTTGGCATACAGAGGCCATCTCAATTAACCGTGCTAACGTTCGCGTAAAAAGGCCATTGCCCCAATGTTCAAGTGCATGATCCAATAATGGATGTTTTTGTCGGCTGATAGAGCCACTCTCATGGCTGATATCCCACTGCTCATAGGTACCCAGTCGACTAACCGAATTGTCTAACATGGCGTCCAGCAACCGAGCATAAGGTGCTTGACTCTGACTCCATTTTTTAAGATCAGATATCGAAAAGGATAAGAAATGTGCGGGTGTTATTCCAAACAATGGTGTTAACATTTCCTGCACTCTTGTCCAGTCAGTTTTAGTTGGTTTCTCCGCCGGGTTATGTTGAAGAGTGAATTTGGGGTAATGGCGTAATTGAGTCAGTAACTCGCGACTGAGGGTTATGCTATCGTGCATAGCAAAATCCTCGCCAAACAGCTCTCTTTCCATTTGCCATAATTGCCAACTATGTTCTTTCAACCATTCGAGGGCGCACCCTTCATAAGACTGCCTAAATTGTTCTGGCATCATTTCTTGCCCGAGCACACTCAACATAGCACCATATGCGGCGCATTGTTGTGCTTGAGAGCAAAGAAGAAAAACAGTAGGGATACGTTGCAACGCTTGTTCTGGTTCTAGACCAATAAGGATATTACCCAAATTTTTGGGGCGTTCGTTGCGAATCGATACTTCAGTAATATACTCATATTGGTCAACGGACAGGTAGATGTTGATATGTCCCGCTGATGGAGCAGCCGTTACTGAATTTTCTGGTTGGCACACTTTATTCATACGAACCTATTCAGCCTGCTCGGTTTTTAACAGCTTATTGAACAATGTGCGACGTGCTTGATCTTCTATTTGCAGCTCCGTTGTCGGAATGGCGGTGACCAATCGACGAATATTCTCTGCGAACTTGATTCCTGCTTGCTGACTATGAATGTCATTAACAGGAGAGCGTAACGAGCACGAAAGGTAGGTACCTAATTTTTCATGCCCACCTACAAAAAAGGTATATTCTCCCGATGGAAGCTTCAGGCCAAATTTATCGCCAACGGTAAACGACTGCCAATGACGTTCTGGTCCAGCTAACAGTAAGAGACTTAATGTCCATGGTGTAAGTAATACGCCCAACCAGTCTCCCTCGTGTAATGCAAATCCTACGGTTTCTACGGATAAATTTTCATTGATAAAAGGCAAGTCTGCCATTTCAGTGTGATGGATAGTGGTAAAAACTTGTTGGATAAGTTCGCTTGGGTCATTAATAAAGTTCTGTGGCACGTTTAAAGTCTCCATTTTCTAGGGCCTTTATGAGTTCAATGGCCTTGAGAGCCGCGTCGGTATCCATTTTTTCTATGGCAAAACCACCCACTTGAATGAGTAGATAGTCACCAATGTGAACCTCTTGTTCCATCATCATTAAATTGACCGTTTGCTGGCCGTGCTTAGATTTTACCACCGCGGTAAAACCACCTTCGGGCAGTTCTATGACTTGTGATGGAACACCTATACACATGTTTCTGTTTCTCTCTTTTTCAAAGTGACGCCAATGTTAGTCAGGTATCGGATCACTTGGTCTTTCATGACTGGCATCGCGCTAGCCACTATGTTGGTCATTGTTAGTCCTGGTTCTACGGAACTGGGTACAATACCAACTAGAAAGATATTTTCCGGTGACTCTCCGGTGAGTTTTAATGCACCTAATAGGTCTGAGATACCTAACTGATGAGGCGATACTTTATTATTGAATAGAGCAGGTACTTCATCATCTTTGAGAATGACAACGGTTCCGACTTCGTCACCAGTTAATACAGCGTCTACGATGATTATGTATTCTCTGCTGGCGATATAGTCCAGCAGTTCCATGCCAGCTGTGCCGCCATCGACCAGATCTACTCCTTCTGGAAAGATATATTCTTTCTCTAACTGATTAACTAGGTGTACACCTACGGATTCATCACTCAACAATAAATTTCCGACACCTAATACAAGAATATTCACTGAAACCCCCTCTACGACATATTCGGGAAACGTTAATCGAGTATGCTGGTGGCATGTCAGGTCGCCACCAGCGGTTTGGTTGTAACGTTTGTTATTTAAAGTACTTTTATTTTGGTGATGTCTTTTCCACGTGTATCTACGATATGTACTGCACAAGACATACATGGGTCGAACGAGTGGATGGTTCGAATCACTTCTAACGGATTCTCAGGGTCGGCAACAGGAGTTCCTATTAAGGAATGTTCATAGGGGCCAAGATCATCGTTGCTGTTTCTCGGTCCAGAGTTCCATGTTGACGGAACAACAGCCTGATAGTTTTCGATTTTTCCGTCCTGTATGACTATCCAATGAGATAGGAGGCCACGTGGTGCTTCATGGAACCCAACGCCCTTTACCATCCCGTATGGGAAGTACGGTTTCACATAGGTTGTAGTATCACCGTTAGCGATATTATCGATCAGTGCTTGCCACTCTTGGTTAAGAATATCTTTAAGAACGGCACACCTAACCGCTCGGGTGGCATGACGACCCAAGGTAGAGTGAAGGTGTTTTATCTCCGGTTTAATATTGGTTAATGCTTCGAAGGTACCCAATACATGGTTAAGGTGTTTTGTGGTCAGTTCATCACCCGCGGCAACGGCACAGAGTACCTGAGCCAGAGGCCCTACTTGAACTGCCTTGCCATAGAAGGTTGGTGATTTTACCCATGAGTATTTACCATCATCTTCAAAACCAGTGTAGTTTGGATCTGTTTTCCCTTCCCAGGGGTGGAATGGCCCTTCCTCTTGATACCATGAGTGCTTACTGCTTTCGGCAACGCCGTCAATAAGATAAGGGTCTTTATGGCTGGTGATGGGTTTAAACGTAGAAAGATCGCCGTTTTCAATATAACCGCCAGGCATTAAGAAACTTCCGCCTTTGCCATCGGTCGGTAAGTCAGGTACAGAGATATAATTTGTTACCCCTTCGCCTATTGATAGCCATTCAGGGTAATTAGCAGCAACAATGGCTACATCAATTTTATAAACCTGTTCAATGAACTCATCCAGTTGGTCAATGAATGACTTGATGTACATTAAACGTTCATGGTTAAGTACACCCGGAGAGTCGAGATTAATTGGGTTTGCCACACCACCTACAGCCAGGTTCTGAATATGTGGAGTTTTACCGCCGAGAATAGCGACGATACGGTTGGCGTTTCTCTGATATTCAAGGGCTTGTAAATAGTGCGCGACGGCAATTAAGTTCACTTCTGGAGAGAGTTTCATCTCTTTGTGTCCCCAGTAGCCGTTGGCAAAAATGCCCAGCTGTCCACTGTCTACTAAGCCCTGAAGCTTATCTTTCACTTTTTGAAATTCTGCTGCGGAGTTCAGTGACCATGTTGACAACGGTGCGCAGATTGCTTCACATTGCACAGGGTCCGCAGAAAGTGCTGATACGACATCAACCCAGTCAAGAGCAGAGAGTTGATAGAAGTGAACCACGTTATCGTGAATACCGTGTGCCGCTACTATCATATTCCGGATATGTTGTGCGTTTACCGGAATATCTAAATCCAGTGCACTTTCGACAGATCGGACAGAGGCTATCGCGTGCACCGTAGTACATACACCACAAATACGCTGGGTAAAAACCCAGGCATCACGCGGGTCCTGGCCTTTTAGTATCTCTTCCATACCACGCCACATGGTTCCTGAAGACCAGGCGTTAGTGACTTTTCCATCTTCAATTTCGCAATCGATACGCAAGTGGCCTTCGATGCGGGTAATCGGATCAATAGTAATGCGTTGACTCATTTTGATATCCCTTTAGTTTATTCTTATGCCACTCAGGCTTTTTTATGAATACGGTTAGTCGTCGCGACACCCGGTAATATCGGAAGTAGCTTGATAATAACGATGTAACCCACAACCTCGATGGCGACTAGGCCAAATGAGAGTAATATCTCTTCAATTGAGGGGAAGTAGTTGTAACCATCTCCGGGGTTGTAAGCCACAATGGCCATATCGACACGATACATAGCGGCACCGATGAGCAAGCTGGTCGCTGCAGCAAATAGCCAGGGGGCGCTGTTATGAATGCGTTTCAACAGCAACACTGGCCACAACATGAGGAAGTTTTCAATCCAGAACAATATGGAATAGAGGTCGCCGGCGAAAACGTAGTCCCATTTATCATTCAGGTTGATGGCATGAAATCGAATAACGATAAACATACCAACCAGTATCTGAACAAATGAGATTAACTTGTTAAATAGTGGACGTTCATCTGGCAATCTGCCCTTCATTCCTGCAGCTACCAAAGCGCCTTCAAAGACAACGATGGAGAAGCCCATAATTAATGCGCCGATCAAGGAGAACAGAGGCAGGAACTCATAGCTTTGCCACAATGGATGAATCTTATGTCCGGCAGACAAGAACAGCGAGCCCATTGAAGATTGATGCATCGCGGGTAGCAGTGCACCCAAGGCGATAACCCCAAATAATATTTTATTCAGTACCTTCAAGGGTATCTTAAGCCCCATCTTCTCCAACAATGCTGGCGCAAACTCAACCACCAGGACAAACATATAGATGGTCATACATATGGCAGTTTCAAACAGCACCGAGTTGGTATTAAAATAGCCCGGAATATAAAAGTAAGGCAGGTTCCACCAGCGACCGATATCCATCATTATAGACAGACCACCAAGCGCATAACCAAATAAGCTGGCTAACAGAGCCGGACGAACGAGAGGGTGGTATTCTCCTTTATTAAAAATATACACAGCCCAGGCGAGTGCCCATCCCCCGCAGGCAAAACCAGTGCCTACCAGTAGGTCGAAACCGATCCATATCCCCCATGGATATCCGCCATTTAAGTTGGTTACCGGTCCTAACCCTAGCACCAGTCGTTTTCCTATCACAACGACACAGACTATGGCAAAAAATCCAAAGAACAGAACTGGCCAAGTAAACAGACGACCCCCCAAAGGTTTTACATCAGAATGATCATTCATGATTATCTTCCTTATTTTTTGATGCTGACTTTTCATCAGACTTAGGGTCATCAATGGAGTACATGTTCTTGCGAGTCGCGTACATAAGCCCCATAAAGGCGGCAAATGGCAGCATCATTCCTTGATACAAGGTGTGCTGTACTGTTTCAGAACGGGCACCATAAGATTTGGATGGCATGTCTGGTAGATCGAGTTTTTCATGGGGCAAGCCCGTTAAAACAAGTACCTGAGTGCCGCCACCTTCGGTTTCACCATAAACGTGAGGATGATAATTGGGGATGGCTTTTTCATGCTCAAGACCAGCGTCTATACGTTCTCTTGGGTACTTATATTCAACCCCTTGTTTTAGTTCTAAGCGTTTTTTGGCTTCAGCGAGAAGTTCTTCACGTTGACCATAAATAATCGCACCAGTAGGGCAAACCTCAACACAACCTGGCAGAAGGCCATTATCAATGCGTTCTACGCCTTTCTGGTTACAAAACTGACATTTCTGCAGTTGACCAAATGGGTCATGATATTCATATTTTGGAATATTGTAGGGACATGCAACCATGCAATATCGACAACCTGTACAAACATCCGGGTTATTGGTCACAATGCCTGTTACGGGATCTTTCTGCATTGCGGATACTGGACAAACAGAAACACAGTTGGGGTCCACACAATGCATACACTGTCGCTTGATGTAGGAAAATCCATTGAATTCACTGTCTTTCTGAGTCCCATCGCCACTGGTGTATTTTCGAATAACATTGAGAGCATAAGGTGACAAATGGCTGTTTTGTTCCCATTGAGGATCACCATTTGGATTAGGTTCCATATGATTGACGTCTTTACATTTTACAACGCAAGCCTGGCAACCAATACAAAGTGTTGCATCATAAAGCATACCTATGGCTTCGGACGGGGGAAGAAGCGGTTCCCTTGCAGCAGAAGGGCTACTGGTAGTTGCAATCACAGCCCCTGTTGCAGATAGCTTCAAAAAGTCACGTCGGTCCATTACGCCTCCTCGTTACTTTCTGATGAATTTTCCTTTACTTTGTGTTGTCGGGTTAGCTCTCTGACGGTCATTACGCTGACACCAGCAGCCAAACCTGCGATGCCGCCAAGCAGTGCCGATGCACTAGGAGAGGCGGATTCACCGACCTGAGTACCGACTTCAGGAAGTTGAGCTGGTGGTGTTGGCAGCCGAACATTGGATAATTGATGGATGCTCTTAGTAAAACCTACATTTTCTTCATTGCAGCCAATACATGGATGACCTATGCCTACAGGCCAGATTCCACCACCTACATCGCAAAACTCTAATGTTGGACAATTACCATAGGTTTCGGGTCCTTTACAACCGAGCTTATATAAACACCACCCTTGACGGTGGCCTTCATCACCAAATTCAACGGCAAAGCGACCCGCATCAAAGTGTGGTCTGCGTTCGCAGTTTTCATGAATTAACCGACCATAGGCAAATTTTGGTCTGCCTTTATCATCTAAAGCAGGCAGTTTGTTGTAGGTTAAAAGGTGTGCAACTGTGGCCAAGAAATTGTGTGGGTTTGGTGGACAACCCGGAATATTGACGATCGTTTTTCCAGGAAGAATATCTTGCAATGAGCGAGCATCGGTTGGATTCACGCCTACAGAGGGTACTCCACCCCATGATGAGCACGATCCAATGGCGATAATTGCTGCTGCGTGTTCCGCAGCCTCCTGAATATGCTGCAAAATTGGTTTTCCAGCAACCATGCAGTAAATACCGCCATCTTTTACTGGAATAGAACCGTCAACGACCAGTACATACTGGCCTTTATATTTTTCTATTGCATTGTGTTTGTTCTGCTCCACCTGATGGCCAGCAGCCGCGGATAATACTTCGTGGTACTCAAGAGAAATCATATCTAAGATCAGGTTTTCTACCGTAGGGTGAGTAGATCGAAGCAAAGATTCAGTACAGCCAGTGCATTCCTGAGCGCCAATCCAGATAACCGGAGGGCGGCTTTTCTTGGTTAGTGCGTCAGCGACAGTTTGGGCCGCAGAAGCGTTATGGATTCCCATTGTGGCGGCTAAGCCAGTGCAAAACTTCATGAAGGAGCGTCGGGTTATGCCATTATTTTCCAGGATATTGTAGCCATCCATATCGGACCTTCCTTTTTAATATTTATTGTTAATAGACATATCAATCGCGAATAGGGCAAAAAGGTATATTAGTGCTAACTAATTTAATAACATCTAAAAACTTAACAGCTGGCTAACATTTGGAATTGATTTAGATCAAGTTGCTCAGATATACAAACAAGCACAAGGTAAAAATTTGCGCTACGTTCAACTTTATATTTGGTGATAAAACAGTCAATAAGACCTTGTCTTTGCTGCGGGTAATGCGCTGTTCATTTTTCTTGTTATTTATCTCAGGCCTTTAAAATAAAGGTTTCTACCTCTTAATGGGTGTTGCGTCTACTACTAAATGTCTATTGGTCATTGACCTTAGTAAAGGTAAGGGCAAATAAAGAAAGAAAATAAACGGGACTTTTCACATTGTTACAAAATGAAAGGGTGGAATGCTCTGGTTAGTTAACAACAGTGCAACAGTGAAATGTTTTTATACAAAATAAAATAAAGCCTTCCAAAATGGGAAGGCTTTATTAGAAGACTTGGTAAGTTAGTTTTAGCTTATAAAATTCGTTGTAGAACTTTATCTGCCTTAACACGTGTGATTTTTTTTAATAATCGTTGTACATCTATCGGATAAGTGTCCACTTTATCAAGGTGGCGATAACTACCTACGAGAGATGTGTGCTCTAAAATGTTATTAATTTCACTTTCAAACTTATCTTTCAGGTGTCCTAAAGGGTCTTGAATCAATAAGGCATTTTCTAAGTCGAGACTCCAGGCTCTAGGATTTAGATTGTTGCCAGTAAGAAGCATATATTTCTTATCGACCCAGATCCCTTTTAAGTGATAGCTATTTTTGTCGTGTTTCCACAGATAAATAGAAAGCTTGCGACTAGCCATGTTCGCTTCGTTGACTTTGGCGAAGCGACGCAAATTTAGCTCATATAAGTACGGTAAACCGGCAATGGTTTTGAATTCTTCCTCTGGTGGAATATAAAAATCATTTGCTGTTTTATCACCCACGACGATCGAGACTTTAACGCCTCGTTTTATCGCTTTTTTCACCTCTTTGGCGACACTTTTCGGAAAGTTAAAGTAAGGTGTGCAAATAAAAATTTCATCTTTTGCGGAAGCAATAAGTTGGTTAATTTTATTGTTAAGACGGTTTCTTCGTTTACCTAAGCCAACGAGTGGAGTCAGTGCCACCTGGTTTTCAGAAACATCGTCATTAATAAATTCGTACTGAGACTGAGCCAATGAAGATCTAAATTGTCGAATCGCGAGTTTTATCTCCTTGGTGTGAGGCTTATTCTCGCTACATAATCTATTTACGGCAGGGTGAGAAAGCATTTCTGTTTGAATGAATTGCACCATACTGTCAGCCAATTTTTCATTGGTAATGATATGGTATCGATCAAATCGATACTTCTCTTGAAAGTGTAGGTAGATATTATTCAGGCTCGCACCGCTATATAAGACGGTGTTGTCGACGACAAAGCCTTTAAGGTGCAGAACGCCAAATACTTCGCGACCTCTAACTGGAACACCATAGATTGGAAATTTATGCTCATACTTATTAGAGAACGCTTTATAGAGCGCGGCATTTCCCTCTGAGCTTTCTGCGCCTATTAATCCTCGCTGAGCTCGATGCCAGTCAACGCAAATAATGATATCAAGCGCGGGGTTATTTTGTTTTGCTTCGTACAGTTCTGTCAAAATCTCACGACCCGCGTCATCATCCTCCAGATACAGTGCGGCGATATAAATACGCTGCTTTGCATTACGTATTTCTTCTATCAAGCGCGCACGAAAAGCTTTCGCTGAAAGTAATACCTCAAATTGCTCAGGTTTTAAAGCAATGGTCGGCATATTCTTAAAAGGAGTGTTTAACGCCATCATTTTGAGTTGTTGACCTCGATTACTACAAAATTACCAATACTGAATTTTATCAAAATTATTAGCTTTGTGACCAATAATATAAGGAACTTTTGTTGGATATTGTTAGAAATCATCAAATTTCATCGGTATGAGTTGCTTGCCGCTATTGGAATATCGCTCAAAAAGCTGCTGCAATGGGTTAGGGAGTTTTTCATTGGGAATTATGCTAAATCCATGTTGTGTATAAAAGTCAGCTAAGTGTGAATAGGCAAAACAATAATCATAATCACTTAGAGTCTTCTGTTTGCAATACCGCATCATTTCGTGTGCGACCCCTTTTTGTCTGAATTCCGGAATGACCATCATCCCGGTTAAAAGTCGCCATCTGTCTATTGTTCTAAAACGAACCACGCTGCAGAGTTCGTTATGACAATAGCCAATAAAAATTAGTTCATCTTTTTTTGCTTTAGCTGAAGGGTAGTGTTTTTTATATAGCTTTTGTACTAAAGGGAGCTTAATAGGCTCTAACGCCTGTATATTAATTTGATTCATTCAAAATTAGGCTTATTCAATCAATAGGGCATAGGTATATTCCATTTACCCGGCTCATCGGGAGTGAAATATGTATCTTGAAGCAGTTTGAGTATAGAATACATCTAGTTTTATTCTATCCTTTAAAGCCATGCAGATATATAAAAAAGCCAACCTTAAGCCTTATCACACCTTTGCTATCGATGTAACTTGCGAATTTCTGGTTATTGTTGAGTCTATCGATGAACTCAAATTTGTATTTAGCAACCCCGAGTGGAGTGCGTTCAATAAGCTTATGCTAGGTAAGGGGAGTAACCTCCTCTTTACTGAGCATTATAATGGGGTTGTGATAGTTAATCGGATCTTGGGTAAAACGGTTGATGAAGATGAGCATTTTTGGCGTTTACATATTAACGGCGGAGAAGACTGGCCGAATTTAGTTGCTTGGTCTGTAGAAAATGGTTATCTAGGATTAGAAAATTTGGCACTAATTCCAGGATGTGCAGGGTCTGCACCTATTCAGAATATCGGCGCTTATGGTGTTGAATTTAAAGATATTTGTGATTATGTCGATATCATGTCGCTCTCAGACTTTACTGTGACAAGGCTGTCTAACGAAGAATGCATATTTTCCTACCGAGATTCAGTTTTTAAGAATCAACTTTATGGGCAAGTGGTGATTGTCGCTGTTGGCCTAAAGCTGTCAAAACAATGGCAAGCCGTCACTAATTATGGAAACCTGAAATCTATACCAGCACCTCAGTTAACGGCAAAAAGAGTTTTTGACGAAGTGTGTCAAGTACGAATGAGTAAACTGCCTGATCCCGCAGTTACCGGAAATGCAGGCAGTTTTTTTAAAAACCCAATGATTAGTCAGCAAATGTATCAAGATTTGAAGCTGAAGTTCCCAGACATTGTGGCGTATCCTACGGATGGGGCTGTAAAATTAGCCGCAGGTTGGCTTATTGATCAGTGCAAGCTAAAAGGGCATCAGATTGGTGGGGCTCAGGTACATCCAAATCAGGCATTGGTGTTGGTAAATAGAGACAATGCTTCAGCGTTGGACATCGTTAGACTCGCTGCATTTGTACGGACAAAAGTATTTGAAAAGTATCAGGTAGAACTGGAGCATGAGGTTCGCTTCATGAATAGCACGGGTGAAACCACGTTAACTCAACTTGTTTAGGGTTTGCAGTAATGCGAGAACACATAGTTAAACATAAAATTATAGAAATGCTTTCTAAAGGTGAATTTATCTCGGGTGAAGCGATAGGTGCGCATCTGAACATTTCTAGAGCTGCAGTTAGTAAACATATTAAAGGCCTACAGAGATGGGGACTGGACATTTATAGTGTTCAGAGGAAAGGTTATAAACTGGCAAACCCAATCCATTTACTGAAGCAGGATTTAATTCAATCCCATACTGACAGCCTAGCGCCTGTGGAACTGATCTCGGTTATTGATTCAACCAATCAGTATCTTTTGGATAGAGTAGGCTCACTAACCAATGGATCTATTTGTATAGCAGAGTATCAATCACAGGGTCGTGGTCGGCGTGGGCGACAGTGGGTTTCTCCGTTTGGCTCAAATCTTTATCTATCCATGTATTGGAAGTTAGAAGCAGGCATGGCTGCGGCGATGGGACTTAGTTTGGTTGTCGGAGTGGCGATAGTAGAAGCGTTGGAGAAATCAGGTATTCATGGGGTTAAGCTTAAGTGGCCAAATGACCTTTATTATCAGGATAAAAAACTGGCCGGTATTTTGGTTGAAATGAGCGGGCAAGCGGGTGGCGCGGCTCACTTAGTTATTGGCATGGGAATCAATATTTCAATGCCTAAAGAGATTGAAGGTATCGATCAACCATGGACTTCACTTGTTGACGCTACAGATCAACTGCCCGAAAGAAATCAACTGGCAGGTACATTAATAAATGCTTGGCAAGAAGCTCTGGAAGATTATGAAATGAAGGGAATGTCTGACTTTGTTGGGCGTTGGAACCGACTAGATAATTTCATCGACAGACCAGTAAAACTTATACTGGGGAAAAAAGAAGTGAAAGGGATAGTAAAAGGCATCAATGAACAAGGCGCACTGCTGCTTGAAACACCAGAGGGTATCGAAAGTTTTATTGGTGGTGAAATATCGCTGAGAGCTCAGTAAAGAAATGCGCTTAAACTCACTTATTAAGATCCTGTAAATAATGACGTCGTAAATAAAGTTATCTGAGTTTCCTACGGCTTAAATAACTTGTTGTTATTTTCTTAGAAGTATTTCATCAACGGTATGGTTTTTTCCTTTTTTCAGGATCAACTGTGCTCTTTCTCGGGTTGGTAAGATATTTTGGTCTAGGTTAAGGCCGTTAATAGCCCTCCAGATCTCCTTTGCTTTATTAATAGCCTGTTCTTGATCCATTTGTGTGTAGTGAGAAAAATACGATCCAGGTTTTCTAAAAGCACTCTCCCGAAACTTCAAGAATCTTTCTACATACCACTTTTCGATAAGGGTAGTATTAGCATCAACGTATATAGAGAAATCCACAAAATCCGAAATAAATACTCTGTGCGGATCATGAAGGTAGTCCATACCACTTTGTAATACGTTTAAACCTTCGATTATCAGTACGTCCGGCCGATCGATCACCTTCTTCTCTTCTGTAATGTCATAAGTAATATGAGAATAGATTGGCGCTGAGACGTGACGCTTACCAGCCTTAACATCCGAAACAAACTGTACTAAACGGCGCATATCATAAGACTCTGGAAAGCCTTTTTTATGCATTAAACCTTTCTCGTTTAAGATTTTATTAGGCAACAAAAAACCGTCTGTAGTAACCAGCGAGACTTTAGGGTGTTTGTCCCAACGAGAAAGCAACGCTTTTAATAGACGTGCAGTGGTACTTTTACCAACGGCGACACTGCCTGCAATGCCGATAATAAATGGCGTGGACTGCTCTGGCTTATTCAGGAAGTCGGCCAGCACGGTATTTCGACTTTGTCTTGCAGAAATGTAGAGATTAATTAAACGAGAGAGCGGCAGATATATTTCAACGGCTTCCTTCATTGTTAGGCTCTCATTGATGCCCTGAAGTTCCAATAAGTCTTCTTCGGATAGTGTCATTGGTACAAAATTACGTAATTCGGCCCATTGGGACCGGTTAAATGACATGTACGGACTCATAGAAAATCTCGAAAAGTAAATTGGATAGGTTGCGAAAATACATCAAGTGAAGATGATTTCAAGAGATATTGGTTACAGAACGAAATAACATGGTGATTAGTAGAACAAAAAAGCAACAAAAGACGTGATTCAGCGGGAAAAGGCAATTTTTTTTAACTTTCCTATTGCAAGGCTAAAGATCATCCCATAAAATGCGCTCCACTTATGTGCCGACTTAGCTCAGTAGGTAGAGCAACTGACTTGTAATCAGTAGGTCACCAGTTCGACTCCGGTAGTCGGCACCACTTTCTTAATATGCAAAGAGCTTTAAAAGTAAAAGGCTTTTAAGAAAGAAAAATTTTGGAGGGGTTCCCGAGTGGCCAAAGGGAGCAGACTGTAAATCTGCCGGCTCCGCCTTCGATGGTTCGAATCCGTCCCCCTCCACCATATTCTTAAGGATAAAGCTCTCAGAGTTACGCGTGCGTGCATCGTATAATGGCTATTACCTCAGCCTTCCAAGCTGATGATGCGGGTTCGATTCCCGCTGCACGCTCCAATCTATTATGAGTGCTGATATAGCTCAGTCGGTAGAGCGCACCCTTGGTAAGGGTGAGGTCCCCAGTTCAAATCTGGGTATCAGCACCAGCTCTTAAAGCAATTATTTCCTTTTGATACTTTTTTTTGACTAAACTAAGTTTAGTTCTTAAGAACAGTTTATTACCAAGAACTTTTTTGGTTACGTGGTCATCAAAGCCACCTAAATCCGTACCTAGAGGGACAACTCATGTCTAAAGAAAAATTTGAA
>DDQN01000096.1 GCA_002342685.1 Vibrio sp. UBA2441
CAATTTAAATTACAGGCTCAAAAGTATTGCTGGTACTTTTCAATCGGGAAACTATCCACGTTTTTCCTACGCAACACTTTTCCCAACAGGTGAAAGGATAAGTGATAAACCTAACGCTATTTTGCAAGCAATAGAACACAGTAACGCTATTCCACTCCGTTATGATCATCGTTTTAAAGAAGTCTCTTTTTACCTCTTTCCACAAAGGTATTTTGGTTCCTCTTATAATAGAAACAAACTCACCTCACCCCAATTTATCGCCGTTTTCTCCAAAATTGTTGGTGAATTTGCCTGCGCCGAATATCGCTTTAGAAAGCGTCTACCAGAAAAGCATCAATGTAATGGTTATGTACCGGACAATAACAATAAAGAAGGGATGCCATTTGTCTCAGGTCAATATCTAATATCTCGATTAGAAGCCGATCAAGATGATAAGAAAAACAGGGTTAGCTTTCATGCGTACCTAAAAGGTACAAACGAAATGAGCTTAGGGTCGGCATTTGGTAGCGTCCACGAGTTAGGGACATTTTTTGGTCGTTTTGCAGATAGGAGAAGCTTAGTATTGAGCGTCAACTTACAAGCTTATTGGTTAGATTCCGATTCTTTTAGACAAAAAGAAGTAAATTCTACACCGGTTACCTATTTTTTAGTTCTGCCAAGGGCCGTCGATATTGCGAATCAAGTCAGTGAGTTAGAAGCAGCCAAATTCGCCGTATCAAATACAAAATTACTAATATTAAGTCCGTAAATTCAGGTTTTAAACAAGAGTACAGTTTAAAAGACCAATTAACCTCATAGTGCTTCCTTGTTAATCACTCAAAAAGCAGGTATATACTCATACAGCCTCAATAACATTAAATTACCAAAATGACGTTCACCAACAGCCCCACAACACGGCATCAATTTAATGGCCGCCCCTTTTTTCTCAAACGCGATGACCTGTTGCACCCACAATTTTCTGGCAACAAAGCACGTAAATTTATGTCGCTAATGCAGGCAGGCTTCCCCGGTATTAAGCAGTTGATTGGTTACGGCTCTGTTCAGGCAAACTCTCTCTATTCATTGGCTGCATTATGCTCACTACGAGGGTGGAAACTTAAATTTTATGTCGATCATATCCCTGACTTTGTTCAAAACAAACCCATGGGTAATTACCGCGCCGCACTGGCATTAAATGCTGACATTATCGACTTATCCAAAGTGGCGGACAGAGAAGGGCTACATGCTCAAAACTACATCGAAAAAACCTACACTGGACGAAAAGATTGCCTGTTAGTACCCGAAGGAGGCCGTTCGGTTATCGCCGAAGAAGGTATTAGAGGCTTGGCTGTGGAAATACTAAGTTGGAGCAAACAAAATAAAATTGAAAATCTCACCGTCGCTTTACCTTCAGGCACAGGAACCACCGCACTTTACCTAAACAAGTATTTAGCTGAGAACAACATTAACGTATTAACCTGCGCTTGTGTGGGCGGTGAACCCTATCTCATCGAGCAATTTACTCTGTTGGGCGAAACAGAATTTCCGCAAGTTTTACAAACAGGTAAGAAACACCATTTTGGACGTCTTAAACTCGACGACTATCTGATTTGGCAACAACTCAAAGCTCAGACCCATGTCGAATTTGACCTGCTTTATGATCCGCTTATGTGGCGTAATTTGCAGCCTTGGTTAGAAGAAAATCCAGACCATACCTTGCTTTATATTCATCAGGGAGGGTTATTAGCTAACGAGACAATGCTGCCCCGTTACCAACGTAAATATGATACTTGTTAAGTCTGAAATGAAGTGGCTTTTATAGCTAGCATATATAAATCAGTTCTAACCCAACAAAATTGTTTTTAGTTCACTTAATGATGATACTTGGAAATGCGGAGTAATCTCGTCAGGTCTTTCTTTGCCATGCACATTCAACCAGCAGGTATCAATTCCTGCGTTTAGCCCGCCAAGGATATCTGAATGCAGGTTGTCACCAACCATAAGCACTTGCTCGCGAGACGGATTGCCCATTTTATTAAAAGCATGCTCAAAAATATCAGGGTGAGGCTTCGCAACCCCTACTTGCTCAGAAATAATGAGTGGAGAGAAATACGAGTCTAACCCTGTTCGCGCTAAACGGATTTTCTGCAATTCAGTGAAACCATTAGTAATGATGCCCATATTAACCTTTTCACTAAGACTATGAATAAGCTCTGTAGCGCCCGGCAATAATGTACAAATATCAGCCATCGCAACTAGAAAGGCGCTGTTAAGCTTTTGCGTAGATGTTTTTAATTGCTTCGCCCAATTTTCGAAGCGGATATTTTGTAGCTGCAATGCTGTAATGTCACCGTTTTGATAATCAACCCAAAGTGGCACGTTTACAGCCTGATACTGTTTATAGTCATGCTCTGTAAAGTCGACTCCGAAGCGAGAAAACATTAAGCGGAGCCCTTTGAATGCATCAAAATGAAATAAAGTTTCGTCGGCATCAAATAAAATCCATTGGTATTTCATTTTGTTATTACTCCAAATTGTTTGTTTTCAGGCTCTATCAAGCCGAGGATAATATCATTTTTTACTTCTTAGAGGTCAAGCATTGAGTAGGTCAGAAGTGATATCGAATACCTACTCAGGAAAATAGGTCAACAGCGAAGGGGCGATTCTCATTAATAGATACTTGTCACCGGATCGCCAGTGACAGCCATGCTAATTAAAATAATCTAATTCGATGACTCCGGTCATAAAATCCAACTTAAACAGATGACAGAAAACGGAATTAGATCAATAATGTATTTCATAATGCGGAATTTATTCAATTTTACTTCAGATTAACACCCGTTACATGGGGCTTAAACTGTAAGTTGTCGCAAAAACCTAACCTTGAGAGCGCTATAGCATGACAATAGTAAGAACTGCTTTTTTTGAAGCCGAGTTAACTGAAGAGCAAAAAAAAGACTTCTACCAGTACATGGAAAATGAAGTCGTACCAATTATTCGCACTTTCCCTAACAACCTAGGTGTTGTGGTAAATAAACCTGAAGTAATCGAAGCCGAAAGCCATAAAAACTTGCTATTAATGATGCAGCACAGCTACGAAAGCCAAGAGGTCATGGAGGCGGCTCTGGCATCAGATGCAAGAATAGCCAGCATGCACGCAACCAAAGCAATTATAGAAAAGTACAATATCAATGTTCATCACATTAATTTCGTTCGTGACTAACCGATAATTAAAACCCATGACGACTGATAATGTCGTAGCAACAGAAAAAACAAAAAATGCGACATTTAGTCGCATTTTTTATTGTTTTTCAGAGCGGCTATACCGTCTGAATTTCCGTTTGTTCAGAAGATTTTTTCCAGAACAACGCTACACGTTTAATAGCTTTGAATCCATTGCCTATATCTTGCAATATCAAATATAAACACGGCACCAGTACCAAAGTAAGCAGGGTTGCAAACAGCACAGCAAAGCCAAGGGCCACCGCCATTGGAATTACAAACTTCGCTTGCAGGCTGGTCTCAAACATGATCGGCAATACACCAACAAAGGTAGTGATTGAGGTTAGCGTGATGGCACGGAAACGAGCACAACCAGCTTCAACAACCGCATCCTTGATTGCAACCCCTCTGGCACGCGCCTGATTCACATAATCCGTCATCACCAGCGAATCATTGATCACCACACCCGCAGCTGCAATAAGGCCAAAAGTTGACATCATGCTGAGGTCTAAACCAAAGCCGAAATGCCCCCAGATTGCTCCCGTTAAGCTAAACGGTATCACCGACATAATGATTAACGGTTGGCTGTAACTTTTCAGCGGCACGGCCAACAGAATATAAACAATAATCATACCGGCGATGAAGAAAATGATCTGTTCATTCTTCTGCGCCTGTTGTTCTTCAATTGAGCCACCGAGTTCGGTTTTAACCGTCGGAAACTTAGCGGTCAGTTCCGGCAATAAGTTTTGTTTAATGGTATCAACCACTGCATCCGGTTCTACTGCCTCTTCGTCAATAGAGCCATACACATAAACCGTTCTGTACCCCTCTTCACGACGGATCTGGCTTACCCCGGGTTTTTGTTCAATATTCACTACATCACCCAGCATTACTTTCTTGCCATCTGGCGTGGTAATAACGGCATAACGAAGGGAGGAAAACGCTTCACGAGTCAGTTTCGGGTAACGCACCATCACTTTTATCTCTTCACCATCGCGAATAATGCGCTGTGCTTCCCCACCGTAAAAACTGCCGCCAACCTGCAAAGCGATATCGGTAAGATCAAGACCTAAGTCATAAGCAACAGGTGCAAGAGAAAGCAATACCTCTTTACTGCCTACGTCAATGGATGATGAGAT
This sequence comes from Vibrio sp. UBA2441, assembly GCA_002342685.1. GTDB lineage: Bacteria > Pseudomonadota > Gammaproteobacteria > Enterobacterales > Vibrionaceae > Vibrio. The sequence continues at coordinate 4,341 of DDQN01000096.1, forward strand.
GTCATACAAGCCTTTTTGTTGCTGCAACTGTGCAATCAGATAGCGTCCTGCCTGATTTAGTGTTTCGATATCGGAACCAAACAAGCGATAACCAAACTCATCGCCGCTGCCTTTATCGTTCACGTCATCACCTATAGTCAGGCTTTTTAAACCAGGAATGACGGGCAAGTTTTCGCGCCAACGACGTGACAGCTCAAAAGTATTAAATGGGCGTAATTCTTCATCCACCAAAGGCACAATTATACGGCCATCGGTCCGGCCTTTATTAAACGACAGCATATCTTTGATCATTCCCTGACCATGCTGCTTTATTGTTTGCTGCTCTATATTCCAAATAACCGCTTCAATTTGTTTCACAGCAGCGATAGTCTGCTCACTGGATACATTGTCATTCATTGAAATACTAACACTGGGAAAGTCATGGGGTACTTTCGGTGTAGGCACAATGCGAACGTAGTTCGCCATAACAATGGCAATACTGATAGCGAGCAAAAAGACAAAAAAGGCCAGAACCGACCAGCGCCAATGGGTACAAAGCACAACAAAACGCTTGTAAGGCCCATTAACAAAACCAAAGAATCGTTGGTTAAACCTATCGCGCCATCCACCTTTTTTAATCGGTGTAAAGTTGGTATGAGCCAGATGCGCAGGTAGAATCAGTTTTGATTCTACTAAGCTAAAAATCAGGCATAAAATCACCACAGACGCGATGCCGTAGAAAAAAGCTCTTTCTGGCCCTGTCGACATAATAAATGGTGCGAAAACCGCTATAGTCGTCAATACACCAAATGTAGCTGGAACAGCGACTTTCTGAACCCCGCGCACCACATTATCAACACCGCCACCTTTGCTCTCTATCTCGGTATAGGCACTTTCACCTATCACTATCGCATCATCAACGACGATACCAAGCACCATAATAAAAGCGAACAAAGAGATAATATTAATACTCACGCCCAATACGGGCATCAACATTACCGCGCCTAAAAAGCACACTGGCAAACCAACCATCACCCACATTGCCAAACGAAAACGCAAGAAAATACTCAGCATCAGAGCAACTAAAAACGCCCCTTGCAGTAAATTCTTTAGCATCATATCCAGACGAGCATTCAGGTAATAGGTCATATCCACCAGCGTTTTTAGCTGCATGCCTTGAGGTAACGTTTGATTCTTATGCTCGATATAGGCTTTAACCGACTCGGCAACAGGCACCATGCTTTGTTCTTTGGTTGCCTTCACAGAAAGGTAAACCGCATTTTGCCCCGTATACTTGAAGTAACGCTCCGCTTCAGTAAAACCATCTTTGATGGTCGCTATGTCCCGAAGTAGAACTTTCCCCCCATTTTTGCCAATTTTTACTGGAATTTCGCGAAATTCATCGCCGTGGTAGTACTGATTTTCGACACGAACCGATATCATTCCCGCATTAGTACGCACTTGTCCTGCGGAATAGTTAGCAGAATAACGTTGAATTGCCTTAGTCACGTCATTAAGGGTAAGATCGTATTTACGTAATATCTTAGGTGCTACTTCGATGGCTATCTCTTCTTCCGGAGCACTAAGATCAACGATCATCACGTTTTCTAGCTGGAGCAATTCATCTTCAATTTTCTTCGTCAGTGGCTTTAGTTCTTCTAACGGTTTGTCACTCACCAGCGCCATCTCAATAACGTCCTGACGGAACTCAACCTGACGAATATTAACTGGCTCCATTGCGGCTGGAAAACTCGCTATGGTATCAACCCGCTGTTTGACGTGATCTAATACCTCGGTTAAATCGCTCTTAACATCCACTTCAAGTGAAACACTACCACTACCGCGGCTAGCCGTTGAAACCGCTTTTTTAATACCCGTAACATCCTTAAGCGATTCTTCCAGCTTAACCAGAATACTCTCTTCAACTTCTTGCGGTGAAGCCCCCGGATATGAGGCACTAATATTGATATAGTTAATTTCAAAATTCGGGAACATTTGTCTTTGAATAAAGAAATAACTCACTGTACCCATGATCAAAAGAAAGACCATAAGCAGATTAGCGGCTACTGAGTTATTGGCGAAATAAGCAATGAGCCCCTTGGGTTTTAACTGTTCCATACTCATTTCCTATTCAAACGCTGGATCTGGAGTCTGATCAGAGTCCGAGTTAGCCTCATTCTCATCATCGGAAATTCGCACCAACATCCCTTTCTGAGGGTATTCCGGAAGCGTTAACACTAACTGATCTTGCTGTCGTAACCCTTTAGAAATCAGCAGAAACTCCCCTTCAGCCCGGACCACATTAACGATTCTTGGCTGCAACTCATTCTTCTCATCCACCACCCAGACAGTGCTGTTATTCACAAATTCTTGAGGTAGACGATAGATGTGTTTGAGTTGCTTTCCATTGAAGTTAACTTCTACATAAGAGCCAAACTTCATCGCTGGTTTCTTGCTGTTTAACCCATAAGGGTCTTGAATACGAACAACCAGATTAACCATTCGAGTACTGCTATCAATCACACCTAAGTCACGATCGATAATCCCCTCACGCTGTGTTTTTACGATTCCATCCTGCACTATTGAAGCAGCAAGACCGTCCAATGCTTCTGGCAAAAATGCGCTGTCAAAACCCGCTATCGGGATCTGAATTTCAGCGGTTTCTACATTATTTAAAACAGCCACCTGAGCACCAGCCGAGACATATTGCCCTACACCAATATCACGAGAAATCACTAACGCATCATACGGTGCAATCACTTTGCAATTCTCCAAATCACGACGGGCACGCTTTAAAGCCGCTTGTGCCGACTTAACCTGAGCTTGCGCGCTAAGCAGTTGCGGTTTGCGCAAATACAGGTCACTGATCTGTTTATTGCTTATTTTTTTTGCCTGACGCTCAGCGACTTTGGCCTTGGCTTGCTCCTCAATGAGCGCCGCTTGAGCACTGGCTAAGTTAGCTTCTGCCTGAAGCACACCCGCTTCATAATTGTCGCTTTCGATGGTAAACAGCACTTCACCTCGTTTAACGATACCGCCGGTAACAAAGTTTTTATGCCAACTGACGACCTCACCAGAAACTTGTGCTGACAATCGTGTTGTTTCTAATGGTGCCACCTCTCCGTGGCTAATGATCACAATGCGATGGTCAAGTGGGGATAGCGGAGAAACTTCGACCAAAGGATCAGTTTCAACAATTTTTTTCTCATCCGGTTCTGGCGCACTCGCCGCTATCGCCTGATAGCCCCCATATGCAGCTCCGAGCAATACAACGGGCAACAACCAACGTAATGACTTAGTTATCATTTGAATCCTTTTTACTTTTTTTATCATAATAATTTCTCGAGGCAATACTACACGAGGTTAAGATGAGTTTGGTGAATAACCATGAGACAAAGGCTTTTTAAAATATATCCATTTTCCAGGCAATATTTTTAAAAGCCTTTGTTCAATACACATAATCAACAGAAAGGACTTTTGCAATGCCTATGCCAGTTAGTATAAGTAGAATTATCATATAGTTACGATGAACAACTTAGCTAAAAAATCAATTAGTGGCGAATAAAACCAACACAAGGCAGATTTAACCAGTCGTAACATGTCAATAGATCAGGTTGATGTAACAATACTAGTGCCGAAAACCGCTGATACTATCCAGCAGGATCCGTCATACTTTATCGGCAGACTTAGTTATAAGGTGTAGTAATGAAACTCGAACAGACAGAATATCAGCAAGCGCGTATTTATAAGGATAAAGCCTATGATGGTCGGTTTTACTTCGCGGTAAAAACCACAGGGATCTTCTGTCGTCCTTCTTGTCCTTCTCCTGTGGCAAAAGAAGAAAATGTGCTCTATTTTGACAGCCCTTTCGCCGCGCTAGAACGCCATTTCGTTCCCTGTTATCGTTGCCGGCCAGATATCACTCTGGATTTTTGCTATCAGAACGTTGAAGCGAATCAATGTGTTAGTCAGGCTTTATCCTTGATACAAAATGGCTATTTAAATTCACACTCGGTTGTTGATCTGGCCAGTACACTCAAGATCTCGCAAAGACATTTGCGTAAAGTTTTCAACGATACGCTGGGCACTACCCCTAACAGTCTGGCTATCTACCACCGATGCATATTCGCTAAAAAATTGCTTTTACAAACAAATAATACTGTTACCAATATCGCCTTTACCGCTGGTTTTCAGTCAGTTCGACAGTTTAATGATGTGATCAAAAAACGGTTTGGTAAGTCTCCTTCCGATATACGCAAACTTAGCGCTACCTCGGAGCAAGAAGCACTTAAGCTTTATTATCCCGACACTTTCCATTTCCAGTCATGGTTAAAAGCAACGACAGAAAAAGTTATCCCTGAATGTGAAGTCGTGACCGATAAGAGCTACAAAAGCACATTTCATCATCCACTGGCCGATGGTTGGTTTGAAGTTTCAGATAATCCTAAAGGGCACTTTCTCAATATTGTGATTCATTGCGATAACCTACAATGTTATATGCCGATATACAACCAGATACGGCACATGTTTGACCTCCACAGCGATCTTTCCCGAGTATTGCCAGTGTTAAGGGAAAGCGACGCAGATTTCTCTGATCTGGAACTGGCCCACATCCCACACATCCCCATTGCGTTCAATACATTTGCTTTATTATGTTATGCGCTATTGCGCCGCACCTTGAGCGAAGCAGAAGTAAAACAACACCTCGCCATTCTGGTGAAGTCGGTTTCTAATAAAGCAGAAAATGCTATGGAAGGGCTCAGCCACATTTTTCCTTCTACCGATGACATACTCAATGTCGACATGGAAAATAGCGAACTGCCGGATCAAATACGACATCAGCTCTTAAAAGCTGCAAAAGCAATACAGACAGGAAAACTGTCTCTGTTACCGACGCAAAGTTACCAACAGTTGTACCAGAGTATTTCCGACTACTGCTGCAATGATGATTGGGTGGCCAATTTCGTCGCCATATTTGGGTTAGGTATGAAAGATTGCCTACTTGAATCACACTCACCCACCGGGGCAATACCGTTAAGTGATAGGACCGGAACCACAATAGCAAATTCTGATGGGTGGAAACCCTATCGAAGCTATGGCTCGCTTTGCTTATTAGCAAGAATGAACTCAGCGCAAGATTAACGCGCTCTTATTCTACTTATATCATTCTAGAAAACTAACTGATCAGATATTTGGGTGTGGTGGAGCAAACATAAATGTGCATGGACGCACATTTCTAAGCGAACAGGGATGTTTTGAGCGGTTTGCGGAACCATATCCATATAGATCACAAACTTACTTAGCTTGGTATTAATTCAGGAACTGTTGTATGTACTATGACCAATTCAATACACGTATCGGAGCCATTGTCGTGGCGGGCAATGATCAAGGCCTGACTCATCTTTATATCGACAATGGAAGCAAACCATCCATTATCGAGCCTCACTGGCAACACAAACCGGAAAGGTTCATTGATGCTCAGCATCAAATCAGGCAGTTCTTAATCGGCGAAAGACATAGCTTCAACCTAAAGCTGGCCCCCCAAGGTACTGAATTTCAAAAACAGGTATGGCAAGCATTAACGGATATTCCTTACGCTCAAACCGCCAGTTACAAAACCATTGCCGAAAAGGTTGGCAATGGAAATGCTAGTCGAGCGGTAGGCATGGCAAACAACAAAAACCCAATCCCCATCATCATCCCGTGTCACAGGGTGATTGGCAGTAATAAAAAACTAACCGGTTATGCCTTTGGTCTGGAAGTCAAAGCTAAACTGCTTGAACTGGAACTCATCAACAGTACCTTTGATCAACTGATTTCCCACTACGGCCGTTTTAGCTGGTGGCCGGCAGAAAACGCGTATGAGGTCATGGTCGGCAGTATACTCACGCAAAATACCAATTGGGCTAATGTGGAGAAAGCGTTGGCAAACTTCGCTGGCCACCTCAGCCCATCACAGATTGAAAACATGCCGCTAGACAGGCTAGCTGAGCTAATAAGACCAAGTGGCTATTACAATCAAAAAGCAAAGAAACTGAAAGCGTTGACAGCGTGGTTTAAACAATATTACTACGATATTGATCAGCTGAAAAAACAGAATAAGCATAGAATAAGAACCGAACTCCTAGCCATTAGCGGCATTGGTCCGGAGACGGCAGATTCAATATTAGTCTATACGTTAGATAAAGCCTCTTTTGTGATTGACGCTTACACCCGTCGAATATTCTCTCGAATTGGATTAAACGTGCCAAAAGACTACGATGACTTCAGACTGCTCATCGAAAGCGCAGTGACTAATAACGCTGACACTTATGCTTATTTTCACGGGCTCATTGTCGAACACGCCAAATCATTTTGCAGCAAATCAAAACCCAAGTGTGGGCAGTGTCCAATAAGAGAGCGATGCCATTTCGCCGTGTCTGAATGCACCACCCGGGTATTTCCACCGCCCCCTTAGTGAGAATAATTATTAACTAAACTGGTCCATCCAGTTTAGTTATGGCTATAATAAACGGATGCAAAATAACAACAGTGATTCTATGAAGGTTCACCATCTATACCCGTGATCATTGA
>DDQN01000078.1 GCA_002342685.1 Vibrio sp. UBA2441
CTATGGGCTATGGGCTATGCAAAGATAAAGGCTTGGTCGCAAAAACCAAGCCTTTTTTAAGGCTTATACTTCTCCTCTAGGAGAATAAATTTACACCGGAGTATTGGTTTAGCTCAAGGAAAAGGCGCGCAGTTTACGCTAGTAAATGAGCACCTTTAACGCAGAAATCAACCAGTAAATTAACCACCTACGGCGATACGCTTCATATCAGTCATATAACCACGAAGTTCTTCACCAATGTACTCAACTGGATGGTTGCGAATTGCTTCATTAACTTCAATTAACGTCGCGTTATCCACTTGGTTAGACGATTCACCTAGACCACGGCCAATCACATCAGTCCCAACTTCTGGCATAAACTTCTCACGAAGCAATGGAGTAGCAACATTTGCAAATAGATAGTTTCCGTATTCAGCAGTATCCGAAATAACAACATTCATTTCGTACAGGCGCTTACGAGCAACGGTATTTGCAATCAGTGGAAGCTCATGCAATGACTCATAATAAGCAGACTCATCAATGATGCCAGATGCCGTCATTGCTTCGAACGCCAACTCAACACCAGCTCTAACCATAGCAATCATCAAAATACCGTTGTCAAAGTACTCTTGTTCAGAGATCTCAACATCTGACTCAGGGTAGTTTTCAAACGCGGTTTGGCCTGTCTCTTCACGCCAACCTAAAAGATTAACATCGTCATTGGCCCAGTCAGCCATCATAGTGCTAGAAAACTCACCAACGATGATATCGTCCATATGTTTGTTATATAACGGACGCATTAGCTCTTTAAGCTCTTCGGACAGTTCAAAAGCCTTCACTTTTGCCGGGTTAGAAAGGCGATCCATCATATGGGTAATACCACCAAACTTAAGTGCTTCAGTGATTGTTTCCCAACCATACTGTAGAAGCTTGCCCGCATATCCTGCATCAATGCCGTCAGCGATCATCTTTTCATAACATACGATTGAACCGGCTTGAAGCATTCCGCAAAGAATCGTCTGCTCACCCATAAGATCCGATTTAACTTCAGCAACGAAAGAAGACTCTAGGCAGCCCGCACGATGACCGCCAGTTCCAGCAGCCCAAGCTTTAGCAATATCCCAACCTTCGCCTTGAGGATCATTCTCTGGGTGTACAGCGATAAGTGTAGGAACACCGAACCCACGCTTATACTCTTCACGAACTTCAGTACCTGGACACTTAGGAGCAACCATAACTACCGTTAGGTCTTTACGGATCTGCATACCTTCTTCAACAATGTTGAAGCCGTGAGAATAGCCTAATGCTGCGCCTTCTTTCATCAACGGCATAACAGTCTCAACAACATTAGTATGTTGCTTATCAGGAGTCAGGTTAACAACAAGATCTGCTTCAGGAATTAACGTCTCATAGCTTGCTACTTCAAAACCATTTTCACTGGCATTTTTAAATGACTGACGCTTCTCATCAATAGCTGCCTGACGAAGGGCATAAGAAACATTTAAACCAGAATCACGCATGTTCAGACCTTGGTTAAGGCCTTGAGCACCACAACCAACAATAACGATCTTTTTTCCTTTAAGATAATCCGCTTCAGTCGCAAATTCTTCGCGTCCCATAAAGCGGCAGCGTCCTAGTTGATCAAGTTGCTCACGTAAATTTAGTGTATTGAAATAGTTAGCCATTTTGAGATTCCTTTAGAAAACTTCCGTTGGTCAGCGGCTTATGCGCTGAATGTCCTCATACTAAAACAGGATTTAAGTTGCTTAAAGTGATATATTCACAATATGTTATTGCAATAAATGCAACACCGTCATGAATATTAAAATTCTGCAATTATTTATACATCTATGTGATAGCAAAAGCTTTAGCAAAACGGCCATTGCAATGCACATCAGTCCATCAGCACTTAGCCGCCAAATTCAAAAACTTGAAGAGGAAATTGGCCAACAGCTATTCATTAGAGATAATCGCAGTGTCGATCTAACCAGTGCTGGGCAAAAATTACTTCCTATCGCTCTATCAATAACCAATGATTGGTTTGATTTCCGTACTGAACTTTCTGAAGCCCCACACGAACTACAAGGTGAAATACATCTATTTTGCTCTGTCACAGCAAGTTATAGCCATTTACCCGAACTACTTAACGACTTTCGATTAATCTACCCTCAAATTGAGTTAAATATTTCAACCGGGGATCCTGCACAAGCCATAGATAAAGTACTCGAAGATAAAGCAGATATAGCTATTTCAGCTAAACCTGACCTTCTTCCTGCCAAGCTGGCCTTTGAAGTCATAGGTAATATACCTTTATCTGTCATTGCACCAACAGGCGTTAGCAGCTTCTCTCAGGAGCTAAAAAAAGACAACCCAGACTGGGGATCCATTCCGTTTATTCTTCCTGAAGCCGGAACCGCAAGAGACAGAGCTAATCACTGGTTTAAAAAAATGAAATTTAAGCCCAATATTTATGCTCAGGTATCTGGGCACGAAGCGATAGCTAGTATGGTGGCATTAGGTTGCGGTGTGGGAATTGCGCCAGACGTGGTGATTAACAATAGCCCGGTAAAAGATAAAATTCAGAGATTAAAAGTGGAGCTAGTTAAGCCGTTTGATTTAGGGATATGTTGTCACCGTTCAAAGCTCAACAACCCTTTAATAAAGGCATTATGGGAATTAGCAGAAAGAAAATTTATAACGACTTAGAGCTATAAGCCAAGATCAAAAAAGCCTCCCATTAGGGAGGCTACAAATAAGAACCTAGCGATGTCCTACTCTCACATGGGGAAACCCCACACTACCATCGGCGCTATTATGTTTCACTTCTGAGTTCGGCATGGAATCAGGTGGGTCCACAATGCTATGGTCGCTAAGTAAAAACTGGTGCTGATACCCAGACTCGAACTGGGGACCTCACCCTTACCAAGGGTGCGCTCTACCGGGCTGAGCTATATCAGCGAAAAGCATAAAAGCCCAAACTTTGTCTGGGCTTTTATTAAGTTTTTGTCTTCACTTTTAAAAAAGCAAAAACGAAATTAAAGCCTGGCGATGT
>DDQN01000085.1:0-4907 GCA_002342685.1 Vibrio sp. UBA2441
ATTCCTGCCATTTTAATGAATACACCGGGAACGCCAGTGGCGGTACTTACCACCTATGATGGCTATCCTATGACGCAAAGAGGAGAAGGGAAAAAGGCATTATCTATTGCTTATACTTCTTCCTTTATTGGCGGCATGATCAGCATTCTTTCTTTGGTTTTTCTAGCACCTGTCCTTTCACAGGTAGCGACACTGTTTGGTTCTGCTGAGTTCGCAATGTTAGCAGCGCTGGGTATGATTTTTGTGGTGTTAGCGCATCGAAATCAAGTGCTGGAGGCAGCCATGATGCTAGGTGTTGGTATTTTTCTTGGCTCTATTGGCATAGATCGTTCTTTCAATAAACAAACCTTTACCTTTGAGCAGGAATGGCTACTTGGTGGTATTCCTTTGGTGCCTGCCGTTATTGGCTTGTTTGCGATGTCTCAGGCGTTCGTTTTGCTTTCGCAAAAAGGCGGGGATTCAACTGTTACAGAGCTCAAAGGAAAAGGTTATTTTGATGGTATAGTGACCTTGTTAAAACACAAAGTAACTGTAGTTAGGTCGGCCGGTTTGGGCGTAGTCATGGGGCTTTTACCTGGCGTCGGTGAGTTTGGTTCCCAGTTTTTCTCTTATACGTTGGCGCAGAAGTTTTCGAAACAACCGGAGAAGTTTGGCGATGGTGCAGAAGAGGGGTTGATTGCTTCTGAAACATCAAATAATGCGGTAACTGCTTCGGTAATGATCCCATTGTTGGCATTCGGCATTCCCGCTGATGCATTAATGGCGATGCTGTTGGCCGTATTTATGGTGCATAATTATATTCCGGGGCCGGCCTTATTTATAGAGCGGCCTGAATTTATCTCTGGCTTGTATATCTCGCTGTTTTTAATCAATATTATTGTATTTCTGTATCTTTCCCTTGCGACCAAATGGATTGTAAACCTAACCAGAGTAAGGGGCCGTTTTATTGGTGCTTTTATCTTAGTTCTCGGGTTTATTGGCAGTTACAGCCAGAATTATCAATTTTCAGATGCGCTGATAGCGCTGGGCTTCGCATTCTTCGGTTATAAACTGCGCCGCGACAATATCCCTGCGGTGCCAATTATTCTTGGCTTAGTTCTAGGGCCTGTTTTTATGGTTCGTTTCCGTCAGGCGCTCGGTGTCGCCGACGGCGACCTGTCGATATTCGTTTCTAGGCCTGTCAGCCTGACACTGCTTGGGCTGATCATTACTTCCATAGTGGTTTATCTGTGGAGCATGAATAAGACCAGTAAGTTGCAGGAGCAGAGCTGAACACTTAAACAACGATAAAGCAGATTTATTAGTGGTTTTTTAGGGGCGGGGTAACTTAAATGGAATGACCGACTTAGCGTCGGTCATCACGGGTAGTTGTCGCTGTTAGAGTTCTGTGTGGAAATCTAGATAATTGGCAACAGATTCTCTATAAGTATGTTTAAGTTGTTCACTAATAAAACTGGCATCAATTGCATTCAAACTAAATTGGGCAAGCTCTTGTTTGCTTAAGGCGTGGGCGTTATTTACCGCAATAAAATTGTCAGTCATGTAACCGCCAAAGTATGCAGGATCATCAGAGTTGATTGTAACCGCGACCCCTTTTCTTAATAGCTGAACAATATTGTGCTGCTCCATAGTATCAAATACACACAATTTGATATTTGATAGAGGGCATACCGTCATGGGCATCTTGGTTTTAATCAGGTCCTGAACCAGAGCTTCATTGGTTACGCATTGTACCCCGTGATCAATTCGGCTTACGCTTAACATTTCAATCGTATCGATGATGTTTTGAGCAGGTCCTTCTTCTCCCGCATGAGCTACGGTTAGTAAGTCTGCTTGTTTCGCTTGCTGGAATACACGTTTGAATTTTTCTGGTGGGTGTCCTTGTTCAGAGGAGTCCAGACCGACGCCAATGATTTTATCTTTATGCTTCAGTACTTCTGATAATGTCTCAATAGCGCTGTGTTCAGGTAAGTGGCGCAAGAAACAAGCGATGACCTGCGATGTAATACCGAGCTCTTCTTCAGCACATTTAAGCGCACGATCGATACCGTTTATTACCGTTTCGAAAGTAATACCTCTTTCTGTGTGGGTCTGAGGATCGAAAAATATTTCGGTATGGATGACATTGTCGGCTTTGCAGCGCTCTAGGTAAGCCCAGGTTAAATCGAAAAAGTCTTGTTCATCACGCAATGCATTAGCTCCTTGATAATAGATATCAAGAAAAGATTGCAGATCTTCAAATTCATATGCGCGTCTAAGGTCATCTGGAGACGAATAAGGTAACTCGATATTGTTTCGTTGAGCTAACTTAAATAGTAATTCTGGCTCTAAAGAACCTTCTATATGCAGATGCAGTTCGACTTTAGGAAGTCCTTGAATAAATGCGTTCATATTCCACCTTTTATGGATGCACTTACTCTAAGAATAGTCGTGAAGAATTTTGAACGCCATTACAAAGAGTAAGAACACATTAGTGATCTAAACTCTTCGTAATCAGTACTTTTCGGGCACTGGTAGAGACCCCCAAACCATATCATTGGGGTTATACGAAGCCAACGGTAACGATTATACCTAAGTTATAAATACTTGACCATGCATTTACTGACATCAAAACGACAGATTGTAAATAATCATTTAACGAGATAATTTGTTCAGGTTAGTTTTTTCCAACGTCATACCATTTACAAAAATTAGGCGATTCAACTAGCTACGGTTTCAATTCTTCTAGCTTCAAGAAATTCTAATGCTTTTTGTGCTGTTTTAATGGTGGAGTTAGGGTTTTGACCGGTAATAATTCGCCCATCTACAACCGTGTGTCCCATAAGTGGTAACAGGGCTTTACTGTATATCATTCCGCGCTCTTTAAGGATTTTTTCCAGGTTGTATGGCACCAGTCGCCGTACGCCTGCCATGGCTTCATCAAAGTAAGGAAATCCAGTTCCCCTTTTACCTTTAAGCAGGTATTCACCATTACTTAATTTCACATTCTGCAAAGCGGCAACACCATGGCAGACTGCTGAGATGACTTTATCCGCTTCATACATGTCTCGAGTCAATTTCTGCAACGCGTCATTATCAACAAAATCCCACATCGCACCATGCCCACCAGCGAAGAACAGAATGTCATATTGTCGCCAATCTACTTCCGACAGCGGCTTTGTGTTTGTAAGTAAAGACATAAAGTGAGTATCTTGATAGCGTTTTTTTGTTGCTTTGTCTAAGACAAAGCGGCCTAAGCTTCGTTTATCAATAGGTATGTTTCCACCATTTGGACTAATAATATCGATTGAATAACCCGCACGTTCGAACTCATCATAAAAATGGGTTAGCTCAGATAACCAAAGCCCCGTTGGTTCAGCTTTTGGGGAGTTAAAGTTGGAATGATTGGTTGCGACTACCAGTGCTTTTTTCATTTTGATTGATTCCTAATGTGTTGATGAATCAAATAATAACATTGAGTTATTCGAATGAAGTAACACGAATAAAGGCATGTTAAACACAAATTGCTGATTGTAGTGTAAGCAAATTTCCTGATTTATATGAGTAGATTATCGATGCTAGTTTTCTTTTCGATACTGTTGTGGCGTGGCGCCTGTTTTTTGCTTGAACAGTCTTGCAAAGTAATGGGGATAGTTGAAGCCTAGAGAGTACGCTATTGTACTGATTGACTCTTCAGAACTTAATAAAAGGTGCTTTGCTTTGTCTATTAAAAAATCATTGATATGTTCTTTGGCAGAGCGGCCAGTCTCTTTGGTCAATAAGTCGCTTAAATATTGAGGAGACAGGTAACATTTATCCGCCAAATACTGAATCGTGGGTGGGCCTGCTTCTGTGAGGTCATGGTTACGATAGTATTCTTTTAACAATGTCTCCACTCGAGAAATAACATCATCGCTTAAGCGAGCATCATGCGCAGCCTGGCCTTGATAAAACCTGAGGCAGTAATTGAGCATCAGCTCGATACTTGATACTAAAATCTGTTGGTTATTATTATCAGCATTCTGGTCTATCTCGGTTTGAATTAACTGAACAATGCTGTTAAGTGTTTCTAGCTCCCTTTCAGATAACTGCAAGGCAACTCTGCTTTCGTAATTGAAGAAATCATAGCGGTCAATGGCATTGCCCAGCGGCGTGTTATGAATAAGATCTGGGTGGAAATACAGCATCCAACCTTTTGATTGATTTAACTCTTGTGCCTTGGTTACTGTGAAGACCTGCTCCGGAGCCGTAAAGAGTAAACTGCCCTCATCAAATTCATAGCGATTCCGGCCATAATCGATACCACAGCCATTATCTTTGTGGGCGATGCAGTACATATCAGAACAGAACCTCATACCGACTATCTCTTCGCCATAGGATAAGTGCTCGGTGTTAACTATGGTGATTAACGGATGGTTTGGTTTTTCCAATCCCATCCCCTGATGTAACTCAGCTATCGTTTTCGATCGATGAATATTTTTGTTCATAATTGGACTTAATAAGAGACATAAATGAGTCAGGTTAAATTTAAATCCTAAGCTTAATGCAGTCTACTAATAAAACACATAATGTTTGCAATTATCTGTGGTAGCGGATTAATTTGAAATTAACCTCAAAGAACATTGATCTTGAGAACAACAAGCTAGGCAAGTGATAGTAGTTGGGATAAGTTGTGAGGAAAGTTAAAATGTATGGTCTTCATGACTTTGACTAAGAGTAATACCGACTAATATTTGTTATCGGAAATATTGGTCAGAAAGCTATAATGTGATCATGCACAAGCAAGTGCTTTCTTAGAGTGATTTCTGTCACCTTTTGTACAGCAGTGGCTCAATATACTAATGCGACCGAACTTATAGGGAGCGTGTATTCGATATACCCCCATAAGCCGTCTTAACTTGAGATATTTACACCTCAAAAAGAAAGCG
>DDQN01000085.1:4990-43261 GCA_002342685.1 Vibrio sp. UBA2441
CGCTTTCTTTTTGAGGTGTAGGAATAAATGCATTGTATAAAGGAGAGGTAATGCGAAATTCAACCATACAACCTGTAGCTGTATTTAGCTCAATGGCGATAATTACTTTGCTTACGGGTTGCACAGTGACTGATAGTGCAGAAAACGGGAGTTCTGATCCTGTGCAAACTCAGAAACCGGTAGAGTTAAATGATACTCCGGTAATGCCAAGCCCGGACTGGCAACTTGTGTGGCAGGATGAATTTGAAGGCGACTCGATTAATAAGAGAAACTGGTCTTTAGAAGAAAACTGTTGGGGCGGAGGAAACAACGAACAGCAGTGTTACACCAGACAGTCAGATAATGCTTTTGTACAAGATGGATATTTGCATATTGTGGCGCGAAAACAAAGCCATACCGGGCCGGATAACCCTGAAGGTAAACTGGGTGGCGCGACAAAAACGTTACCCTATACCTCTGCAAGGCTTCGCACTCTCGATAAGCGCGATGCTAAATATGGCCGGTTTGAGATTAAGGCGAAACTACCTTCCGGACAAGGAACCTGGCCTGCTATCTGGATGCTGCCATCAGAGAATAAGTATGGAACATGGGCCGCTTCGGGCGAAATAGATATTATGGAAGCGGTAAACTTGAAGGCCCAGTCGGATGTAACTGGGGCAACACAAGGTGATGAGGAAAATCGTGTATACGGCAGCCTGCATTATGGGAAAGCGTGGCCCGATAATGTGTATAGCGGTCAAGGGGCTGTTTTACCAAACGGTATAAATCCGGCAGATGATTTTCATACCTATGCGATAGAGTGGGAAGAAGGAGAAATCCGCTGGTATGTAGATAACATTCATTATGCAACACAAACCCAGCAAGGCTGGTATAGCCAATATGAGGGTGAATCGGGAGTGTTAACTAATGCTAAAGGCGCTGCACCGTTTAATGAGAAGTTCCACCTGTTATTAAATCTGGCCGTGGGCGGCGCATGGTCTGCTAACGCCAATGAAAACGGTATAGATCCCGAGTCATTTCCAAAAACGATGCTGGTTGATTCCGTTAAGGTATACCGTTGCTCTGTCGATCGCTGGAAGGGTAAGGGGTGTGCCAGTGTTTCTGAGCAGGCCAAACTAGTTAAAGGTAAGGTGGCCCCAGAAATTCTGGCTTCAGATGATAGTTACGCACAGGGCCCAGTGCTGGATATTTTCTCTGATGCGCTGAATGCTAACCTTGCCTATGCGAGTTATGACCCCGTGGATATTGTTGAGCATCAGGAAGTCGAGGAGGCAGGTCGAGGTTCGGTATTACAAGTGACGAAGAAAAACGGCGCTGGCAACATATATTTTAGAGCACCCACAACCAATGTAACTCACTGGTTAGAAAGCGGTGTGCTTATATTTGATATAAAAGTCGACAGTTCCGGCTCTAATGTCGATCTTCTGGTGAAAATGGATAGCGGCTGGCCAAAAACCAGTGATTACGTAGTGCCACTTCCAGAAGTGGGACAATGGGGAGAAGTTCGTATTGCTATCGCTGACATAATAAACAGTGACAATCGTTTTGCCAGCGGTAATCAGGCGGATCCAAAAGCGATAAGTAACCTGCTGGTCTTTGAGCCTCAGGGGGAAATGTCATTCAAACTTGATAATATTCGATTTAACAAATAGAGGTACCGACTGTGCTGTTCAATACCATATAAAAGTGGAGAACAGTGCACCCAAGAATATAATTTATTTGCCTGAGTATATTAGTTTAGAATATCTCATTGAATCTGAGACTGATTCGTGTCCTTTATAATTGATGGTGACTGGGCTAACAAGAAAGGTAATAGCAATAAACCAACAGTGATAAGGGTGATAAGGGAAGGGTGATAAGGGGACTGTGCCGTTAATCTGTGCCGTTAATCTGTTTATTGATAATGGCATGCTTGACAGCATGGTGCTTACCCTAGCATCATGCCGGATTATCTTGAGTGAAAACGACTCATTGCGTGGAACGAAACCGCAGATTGTTTGAGATGTACTAATGTCTAAGTTAATTAAATGTTTATTACTGCTGAGCGCGAGTATTCTTGTGGTTTTCGGCTATCTAGGGTTTCAGTCACATCGTGCGCTAACGCTCATGGATCATGACTTGCAGTGGTTCTGGATTGACAGCCAATTCATCAGCCTAGAGACCGCGGCGATGCAAAGTACACGTGAAAATCTTTCCAAACAGCTGATCTATCGTCAGGTCGATGTTGATCGTCAATTGGCTATCTTCCTGAATACCATTAATAACGGAGACTTCCTGTTTACCTTTGTAAAGGAAGTGTCATGTGATTCTGCTACGCCATATCAAGCTCAGCTCACTGTTAATGATGAACCTAGCGAAACGGTGACGTTTGATTGTAAAACACCGGATAGTGCCGTCTATCGAATCGGTAAACCTGAATTTAATCAGCTGCAACTGACTAACGCGGATTTCCATTTTAATCTCATTCTGGACCACTGGGATTTTAACGCGCTGAAAAAAGACGATTACATGCAGCACAATTATCACTTTTTCCAAAAGCACAGTACCGAAACCGTGTACCCGTGGAATAGAGATTAATATGAATTAGTTATTAAATGGGTACTTCGAATAAGGGGAGATTGTATTCTGACTATTCTAATTCGCTCATGGCAAATTGAATTTCTTCCGACGAAAACCCTTTACGGCTTAACATGGCATAAGCTTTACTGCGCTCTTTGTGAATATTTAAATCGTAGGATTTTTTTTGAAGTTGTTCTAAACACGCTGCGTAAAAATCTATTTCTTCAGAGTTAATTAATTTATCTACCAAGGAATCAAGATCAGTTATGTCAATCTTTCTCTGACGCAATTCTTGGCGAATGACGGTCATACCTTTTCCCTTACGAACATATTTCAAAACTTCTTTTTCTAAATCCGCTTTTGCTGCTTTGATCTCAAGGTTTGTTTGGAGTTGGTCAAAGCAGGCGTGTTGTTTAATCGCTTCATTCACTTGAGAATAGCTAAACCCTCTTTTTTGAAGAGTTGAAGTAAGCTTTTCTTTACTCATGTTGAATTCTTGATAGCTGTTATTTACACGATTGGTCAGGATCGATTGCTCATCGATCTGCAGTTCTTCTTTTACTTTGGTAATCGCTTCACGAATGAGTGTGTCTTTGAGCCCTTTCTTTTTGAGTTTCTCTAGAATGTATCCGGAGCCATAGTCACTAGAAAATGAACGTTCCGCGAATTTTTCAGCAAATTCATTATCTGTTTTTAGATATCCAAATCCACGGAGCTTATCCAGAGTGTCCGCTATCCACGCTTCATTATCAGTTTTATTTCGAAGTTTGGTAAGTAATTCACTTTCTGTGAGATCCCTTTGGCCTAAGTACCACATTGCTGAATTCATGACGCTTTCTATACGTGTTGCTTTTTTGACTCGATCTTGTTCCATATTCAAACTACAACCTCTATTACTTTACCCGCGGCTAACCACTTTATGTTAATTCGTAGTAGTAACCAATGGTTTTTGCCACAAACTTAAATCCATGCTTACAACCATTGGTCTGCCCAGCGATTAACAACTGACTTATACATATCAAGCACTAAGATCAGAAAAGCGAAGTAACACGCTTTATCTCTTCTAAAACCTCAGCGTTAGCAATCGCACCGAGGTTTTCTACGCTCTTGCCATTGATAACCTGTTTCACTGCCAACTCTACCAGCTTGCCAGAGCGTGTTTTTGGCACATCACTTATCGCAAATATTTGACTTGGAACGTGCCTCGGTGAGCAAGAGGATTTGAGTTTACTCTTGATGGTTGCCTGCAATTGGTCACTCAACGTCATGTTTTTCTGCAATTGAACAAACAGCCATATCTGCTCATTGCGGTCGACTTCTTTCCCTACTGCGATGGAATCGACGATGCCCTTGATGGTATTCACTTGCTGATAAATCTCGGCAGTACCAATTCTTACCCCACTAGGGTTGAGCGTGGTGTCGCCTCGTCCATAGAACAGGTAGCCACCACTGATACTTTGTTCGACTTCGTCGCCGTGATGCCACACATTGTCGAACTTGTCCCAGTAAGCGCTGTGATAGCGTTCACCCGTGTCATTCCAAAATCCTACCGGGAAGTTGGGCAGGGAATTGGTGCACACCAGCTCGCCTCGTTCTTGATTGACCTTTTGGCCAGATGAATTGAACACCTTGATATTAACGCCAAGCCCCGCCTGTTGGCACTCTCCTCTATAAACAGGGGAGATAGGGTTACCCAATACAAAGCAGCCACAAATATCCGTACCGCCAGAAATCGACGCTAAATGCAGGTCTTGCTTGATGTGTTTGTAGACGTAATCGAATTGCTCTGGGTAAAGCACCGAACCAGTCGAGCAGAGTGTTTTTAACTGAGGAAGAGAGTGACTCTCGACGGGAGAAAGTTCCGCTTTCTCAATCGCTTCTAAGTACTTGGCCGAGGTTCCAAATGTCGATACGTCAGCGCGCTGTGCTAAATCCCACAGAACATTAGGTTGCGGATAAACCGGGCAACCATCAAAGATCACCAAACAGGCACCGCTAGCGAGCGCAGAGACGTGCCAGTTCCACATCATCCAACCACAAGTGGTGTAGTAGAACACGCGATCTCTGGGCTTAATATCGCAATGAAGCTGATGCTCTTTTAGGTGGTTGATAGTGGTGCCACCAACGGAATGGATAATGCATTTTGGCTTGCCCGTTGTGCCAGAAGAGTACAGAACAAACAATGGGCTATTGAAATCTACACGAGTAAAATACAAAGGTTGCGGCTGATAATGATTGATGATGTCTTGCCAGCTTTGGGTCGATACATCCGATTCAATGCTGCGCTGCTTCAAATAGCCCCCCTGATTCAAATAAGCACTCTGATTAAGATAAGCAATGGGGCACACCTGTTTTAGCCCATTCAGGTGTTTAATGATTTCGTGGTTTTTGTCCGTCATATCGAGCGTCTTACCATTGAAGGTGTAGCCATCGCAGGTGAACAGAACCTTGGGTTTCACTTGGCCAAATCGTTCAATCACACTCTCTACGCCAAAGTCAGGCGAAGTGGATGTCCAAACTGCCCCTAAGCTGGTGGTGGCAAGCATTGCGACGACGGTTTGCGGCAGATAAGGTGTGTAGGCCGCGACCACATCTCCTTGTTGCACGCCACAATCTATGAGCCATTGTTGAACGCTAGAGACTTCCTCACATAGGGTTTGCCAAGTGTAGCTCTGTTGCTCGCCACGCTCATTCTCAAACCAAATCGCAAGTTCGTTTGACAACGCCTTCGCAGAATACAGCAAGTTTTCTGCATAGTTGACTTGCGCGTCGGGGAACCAAACTGCATCACGATGGGATTTTGGTTGCTGCCAGTGGCTCTCGCCTTGCGTTAATACGTTGTCGCCTTGCGAACCAACCATTCGAGAAAACTGCCATAGGCTTTGCCAAAACGACTCGGACTGTTCCACAGACCATTGATGGAGGTCGGCGTAGCTTTTTAGCTCCCTCTCTAGCTTCAGGCCTTGCGGCTTCAATTCTGACTGAGCGAGGCTATCCATAAACCGGGTTATGTTGGCTTGTGCGATACGTTGGTCGCTTGGTTGCCAAATTGGCTCATTGCTTTCGTGCATCCCGTTACTCTTAACATGACGATAACATTTTTAGTCTGGTATTTAGGTTTTACAAAGTCAAAAAATCAGCAAAATAAGCACCTGACAGAATTGTGTAAACGAAATGTTACGGAAAGACTGGTTTCGAGAAATGGCGTAAATTGACGCTTATCAAGAGTGGATATAGGCTTAAAGGAAGACGTTTGTTAGGAGGCGTATAATGTCTCAATATCATTCTAAACCCCTGAGTCAGGACGGCAGGGTTGAGTGGAGCCTCGAAGAAGACGCCATTTGGCACGACTTGGTGACAAGGCAACTGAACGTAATCAACGATCGCGCTTGCGATGCGTATTTGCATGGTTTGACCCTGCTTGATCTACCATTAGACAGGGTTCCTCAGCTCCCTGAGATCAATAAAGTACTAAAGGAAACAACAGGTTGGCAGGTACGGCCTGTTCCGGCATTGATCGATTTCGACCGTTTCTTTGACTTACTTGCCAATAAGCGATTTCCTGTTGCAACCTTTCTTAGAACGCGAGACGAGTTCGATTATTTACAAGAGCCCGATTTCTTCCATGAGATTTTTGGCCATTGCGCAATGTTGACCAATACCGATTTCGCAGCTTTCACTGAGCGCTATGGAAAACTAGGACAGGTGGCAACACCCAAGCAACGCGCTTATCTTGCTCGTTTGTATTGGTTTACGGTCGAGTTTGGCTTAGTCCAGGAAGGGCAGAAGCTGAAAATCTATGGCGGTGGCATTCTTTCGTCTCCGGCAGAAACCATTTATGCGCTGGAAGGGAACGTGGCGGTTCGTGATGAGTTTGATATACAAACAGTCCTAAGAACCCCTTACCGTATCGATATCATGCAGCCTAAATATTATGTGATCAAGGGGTTGTCTGAGCTCTTTAAGATCAGTCAGAAAAACTTGTTACAACAGGTTGATCTCGCGATAGAAGCGGGGTTACTACCACCACTTTTTGAACCTAAGGAACCAGTACATGTTGAATGATCAAAAATGCGAAGCCTGCAGTATCGATGCTATTGCTCTCAATAAAGATGACCAACAAACTTTACTATTGGAGTTGTCTGACTGGCAGATCAAGGAAAGAGACGGTATCCCGCAGCTTGAGAAGGTGTATAAGTTTAAGAACTTTAAACAGGCGTGGGCATTCAGCAATAAAGTGGCAGAGTTGGCGGAAAATGAGTTTCATCACCCTTCTATTTTATTGGAGTGGGGCAAAGTAACCGTGACATGGTGGAGCCACTCGCTCAAAGGCCTGCACAAAAATGATTTCATCTGCGCCTCACGCTGCGATGTCTTAGCTGTAAGCGAGTAATTTTTTAGCTTGAAGAGGTATTTTACAACAGGGCTGACTTATGTACTTGAGTGGAAAATCAGTCCGTTCAGGTTGATTTGGCTTCTTTGAAGGCCACTTGTACTTGGCTTTTTCAAGGTGTTTATACCAGAGGGCGAAGCCTGTTTTATCCCAGTACAACATCTTGATTTTGTCGCGCTGTTTGTGGTGGGACGATGCCTGTCCCTGTTATCGTGTTAGAAACTCCCTTGTGTTTACGACAAGGGAGTTCAGATATTATTTTTCTGTATTCACCAACGTATTAATTTTGTTTGGTTAACTTAGTTGATGCTTTTGGCTGGTCTACTTCGGTCAATAGGCCTTTGAGCAAACTAACGCAACCAAGCAACAAAATAATAGTGAAAGGCAGGGCGGCAATAATAGTGATCGATTGTAGCGCCTGAATAGACTGCGTACCACCAATCCACAACATGACCATAGCGATAACACCAGAGATGATCGCCCAAACGACTTTCTGTTTGATAGGCACTTCTAATTTGCCTCCCGCCGTCATGCTATCGATGACAATAGAGCCTGAATCCAATGTAGTAACAAAGAAAACAATGATCAGCGTTACAGCGATAACAGAAAGCACGTTACCAATGGGATAAGCATCTAGCATATAAAACAGGCTTAAAGAGACATCGGTAATACCTTGCTCAATACCCAGTACTCCAACCTTGTCAATGATCTGTTCAATAGCAACACCACCAAAAACAGACATCCAGGCCGTGGTGACCAGAGTAGGAATGATCATTACGCAAAAAAGAAATTCGCGAACGGTACGGCCTTTGGAAATACGGGCAACGAACATGCCGAAGAAAGGTGCATATGCGACCCACCATGCCCAGTAAAATACTGTCCAACCATGTAGCCACGTTGTGTCGTCACGGCCAGTCGTTTGGCTCAATGGGATAATGTTTTTAACATAACCAATAATGGCGGTAGACACTGAGTCAAGCACGGTTGTGAAGTTTAAAACCGCAATAAAACCAAGGAACACAAAAGCGATTACCATGTTCAGGTTACTTAAAAGCTTAACGCCGCCATCCATACCCCGCATGACGGAAAGAATGGCTAATCCCATGATCAGCAGAATAATAAACTGCTGAAGGTAAAGGCTGTTTTCAAAGCCGAAGACATGGCTAATACCGCTGGCCGCTTGCGTGCCACCCAGCCCCAGTGAAGTAGCAAGACCAAACAAAGTCACCAGTACGGTTAATACATCAATGACATCACCGATTCGACCCCAAACTCTGTCACCTAATAGTGGGTAGAATACAGAACGCATTGAGAGTGGCAGGCCTTTGTTATATACAAAATAAGCCAAACAAAGTGCGGCCATGCCGTAAATGGCCCAAGCGTGTAGTCCCCAGTGAAAGACAGTCGCTCCCAGCGCAACTTCACGACCTGCTGGTGTATAGGCTTCCGCGTTTAGAGGCGTACCATACCAATTGGTGAAAAATGCGGTGGGTTCTGCGACGCCCCAAAAGATTAATCCAATACCCATACCTGCTGCAAATAACATTGCAATCCACGATAATGTTGAATAATCGGTTGTCGCCTCGTCACCGCCCAAGCGGATCTTACCCAATGGAGAAAATGCCAGCACAATGGCAAACAAGAGTAATAGGTTCGCACCCCACATAAAGAGGAAATCGAAATTTGACAGAACAGCACTTTTAACTGAGTCAATGGCTGCTTTTGCATCTTCTGGTGCTAATGCCAGCAACGTAACAATAAAAAGAATGGATAGGCCAACGGAGGCCGTGAAAACTGTGTTGTGGACATCCATGCCCCATTTATTAATATTATCCTGACCAACCTGATAATCTGTAGAATCAATACTGTATTTTTTTGATTTAAAACTCATAAATTCTGATATTCACATATTCGTGTTAACGAATAGAAAGACCAACTCCATATTCTATTAAGACTTGATTAGTTAGCTCGTACCATGCAAGAAAAGATGGTAAAAAATGACCCCAAAAGAGGCGATTTGAGGCTTTATG
Organism: Vibrio sp. UBA2441; assembly: GCA_002342685.1. Lineage (GTDB taxonomy): Bacteria > Pseudomonadota > Gammaproteobacteria > Enterobacterales > Vibrionaceae > Vibrio. The sequence goes on from DDQN01000085.1 coordinate 13,973, forward strand.
CCTAATCCCAGGGCGCTTATTCTAGCATAGAAACCATTTCCAACGGAGTTGGGCTGTAACTGATTGAATTAGTGTAACAAATGTTGTTTCTGAACAGTGAGTTAAGCGCCTGGCAATATCGACAGCAGAGCTGAAACAAGGAAGTATTCGATGAGCGATTATCAGCCTGAAGCACAGCTGTGAGGTTAATCGGCTTCTATGTGATATTTCTGTCTAATATTTTGATAAGTTTCAGTTTTCATAAATGCTTGCATCGCAATAGAAAACCGCTTAGCCCAGTGATGATTAAGGCTTTTTTTTGAAAAGGCGAGATATTGTGGGATAGATTGTAATTCGGGTTCAATAAAAAAGAGTTGTTCTAAAATGCCTTCTTCTCGGGCTAAGTAGATGATTCTTTGCTTTTCACCAATAGCGATATCAATCCTGCCGGCCAGCAACTTGCGAATAAGGTGTATTTCACTTTTTGCTCTGTCATCAACCTCGTTCCAGTGGTTCTCATTGATTGAATCTCCGTAACTGTAGCCATGAATTTTTCCCAGAGTGTACGAAGAAAAGGGCGCTAGACCATTGTCGCAAGAGATTTTGTCGCAGTTTACTTTGCTGGTAAATAACGAATTGTTTACGTAGCTTATGACGTTCCCGTCATCAAACGTGGCAAATTTTTCCCGTTCGGCGGTTTTACCAAAGTACGTGATGGCGTCTGCCTGACCATTCTCTATCATGTGAACCGATCTTTTCCAGGGAAGACTCTTGAATTCCACTGTAATACCTAAGTCGCTGGCAACCGCATTAATAAGCTCGATATGGAAACCCGTAAGTGTTTTATTAGGCTGGTAAATTTCGTACGGAGGATAGCTTTGGTTACCCCGTACGATTGTGAGTGTTTGGGCATTTCCTGCGTACATAAAAAAAGAACTTACGAAAAAAATCAACAAGATTAAGAAACGCATATCATCGCTTTCGTTATTATTTTTTATCAGATTACGATGACTCTTGGCTGTTTTGAAGCAGATGCAGAGCTTATTTTCACCGATTCCCATTAGTGATACATATCTCATTAGGATCGTGCTGGAAGGCTACTGTCAGAAATAATAAAAGGCATTTTTACTCTCCAAAAAAGAGGAAACCTCTTATCAGTATGGAGCCGATAAAGGGTTTAACTTTTATCCTTATTATAGGAAGCTAAGAATTCACTTTAAGAGCATGCGACATACCAACGTGCAGCATTATCGTGAGTGTTTTGCCGTCAAAACCGAATATCTCAGCCGGAAGCAGTTCATTAAAGAACAATCCAATACCTGATAGAAGTAACAGCAGGAATGCGCCAGTCACAGTGTTAAACCCTTCTGGGCTGGTTTCTACATCCCAAGTGGGTGAATAGTCGGTCCAGAAATTGAGGGCTAAAGTGCGTTGAGATGCCCAATCACTCTCTCCTAAAGAAACGAATTTACTAATATCAAACTCGTAAAATTGCCCAAAGGGCGACTAAGGGTGGATGCTGCCAGTCCGTTTGTTTTTCACCAATTAGTACCATTGGTGCAGCCATTCGTATCGGTGCATTAAATGACTCAACGTTACATGCTAGACCACTAGGCAGAAGCTTGTTTTACATTGTTGCTTCACCCGATTATTTAGCAAGGCGAGGACTTCCCAGTAAAAGCAGTGATTTGAGCCATCATGAAACAATAGGATTTTCAACACCGAAAATGCTCAATAATTGGCCACTCAAAGGATTTACTCGTTTAGCACCAACGATGACTTCGAGCAATGGTGAAACCGTGAGGCAGCTTGCGTTGATGGGAAATGGCATTGCCTGTCTATCAGGATTCATGGTGAAGCAAGATATCGCGGAAGGAAGATTAATTTCTTTGCTGGAAGATGAAAAAATCAGTCATTCAGGTAGGGAGCAAATCAACGCGGTTTACTATAAGTCACATCGGTGACCCAATGGGTATTGTAAGCATCTTCAACCATCATGTTTTCATATTCTAGTTTTTGTTGGTCGGAAATGATTACTCGTTCTTTTCGTTTCATAATTTGGCCTTATTTATCATGTGATTATAGGGGTTAATTAGTCTCCAAGATCATCGTACCATTACAATTGGTTGAGGTGTGTATCAACATTTGGCGTGATATAAACACCGATTAATCTGTTATTAGTTGGATTGCGGGGGGAAATTAGTTAAATTGACAGCATCTTCTTGATTATTCGGAAAAATTAACTACATGGATCATATTTCGTATTTGAAAAATTACCATAGTGACCTGTTGCGTTCTCAAAAAACACCATTGCTCATAGAGCTCAATCAAGATGATATGACGTTATTAACTAACAATGCAAAAACAGATAATGCACAGTTAGTACCATTGAAAATTGCGGAGCAGGTATACAATCATCAAGGCAACAAAAGCAATCATATGATTGTGATTGATGGCGACAAAGCGTGTTTATCAGGCAGTTTTGTGTTACTTGACGTTTTAGTTGAGGCCCTGCGTGATGAGCTTAAAAGCATCAAAAACATAGCCACTATAAAAGAGACGTTAAAAACAGCTATTTCATTAGGTACCGGTGGCTTATTGAATGAGTTTGCTGGAGACTATTTAGATAAAGGCTTTGATTTTATTCTTGATGAAGTAGGCGATCAGTTTTCTGATTTATTAACCGATATTACCGTTGATAATATAGACATATCTAATGTCTTATTAAGCAGTATAGAAGGGTTATTATCTGATACAGCGGGTGATCAGTTAGGTGACTTAGCTGGTCACATTAATGAACAAACTCTGAGTTTGTCCACCTCTGCAAAAGTAGAGCTTGATAAGCTATCAAACACCTTCTCAAAAACCCAGAATATTGATGTATTTCAGCTCAGCTTTAAGTTGCTATTAGCTATCGGCCTAGACACTCCGAAACTTATCTATATTAACAATCCACATAAGCTCGACGATGATTCCATCGGGCTGCTTTCACTGCTGTTTTCTTTCGCTAAAAACCAAAAAGATCGAGAGAAACACATCGGCTTGTCGGTGGTGTATACCTACACCGATACACAATTTCATCTTTACAATTCGGTTGATGAATCACTGTTATCTAAACAGCGATTATTAATGGCGCAGAGGCGCTTTGTACAGCGTTATGCGATGCTTGAAAAACCAGGAACTGATATTCCTACTGTAGCCGTTAAATCGTCGCTGTTTATTGGACGTACCAAAGAGCTTGAAACATTAAATAACCAATTCCTTAATCGTCAATCAACGACATTATCGGTGATTTCAGGTGAACCAGGCATTGGCAAAACAGCGCTTGTGAATGAGCATTTAACTCTTATTCAAAAGCAACAAGACATAATTCAATTAACCTTACTCAATGAGGTAGGGCATAGTTCAACCAATACAGGCTTAAGCTCTTTGGAGAAAAGTATTCTTGATGAAGCTAAGCGACTTGAGTTAATGATTGGTTGGAAAGATAAAGGTACCAATTATTTAAAAAACATAGGCACAAAAGAGAATGCATTTAAAGCCATTGGTCTTATCTTTTCTGGGGCAGATAAAGCACTTGGCATTGCTGATGCAGGTTATCAGCGCGTAAAAATTGATGACAATGTTGATGGTCTTAAACAAATAGGCATGGAAGATTTAAATGACAAACAAGGAGACAATAAGCAGCAACAATTTGATAACTTAGATAAAGCAATCAACAGGTTACAAAGTGTCAGTTCAAGGTATTTCCCGCTAGTATTATTTATTGATGATATGCAATGGATTGACAATACAGCCAGTGAGTACATTTTAACGCGACTTATAAATCGAGACGACCTTTACATCGTTACAACGATTCGTCAAAGTGATGCAAGCACTGCGTTAAAGGAACAGTTACAGCGTCCATCATTATATGAGTATTCTATTGCGTTATTAAAAATATGTGGTGTGAAGGGGGCTGAATCATACTACCAGGATATATATGAATCTGACATAAAAACCTATATTACCTCATTGTCTGGGTTTAATAATCTTGTATTAACTGAGTTAATAAGTAAAGTCATCAAAGGATCACCTCGAAAATGTGAAGCGTTAGCAAAGGCCGTTTTTACTGCACTAGCAGGGGAGGGTGAAGATAATATAAATACCTTGTTTGCAATTGAAACGTTAAACATGCTCTGTGATAAAAAGTTGTACAGCGAAAATAACTTTGAACGATTAATTCTAGACTCACCACTACGTTTTAATTCTGAGCTTAAAGACATTGATTCAACTCTTTCACAAACTTTTTCTACATTACAAATTAAATATAAAGATTCTTTAGCTCATGCCAATGAGTCTGGTTCGGGAAGCCGATTTAACTTGATGGCTTATGCGGTATTGGAAGAACGTTTGCACCTATTGAAAATACATTTTGGAAAACAAGGTAATGCAGCGGTAAATTCCTTGTTATTTTCATCATTATTAGGTGCCCCTTTCTCTTCAGAGTTAGTCAAAAGAATAGTACTTACAGTGGTGAATACGAAGGATCCTATTTTGGTACCTTTAAAGCTTTACCTTCTGGGCACTGAAGAACAGACGCATCTTTTGCCCGAACATTATTCTATTATTGATGAGGTGTATGAGATTTTACGTCGCATGACAGTGAGTGGTGATAGATATAAATACCGTCATGGCCTGTTGCATACTTTTCTAGATAAGCAGTTTGATTATTTGTTGAGTTCTATATTTAAGAAAAATCTTATTCAAGCAAAAGATCGGTTATTTGATTTAATTCATTGGGAAATAAAAGATATAAGCTTAAGCATAAAAAATGAATTAAGGTCTGATCCCGAAGAAATGAACAAAACACAAATGCTACACTCTACCTATGGTGCTTGGATAAATGTGTTGGATAAAGCGTTTTTCTCAAATCCGAATGAAGATTGGGCATCTACATATATTAATGGGCTAGAGCGTGTTCAAAAATTTCACATCGAAAATAATAATATTCTAGGGGCGATACAATTAGCAGAAAAAATACATTCCGTTTGCGAATATACTGATCCCGATGAGCGATATGAGCTGATCTTTGAAAATTTACCTATTCTTATTAATTTGTATGAAACCACCAATAGAATCGATGAGGTGATTGTTTTATATATAGAATTATTGAAATATCACGACGCTTGGACGACGTATTCCGACCTAGATCGTAGTGAAATATTAAGTGGGCTAGCTAACGCCTATTTGAAAGTTAACCGTAGCGAAGAAGCGGTTTCACAGTTTGAAGAAATAATGGCCGCTGAAGATCCAACAAGCGAAAGAAATATCGATACATTACGCTGTGTCGCAAGGTGCTACGCACAAATAAAACGTGATGATGATGCGATTGCGCTCGCTGAGGAAGTGGTCATTCGTAGTGGAATGACCATAGATCATGTTCTTTTATCTCATTGCTATGCGCAAAACAATCAAATCAACGATGCATTAACCTTGGCTCAGTTTTCTCTTAATAGTTGCAGATCGTCTTACCATAAAATGCCAGATAAATACGTCGAAGAATACCTGCAACGCTTAGGTGCAGTAGCCTTTTGTTATCAAAGAGCCAATCAACCAAATCAAGTTGTTGAAGTTGAAGAAGAAGCGTTGCCAATCATTAAAGAATATTATGCAAAAGCACCAGAAGTATGGGTGAGCTATTACATAACAACGATTAATAACCTTGCGAAATCCCATTGTCAGCTACATCAAATAGAACAAGCACTATCATACGCAGAAACTTCTATTGCATTAATTAAACCCTATTATATAAAAAACCCTGCCTATTGGGCTAAACACCACGCTCTTAGCCTATTAAACCTAGCAACAACTTATCAACAAAAGAAGTTTACTTCTGAGGCACTTGCGTTTGCTGAAAAAGCGAGGTTGATATGTAACAAATACCACGCATTAGCGCCTGCCTATTGGACGGAGCCATATTTTGATTGTCTTAGTTTTTTAGGCCGTATTTATCGAGACGAGGAGTTACAGAATAAGGCATCGACAATTGATAATGAAATGCTTTTGTTGGGTAAAAACAACTCGCCGTTCTTACCCAAAACAACCACGATTGAAATTGATGATAAACGGTCTACTTTTGCTTCGTTTTTTAAAGTGAACAAGAGTTGCAGTGATGAAGTTCCGTTTCGTGAGAAGTGTGTTTCGCTCATTGAAGGATTTTATAAAAATAACAAATCAAAATGGCACCCGCATCATAGGGATGAACAGTATGGTGAAGAGCTTAGAAAACTTGCTGAATGTTATAAAGCGAGCAATAGGTTGAATGAGGCCATTGTATGCGAAGAGAAACAGTTATCAATTTATAGCCCAGAGCGAATCAAGTTACTTCGATTGGATAGAGAGGTAAAAGAGAAAGAAATTGAATTTATCGCGTATTACGCTGAGTATTTTGCTCAACACTATTTCAATGTATCTGCTCACCTTACTGACTCATATACTAGAAATGAACAAGTTGAAGATAGCATTGAGCTACAGGTTTCCGTATTAGATCTATCGATAAAATGTTTTGTTGAAGATGCAGACAAATGGGCTAAGACATCAATGACTAGCATGAATAGGCTAATACAATGCTACCTTGATAATCAGCAGTTTAGTAATGCTGCTGAACTTGAACAACGCGCGATTGATCTCTATGAATCGTTGTACGAACTTGCTTCAGAGAGGTGGTTTGAAAGTTTTATGGTCTGTATACACGGCCTTGCAACGGCGTACTATAAAAATAATCAATTGCCTAACGCAATCCGTGTATTGGAACATGGACTTAAGATCAGTGAGTTAGACTATATCAAGCGGCCATTTGTTTGCAGAGATAATCACCTAGTATTGTTAAGAACTTTGCTCGCCTTTTATAAGGAAAATCAGCAAATTATCGAACCATTCTTACTGCAAGAAAAGATTCTAACGATTGATGAAGATGATTACGCGAAAACAACAGATATAACAAATTACAAAGAAGCTATCACTTTACAGATTCAAGCGGCTAATGGTAGTGATGAATTAGATACTTTGTGGGACGCTAATGCTGTTTCCTTTGCAGAAAAATCGGCTACTCTGCTATATACCTATTATTGTGATTTACCAACGGCGTGGGCTTACGATTACTGTGAATGCTTGACTAAGCTGGCTACTTTTTATCACCTAGCTGGGGATTTGCATAAAGCGTTGGAAACTCAAAGTATAGCGTTGTCAATTAGTAAGGATTACTTTAAGGATAAACCTCAAGTCTGGGCTGAAAACTACACAACATGCTTAACATACTTAGCGCGGTACTATCAGGAGAGTGAGCAAGAGAATGAGGCAATAAGATTGACAGAAAAGGCACTAGTAATTTTAGAGCCTTTGCTTGAAATAAAATCAACGGCATTTTCTATACAATATATTGAGCATTCAACTCGACTTATCAATTCTTATGAAAATAACAACCAAGTGAAAGATGCATTGATGCTTAGCTTAAATCAACTACACATTATGGAATCTTTATATCAACAAGCACCGGATAAATGGGCTGAAAAATACGTCAGAATAGCTTTGGGTCTTGTGTCACTTTATAAACGGTGTGATTTATTCAAAGATGCTTTCAAGCTCGAAGGTGAGATACTCGTTGTACTGGAACGATACTATCAACCCGATGAAACTAGACCTACCTATGAGTACCATCCCACAACAGGTAAAAAGGTGCGTGAGTCCGATTCAGAAATCTCAGCCGCATTATTTTGGGCCACATCATATAAAAATGTACTGGATAGTCTTGCCGTTTATAGTGCTGGAAATAATCAATTAAATAGCGCAATCAATTTTTCAAAGAAGGCAATAGCGGTTTGTATTTCATATAGGTATTCATCCAAATTTAAAGAGAAACTAGATTGGACCAATGGCTTGAAAGAAAGCTTAGATGTAATTATTGCCTGTTATAATAAAAACAATTTGGTCCATGAGGCGATTAAAGTCGAACTCGATCATCTTGATGTCTATTACGATATTTATTCTAGAACCCCTGACGTAGGTTCGGAACAATATATAGAACGAATGCATTTTTTGGATGACTACTGCCAATCTGACTTGGATCTATTCCAGAAACAACAGGTAGATGTAATTACATTCATGCTTCGAGCCTATGAGAGTCTATATCCGACGTCTCCCCAAAAGTGGAGGCAGGGGTATCTGTACACATTGAATGCAAATGCATCTCTCTATTTGGCGGAAGGAGAAAAGCATTATGGGAGTGCTTGCTCTCATTTTAAACAGTATTTTGAGGTTTTTTCTGTTGAAATGTTGAATGAGCTTGAGCAGTGTCTTCATTTTATTAGGCCATTTTTAAGTTATGTGAGTACCTTCAATTATGTATCTGATGACGAGCTTACCCATCGCTATCATAATGGGGAGTCAGCGGTTTCATCATCTACTGAAGCAAAGAGTTATTTTGCTAAAATGGTCAATGACTTTCACATTGCAATGACGAATAAATTTTCTGACGGCTATGCACAGTTCATTGATGCTTTGCTAAACAGTAATGAAGACATCCCCCCTTACATGAAACCTGTTGACTCATATAACAATGAAAAATATCAGCTATTTGTGAAGTACTTTTGTGAGGTTTAGCTTCAAAGGGTGGACAGCTTCTATTTGCCTAGACAACTATCGCTTATTCGATTGTTCTGTTTAAATTTTAAGATTATGGTCAGTTTCCCTATAGAACTACACGTCGATAAGTTGAAGTATGGATTTTAAATCAATGGCTTAATCTATAATTCATTTTGACCTCTGGCTATGTTTAACAAAGGTGTAAAGGAGGGCTTCAACGTCCTTTACACCTTAAATGCACAATAGACTATAAACAAAGAGCTACTGGTTGTGCTTGTTGGTTACTTAGTGCTTTACAAATATATCGTTAGCGACGGCCTTGTTGAACCAGTATTCAGATTTCTCATTGTCTATTTGTACACCCGTTCCTTCAAGGTAGAATTTTGATGTCAAATATTGAGCTTCTACATCACCTTGTTGTGCGGCTTTTCTAATATACTTAAATGCTTCACTATTTTGGGAGCCATAAAAAGTGTAACCATGCATTTTGAGGCCTTGAGGGTGATTGTCGTTCGCGGCTTGATTGAACCAATATTTCGCTTTGTCGAAATCTTGCTTTACACCCACACCGTGCATATACAACATGCCTACTTTAATTTCTGCATCGCTATGTCCACTTCTTGCCGCTGTTATTAATTGCTGGTATGAACGTTGTATTTTTAATTTATCGAAAGAAAAGTTTTCTCCAGGTAGTAGATATACATTATTCCAGTTGGTGTTGTGTGCTTGTTGGCTACTTGCTTTATTGGAATGAGTAATAGCAGGGGTTATAGTGGGAGTCACTGCTTGGTTAACTTCTAATGACTTTCTATAGTGCCTTAACCCCCAGTCACCGGTATTGAACGAATAATTTAATTTCTCTGAAACCTCAAGTGTATAATCTTTTAGTTCAATAAAGAGTTGGTTTGATGCGGTAGCGATGTACAAACAGACTACTGGAATAGTTAGTACACTGACTGCATAAGCCCTAAGTTGTCTACTATCTTTTGTGAATATGCCTAGAAAAATAGCTAACCAAACACAGAGTATCGTGACGACAAGAAGACCGATATATTGGCCTAACGCCACAGGAATGAGACGAGTCGCTATTTCATGAATGTAATAACCCTCCTTACTGCCATGGTATGCACGGTCATAGTATTGAGCGCTGTTTTTTTCAAGACCAAGTTGGTTAAATGTGCCGGCTTGTTTATGTTGTTGATACAAACCTGCGGCCAATTCGGTAACCCAAGCAGGCTTATCGAGTAGACGATTTTCGCCTCTCCATCCTCTTCTTTCTAACAGTATTTGCGATTTGTTAACCTGTCCGTAGATAACACTGTTCGACAGCCTAGTTTGTGGGTCATTAGGAAATATATGTAAGTCTGCATTCAGTAGAAACAGGGTTGCAACCAAGGTGAGTGAGCCAATCGTAACGATCACCTTGGAGGCTTTTGTACTATCTCTCTTAAAGAGTCTCATTACTTTGGCAATAAGGCTCTTTTGTGGCGATATTGCAGACATAATGGCAAACCAAAGTATTATCGATAGCCAAAAAACCAAAATGTACGGGTATAAACCCTGACGAACAACTGAGAGTGGAATGCGTTTATCAAACCGGATGTCTAATAGAGTCGCTATGGATGAATCCGCGTGCATTAATACGTTGTCGCTGACACCGAATAGATGAGAAAACGTTAATACTGAAACGAAAACCATCGCTATAAAGAGCACTAGATAACGAATAACCGCCAATATTTTTCTCGCCATCCCCATTGAGTGGTCAATGACTTCACTTCTTTTTTTAAGCCTCTCTAGAGTTTCTTTATCCGCTTTCACGGCAATAGCGACAAAAATAATCAGGCAATTGGTTAGAAACGGTTTAAGAAGCCCGTGGAAAATGATAATGGTTGCCGCAATGGCAACGACCGGTAAGAAAAAGCCATCCATTGTGTCTAAGCCAGTTTGCTGAAGCATTTTGGCATCATCAATGTTAATAATATGGGCAACACCCGCTACCGATAATAGGGCCGCAAGGGCAATGGCACAAAGATAGAGCGCTTTATATTCATAATTAACACCCATCGCTTGTACTTTTAAGGTGTTTTTTAATAGCGTGCCTATTATGCAAGTACCTAAAAAGAGAGGCATCACATAGGAGTTAGCTTGTACCACAATACCCACCATCGCCAAACTACTGAACAAACCGGAAATAAAGGCAAGAAACAGCAGTATCACCAGGGCAAACTGTGTCAGAACCAATAATGATGCGCCACAACCTCCTTGTCGTACACTATCACTTTCAGATGTGATACTCAGCATCTTAAATAGACCATAAAGTACGGCAAGCAGACTTGCAATTACCTGCATTATTGCCGATATAAACGGAACTGAAGAGAACCATTGGGTCAATTCATCATTGAAACGAGGTGAAATAAAACGTATTCCGGTACGAACAAGAAGTGAAGGTTGATCATTGATGTTTGGTTTCGAATGAGCTGCATTCGGACCTGTTTCATTGGACGGTTCGAAATTGGATTCTTGAGTAATAGGCTGTTCAGATGAAGGAGCTTCCTTAGAGAGTGAAGCATCATATTTATCTTCAAGTATTTTAGCGGCTTGTGCATCTCCATTTCTTGCTTTTTCTAATAGCGTTTGGAACTCAACTTTATTAAAAATTTCGCCAGAGGGTGTTCGGATGGGATCTTTACTCGTTGTAATTTCTTCGTTAAAAATATCCTTGAGCATGGAAATAGCTTCCAAGTCGCCATGATGACTTGCATTAATTAAATGTTGTTTAGCTTTCGTTGAATTTTTTTTGCGTAAGAAATAAGCTGCAAAAGTTAATTCACTTTCAGGGTTAGCTTTAAGATACTCGTCTGCTAATCCCATTGTTTCAATCTCACCAATATAAGTGAACATTTGTTGTTCTGCGCCATCAACGTCATTATAAAACTTCTTCGACCAGTGCTGTGCCGCACCAAATGCTTCCTCTTTTGTCATTCCCTTCATTGTTTCCCTTATTTTTCTATATAAAATTTATACTTTTAGCTCTTAATGTATCTCCATTAAGAGCTATCTTAGCTAAGAATACTGTTTTGAATTGACTCAAGGTCTAAAGCTTCGGCTATATAATAATTACGGCGATATGTTTGTGCTAAGTCTGATATACGGCTGATGTAACTATCTTTCCACTGGAGTTGATTTTTTTTATAAAGATCTTCAATTGTGACGAGTAATAGTTTATGTGTTGAAATTGATTCCTCAATACTATCAATTTGCTCATAGCAATAGGCTAAATTTCCGAGTGTCTGAACGTGTTTCATTGTCCATTCTCTATTCTCTTTTTCATATTTTATTGTAATGTCCAAACAGGATTTAAATATATTAATAGCACTTTCCAACTCGCCAATATTCGCGTAGTTTGTTGCTAATAAATTTTGGCAGTTGATAAGTGAATCGGCCCAGTGTCGATTATTATTAGCATATAGTTCTTTCAGTGCTGCCTGTGACGTTTTAGCTAAAGAAATACTTTTTTTATACTGTTGATTAGCAAGGTAAAACGAGGCTCGATTATTTAGGTTACTGGTATAGGTATAAGCCCATTGTTGTGAGTTGTTTTTATACAAATCTTCCAGTATTTCTGAGGAAATATCAGAACATTGTATTGCTTCAGCAAGTTGGTTGTTATTTTGATATCTCACAGATAAGTTGTTTAAGTTGTTAACATAGTCTCCAGCCCATTGCTTAGGGTTTTTGTCATATAGTTCGATCTGAATTCTCAAAGCTTGTTCGAAAAGCGAAATAGCTTCTACTAGTTGGTTTTCACTGTAGCTTGTCGCTAAAGTGTTTAAACTGTTTGCGTAGTCACCACTCCATTGTTCAGGGCTCTTTTCATATAAGGCTTTGTTAACTCTCACGACCTCTTTATTGCACTCAATCGCTTCACTCATCCTGTTATTCTTTTGTAAGACTTTGGCTAAGTTACTTAAACTGGTTGTGTAGCTGTTGACCCATTGGTCGGGTGCTTTTTTATATAAATTGTTGTGGATGCGGAATGCGTTCTCTGCAAGCGTTATCGCGTGTTCAAGTTGGTTTGTCTCACTGTGGCTGGAGGACAATCTATTCAAGGTTTTAGCGTAGTCGCTCGCCCATTGTTCTGGGTTTATATCATACAAAGGCTTTAGGGCGGCTAAGGCCCGGTCGAATAATCCAATGGCTTTGGCATGTTGGTTATTCATATGATAGCTTGCTCCCAAACCATTTAAACTATTGGCGTACCAACCAGCTGACGGCTTAGGATTGTTTTCATATAAGGTGGTAGCCAGTACCAAAGCTTCTTTATGCAGTTCAATTGCCTCAGTAAGCTGATTGTTTTTTTGATAGGTGTTAGCTAAGTTGCCTAAGCTTCTGATGTAGTCGATAACCCATTGCTCTGGCTTCTCTTCATACAACTCTTGAAATATTTCCGAAACTTCTTTAATAAGTTCAATTGCTTCTGTAACCCGGTTGATTTTAAGGTAGGTTGCTGCCAAGTTGCTTAGATTGCTAGTGTAGTGACCTACCCACTGTTTAGGGCTCTTTTTATACAAGGCTTTACAGTTCGTTAGGGCGATATTAAGAAGCTCATCAGCTTCTGTAAGTTGCTGATTGGTTATGTAGCTTAACGCTAAGTTGTTTAAACTGTTAGCGTAGTCGCCTGCCCATTGTTCTGGGTTTTTTTCATGTAGTATTTCGTAAGTTTCAACATTGACCTTTTCGAGGCTAATAGCTTTACCTAGTTGGTGGTTCTCTCTGTAACACTGCGCTAAGTTGTTTAAAGTAATAGTGTGTCTGCTAGTCCATTGCTCAGGATTTTTTTCATACAGAGTTTCGGTCCATTTCGAGGCGTCTTTAAGCCTCTCAATAGCCTCGGTTATCTGATTGTTAGAGTAGTAGCATTGCGCCAAATTGTTTGAGCGAGCAATATAGAGTTCAGCCCATCTTTCTGGCCTTTTTTCATACAAGGTTTCGAGACTCGGCCCAGCGTTCTTTAGGGTTTCAATAGCCACTGGCCACTGGTTGTTCTGTTGATAGCTTAGCGACAAATTATTTAAGCTAACGGTGTAGTCATCTGCCCATTGTTCAGGGTTGGCTTCATATAAGGGTTTGAGAAGGGCTAGGGATTCTTGTTCAAGCTTTATCGCTTCTTCAGGCTGGTTGTTTTTTACATAACTTAACGCTAGTCGACCTAGGCAGCTTGTGTAGCTTTGTGCCCATTGTTCAGGTTTTTTTACATAAAGATCCTTACGAACTAATAACGCCTCATCATATAGCGCTATCGCTTCGATAAGTTGGTTGTGATTGTTATAGATTGATGCTAATCCCTCTAAGTTCGCGCTATAACGTGCCGCCCACTTATAGTGATTAATTTTAAGGCATTGCTTTAATATTAATTGCTCGGTTATTACAAAAAATATGAGTTGTTCGGTATCAACCGAGCTCATTGTTTCTTGTGACTTACGGTAAAAAGGCTGCTGTTGCCATTCTTGTTCTATTACTTGTAGCAGTATTTCAAATACCTGCTCTATGGCTTGTTGTGGTTGTTCTTTGAGTAACTTGGTTATTAAAGATTCGAACTGATTAGAAAGGAATATGTGCAGTAAACCATGGCGATATTGGTATTTATCCTCATTAAGCTGATAACGACTTAATATTTCATACACCTCGTCTATGATAGAGTAATGTTCAGCGGTTAATCCTACTTCGAGCTGTCCTTGTTGAATATGAGCTCTGAGTGGTTCTAGTAGTGGTAATTCTGTTTTTGATAATGCTTCTAGGGACGCTTTTACAATACTTGATGAAAATGGCGCACCGAGTAATGAAGAGAAAAGCAGGGTGTTAACGGCGGCGTTACCATGTTCAACAAAGTAAAGTTTTAATAGATGTAAGCGTTCTTCTAGGACCGCATACGCCATTAGATTAAAGCTGCCCAGCTTATCGGCTTGATTGAGTGATGATTTGTATTTTTCCAACAGTAAAGTAAACGTGTCTTTGATGGCTGCGGAAATATCGATTAACTCGGAATTAAAACACAATGGTTTGCCAAGGATTAATGGTTTGGTACTATTTTCGCTGTAAAGTTTTTCATCACACAGCATGTTAATGCTTTCGATGGTAAAGAGCGTATTGATATACTCTTCCCCTTGGCCCGCTATTTCACTGAACAGAGTGTTTGTGAGTGCGTTAACTTGCTCGGAGTTGCCTTGGATGACCGAAGTAATTAATGCTTTCAGCGCGGTTTTATCAAAACCAGATAAATGAATGCTGTTCAACTGTAAATATGAGGTGTCTATTGTAGACACTATTTCTTCATGCCCTTTAGTTTCAAACGTCTTTAACAGCGCAATGCTGTATTCATTAAGGCTTTTATTTTGTGAATGCTGCTTGAGTAGAGTGGCTGCATCGCTGGGGCGAATAGTGGTAACAATATACACAGGCATTTTTGGTGCTAAACGCGTAAGAATATATTCGCTTGAGTGGTTGTCTATCCATTGACAATCATCAATAAACAACACTAAAGGTTGGTTTGGGTCGCTAAGCGGTAATAATGCATCAATGGCTTTGTCGAGTTTGTTAAACTGCAAGGCTTTTTGATTACTAGGTTGGTTGTCTAGATTTTTTAAACCACTCTGCTTTACCTTATCTATATGGTTATCAACCATGATACGTTGATAACCGCTATCCGCAATACTGAGTACTTTGTCACTTCCTGACAGAATCATTCCTATCGCTTTATAGGCGGTATCTTTGTTTGCCAGATCTTTTAGGCCAGCAATGCCTTTTTCTTTCCAATTTTTTAGTAATTCAAGTCGTTTAGCCTCTTCTAATATGCTCTTTTCTAATGAACTTAAGCCGGTATTTGTTGAGCTGTGGCCCACCTCATTAAGCAACGTAAGGGTAATGGTTTTGCTGGTTTCTATTTGCTTAATGTGCTGTTTTACCAGCGCGGTTTTTCCAATTCCTGGTTCGCCTGATACAACGGAAGCAACAACGCCTTTTCGTTGATAAAATTGGCTTTGTAGCTGTTCTAGTTCTTTTATTCGCCCAACGAAAAGTGATGATTTAACCGCAACTTTGGGAATGTTACTACTCGGACGCTCTAACATAGCATAGCGTTGGGCGAAGCGACGTTGGTCATCTAGTAAACGCTGCTTCTGTTTTAGATCGTCCGAAACGTTACTATAGGGCTGAAATTCTCCATCGGTATAGGTGTAAAGAATGGATAGGCCAAGATGTATACCCAATTCTTTTTGGTGTTTAGCGTAAGAGATGATTAATGAAAGAATAGCGATTGAGTTATTATCTAACTTGTATGGATTATTGACAAAAATCAATTTAGGCGAACCAAGACTAATGGCTAGCATCACTTTAAATGTCAATTGAAAAACGTCATGTTGAGCACTTTTCGAAAAGGACGTAGATAACTTATACAACTCCTCTTTCTCTTCGAGTGTGAGGTTTAACTTATTGTCGCTAGCCTTTGCAATAAAATCCGCTAACGTTTCACCAGCACTATCTTGCAGCATACCCTCAATACTGCTGCTGGTGAGACTGGCGACATCGATATTATCTGCGACTGTGTCGACGAGTAATTCAGAGAAATGGTCGCCTACTTCATCAAAAAGATAATCTACGCCTTTGTCTAAATAATCACCAATAAACTGATCGAGCAGACCGGCGGTCGCGACAGAAGCGGCGGCTTTTAATGTCTCCTTTAAGGTGGCAAGGTTTTTAATGGCTTTTAACTCATCAGTTAACTGATCAAACAATGCGTCTAGCAGGTAAAACTGGTTACCGTGTTGGAGGTTATTGCCGTCGATAGCAAGGATGTTGGTTGACGTTTTATTTAAATTCGCATCGTAAACCCTGCGAGCGACGGTAAAAGGAGTGAGGCCTCCTTGTGATGGGTTAAAGCTATTAATGTCTTTTTTATTTAGCTCTATTAGAAGGGGAGTGTTAAGCGACGTACATAGATCTTCGTGATAGTTATTTAGATTCTTTAATGAGTACATATTGTCAATCCGATTATAATTTTACCACAGTGCTTCCGTAACATTTCTATATCTACATCTATTCCTAGATTGAACAAACTGAGGACTCGAAAAATAAATAGACTAGAATAACTGATGAAGTTTTGACTAAAGCTCTACAATTTACCATTCTATATCGCAGCTTTCTATTTGTTTTTCCAATGATTTTTGGTGCACATATCATACATCTTGGTTTTTGAGACTCATTTTATATATCAATGGATGACGAGTTGTTCCAATCGCTCGTTACAGCGCCTGTAACAATTTAATCGATGTATAAGTCAGTCTATCTGTTAACGGGGGCTGCTTGGTGGTTCCTCTGTATACCATTAGAGCATTGGCCATTACCGCTATATTTACAGGTATGGTATCTAGGTTCTTTAGGTCGCGAGAATCTTTCGCTTCATCTAAACGATTAGTGTCAATCAAATAGGTTTCAATGTGATTGTTGTAGGTGTCTACAACGACCGTCAGTTCATTTTTTTCGGCAATTTCTACTTCCATTTCTTTATAGTTAACAGCCGTTTCACTATCGTCGGATTTGCCTAGAATATCCGTCCAAAATGCGTTGAGGTATATTTTGGTATCTTGGTTTAACTGCATAACAGTAGGTTTTAAGGCATTCAATTCTGGTGATTTCCGTAACTGTATTTGGCTATTTCTTGCCATGTTTTCTTCTGCTGCGTTGATATTATATTGGCTCTGTTTGTATTTTTTATTTAACGTTTTTATTTTTCTTTCTAACCCTTTGTCATTCGAACCGTACTTTTCGATAGCGGCTTTTTCAGCGTTTCGAATTGTTCCATGAGAAAACGCTTTAGCCTCTTGACGATAACCGGTAATGAGGTTGGATTTATTGTCAGCTTCTCCTTGTTTGATCAGCTCATCGTAGATGTTTCGAGTCAGGCTGTGATAACTGGCCATTAATGTCGTATTGTTAAGAATTACTTCGCTGTGTTTTTTCTTCACGGGTATCTTTGTCGTAAAGCAATAGCCTTGAATCTCTGTACCTGTTTTGATGCTGCTTCCTGAGATCGAAACTGACTCCTTACAATCGCCATACTTTATCGAGACTTTTTCAAACTTCTTGGGGGCGATGCCCTTTGTACCAACCACATCAGAACCTAAATCATTGAAGATATCAGCAAGCTTGATAGCGGAACGGTTTACGGTTTGCTCGCTTTCCTTGATCAACTTATCGATTTCTATCTGACGGTCCAGTACTACCTGAATGTCCGCTAGATACGCGAGTTTGTTGGCTTCAAGACTGGTTATGTCTTCTAAAATAGTTGTCGACTGTTTCTTTTTGTCATCAATTTTACGTTTTTCCTCTGCTAGCACCTGTGCTTCGATAGCCTGCATGTCGGTGATCAACGAGGTATAATTTGACTGAAGTGCGGTCGCTTCTTTTCCTTGGTAGGTTAGTTGCAATGGTTGTGCAGCCAATGTGTTTAGCTTAGAAAGGTCAATATGTGTAAGAGCTGGTAGTCGTTTACTTTCTTCATAAAGTGCGTTCAGTTGAGGAATATCATTATTATCGAGTTGATAAGTGGATCTTGTGACACCTTCTTTTTCGGCATAGCTAGCATCGTCCGCAGGGTGAACCTTAGTTAGCGTGAGATCACTGTTAAAAAAGGCCAGACTCGGTGTGCTAACAAGAGACAATATGGTAGCTGAGAGTAGTGTTGATCGTAGTTGCATAGTATTGAGTTCCTGTATTCATAGGCGCCCCTCCCCGCAGATGTTCACTAGTGTTGAGGGTTTCGTTATTTAAGTAGGGTGGATTTTTGCATTGGTTTAAGAGCTGTGGGAGGTACGTTTTTAAATTATTTTTACGCAGAATTTTTTACGTTTTAAGGGGGGAATAGTTAATAACCGACTTTTATAGGATGAGTTTAGATTTTGTACGCTTTTAATTGCGTATTTTTCCTTTAGTTATGTCCCTGCAGTTTGCCAGCGAAATCTGTTCTGATTTTAGTGACCCAGAGATCGGGTTTTGTCAGAAACGGAAGACAATGAGGTAAGCGTATCCACTATTTTTTCCCGAGAAAGCAGCATATTTATCACAAACAAAACAACAATGGACGAGATTTCGTCGTAGGGGATATCCACGGACAAGTGGGTCTACTTTACACTCAGTTAAAGGCTTTGGGTTTTAACTTTAATACCGATCGACTTTTTTGCACGGGTGATGTGATCGGTAGAGGTTCTGAAACCGAAGAGAGTTTTAACCTATTGACTCAAAGTTGGTTTTTTTCGGTCTTGGGGAATCATGAACAGTTGTTTTTATTGGGTTTTCAGTCACCATGGTATTGGGAAAAAATAAGTCATCAACAAGGCGGTTGGTTGACCCAACACCTTGACCAATACGACCTATTGTGGAGGTGGAAAACTCTGGTAGACATTATGATGCCACTTACACGAACGATTAATGTGGGTAACGTGAGGGTCGGTATTTGCCATGCATCATCTATTGCGGACTGGACGGCCGTGCAACAAAGAGCATTATCTAGCGAGGAAATCTGGACATTACTTTGGAGCAGGCCATTCAATCAGCCTATATCGCATCAACGAATCTTGGGTGTAGATTGTGTATTTCATGGCCATTCACAGGTAAAAAACGTGATTAATGTAGCTAATCGCTACTGGATAGATACCTTATACCATCAACAACGATTGACAATATTCGAATTGTCGGGATTATGTGTTAATTCTTCTAACTAGTTCTAACTGATTGGAAGTAAAACAATTATGAATAAACGCCTTTGCCAATATAGTCATTAAAGGAATGAGAGTGTCAATTAAGGATCTATCAAATGCCACTGAGCTGCTAGTTGGTTGGCAGAATAGGGATACTGCAATGAGCAAAGAATTCCTAACTTTTGCATATCAGGATATTCGAAGCATCGTAGAACGTTATTTACATCATCATCGTCCACACGAAACTCTCCTGCATGAAGCATCAATTACAGAACTGTCTAACGAGTCGGTCGTAAAGTTGCACCGTTGGCGAAATGACGAACAGCCCTTTGAAAATCGTCAAGAATTCTTCGAGTATGTCCGAGTTTCTGTATGGCATTTGCTGTTTGGCAAACCTCATCAATCCCTTACCAAAAAACAAAACGCAAAGTCCAAATATTTAGGTTATCAGCTAGAAGAGTCGGATGAGATACTGCCTAACTGGACTGAAAATTTAACGCTCTTTGATGCATTAGAGCAATTACAGTCGGCCTATCCTCGACAAGCGGATGTCTTTGAATTAAAGAACTTTGCTATGGTCTCTCATCAACAGATAGCCGATATGTTATCCCTATCGCCACGTACTGTGGATAGCGACCTTAAATTTGCTACAGTTTGGTTACGAGCGAGGTTGGCCAAATAATGGATTTGGTTAGCCTATATAATGAGCTAGAAACATTGAGCAAACAGGAACAGAAAAGCAGATTATTACAACTGGAAAAACATGATTTCTGCCACTTAACTGAGCTTAATGCGATGTTGTTGATCGATGATCATCCTTTAAGCGGTTCACAACTATTAACTCAATCCATCCCCAAAAGTGACGATGTCGATCCAACAATGTTTTTGGGCCAAATGTTAATGGGGTTTACCATTGTTAAGTTAATAGCAAACTCCGGTGGAATGGGGCTCATTTTTCAAGGCGAACAGCGGATCGCTTGTCCCGAAACTAATGTTGAAACTATTCACAAAGCCGCAATAAAGATAGTACGCTCTACCCAGCTTAACTCTAGTCAAAAAAGGGCACTCTTTTTTAGCGAAGCTTCTATGTTGATGACTTTAGAACATCCCAACGTGTGTAGTATTTATGGCGTGTCCGAGGTTCTTGGACATTCCTGTATTGTCATGGATTTTATTGATGGTGTGCCACTGGATGTTTGGGTTTCTCAGCAGCCTCATAACAAGAATTCTAAAAGCAAGCATGAAGGGTTGAAAATATTTAAGCAAGTACTTGGGGCGATGAGTTACCTTCACTGCAGGGATGTTTTCCATGGCGATATTAAGCCTCAGAATATCATGGTGACCGATCTTGGACGAGTCGTCCTAATTGATTTAGGACTGGCTTTCAAAAAACAGGTTGATGGCACTAAAGCGATAGGGACGGATATCAAAGCATTCAGCCGACATTGGAGTGCCCCAGAACAAATAATGGGCCAGGATCGTAGCGCAAAGTCTGATGTATATTCACTTGGGATTGTTTTGAACTATTTGCTGACCGGTTACGCTGATGTTACCGAAAATCGCGTTAAACAACCTGAATTGAACGCGCTAATCAATAAAGCGATAGCAAAAGATCCGACAAAACGTTTTATGAATGCAGCCGATTTTATGACGCGGATAGATGCCTATTCTGAGGGGCTTCCTATTGATGAGTATTCCAAGCATCGTGTATATCAGCTGATTAAATTACTGCGTAGAAAACCTTTTACGTGTTTAACCAGTGCGTTAGTCATATATTCAATTTTTACCAGCTTGTGGATTATTCTGCATTAGTTTTTTAAAAATCATCACAAATTTAGTTAATACTTAAGGTAGCAAAAATAATGAGAGAGTTATCCATCACTAAGGCTTTTTTAAAAAACTATAATGTTTTTTGGGATGGTAACCCGTTAGATAGTTACGTTTTAGCGAACAGCAAAGCATTGTTACCCGTTATTTTCGTTGCTCTAGATAAAGCGGTTAATGATCCCACTCGGTTGGCCACCATGCTTAGCTATGGAATTGAGGTAAATAAAGAAGCCGTTTGCTTTATTGAGGCAATCAACGTCAATGTGCTTGATGAAGATAAGATAATCAATGAAATTAAGCAGTTTGGTGGAATTGACGCTGTTATCAACCACCTTTATCTGTTGGAAGACAGCGATGGTTTAGACATAGATGTAGCGAAATATTGTTCTTTGATACGTGAACATTTTGCGGGAGCAAAAAATGGTAAAAAAATCGCAATAAAAGATGATTTCGATTTTTTAACTCTTGGCACAGTGAAAAAGAATGAGAACACATCGTTACCTGATGCCATCGAAATGGTCTCTGATTTGGATGAGCGCCTTGCGACGGCGGGATATAGCGCTAAACCGGATGAAAGCGATTCACAAGATCCATTGGCTGATGCTGCCAGAAATTTTGTATTGGAACGTAGCTACGCAGCAATGGACGATATGGGGAAAGCCCTGATTGAAGAAATTGCGGTGGTTGCCACTGCTGATTATCTTTCTAAGCACTCAGGAAAAAGTATCGAAGAACTAGTAAAAGCAGCAGACGTCGAGTTAAAAGTCGATGAAATTACCGTTCTAGCTGCTATACAAAACCAATCTGTGATCATGCAGTCTACTGCGGACTATTTTTTCTGCCAACCTTATCAAATTGTATTTAGCGAGACGGTGTATGATTTACGCGCCAAGCTGTTTCGTTTTTCAGAAAGTCGTAGCTTTGGTGATCCGTCTTCTACTTGGTATCAGTATGCTAAAAAAAATGTTTCTAAACTAAAGCTTTCACCATTCTTACGTCGATGCCTTGTTGGTTCTTTGGTGGCAAATAGATTCGATAGTCAAAAGTTTGTCGAACTGTTTCTACTCATGGATAGCTCTGAGATCAAAGACATGATAGGCCAGAACAAGATCAGAAATAATCTGGTGTATAGAGCTAAATCGAGCCAACTTATTGAGCGTCAATTGAATAAAAGGGTGGTTGGGCAGGAAAGTGCCATTGCCAGTCTATGCGAAGGTTACTTGACCTCTAGTATTAATGCGTCAACGGGGCCACGTACCATTTATACATTTGTCGGCCCATCAGGGGTCGGAAAAACATACCTTGCCTCCCAACTATTAGCTGATTTGAACCAGCAAGAAAAAACGGGCTATGACTTCACGGTTTTCAATATGGAGCACTATGCTGATCAGCGTGATGCATCAAAACTTTTTGGTTCAGGTATACAATATGTAGATGCCAGTTTAGGTATGTTGACACACGTTGTTCGTGCTCAGCCAAGACAGATATTATTGTTTGATGAGATAGAGAAAGCTCACAGTACCGTTATTCAGTCGCTTCTTTCTATTCTCGATTCTGGTGTTGCGAAAGACCAGACCAGTCAGGAAGAGGTCGATTTTAGTCAGTGTATCGTGATATTTACCACTAACCTTGGGCAGGATGTTATTTCAAGCAATAGTGAGAACTACTTGATTAGCGTGTTTGATATTTTACGCAACTCAGAGAATCCAGCCAACAAAAACCGCTTATCACCAGAATTTGTTAATCGTCTAGCTAAAGGCTACCCGATAGTCTTCAACGAGTTAAAAATTAATCATTTACTGCGGTTGGCTGAAAGCGAGTTGACCGGAAAATCGACTCCGGATCCTCAAGTCCAGTTTTTATGGTCGGATGATTTTGCCAGTTTTATGCTCAAAAGCATGGCTCCGGATATATCCGTTCGTGCATTGAAAGGGGAAGTGGCAAAGATTCAGTCGGAAGTATTGTCCAAAGCTACACCGCTGTTTGATCAGGTTTCACATGAGAAAATCGTATTTAACATTGAAGTAGAAAAGGAAACCGAGACAGAACAAACCCCACTAACTAAATTGCTATTACTTGATAATGATAGCCGAGTGTACGATCAGCTCAGCCGCACAGATGCAAATAGTGAGCTTTTCTTATGTGATAGCCGGGATAGTATTCAACTAGCAATAGAAGAGCACCTACCGGATGCCTTGTTAGTGGATCTAGATACGATTGATAACCTGCCACATTTTCTCGAAGAAGAACTTGGCGAACAAAGTAAATTGCCTATATTTAGCTATCGAATTGTTACCTTTGACTCTGTTGATAGTTCGGTAAGTTCTGTCCATGATGTGCGAGAACATTTTAATATTGAGTCGCGCTTATTTGAAAAGTCCTTTCAAGGAATGGTGGCGCGAGTACAGTATTACCTCTCTAGTGAAAGAACATTGTCTAACATGATGAGAAGGCGGGAAGCCCTGAGTTATCACTGCACGGTTTTACCAACTGAAGCCGGCTTTTCGGTGAGTTTCGGGCGTCAAACTGTCAAGCAAGTGGTGCAAAGCCACGACCTTCGTGCTAGTGAGCTGTTTAAAATGAGCCTTCCTAAAGTGAAGCTAGATGATGTGATTGGCTTGGAGCGAGCCAAAAAACGCATGGTTGATGTTATTGGCTGGCTAAAGGCCCCAGAAAAGCTTAACCATTTTGGTGTTTCAGTGCCGAGTGGCTTTCTGTTTTCTGGCCCATCAGGAACCGGTAAAACCTTGCTGGCCAAGGCGGTAGCAGGCGAGAGCGGTTTGCCATTTTTTGCTGTTTCAGCTTCAGAACTATCCTCTTCGAACTCTGGTGGAACGACAGAAAATATTAAGAAGTTGTTTGCTACGGCAAGAAAATACGCACCCTCCATGATCTTCATTGATGAAATAGATGCTATTGCGGCTAGGCGCAGTAACAGTAATCAAGGAGCAGATAGAGATAGAAACTTAACGGTTAACGCATTACTGATAGAAATGGATGGTTTTGTTTCAGGGACTGATGCGGTGTTTGTTATGGCGGCAACCAATCATCCTGAGCTATTAGACAGAGCACTTGTTCGCCCTGGTCGCTTTGACGAAACTATCCTGTGTGATCTACCTAATCGCCACGCTCGGCAGTGTTTCTTCAACAAGTTCTCACAAAAGCATAATATCAAGTTGAACGATAGGGACTTTATTAACTTGGTCTCTTCTTCACGTGGAATGTCTTCTGCACAGATAGACCAGGTATTTAGAGAAGCTATCTACCAATCGGTTAGCGAAGGGAAGCTACTTAGTGTTGAGGCGCTAAAAAAAACCATGGTGCGGGTTTCTTACGGATCACCCAATGAACATATTGTTTTGGGTGAAAAAGAGAAAAAGCGCACGGCCTACCACGAAGCTGGGCATTTACTAGTGACTTCGCTCTTGTTTCCTAATCAGGCAATCGACTTTGTGACAATTGAACCAAGAGATCAAGCACTAGGATTTTTAGCAACACGTGCTGAAGAAGAATATGAAAGTTACTCTTCTGTACGTATTCATAATAGTTTAGAGGTATTAATCGCGGGTCGAGTGGCAGAAAAACTCTTTTCCGAAGGGCACCAAGAGGTAAGTACAGGCGCTTCTAATGACATAAAAAAAGCGACTCAGCTCGCCATGCATGCGGTTTATGAAGGAGGATTAGAATCTTCTATCGGACCTGTCGACGTGGCAATGTTAACCAAGT
The DNA here is from genome assembly GCA_002342685.1 of Vibrio sp. UBA2441. Taxonomy (GTDB): domain Bacteria; phylum Pseudomonadota; class Gammaproteobacteria; order Enterobacterales; family Vibrionaceae; genus Vibrio. The sequence continues at coordinate 38,878 of DDQN01000085.1, forward strand.
TTGAAGAAAGTGATTTGCTTATTGCTGCTCAAAAAGCCGTTCAGAAGTGGATAATCAACGCAGAAACATCCGTAGAGAAAAGGTTAACCGCACATCGCGATGCCTTGGATACCATTGCGAATACACTGTATGAGAAGGAGTCTTTATTAGCTGATGAAGTCGAACAGCTGCTTGTAGACACGGTGGGGTCTAGTAAACTTTTTTATGGCACTAGTGATTCTTGAGTATTTATAAACGCCATCGACTTTCTTCAGGAACTATTCAATATGCTTGAACCAGATCGAATTGAGAGCCATGACAATTGCAACAGCGAAAGACCTCAGCGATTGGTTAAAGGAGAATCACTCAACTAAAAATGAGTTGTGGGTGAAAATATTTAAGAAAAATTCTGAGGTTCAAAATATTACCTGGAATGATGTAGTGATAGAGATTTTATGTTTGAGCAATATTGGCACTGGGCTTTCAAATTCTAGTTGTTTTATTTTGCTATCTCATTGAATCCATAAACATCAAGACCTTTTATTGTTGCTGGTCTTGACCTACATCGTTTTACCCAAGACATTACATTTGTAAATGATTCAAGTTCAAGTTGTTTAGAAGCCTTGTAAAAGATATCTAGCCAAATTACCCACGGAAAAATAGAGATATCAGCAATACTATAGTCATCACCAACAATATGGGTTCGATTTTGAAGTCTTTCATCTAAAACGGATAAAAGACGCTTGGTTTCAGTCGCAAACCTTATCTCAGGGTAAGGATGGTCACAATTCTCTTTACCATAAGTATGAAAGTGGCCAAAAGCTCCAAACATTGGCCCAACAGCACTTGCTTGAAAAAAAAGCCACTGAATCGCCTCACACCTTTCCGTAGGGTTCTGTGGGATTAGTTTTCCTGATTTCTCAGCCAAGTATAGTAAAATTGCGCCAGATTCCATTATAGGAATAGGTTGTCCATGTGGCCCATCAGTGTCAATGATTGCAGGTATCTTTGAGTTTGGATTTATCTTTGTAAAGGCTTCACGGAACTGCTCACCCTTTAAGATATCAACAGTGTGAGCCTCATAACTCAGTCCCATTTCTTCTAGTGCGATTGGGATTTTAATACCATTAGGAGAGCCTAGTGAGTAAAGTTGAATAATCGACATCTTAGTTTTTCCTATTTGCCTGGTTTAATTTGTTTTTGTTTTCTTGAACGGCTGATCGAGCGCCATCCAGTACCAACGGCTCTACAAAATTTAATCCATACTTTAAAACTCTATCTTGCACGATTTTTTCCGTCTCGTTGCGTCAGTAGATAAGTCTCAATAATTGTATATAAGCCGAATAACTCTTAGAATACCCACTCAATGCGAATCAATATTGCGTTTTACGCAAAGGTTTTGAAATGTTAGATTTAATCCGTGTTTTTATAAAAACAGTCGATTCAGGAAGCTTTAGTAAGACTGGATTAGTATTAAACATGGCACCGTCTTCTATAGCCCGTAACATTGATAGCTTAGAGAGTGAGCTTGGCGTTACGCTATTTAAACGTAGTACACGCAAACTCTTACTAACTGAAGATGGACAGCAATTTTTAAGTGGCGCTACAAAGCTTTTAAGTGAAGCTGATGATCTAATTGCATCAATGCAACAGATGAACATGGAACCCGAAGGAGTTCTCAGAATTTCAGTGTTTGAAAGCTTTGGCAGACAGTGTATATCTCCCATCTTGCCAGAGTTCCTACAACGTTACCCAAAAGTGAAAGTCGAGATTGATTTAGATAACCAATTGGTTGATTTAAATAGTGAAAATGTTGATGTAGGTATACGCATTGGAAGACCTTCAGATTCTTGTTTATATGCCAGAATGTTATTAACGAACCATACATTACTCTGCGCTTCCCCAGATTATCTAGCTAAAAATGGCACACCAAATAAACCTGAAGACCTAATAAATCATAATTGTCTTCTCCTCGATAATGATAGGCAAAGAACTTACTGGTATTTTCACAAGAATAAACAGAATTTAAAAATTCCTGTTCGAGGCAATTTAAGCTCTAAAGGTGGTACGCCGTTACTTGAAGCGGCTATATACGGTGGCGGTATTGTGCAAATGTCTAGCTGGATGATGACTAACCTAATCAAGGAAGGGAAAGTCACTGTATGCTTACCTGATTGGCAACCCTCTTTACACGAAGGTTCAAGTGGTGAAATTTATGCGGTATATCATGGCAGTAAGTACCCCAGACCTGCCTTGCGTGCATTTATCGATTTCTTGATTGATAAAATACAAGATAACAACTTGTAATGATTAATAACCGTAGTTTAGGTGATTATACTTTTTTGCCAGTAACGAGTCAGGGCGAACTGCTCAGACTCACTTTTGCCCCATTGTGTGTTTCGACCGATTGAACACACTCTTCACCAAAGCATCATTTGACTTACTTTTTTTCATGCCTAGAACTCTAACTACCTGACCAAATTTTCTAATCCACTACACTGTCAGTCGTTGGGAGTGGTAAAACAGCCTTTTACCTTGAAAAACATTACTCCTAAAGGACTTGTTGCCATTAAATTGTCGTATTTTCGAGCTTATTGCGATGAATTGGCAAAAAGTTTGCCGTTCCGACACAGTTTGTTCTACAATCTGCGACCGTATTTTTGGTTATGCTTTACGTGGTCGTAGCCGTTTAATTTTAGGAACACAACAATGTCATTTTCATCTCAGAATTTTTCTCCAGAAATTGTGAAAGCACTGTCCGAGTGCGGCTACGAAAAACTTACTCCTGTTCAGCAGAAAGCGATCCCACTCGCTCGTAAAGGGTACGATATCTTAGCGAATGCTCAAACAGGGACAGGCAAAACTGCCGCTTTCGCTCTGCCAATTATTCAGCAGCTACTAGACAAGACCAAAGTTAATAACCATTTTCAAACACGAGCACTGGTTCTTGCTCCAACTCGTGAACTGGCCGCACAGATTGCGCAAAGTATTGAAGATTATATCAAGTACACATCATTGAGTGTTGCTGCCATTTACGGTGGCGTGAAAATGTCATCTCAGGTTCAAAAGCTAAACAACGGTGTCGACATTTTAGTGGCAACACCCGGTCGTTTAATTGAGCATCTGGATGATAGAAATGTTTCCTTACAGAACCTTGAGTTCTTGGTTTTCGATGAAGCCGATCGTATGTTAGACATGGGCTTTATTTCATCAATTGAAACCATTATGTCTGGTGTTTCAACCAAGCCACAGACTATGCTGTTTTCAGCGACGTTCTCTCCGCAAATGAACAAACTAGCGGCTGAAATGTTGAATCAACCGAAAAGAGTATCCGTAGCTCAAGAAAACGTGACGGCAGACACTATCGCGCATGTTGTCTACCCAGTAGACCAAGAAAGAAAGTATGAAATGTTATCTGAACTTATTGGTCGTAAGAACTGGAAACAGGTATTAGTCTTTGTGAACTACAAAGAAACGGCCAACATGTTATTGAAAGAACTCAAACTGGACGGCATTAAAGCGGTACTATGTCACGGTGATAAAGCACAAAGTGCCCGTCGTAGAGCGCTTGACGAGTTTAAAGAAGGCAAGGCGCGAGTGATGATTGCAACCGATGTGGCTGCTCGTGGCTTAGATATTAAAGACCTTCCGCACGTAGTGAATTTCGATATGCCATTTTTGGCAGAAGATTATGTTCACCGTATTGGCCGAACAGGTCGAGCTGGTCAAAAAGGACATGCTGTGTCTTTTGTCAGCCGTGAAGAAGAACTGACGTTACAACAAGTAGAGTCGTTGATTGGTCATACGATTCGACGTGTAGAGCTAGCAGGGTACGAGCCAAAAAACCGTGATGCACTACTGCAGAAAATGCACAGCAAACCAGCATTCAAAGACCGCAAAACTCGTACGAACAACCCTTCTGATGCCAGTCAGGGTTCTGCTGAGAGAAACGCTCGATTACGTAACATCGTGAGAAATAGAGCAGCAACCACTAAGAAGTAAGCGAGTTAAAGCACACTAAACGCCGATGATGCAAATCAATTGGCGTTTTTTTCGTTTTGCCCAGTGAGATCTCTTTCAACTCTCGCTTTATTTCCAACCAAGTAAGAAAAAGACATAACTCGTTAATAAGATGGTACGCCCCACTCACACGCTAAACTTAACATTGTTAGGTTCAGTTCAACGGACTGTTGGTGTGGACTGTCGGTGAACTGTTGGGACAGGCATTTCTATGGACTGTTGGGACAGGCATTTCAGGCATTTTTGGTGGACTGTTGGGACAGGCATTTCATGAAAAGTATTTGCTCAGTTGCATAAAATTCAAAAGTGCCTCGTAACACATTGCCTCTGTTCGTATTTTAATAAAATAACGGTTAATATTGGTGAAAGTTCATCGTTGGAACCG
>DDQN01000084.1 GCA_002342685.1 Vibrio sp. UBA2441
TATTAGTTGACCACTACAGTTATGGGTTGTGGGTTATAGGTTATGGGTTATGGGTTATGGGTTATAGGTTATAGGTTGTGGGTTGTGGGTTATAGGTTGTGGGTTTCGATTGGAGTTCCCATTTCCCATTTCCCATTTCCCATCTCCCATCTCCCATCTCCCATCTCCCAAGTATTTTAGCGCTGCGATTCTGTTTGATATAGAATAACGCCATTCGAAGACTCACATTTTGTATGCCAATGAAAATTGTTGCTATTACTGCCTGTCCTACCGGCATCGCTCATACCTATATGGCCGCGGATGCGCTGCGTAAAGAAGCATTGAAAAAAAACATCCTGATAAAAGTAGAAACTCAAGGTGCTATGGGGATCGAAAACCAGCTCAATGCTACTGATATTGCCCACGCAGACGTGGTACTTATCGCTTCAGATATTGAAGTTGAACACCGAGCTCGTTTCTCTGGCAGTAAAATTCATTGCGTCACTATCGAAGAAGTACTAACGGATGTCACCTCTGTTCTTGATAAATGTAAACGTCTGTAGCGGGCCTGTTCCATGCGAATAGAACGCCGAATTACCTTTATTATTGGATCTGATGGTTTCGCAGCCTGGAAGCTAAACCGGTTAAAAACGCTCTCTGGTCACTTTCGTTCATTGGTGATGTTAAGAAACATTTCGACAAGTGAATCCTGTAATGTCGAGCACACTTTGCAAGTAATGAGCCTTGGCAGCAAGAAAAACCAATTGTGCCAGCTATGGATTGAAGGCTCGGATGCGGAATTAGCTTGCATGGTTTTAACCGATTTCATTAACAATGAATTTGAGATAGTCATCACCTCTCACATAAAAAATACTGATTTAAATGACATCATTTTTGATACACACCCAACATTTACGCTGCCCTTTGCTATGTCCTATCATTCCTGCGAAATCAGTAGCCAATTTACCTTAGAAAAGCAGGCGTTATTATCTAGAGTGAGTACCATGTTGAGCCCGAAAAAAGCTCAGCTTGTGTATGATGCTATTTTAAACCGGGAACAGGTTTCTTCCACTTGTATAGGACACGGTATTGCATTACCTCATGTCATGCTTTCACACATTAAACATGCGTCACTCGCCGTTATCAAACTGTCGGAGCCTATTGACTGGCATTCGGCCCGTGGCGACATTAATACTGTGATTGCATTGCTTATTCCGGCTCCACCCAAGATGCCCGAAGTCAAAGCGTTTACCCAGTTATCACGCGCACTTCTGGAAGAGGAGTTTTGTCAGTTGATTACCAGTACTAGCGAGCCTAAAGCCCTAAAAGCGATACTACTGCATAAGATGAGCGGCACAAGCCAGAACTAAATAGATCTATTTTATTTTTCGAGTCGATTTAGGAATATTTCGATTTAATCGGTCAACACGCCGGTTCTTTGAAAAAAAGGCTTCTAGCCCAATGTGTATTCCAGGGTTAAGTTTATAATCATATTCTCGCGGAACATCGAGAATTGGGGTAATTGAAAGGTATAGCCAGTTTTTATACAACTTCTGCCGCCAAGAGACTGAGACCCAAGAGTTGGTCATTTCATCAGAAGCATCGGGGTCCACACTGATGCCTGTTGAATACTCCATCATATGATTTTCATTCACGCGATTATAAAATTTGAACTGATGCACTAACTCCCAACTTTCTTCTTCATAGAGATACTGCCCACTCGTGTCCATTAGAAAAATTCTCGATGCTTCTTCATTGGCGGCAAAATAGAAGTTCATTTCGGTCAGTGACCCCAAACCTATGGAGTCATAATAGAAAAATTCCTGCTTGAACTGCGCCGTCCAGTTTTCCCAAAATCCTTCAACTCGATGAAATTCCGCCCGCACAAACGGATCGGCTGGCAGTCTAATTTTTAATCCAATATCAAAGTTAGTTTTCCAATGGCTCACCTGTTCGTCCTGCAAACGAATACCACCGATTGCGCCGTCAGTGTTCCCGCTTGTTTTCTGAGTCAAATCCCGCTGTTTACTCTCTAACGAATCATAATCATCTGGATCCGTTTCAAATATCAGATTCCAGTTGTTCTCTACATGGGGTAAATCCACTCGTACAGAAATTTTATCCTCAGAACTGTAATATCCATGGTGGGAATATTCAGAGTTATGCCTCAATCGCAGATAACTCCGGTTCATTAAATCTTCTTCGTCATCCTGCTTGGCAAAACTATGATCAAGGAAAGTACTAAAGTCATGTACAACACTAGAGAAATAATGCTCTGTCATGTCGAACCATGATTGCTCTTCTTCTGAGTCCAGATCCGGTATATCCAAATGGCCAAGAGCATCTGATGATTGAGTTGACATCGCAATTTGATGTTCCGCTGTTGCCTTCGATGACGCAGCCATTGCAGATGATGGACGGACAACACCGGCGATGGAAAAAATTACCGACACTATGAATAAAACAGCAACAAGCGTCTTAACACAAGGTAAGAGTTGGCACGCTATAGTAATATAAATCCGTTTTATACAATGCTGCATTTCATGGTCTTTAATCCATTGTTATCATTATTATTATAGTTAACAATGAAGCTAATGCAGTTTCCCGCCTGTTTTATTACCGTAAAGAGACACAGGTAGCCTCTTGCTCCATAATGTAAAATCACAACCCAACCGATAAAGAAGCACCTTGAAGTTACATAAAGTTGGATAAGATCAAATATGTCTTATATGGTTATAAGTAATTATTACGCTTTTTGTCAACTGTCGTGTCTTATGCTCAAAAGCAAATTTAATAAACAATTAATGTTTACTCTATGCACTCTTCCCATAAGTACTGTGGCAATTGGTGGAGTCAGTGGCGAGTTCGTGGTCGGTTTTGGTCCTGTCTCTTTAGGAAAGGTGATAATGACATCAAGCTGTGAAGACGACACTTGTAAGTACAAAACAATCGCAAGAGGTTCTTTTCTATTTGTCAGTGCAGACATCATTGAACACGGAACCTATGAGCAACATGACACCTTGATTGTTCCTGTTTTTACCAGCTATGAAGAAGAGATCGGGTCAAAATACAAAGCATACACCTATGATTTTGTCAGCATGGAATCAACCAACAAAAAGAAGAAAAAACAGAAAAAGCTTGAGAAAAGTGCCTATCCATTCATCCCACTTCTTAACCAAGTCGCATTAGATTTGGCTAATGGGGGTATGAAGCAAGATTACGAATACATTATAAAACAAGATATAAAACCGGTAATCGCCACTTCTCACACGAAAACACCAGTGGATAAAGGGACTCTTCATCAAGTCATTGTCGAAGGAAAAGAAAAACCTCTTGAGATTTACTTTGTTCAAAACGGAAATAGCATTCAGTTGCAAAAGATCTATTATGGGAGCTTTTGGTTAGCCCCCGAAAAGTAACTGGTTTATTCCATTGAGCGATATTCTGACGGTGTCAGGCCCGTTTTAGTTTTAAATACTCTGAAGAAATAGTTAACGTCCTGAAAACCACAACGTGTCGCCACTTCATTGAGCCGAAATGAGTAACGTTTAAGCATAAATTTTGCCCTGTCTATACGTACCCAAGTGATATAATCGGCTAATGTCATATGACCTTGCTGACGAAACAAACGAGAAAGATGATTAGGCGATATACTAAATCGGCTGGCAATACTTGAACGCGTAATCGAGCGGTGAAAGTTCTCTTGGATATAAATACAGATCCCCTGATACACCTCTTCACTTCTCTTTGTTTCAGAATGAGTAGGATCAGACAGCATGGATTGACTATAGCTCATCAAGGCAGCCAATAAATGTTCATCCATCGGGCTCTTTCTCGACTCCCGCCCTATCGCATTAAGAGCCTCTAATATATGGTCAATCGCATGGCCTGTCCGAGTCTGTATACTATGTTTTTGTACGTCAAAAAAACTCGGATCATTTTTTCTCTTACTAACCAGACTAAAACCCAATTGCCTCCGGCCAAACAATAAGCTCAATACCGTACAATCTTCATCCCATAATGGTTTATTCCAACAGTTAGGGGGAATATATAATGCGTCACCAGTCAACACCTTCACCTGTGCGATACCACTATTTGAATCTTCAATTTGGTTGGCATATTCTCCCTTTACTACCAACTCCAGTCTGGGAAAGTTAACCTGATAACTAAACTGAGGTGGCGTTAAATTATCACTAGCAAACCAGATACGGTTAAACTGCGTACGCTCAGACAACAAGCTATCGATCAACCGATGAAATACCTGACCCACTGGCAATACTCCTTTTAAAAGTAATCATTAATAATTAAGCCCTTCATTAAATGTGACATACAACACATTTAAACCAGCTTACACTACATCACTTTAGTCCAGATTTGAAAATTTAAAAACAACAATTACAAATCGAGCAAAAAATAACCAATCAAAAAATAAACCATAAGTATCTGATTTTTATTAAATATATACATAAGAAAGATTAAACAACATACAAATTAAGTTCGTGCGTAAGATCACACTGAAATGCTATGGTTACAATAATCCAGTAAATGTTTCTCTGATACACTATCTAACTCACCGACTCTGGCCGAAAATAGTGACAACTAGTTTGATAAAACTAAACACGCCAATAGAGGTAAAATTATGATCACCGAACTAATCAATGAGAATTTGATTCGACTTGATCTCAATGCCACAACAAAAGAAGACATTTTTGTGGAATTAATTGAGGTACTGCACTCACAAGGTCGAATAAGTAACAAAGACCAATTTCTAAATGACATTAAAGCTCGTGAAGAGTTGGGAAATACCGGATTTGAAGACGGGGTTGCTCTTCCCCACGCAAAAAGCAGTGCTGTCATTAAACCCGCCGTTGTGGTGGGAATAAGTAAAGCGGGTATCGAATACGGTGCTGAAGACGGTAAACCATCAAAACTATTTTTTATGATCGCTTCTCCTGATGGTGGATCTAATCATCACATTGAAGTGCTTGCGGAACTCTCTTCAAAACTCATTGAAGAAGGTTTTATTGAGCAGTTCATGAAATCTAAATCTAATACAGAAGCTTTGGAGCTGCTACTTCAAAAAGTTGAACCCACAGAACCTGCGATTAAAGCGGATAAAGGCTTTATCATTGGTGTCACTGGATGCCCGGCGGGCGTCGCTCATACCTACCTTGCTGCAGAAGCGTTAGAAAAAGCAGCAGCTGAATTAGGCTATCAGATAAAAGTGGAAACTAATGGCTCTATCGGGGTCAAAAATACACCTACTGCGGAAGAGATTGATAAAGCTGATGCCATCGTGGTTGCTTGTGATAAACAAGTTGACCTGAATCGCTTCTCCGGTAAAAAAATCATTGAGACTGGTGTAAAAGCGCCAATTAAAGACGCTAAAGGTCTCATTGAACAAGCATTAAATGCCCCCCTCTACAAAGGTGATGGAAGCTCTACAGTGGAAACCGGTAATAAAGCATCAAAAGCACGTACGGATCTCTATCGCTATTTAATGAATGGCGTATCACACATGATCCCGTTTGTAGTAACTGGTGGTCTTTTAATTGCTTTGGCTTTAGCCATTGGTGGCGAGCCAACAGAGTCAGGAATGGCCATTCCCGCAGGTAGCTTATGGAACAAAGTTCTTGATGTGGGTGTCGTTGCCTTTACGTTAATGATTCCAATACTTGCTGGTTATATCGCTTACGCTATCGCCGATCGTCCCGCACTTACACCGGGCCTAATAGGGGGCTGGATTGCGAATAATGGCTCCTTCTACGGAGCTGAAGCTGGTACAGGCTTTATCGGTGCCATCGTCGCAGGTCTACTCGTTGGTTATTTTATTAAATGGCTAACCAGCATCAATTATCACAAATTTATCCAGCCGCTAGTGCCAATTATGATTGCACCAATTGTTGGCTCTCTGTTTATCTCTAGTCTGTTTATTTTCGTCATTGGTGCCCCTATCGCTTCCTTGATGGATAGCCTGAATGCACTTCTTACCAGTATGAGTACAGGTAACGTTGTTCTGCTTGGTATTGTTTTGGGGGGTATGGCCGGCTTCGATATGGGCGGTCCGTTTAATAAAGTGGCCTTCCTATTCTCTGTTGGCATGATCGCAAGTGGACAAACTCAATTTATGGGTGCGATGGCCTGTGCTATACCAGTAGCGCCTTTAGGTATGGGACTGGCCACTGTCCTTGGCCGCAAACTTGACCTATTCGAAGCATCAGAAAACGAAGCAGGTAAAGCCGCCGGAGCCATGGGTTTGGTTGGGATTTCAGAAGGTGCTATTCCTTTTGCAGCACAAGATCCTATGTCAGTTATTCCTGCCAACGTGCTCGGGTCAATGGTAGCTGCTGTTATGGCCTTCTCATTTGGCATTACTAACAGCGTTGCACACGGTGGTCCGGTGGTCGCTCTACTGGGTGCAATGAACAAACCGTTGCTAGCCCTTGTTTGTATGGCAGCTGGTGCTGTAGTGACCGCTCTGGTTTGTATTACTCTTAAAAAAATGCGCCAGGGTAAATCACAAACGGCTATCGCTTAATAAATAAATGACACAAGTTTTATTATGCTCCTTAACCACAATATAACTTGTGTCGTCAATCCCTCCGCCCCCCCGGAGGGATTTCTTGTTTAAATAAAAATGCGCTAGTAACCTATAGCTAATAGCCTCGACATACAGATTTCACAGCAACATCAAAATGTTTAGTTCACCAAGTTAAAGTTCTTTAACTTGTTATTTAACAAACAAATTGAAAACGATTCGCGTAAAATAACACTAATTATTTTCTTTAAGGGACCTCCATGAGTCAGGGTAATCACCAATATTTTTTTTCAATGAAAAACGTTATACAAGACTATGTATGGGGAAGTAAAACGTCGATAAATCATCTATTTTCAATCGAAAACCCACAAAACAAACCACAAGCTGAAATTTGGATGGGGGCTCATCCAAATGGCTGCTCCAAAATTATCGAAAATGGTGAACAGCAGAGACTCTCAGACTTTATCAACTTAGACAAATCCGGCATCCTCACGATTGAAACTGACATTCAATTTGGTGAGCTGCCTTACTTGTTTAAAGTTCTGGCGGCAGAAAATGCACTCTCTATTCAAGTTCACCCTAGCAAAGAACAAGCTGAACTTGGCTTTCAAAAAGAAGAACAATTAGGCATCGCGCGTGATGCTGCCAATCGAAACTATAAAGATCCAAATCATAAGCCGGAGTTGGTTTATGCACTAACACCCTATCAAGCAATGAATGGGTTTCGAGAATTCGCCGATATTTTGAGCTTATTTGTTCAGGTTAATGTCAGTAGTATTCAACCTCTTGTTTCTGCGTTCGCTGCTGAAAATGATGAACGAGGTTTGGAAAGGTTCTTCCATTCAATACTCTCTCTAGATGAACAATCAAAAGAAGCAGCAGTAGCAGAGCTAGTCACCTTCGCCAAACAACATAAAGACAATACATTATTTGCCTTAATTTTAGATCTCGCACAGCAGTACCCTGGAGATATTGGTCTGTTTTGTCCGTTGATGCTCAATGTACTAACACTGCAACCGGGCGAGGCTATGTTCTTAGACGCTTGTACACCTCATGCGTACATTAAAGGAACCGGATTAGAGATCATGGCTAACTCGGATAACGTATTACGCTCTGGTTTAACACCCAAACATATAGATGTCGAAGAGCTGGTCAAATGTACCCAATTTAAAGCCAAACCCGCAGATCAAGTACTGAAACAGCCGTTTAATCAAGATGGTGGTCTTTTTTATCCGGTACCTGTTGATGATTTCAATTTTGCTATTTTTGAAGATATTGAAGCGCATACACTGCGAACTCAGAGTGCCGAAATTTTATTACCATTAGATACGGAGCTCACGCTCACTCATCAGACTGGTGAAACATTGACAATAGCGAAAGGAGAATCCGTCTTTATCCCCGCCTATACCGGAAAATATCAAATAACATCAAAAGGTCGTGTAGCACGAGCGTTTAATTAATGTGATAGATCCATGAACTAGATCATATCCTGAGCCATACTTAGGTAACAAAGTTCAAACTTTTCACACCGCCTTTTCATCAAATCGTTGCAGGTGGTTAGAATCGCAATGGGTATTATTTCTATCAACTGAGGAAAGAAATGAAAGAACAAGCACATATCTTAGTGGTCGATGATGATAAAGAGATCCGGGAGTTGCTAAGTCAGTATCTTTCTAAGTCTGGGTATTTAGTCTCTGTCGCTGAAGACGGTGACGCTATGCATGCTCACATCAATAAACAAGGTTATCCCACCTTAATTCTCTTGGATGTTATGCTTCCCGGAGATGATGGTTTCGTTCTTTGCCAAAAAGTACGCAAACAATCGGATGTTCCTATTATTATGCTCACCGCAGTTTCAGATGATACAGACCAAATCATTGGTCTGGAAATCGGTGCAGATGATTATATTGCAAAGCCGTTCAATCCAAGACAGTTAATTGCGAGAATTAAGGCGGTATTAAGACGAGCACAATCGAAAGATGCAGAGCCCAGCTCCGATAAAGTACCAAAAGCAATAAATTTTGGCGTCTGGCACCTGGATACCTTAGCTCACAGTTTATTAAATCAAGAAACCAGCGAACAATTTGAACTCACCGGCAGTGACTTTTCATTATTAATGCTTTTCTTATCTCGTCCGAACGAAGTACTGGATAGAGATACCATTTCTTGCGCCACCCGAGGAAGGGAGGCGCTACCCTTCGAAAGGGGTATCGATGTACAACTCAGCCGACTACGTCAGCGATTAGGTGACATTGGTAAACAGCATCAATATATAAAGACGATTAGGGGCAACGGTTATATTTTTACCGCACCAGTTTCTTATGAGAGCTAAGAGATGAAACGGATTTTTTCTCCACAATCACTAGTTGCCAGAACACTATGGCTGACATTGGTTGCTGTTATTTTAGCCCAAGGAATTGCAACTTCCATCTGGTACTCTCAAACCAAGCAAAAAGAACTCGAAGGTATCAGCACAACGTCGGCCAGCATGGCCAGTATTTTTGCCTCAACCGTTAATTTTTTTCAGGCACTTCCCGTTGAATACCGCCATATTGTTTTAGACCAAATCAGAAATATGGGAGGCACTCGTTTTTTCGTTTCTTTTAATAAAGAGCAACTAGATACCGATCCCATTCCAGATAACTATCTAGAAATAGCCTCTCAGACCGCCGTTGAAAACGTATTAATCGAAAAATTAACCAATGTGGAAGCCATTAGCGTTGAGTTTTCAAAGCCCGATAAGCTGAGGGTCTTAAAGAACGATATCTATTTGCATGACCTACCAAAATCATGGGCCTACTATACGCTAACCTTAGAGCCATTAAATCCGCCGATATTGGTTGTGCAAATTGAGCTAAGCACCCATGAATGGATCTATATTGCAGCCTTGTTACCCGCACCTTATGTCAGTTTAGACGACAACATTCTCAGCTCCGAACAGATCATATTTCTAATATTTTCCACGCTGATATTAATGGTGCTTGTGTACTTTTTAATTCGCCAGCAGGTAAGGCCACTTAAAAATCTCGCCACCGCCGCCAATAAAATGAGCATTGATATTGAACAGGCAGAACTGAAAGAAGAAGGCGCAAATGAATTAGTGATGGCTACGCGGGCATTTAATAGAATGCAAAGTCGTATACGTCATTATGTTCACGATAGAGAAACGCTATTTTCAGCTATTTCTCATGATCTTAAAACACCGATTACTCGATTGCGGCTAAGAGCCGAAATGCTAGATGTCGATGAAAAGCGTGATAAATTTAATCAAGATCTTGATGAGCTTGAAATGATGGTTAAAGGTGCTTTGCAAGCCGTTAAAGATACCGATATTCACGAAAATAATACTCACATCGACATAAAAGCCATGTTGGCTTCCATCGCCGAATACCACAATCAGGATAATACTCGCGTTCACATCCCGAACCTGCCTATCAAACCCATTATCGGAAAGCCCTTAGCCATAAAACGTGTTCTCACCAACCTCATTGATAACGGTGTGAAGTATGGAAATAGAGTCGTGGTATTACCGAAAGAAACCTCTCAGGGGTTAATTCTTACTATCGAAGATAAAGGAACCGGGATCCCAGAAGACAAGCTTGAAGCCGTATTTGAACCCTACTTTCGCTTGGCAAAAGACAGTGACGGACATGGTTTAGGCTTAGGAATTTGCCGCAATATCTTGCATGCACATGGTGGAGATCTCATTCTGAGAAACTTGCCCCATGGAGGTTTATCCGCTGAAGTCCTTATCCCACGGAACTTAGCCGTTTAACGTAACGGGATTGTTACATTCAAGTAACGATTTGTTTCAATCAACTGTTTTTTTTCCCATTAGGATTGTTTGTGAACGGATAGAAACTATCCAATTGGCTAAATCCAATACACGGACGAATATAATGAATATAAAAAAAACCCTACTAACTGTTTCCCTCCTCTCTGCCACTCAATTTGCTTCAGCTGGTGAAGTTGAAGTACTTCACTGGTGGACATCTGGTGGTGAAGCAAAATCTGTTTCTGCTCTTAAAGATATGCTTGAAGACCAAGGTCATACGTGGAAAGACTTCGCAGTAGCAGGTGGTTCGGGCACCAGTGCAATGACAGTATTAAAAACTCGTGCGGTATCTGGTAACCCACCAGCAGCAGCACAGATTAAAGGTCATGATATTCAAGAGTGGGGTGGGTTAGGTTTCCTTACAAGCTTGGATGATGTTGCTGAAACCAACAAATGGGACTCTTTAGTTCCTAAGATGGTTACCGACATCATGAAATACGATGGTGAATATGTTGGTGTTCCAGTCAACGTGCATCGCGTAAACTGGTTGTGGGCGAACAAAGAAGTATTCGAAAAAGTCGGCGCTAAAGTACCAACGACTATGGATGAGTTTTTCATGGTTGGTGACAAGCTAAAAGCCGCTGGCATTATCCCGCTAGCACATGGTGGCCAAGCTTGGCAGGACGCGACTGTATTTGAAGCCGTGGCATTGGATATATTAGGTTCAGACGACTATAAAAAAGCATTCGTTGATTTAGACATGAACGTCCTCAGCGGTGAAAAGATGGTCGAAGTATTTACCGTATTTAAAAAAATGCATAACTACATCGATAAAAACTCTCCAGGCCGTGACTGGAACGTAGCGACTTCAATGGTTATCAATGGTGAAGCTGCAATGCAAATCATGGGTGACTGGGCAAAAGGTGAATTTACCGCAGCAGGTAAAGTACCAGGTAAAGATTACGTTTGTGTTCCGGCTCCAGGAACAGCAGGTCAGTTTACTCATAACGTAGACAGCTTTGCCTTCTTCGACCTAAAAGGCGACGAGCAGAAAAAAGCCCAGAAAGCACTGGCAGCAACTATCTTAACTCCTGAGTTCCAGGAAGTATTTAACCTGAATAAAGGTTCCATCCCTGTACGTTTAGATGCTGATATGTCTAAGTTCGATGCTTGTGCACTTTCTTCTATGAAAGACTTTAAAGCCACAGCTAAGAGCGGCGACCTAGTACCAAGTATGGCTCACGGTATGTCGACAACAAGTTACGCTCAAGGTGCTATCTATGACGTAGTCACTAACTTCTTTAATGACGCTAATGCGGACCCTAAAGGAGCAGCTGGCAAGCTAGCTAAAGCAGTAAAAGCAGCGATGTAATAATCTACTTGAGTAAGTGACCACTTGCTCAATAGGTAATCTCGTTAAGAGAACCGAGATGATGCTCACCTCCCCGAGCATCATCTTTTTAACCAAGTACCGGATACTCTTCTACTTGGTACTCAAAGGATAAGTTATGGAGCGTATTTTGACTTCGCCTAAAAAATCACCTGTACCTCAGCGCAGTTTTGCAGATCGGCTACAGAAATGGCTCCCACAAATCGTACTGGCACCAAGCATGTTGGTTGTCGTTGTATGTATTTATGGTTACATTTTATGGACCGCTATTCTCTCTCTGACCAGCTCACGTTTCCTGCCAAGTTATAATTTTGCTGGTATCAGCCAGTATGAAAAATTGATGGATAACGACCGATGGATGACATCTATCACCAACCTCGGCATTTTTGGGGTGTTATTCATACTCCTTGCGATCGGTATTGGAGTGGCTCTTGCCATATTTCTTGACCAAAATATTCGTCAGGAAGGAGCGATCCGAACGATATATATGTATCCAATGGCACTCTCTTTTATTGTTACGGGTACTGCTTGGAAATGGATACTGAATCCGGGTCTCGGTTTAGAGAAACTGATGCATGACTGGGGATTTGAAAGCTTCGAATTCGACTGGTTAGTCAACTCTGACATGGTCGTTTATACCCTAGTTATTGCCGCCGTATGGCAGTCATCAGGGTTCGTAATGGCGATGTTCTTAGCTGGACTTCGTGGCATCGATAATTCAATTATTAAAGCAGCACAGATAGACGGGGCAAGCTTACCAACTATTTATTTCAGAATCATTTTACCTTGCTTAAGACCGGTATTTTTTAGTGCTGTGATCATTACTTCTCATATCGCCATTAAGAGCTTCGACCTTGTAACCGCATTAACCGCTGGTGGTCCGGGCTATTCATCCGACTTACCCGCTCTATTTATGTATGCGCACTCCTTTACGCGAGGCCAAATTGGCCTGGGTGCTGCTAGTGCAATGATGATGCTGGGTGGGATATTAGCTATCCTCGTACCTTATCTCTACTCTGAACTTAGGGAGAAGAAATCGTGAATAAATTTACATTAGGTAGAGCCTTTATCTATGGCGCTCTATTATTCTTCTGCCTTCTTTATTTAATGCCTTTATTTGTCATGCTGACAACGTCATTAAAAACACTACCCGATATCAAAGCAGGTAACCTCTTATCACTACCTACTGAATGGGTTTTTGACGCATGGTATAAAGCATGGGACTCAGCCTGTACTGGTGTGAAGTGTGATGGTGTTAAAGGCTATTTTTGGAACTCATTCCAAATGGTGATCCCGGCCGTAGCCATTTCAACACTGTTAGGTGCGTTTAATGGTTACATTATCAGTAAATGGAAATTCAGAGGTTCTGATTTTTTCTTTAGTGCCATGCTATTTGGCTGTTTTATTCCATTTCAGGTGGTTCTGCTGCCAATGGCAACTACCCTGGGTAAACTTGGTTTAGCTAACACCACCGCTGGGTTAGTTACGGTGCATGTTATCTATGGCCTAGCCTTTACTACACTGTTTTTCAGAAACTTCTAT
>DDQN01000079.1:0-11053 GCA_002342685.1 Vibrio sp. UBA2441
ACAATTTAAATTACAGGCTCCATGTTTCATATTATATTTTAAAAAATAATAGAAGATGGCTTTGGTATATGGTGCTATTGTCTATAATACCGCTCAATATACCTTATTATATGTTGAAAAATGGGAATATTATTTTAACGCCGCTTAATATTTTTTTGGTTTATTTTATAGTTGTTTATGTCGCATATGGAATAACTAGGCTCTAAACCCATTCATTGAATCGGAACAAGTGAAATAAAACTGGCTGCGTCGTTAGGGTCTGTGTTTTCAAATCAAACAACAGAAATAAACGGGGTCAGGTTAAATTTAAACTGATTAGGATTTTCGAATCTAGCTGGTTGTCGATGATTTAAGCTTACTCTGACCTCAATTAATACTGGATAAAACAGGCCGCATGGCGATGCGTTTAGGTTATAGCCCAATGGGAAGAAGCTAACGTAAGTACGATGATGTAATGACCTATCCCCTTCGTACTTGAAGCCGTAGCGTCGTTAACTGCACTTCTGCACCTCAATCACATAGTAAATATATGCTCATGGGATGCAGTCGCTTGTTGCCTAGCTACAACTCCAATTACTTTGGGGATAATAAATATGATCTGGAGCCTTTAGCCAACTACGAGTTTGCTCAGCTAATGCCGTATCGTTTTACCGGCAAGTTTACTGACTTTAATACCGGCTTAACCCAGATGGATGCCCGTTGGTATAACCCGCATACTGCACGTTTTTTGCAACCGGATTACTGGAACTTAAGAAACACTCATCTGCCAGCAGAAATCCAGCACGAGCTAATGCAGTTTGCTGGGCTGAATACACAACAACTCCTTCGCGACCCCGCCCAACAAATGGCGTATGGGTACGTTAGAGGAAATCCGCTGAGTTATGTTGATCCTATGGGGTTGGCTTATTTGGATCCTCTTGGTACTTCAACGATTCGTGGAACAGGCTATGATGTAGTTGATACATCCTCAGCGGCGGTAGAGCATTACTTTGATGGGGGTGGGAGGTCAGTAGAGCTTGGGGAAGAAACAAAGAATGAAATTAAAAATAATAAACGGGGTCAGGTTCGATTTAAACTGATTAGGGTTCTCTAATAAACGGGGTCAGGTTCGATTTAAACTGATTAGGGTTCTCGAATCTAAATGGTTGTCGATGATTTAAGCTTACTCTGACCCCAATTATTACCGGATTAACCCAGATGGATGCCCGCTGGTATAACCCGCATACTGCAAGGTTTTTGCAACCGGATTATTGGAACTTAAGAAACACTCATCTGCCAGCAGAAATCCAGCACGAGTCAATGCAATTTTCTGGTTTAAATACACAACAACTCCTTCGCGACCCCGCCCAACAAATGGCGTATGGGTACGTCAGGGGAAATCCATTGAGGTGGATGGACCCGATGGGGTTGTGTGTTGAAAGTTTGGTGAGTCGGGGGCTTGATTATGTTCAAACTGGCTTGTCTGTTGTGGGAATGGCACCGGGGTATGGAGCAGGGAAACCGCATGAACATCGTTGATATATAAGGGCTTAGATAAAGTATTCTTTTTCAATTTAAAGTATTAAATCCGTCGCATTACGTCAATATGATTTGGTAAAAACCAGGATCAAAAAACAAAAAGGACAGGCACTTTATGAAAAGTATCGCGTTGGTTGCATAAAACTCAGAAATGCCTCGTAACACGTTGTCTCTGTTCGTATTTTAATAAAGTAACGGTTTATATTGGTGAAAAGTTCATCGTTGGAACCGATTATGACCCTAGCCAGAAACCAACAAATCTGTTTAGAAGCCACACCTTATTATCATTGCGTTTCCCGTTGTGTTCGTCGTACTTTCTTGTGCGGTTATGATGAGCAGTCACAGAGAAATTATGAGCATCGTAGGGACTGGATTGAAGCCCGCATTAAAGAGCTTAGCCGAATCTTTTGTATCGATATCTGCGCTTATGCTGTGATGAGTAACCACTATCACATAGTAGTACATATCAACCAGGCACGAGCGGTCGATTTAACGAATGCAGACGTGATTGACCGTTGGACTCAGCTTCATAGTCAACCTGTTATCATTCAGCGTTTTTTGTCCAACCAGTTAAGTAGTGAAGCAGAGCTCATAGCAGCAAAAGAGATACTGGCACAATGGCGAGAACGTTTATTCAGTTTAAGTTGGTTTATGCGGGAGTTAAATTTCGAGATAGCCATGAAAGCCAATAAGGAAGACAACTGTAAGGGCCATTTTTGGGAAAGCCGATATAAAAGTCAGGCATTGCTGGATGAGAAGGCACTTTTAGCTGCTATGGCGTACACCGATTTAAACCCCGTCAGAGCAGGTGTGGACAAAATACCAGAAACCTCAGAATACACCTCCATCAAAGCGCGTCTCGATGCCTTGCATAACCAACAACCGACAGCACCTTGCCTGCACCCGTTTATCGGCAACCCGACGAATGAAATGCGTTGTGGTATTCCTTTCAGGCTGACGGACTATATTGAATTGGTCGACTGGACGGGAAGGGCGTTCAGAGAAGGAAAAGCCAGTATTAATACACAACTACCACCACTTCTAGAAAGGCTGAATATCACTCAGCAAGAATGGTTAAAGGTCTGTACTCAATTGGAAAGAAAAAGGGCAACGCTTATTGGCAGTAAAACCAGCGTTCAGTCGGCCTTACCTAAGATGCAACGGCACCGAATGTGCGGATATCAACTTAACTAGCGTCGTGCTCCTCTGCTTTTTCTTACCAACGTTCAATTAACAGAATGCCGCATATGCATCGGCTTCTTATCTCTTTAATATCATGATTTTTATATAATAAAACACTAGAAAGCCAACTTCGAACTGAATCGATACGACTCAGGGGTGATAATAGGAAGATTTTGGGAAGTGGCATTTTTAACTTTATTATAGTGCCTGTCCTAAGTAACCTTAAGTAACCCTCTAAGTAACCCTTGCGGCTCCATTCGATTCGCACCCTGCTAATAAATGAAACGCTTACGGATGAATGGCTAGGGATGCCAACTCGCCGATTTCAACTTACTGAATCATTTGTAGTCCATTCGGGTAATAAAGGTTTGCTCGTCATCCACAAAAGCCACAAAGCCGCCGTAATAGATAAACACCCGACCACGTCCCTCAACTAGGCAGGCAAGCTGTGGGTTCAAATCTTCTTCGTTATCCTGGCTTTGAAAAGTGCCGGTATCGGTGATTACGCCGCTGAGTGTAGGCAAATATCCATAAGTGCGCTTGGCTTGATCAATCAGGTTCAATTCGCTGGCGGTAGAGAAGTAAGAGGGGATCGCACCGGCTTCTTCGATAAATATAGTTTTCAGTTCTTCAAAAGCTGTAATCACCAGCCAGTCGATGCCGTTAACATGATGGATAAACATAGAGTTTCTCTGTAATTCTGATGCGGAGATTCTATCACTATCAGGGGCAGAACGTAGTAGAGATTTAGTTGCTAAAGGCGGTAATTCTGTGCCATTTCCGAGCATTCACCAGACTAACTTGAAACACGTTTTTGCCCCAAAATGTTTCAGTAGGCATAGTTCTGGCAATTGAACTGTTGCAAAATTTGCAATAGTTGCCTTAGCGAGGGGAGAGTTCAGTTGTTGCAAAATCAGCAACAACTACCACCGACTCCAATTGTCCAACAGCCTGTTGGACAAACTTTAATACCTAATTTTGCAAGAGGGTCTTGCAAAAATGCGAAATAAGTTGCCTCGTAAATCATCTTTGCCCAAAAGCGAGCTTTTCTATTACTCGCTAGCCGGTGAATATACTCTTAAATATTTTTATTCTTCACATACCGGATGCTATTTCACTTTGATAGGTGTACATTTATCAAAAACCCATAGAATCTGGACTTAGCTTGAAAGATAACTCTGAAAAGTATCATTGCAGTAGAAGAGGCGGCTCTAGGCCGGGCTGTGGTCGTAAACCAGGGGTGAAAACGCGCCCGGTGCGTCTGCCTGAGTGGTTATTGGATGCATTAGAAGATATCGATGAACCTCGTCACTGTATTGTCAAAGCTTGCATCGAGCAGTACGGCATTGAACCTCCCCGAAAGAAAGAGCCACATGACTAAAAAACAGTTTATCGTGCATTTCCTGCGTATGAATCGTACGTCGTATATGATTGCGATCGTATTAATTTTTCTCGTTAACTGGCTCCAGGTAGAAATTCCTCGTTATATTCAATTGGCGATTGACCTGATTGACAGTGCATCTCCGGCTGATCATCAAGAGCTTCAAACCTATGTGGGAATTGTTGTTGTAATGGCCGTTTCTATGACCGTAGTTCGAATCTTTTCACGTATCTATGCGTTAAATCCTGGTCGTATAACTGAGGCCGCATTAAAAAACATTCTGTTGCATAAGCTTAATCGTCTGCCAAATAGTTTTCATCAAAAGTTTGCCTCAGGCAGACTTATTTCAATCATCAACAATGACCTTAGTGGTGTTCGTCTACTGTTTGGACTCGGTTTTCTGCAGTTTTTTAACGCTTTGCTTGCGCTTTCGTTAACACCGTTATGGATGTGGCGTATCTCCCCAGAACTAACACTCTACTCCATTATTCCTATTGTTATTGCGTTCGTGATTTTTCGTATTGGTTTTAAACGCATGAAAACTCTTCATATGGAACATATGCATCGCTTGCAAAATCTCTCTGCTCAATTAATGAGTTATCTAACGGGTATTGATTTAATTAAGAGCCAGAAAATGTCTCCTTGGGTGAAGGAAGAAATCGAAAACCTTAACCAGCAATTACTTCGCTGCCGAATGCAGATCACACGTGTTCAGGTATTTTTTATGCCAGTGTTGGATTACGCCAATGACTTTATGAAAATTATGATTCTTGGCATTGGTGGTTATATGCTAATGAATCAGCAGCTCACTCTTGGTGAAATTACTGCTTTCCTGACCTATTCGGTGTTACTTGCTCTGCCGTTAATGCAATTGGGCCGTATTGCCACTATTTATCAACGAGGTATGGTTGGTATTCAAAGTGTACAGACCATTCTAAATGCTGAAGTTCCACAAAAGGATTTAGTAGAACTTCCACTAGCAGAAGTTGAAAAATTGAAGGCCAGAACACTCTCGATTAGAAATTTGAGCTTCAGTTATCAGGGAGAGAAGCAACTAATTTTGGATAACATCAGCTTCGATATACCAGTAGGTAAAAAAATAGGCGTACTGGGCAGTATCGGGTCAGGTAAAACAACATTGGTGAACTGTCTTAACCACCATCTTAATGTGCCTGAGGGCACGGTGTTTCTTGGCGATAAGGATGTGACAACGTTCTCCCGTAGCGATTTACGTCGTTATATTAAAACGGTGACCCAAGACCCATACTTATTCTCCGCAACCGTAGAGGAGAATATTCGCTTTGGTAGCCGTAATGCAGATATAGCAAAAGATCAGGTTGATGAAGTACTGAAGCTGAGTCAGCTGGCCAATGATGTTTACCGTTTTGAAAAAGGTGACCAAACTCTGGTTGGTGAGAAGGGGATTATGCTATCCGGAGGTCAAAAGCAACGCTTGAGTATTGCCCGTGCTCTGCTTGAACCTTGTGATGTCATCATTATGGACAATGTACTGTCGGCGGTGGATTACGAAACCGAACGTAAAATTCTAGAAGGGCTGTTTGAACGGTTGGATAACCAGTCTGTACTTGTTGTTTCTCACCGTGTTAACGCTCTCGAGTATATGGATGAAATTATCGTACTCAATGAGGGCAAGATTATCGCCAAAGGTAATCACGCCGCTCTGATCCAGAGTTGCCCTTATTATTTTGAAACTTGGAAGCTGCAACAAAATGAAACGGAGGCGGCAGCATGTTAAAGAGCATCGATGTTCAATATTTAAAGCACTTTTTCAAGTTCGCTAAAAAATATAAACGTTCCGTATTAATTGGCATTGCCATGCTTCCTCTTTCTGTAATCACCAGTCTATTGTTTCCTTGGCTCATTATTCAGGTTATTGATGTTCATCTCTCTCAGAGAAATATAGATGGGTTGCTGTTATATACGGTCTATTTGCTAATGGTACTTATTGCTGGCTACGTTGTTAATTCAACGTATTCATACAACTTGCGTAAAGCAGGGCAATACACCACTACGGATATGCGCTCGGTGCTCGTTGACCGTGTCCTTAAGTTGCCACGCAGCTATTTTGATGACACACCGACCGGAGTAACACTCTCTCGCTTAACGAGTGATTTAGAAACCATCGGTGAGACTTTTATTCAATCCATTGTTGGGTTGGTGAAAGACACCATCAATACCATCGCTCTATTGGTGATGATGCTATTTATCGATTGGCAGCTGACACTGATTGTATTGGTTATTATGCCTCCTGTGATGTATCTAACATTCTATGTTCGTAATCGCCTTCGAGCGCTTTATCAGGTCACACGTTCAACATTGGCACGTAGTATCGGTTTTTTGCAGGAAGTTTTACTCGGCGTGAAAACCATTCAGTTATATCGCGCCGAAGAAGAGGTAGAGAGCCGGTACAAAGGGTATACCGATGAGTTTTTAAAAGCGCAAAAGAAGGTTAATAAATATGATGCCATTTTGTTTGCCTTTATTTCTGGCGTTACCTCTATCACCATAGCGCTGATGATCTGGTATGGTTCAGGGCAAGTCATTCAGGAAGCACTCACACTGGGTGTATTGATTGCATTTATTAACACGCTGGAAAAAGTATTTGTTCCAATCAGGGATTTTACATCACAAATTGCGTCTATTCAGAGCTCATTTGCTGCTTTTGACCATATTGAAGAGCTCTTTGTCGAAGCTACGGAAGAAGAAGGGCGCAATTTGCAACCGACACATAAGGTTGAAAAACAGTTAAATAAGTTTGTCAGTCTTGAGTTTAAAAATGTCAGTTTTCGTTACAAAGATAATTCACCTTATGTACTAAAAAATGTGTCATTTTTACTGGAAAAGGGACACCAGATAGCATTGGTTGGTTCCACCGGTTCAGGTAAGTCGACAATTCTACGCCTGATATCAAAAACATATCAAGATTATGAAGGCAGCATTCTCTTAAATGGTATCGAGTTCTCTCAAATTTCGATTGAAGATTCTACGCATCTATTTTCGCTAATGATGCAGGATGTTCACCTGTTTGAAGAGAGTGTACATTTCAATATTGCTTTGGGGAAAAAAGAAATACAACGTGAACAAGTAGAGCAGGCGTCACGCTATGTTTATGCTGATAAATTTATTGATGGATTGCCTCACAGCTATGATTTCTGTTTGGATAAAAATGGTTCAAACCTTTCCGTCGGTCAGACTCAGTTGATTTCTTTTGCACGTGCTATTGCACAGGGTGGGCAAGTAATGATGTTGGATGAAGCAACAAGTTCTGTTGATTCCATAACGGAAGACTTGATTCAGAAAGCAATGCAGCGTCTGTTTAAAGAAAAAACGGTGATCGCTATTGCTCACCGTTTAAGCACAGTGCGGCACTCCGATATGATATTAGTGCTGGAACAAGGTGAAATCGTTGAAAGGGGTAAACATCAAGAACTGGTCGCTCATAATGGTATCTATGCTGGTTTGTTAAACGAATCTATCTTGGAAACGCCAGATCTGAAGGTGGCCGAAATTAATTAGTTCGCAGTTTATTTAATATAGCGGCAGCTATTACAAATTCACCCTATCAACAGATTCCAGTTATTTTAGATAAACTTGGAATTGCAAGTTACTTCGATGCGATATCCTCTTGTGACGATGTCGAAAAAGGCATTTTGACTCAAGTGCCTACCTCTGTTCAAAATGATTTTGTCCAGAATCAGTGGCCTAGCTCTTTGAACTCTAGTTATCAAAATGCGGCGATTACATGTTTGCAGCCAACCGAGTGACTGTTTTATGCCACTCATCGATATCCTTCTCCTTAGAAGAGAACACGGGGCCAAAATAGGTAGTTCGTTTGTTTTTAATACCGGAAAAGTCCAATATTGTTTTCTTTAAGTGTTTATAGATAACGTTGCCTTGAAAATACTTATACCAAAAGACTGGTGTATCAAGCATGACAATTATCTCCGATGTTTTTCCTTTCAGTAGTTTTTTGGGAATAGCCTTTCCTTCTTCGTACTTAAAAGCAAACCCCGGCAGGAAAATTCTATCAATAAGGCCCTTAAATTTCGCAGGTACCGTTCCCCACCAAATAGGTGAGAGAATAACAATATACGCCCAGCAATCGAGTAAACGATCCAAAACAAGCGCTTTATGAGTTTGTCCTGTTCATATTAGGGCAATCTGAGCACATTAGTGATGCGTGCCTTGTTTTTAGAGAGCTTTGGGCTGTTGCTACTCGAAATCCAGAACTTGAGGATAAACTCAATCAATTTTACGCATCTTCAGTAGATAGGGCTTGTATCTTTTGGAGTGACTATGACAGAGTAAATGCTGAAAAAGCAGCGTCACTGCTCCTGCCTTATATTGAAGGGTACTCTATTCAACACAAAGCACTGCCTGTTGATAAAGAACAGATAGCTGAATTACTCTCAGAAACGCTTTACACTCTATTGACTCAATCAGTAAATGACTAGCTCTTGAGTTCAGCTGGCAGGTTTTGCCTTACATTTCTTATCGTGCTCAACCGATCTATGCTTCACAGGTCATTAACGCGTAATCTGAGAATAGCTGTGTTTATAAAATTGCGGCCAATTTTAGTTGATCACTTCACGCAGCTTAAACCTCGTCATCAATTATGACCGTCAAACCACTGCTGCATAAAATCAATAAAGGTAGAAAGCTTGCTGCTCTGGCGAAGTTGTGGGGGATAAATCAAATAAATGCCACTTTCAGAAATGAAATACGGCTCTAGAATTTGCACCAATTCACCAGTTTTTAATAGAGGGTCAACCAAGTAACAGGGCATTTTTATTATGCCCTTTCCTTGCTGGGCGGCTTTGAGCAGTAAAAAGTTATCGTTGATCAAAAAGTCGCCATGGGTGTCGACTTGCATGATGTGGTCGCCATCAAAAAACTGCCAGCGTTTTAAGTTGGGATCCGATAAACAGTTGTGAGTTTGTAAATCGTCCGGCTGATAGGGGGTTCCGTGCTGAGCTAGGTAATCTGGTGATGCACAACAAATGTGCTGGTAGGACATTAGCTTTTTGGCCACCATGGTGTCTGGTGGGTTATTGGTGGCTCGTATCGCGAGATCAAAGTAACTTTTGGCCAGATCTTGCCGGTTGTAACCGATATCAATATCAAATTCGAGGTTGGGGTGCTCTTTTTGAAATTCACGGCAAATATCGACCAAAAAGCGTCGGCTGAAAATGGTTGGTGCGGTGATCCTAAGCAGTCCACTGACATCACTTTTGGTGTGATCTAACTCCTTTTCCAGCTGCATGATGGAAGCATTAATGCCATGCATTCTTTCTAGTGCTTTTTCGCCCGCAGGGGTTAAGCGCACATTGCGCGTCGAGCGGATCAACAGGCTGGTGGCGAGCTCTTTCTCGAGCTGATTGATCTGAGAGGACAGGTAGCTACGTGAAATACCTAAGCTTTCCGCCGCTTTGGAAAAGCTCAGCTGTTTGGCTACCTCGCTAAAAAGCGCGTAACGTTCAAAGCGTTTGTGCATTTTATGCATGGGTGAATTTACAAAACTGATGTGAGATGAAGTGATTATATCGTTCAATTTAGATAATGAATAACACTTGATTGTGCGTTATATCGAATTATCTTTTTTTGTTGGTGGGTTTAATCCACCACGGCTGGCTTAGTATATTGGCGGTAAGAAACGCAAGGATCAGAGGAAGCGCTCTGATCGAGTGAAGCAAACAAATTGAGACAAAATTAAAAGGTAGAACGATGCTTAACAACCATTTTGAATTTTCCCCCTTAGTACAAGGTTACTGGCGTATGGCTGAGTGGGGCATGACGACTCAGCAGCAACTTAACTTCATTAAACAGCATATCGAGTTAGGCATTACGACCGTCGACCATGCTCCTGTGTATGGTGCCTCTTCGTGTGAGCGTATGTTTGGTGAAGCATTAGCAATTGATAAAGGCTTGCGCGATCAAATTCAAATAGTGTCAAAGTGCGGTATTTACCCAGAAAATACCAGTGATACCAACCCGCGTGTTTCTCACTACAACAGCAGCAAAGCTGCGATTCTTACCTCTGTGGATGAATCCCTATCGCGTTTAAATTCGGATCATCTGGATGTATTGCTAATCCATCGTCCTGATCTACTGATGAACGTCGATGAAATAGCCAGTGCATTTGAGCAGTTGACTTCAACGGGTAAAGTGAAACACTTTGGGGTATCGAACTTTACGCCGGCACAGTTTGATTTGCTGCAATCTCGTTTGGATGCGCCACTGGTGACCAATCAGGTTGAAATTAACCCAGTAAATATGCAAATGACGGAAGATGGAACATTAGATCAATTGCAACAAGCACGCGTGAGACCAATGGCGTGGTCATGTATGGCTGGCGGACGTATCTTCAATGATAACTCTGAGCAGATGAGTCGCCTGCGTGACACCTTAACCGAGGTGGGCCATGAGATCGGTGCGACATCGATTGATCAAGTGATCTTTGCTTGGGTGATGAAGATGCCTTCAAGCCCTGTACCTATTTTAGGCAGTGGTAACATTGAGCGCGTGAAAGCGGCGGCGGCCTCACTAGAGCTGATATTGACCCATGAGCAATGGTACCGTATTTGGGTTGCTTCAAAAGGTCACGGCGTGGCATAAAGCGCCATAATGATATTATGAAAAGGCACTATCCAAATAGTGATCTGCACCATCAATACTGGACACTGATTTAGGCGATTTTTCCATACTTGTAGTAATTCACCTATTGCCAATTTAGCAAAATCACTTACTCATTTATGTCCAGAAGCAATTTAACTGCATAAGGCCACCGATTCAGGTGGCTTTAGCCAATCCGACGTTCGTAATGAATTATGACTCTAGGTCATATACCGTATAGCCCTTGTTAACAAGGCAGTTTCTCAGCACTAGAGATTGGGTTTTGGTTGCATCATTGGCTCCACCTGCGGCTCCTGCTCCGCCGCCAATTGCCCCTCC
>DDQN01000079.1:11108-37889 GCA_002342685.1 Vibrio sp. UBA2441
ACCCTCCTGCGGCTGCACCGACAACGGCACCGCCAATACCATCTTCTAATACACCAGCGACCGCTCCTAAAACAGCTCCGGTTATCGCTCCATTTTTCGCTTCTGTTTTGGCCGCTTCACCTTTATCCACATTTTCAGCATAAGATTGGCAATAAGAGTAGTCAGCTTCATATGTTGCTTGATCTACATCGGTCATATCAACAACTGGGTTTTGATTGTAGGCGCAAGCGGCTAATGCGCTTGAAAAAGTGATGCTTATAAATGGCTTGAACATGGTATTGATTCCGTACTGAATGTTGGCGGAATAATACATAACTTTAAACAGGACTAATGTAAGCAAAGGTAAGCTGAGGTAAATGGAAGTAATTGGTGGCTATTTTATACGCCATCTTTAATTGACCTATCAGTAACTTGGAGGACGGCTACCTTTCATTAATAAATCGAGTTTAGTTTGAGCCTGTTTAGGATTTTCCAGATCAATTGCTTCAATCATCTCACATTCATCTCTGACCATTTCAGAGATAAGGCTAGGGTAATGACGGCAGTCTTCAGGCCTATCTAAGTAAATGCTGCATGTATATTTATTTGGGGCCTGAGCGTTGGCTTTGGGGGCAATTTCAAGAAAGGGGCATCTTTTGAGCCTTGCGCCGGTTTCAGGGTCGAACCATATCTCATTATTTTTGACGAACTCAAAAATGTCTGGGTTGAAAATTTCCCATAGATCAATTTCTTCTTTTGTCGCAGAAATATCACCATCTCCATATTTGATACAGCACTTGCCGCATTGATTGCAATCTTTCATGGTTCGCCAGTGAGTAGAGTGTGTAAGCCAAGGAAGAGTTTTTGCTGAGAAAGCAATATGAGCCTCTTCCTGGGCGGTTTATTTCTGGATGGTAATGATTATGCGACGCTTAAAGTTTTCTTTTGGTGTGAAAGGTACTCATCATATGTGCCTTGGAAGTTAACCAGCTTCTTGTCTTTTACATCAATGATAGACGTTGCAAGAGAGGAAACAAATTCGCGGTCATGGCTTACAAAAATAAGTGTGCCTTGATAATCTTTAAGGGCGTTATTGAGTGCTTCAATCGCTTCCATATCCATGTGGTTCGTTGGTTCATCCATCACGAGAACATTGATGTCCTGCATCATTAATTTGCCAAACAATAGACGGTTCTTTTCGCCACCAGAGCAGTTTTTTGCTTTTTTATTTGCATCATCCGCAGTGAACAACAAACGACCCAAAATACCGCGAACCATCAAATCATCATGCTTTGTTGTACGCCACTGAGATATCCAGTCGAAGATAGTTAAATCGTTGTCGAAATCAGCGGTACTATCTTGCGGGCAGTAACCGATAGACGCATTTTCAGACCATTTTATAACGCCGTGCTTCTGTTCTAATTCTTTTACCAGACAACGCAATAATGTTGTTTTGCCTACGCCATTTTCGCCGATTACCGCTAAACGGGTACCAGCTTCCAGAAGTAAGTTACCATTTTCGAACAGCAACTCATCTCCAAATGAATGACCAACATCTTGTAGTTCAACGGCTTGACGATGGAGCTTCTTACCTTCTCCAAAATCAATCGATGGGCTCATTCGGCTCGTCGATTTAACTTCATCTAGCTTAATTTTATCCATCTTCTTCGCCCGAGAGCTAGCTTGTTTCGCTTTAGATGCGTTTGCGCCAAATCTATTTACGAAATCTTGTAGCTCGCTAATCTCTGCGGCTTTTTTCGCATTGCCAGCCAGTAGTTGTTCGCGGATCAATCCTGAAGCTTCAAGGAAGTATTCGTAGTTACCCGGATATATGCGTAGTTCACCATAATCGATATCTGCCATGTGGGTACATACTGAGTTCAGAAAATGGCGATCGTGGGAAATAATGATCATCGTACATTTACGTTGATTCAGCTCTTCAGCAAGCCAGTTAATCGTATGAATATCTAGGTTGTTGGTTGGTTCATCTAACAATAAGATATCAGGATTAGCGAAAAGGGCCTGCGCAAGTAACACCCGCAACTTCCAACCCGGCGCAACATGTTGCATTAGGCCGAAATGGAACTCTTCTTCGATACCTGCTTGAGTTAAAATGTCGCCAGCACGGCTTTCTGCTGTATAGCCGTCCATCTCTGCGAACTCACTTTCAAGTTCAGCAACCAGCATGCCGTCTTCTTCACTCATTTCTGGTAATGAATAAATACGGTCACGTTCTTGTTTGATTTCCCATAACTTACGGTCACCCATTATGACGACGTCGATAACATTATGTTGTTCAAATGCGAACTGGTCTTGGCTCAATACACCAAGTTTTAACCCTGGGGTAATAGACACATTGCCTGAGCTAGGCGTTAGTGCGCCACTAAGAATCTTCATGAATGTTGATTTACCACATCCATTGGCTCCGATTAAGCCGTAACGGTTACCGTTACCGAACTTAGCAGAAATGTTTTCAAATAAAGGCTCGGCACCAAATTGCATGGTAATGTTAGCGGTAGATATCAAAGAATATTCCTAGGTATTAAGATTGGTTAATCACTGAGTCAGAGATGCCAAATCAACAGAAGTCAAAGTACGAGTTAAATAGGTGGCGAATTATACAGACTTATTGGACAAATAACAGATGTGAGATGTAAGTCACAAAAGTTACTTGTGCTGAAGGAATAATCAAGAGAGTTTTCAGTTAAATATAATATCAATGCTGCGTAGTTATCTAAATGGATGCATACAAAACTGCCGTGGTTACAATTGAAGAGTCGTCGGTTTCAATGTTATTTGAATAGGCTAAACAAAAAATCCACCAGATACTCTGGTGGATTTTATTAATCAAAGCGACAGTGTGGAAATGGATTAAATAGTAAATCGTTTTACTATTGTCATTAACTGTTCATTAATTTGGGTAATATCTTCCGCATCCGTTAATGCCTGCTTACCATTAGCGTCAAGCTCAGTCACGATACTACTGATGGCCGTCATGTTTTGGCTGACTTCCTTGGTTACGCTACTTTGCTGCTCTGCAGCGGTTGCTACCTGGGTGCTTAGGTTGTTGATGTTTTCTACAAAGTCACTCATGGTTTCTAAGTTTCCAGCCACCTCACCAGCGTTACTTGCTGTCTCTTCACAACGAAGTTTGGTATTGTCCATCGATTCGACCACGCTGTGTGTCCGTGTCACTAAGCTTTCTAATGCCTGCTCAACTTCAGATGTGCTCTCTTTGGTCCGGCTGGCCAGGTTACGTACTTCGTCTGCGACAACAGCGAAGCCTCGCCCTTGCTCTCCAGCTCGTGCTGCTTCTATAGCTGCATTAAGCGCAAGGAGGTTGGTTTGTTCGGCAATGGCACCAATGACATTCAAAATACTATTTATATTTTGTGTTTCGTCATTCATTTTTTGCACGTTGTCAGAGGATAAGGTTACCTCTGAAATCAAGGCTGTAACCGTTGACTGAGCTTGCTTCGTTGTTTCTTTGGATTGTGAGCTGGTATCGCTGGCTTGCTGAGTAATTTGTGCAGTATGAGCAATATCCGATGCCATAGATTCTGCGGTGGCGTTCATCTGCTCAATTGCGGCCACAATTTGCTCGGTCTCAGATAAATGATTTTGCAGGAATTCAGCGTTTTCAGAGGACCTTGCGTGCAGGTTAATCATGTTTTCCTGCATTTGAACCGACGCTTGTTGGATATCTTTCATCATGTCCTGAAAGTTACTGATGAACTTGTTTACGCCTTTTGAAATCTGCGCTAAGTCGTCATTGCCAGAAATCTCTAACCTTTGAGTTAAATCAATGGTTCCCTGAGATAAGCCATTAATGGTTTCTTTAAGCAGTAGGATAGGACGATAGACCCGATTAAGCAGTAACGTAAATAAACCCAGTGAGACTATCAGAGAGACTAATGTCACTATGATGGCGTTGTTTCTTGCTTCATCTAATTTTGCGAAGGCCGTTGACTCATCAAGCTCGATAGCAAGATACCAGTTGTTATCACCAATACTTATCTGATGTGAGAACAATGCTTTTTCGACATCGTTCATCGTGTAATTCGTGGTCAGTATCGGACTGGCAATGATGCTTTGTGCAAGTTGCTTGAATGCACTATTTTCAGACAAAACCGATGTGTTTTTAATATCAGGGTGGTTAGAAGCTAACACCGCGCTGTTGTGATCTAAAATAAAGGTGTTTGCACCGTCTATATCAATTGAGTTAACAATGTCATTTAGTCTATCAAGAGGAATATCGGCAATTATTGCTCCGTTAGGTATTTTTTCTGCCACACTCACCATGGTTTTATTGACTGTCTCATCGACATAGATGTCAGTGAAAATAGGGCCGGAGGCATTTTGAGCGTCTTTATACCAAAAGCTATCTGCAGGTTTATAGCTTTGTGGGGCTTTACCTTTGTCCCATCCATCCACATTGAGATCATTCGTGTAGGCAGAATTGTCACTATAACCGACAGTGAGAATATCAATGTTACTCGCGCGGCCGTAAGAGATAAGACGATATACATCGCCACCATCATACTGGGTGTTTTGCCGATAATCTTCAGCCATGCCATGTACTGAACGACCAATAGACTCCATAAAGTCTTTTACCTTAGCACTTTCTGATTTAGCTCGTTTAATGGTTGAGTCAGAAATCGTTTCTCGAAGTGAATCTCTTTCACTGCTGTAGGCTATATAATTTGCCGTACCGACTGATATTGTGAGTAGTATGGAAGATGAGACAAGCAGTGCTTTTTTAAATCCTAATTTCATAGCTAATACCACTGGGTTTTTATCATAAGGCAGAGCGTAATTGCTGAGTTTTAGATTAACGCTCATAGAATGTCGGGCAGTGTAGCGCAAATGCAGGAAGTTTCTGTTATATGACTCGCATAAGATGTGATGTGGTATTAGTGCAGGATATTGATTTTGTGATCAGAATTGAATATCGGTATGTAGGAATGTCATTTAGCTCGAGTTTTAGTGTGATAGGTTTATTTAAAAGCCAATTAACAAGGAAAGGTAACTGGCTTTTAATATGAGATCGTGTCTCATCCTTATATGTGTTTTCACCTATAGGACTTAGGTTCTAAAACGAGCAACAACCGTGTTCAGTTGTGAGGCGATGCTCCCTAGTTCTTGTGAGTTGTCCTGAGCTTTTTTGGACATATCTTCAACGACTGCAGCATCTTGATGGATTTGATGAATGTGGCTGTTAATGTCCTCTGTTACTGAATGTTGTTGCTCTGCAGCGGTTGCGATTTGTGTGTTCATTTGATGAATCACATCAACTGACGCAGAAATACCTTGAAAACTGTTTTGCACTGAGGAGGTTATTTCTACCGTAGTATATGACGTGTCCAGACTCCGGTTTACATGGTGAGAAACGCCCTGAGTCTGATTTTGTAGTCGTTTCACTAACTCATCAATTTCTTGTGTGGAGTTGGCGGTACGTTTAGCCAAAGCTCTCACTTCGTCAGCGACTACTGCGAACCCGCGCCCCTGCTCACCAGCCCGTGCAGCTTCTATCGCTGCATTTAATGCAAGCAGGTTGGTTTGATCCGCTATTTCTCGGATTGTATCCAATATCACAGTGATTTCTTGGCTATCTCGTTCAAGGTTTTTAATCTCAACGGCAGACTGAGTTAATGCATCGGCGAGCTGATTGACACTGGCTACTGCATTGTTGATATGTTCTTGTCCTTCATCAACCAATTGTTGGCTTTGCGTTGCAGAAGTTGCCGCTGCACTACATGAATTAGATACCTCATTGGCAGTGGCAACCATTTCGTTGAATGCCGTTGAGACCAACTCTACCGCCTGGTTTTGCCTTTCTGATGTATTTGACATTTCCTGAGCAATAGAAATAGCCTGCTCTGACGCTTGAGACATCTGCTGACCAGACTGGCTTATTTGCAATACTATCTGTTTAATGGCCTGCAGGAATTGATTAAAATATAAGGCCAGTTTTCCGGTTTCGTCTTTAGAGTTAATGGTAATTGTTTTAGTCAGGTCACCCTCTCCAGAAGCGATGTCTTGTAAACTTCCGGATACCACTTGAAGTGGTTTAGCAAATCGGTTAGCAAATATAATTGCAGAAAAAATAAACACAATAGTAAGAATAATAATGGTAATAGTGATGAGTTTTATCATGTCATTACGGGACTGAAGCACCTCTTCACTACCGATCAAGCCTATAAATTTCCAGCCAAGTTTTTGAGACTGATAGATATTGGCAAAGTAGTTTTGACCATTAATGGCAACTTCAATCAGACCCGAATTAGTATTGTTTAGTAATTGGTAAGCCTCGTCTAGTTCAGACAATTTTTTGAAATTATTATCTGGTTGACCTACGTCCACTAGGATATTACCGGACGCTTCGACCATCATCAGATAACCATTTTTACCTAATTTAATCTCTTTGATGATATCTGTTAGCGTATTCAGAGAAACATCTATAGCAATAACGCCATTGCTCTGGTCATTTTTGTTTTTGAATGTTGAAACTGTGCTCAATATTACCGCATCATCAGGTGCCCAATAATATGCATCTCCTCGGTTAATTTGGCCGAAATTGCTTACTGCATCCTGATAGAAGGGCCGGGTTCTCGGGTCATAATTGGCTGGGCTTGAACCCATTGGCCATTGTACAAAACCACCAAATTGAGTTCCCATATAGATATAAGCATAGTCTGGATGAGTGAGTCCCATTTCATTAAATGCGTCATAGATATCTTGTTCAAGACCGCCATTTTGGTCGGGAGTCATTTGAACACTAGCTTTGTCCAGATAACTTGTGATACTCGAGTCCGCGTTTATAAGAGATGGCTGTTTGGCTAGATAGGTAAGGTTTTCTTCGATGCCTTTAAAGTAGAGAGCTATTGCATTATCTACTTGGCGAATTTCGTTTCGACTACTGCTAATAAAATTGTCTAGTGCTTGGTCTCTTAGAACATCAACGACAAATATTGAAACGATGATGATTGGGGTTATGCTGGCAATTATAAGGGCGAGTAAAAGCTTGGATTTAATAGTCATACAGCCTTCTTTTTATGTTTATTTTATGAGCATTAAAAAAATCCCCTCAAAGCTCCAGGGCTATGAGGGGGGAGTAGTGAAGCTCAAAGTTTTGTTATAGTTATTTAGATAGTGGAAGCATTCCTTCCCACACTATTTGACGATAACGAGTAGGGTTAGTATCGCCTTCTGTGTTGAATAACATGACAACAGCGTTTTCATCTAAACCAATTTCGTTTGCTGCTTTTATGCCATCAGGATGGTTAGCAAGCAAATAAAGCAGGCCGGTCGTAATTGCGCCAGACTCACCACTGGTAATTGCAGGGTCGCCAGCTAATGGGTTACCCAGAATTCTCATGCCTGCGGCAGATACATTGTCATCAACAGCAGCAAATTGTTGGCTGCAATCTTTTAGTATTGGCCAAGTTACCGGGTTAGGTTCACCACAAGCCAAACCAGCCATAATGGAATTAAGATCGCCAGTCACGTTGACCATTTCACCGGATTCACTTGTACCTGAGCGGTAAATGCAATCAGCGGCGCTTGGTTCTGCAATAATGGTTTTGAAGCTGTCTGAACCTAATTTGTCGGCTAAACAACCTAATACGCCACCCGCCATCGCACCAACACCTGCCTGAAGGATAACGTGAGTAGGTTTCTGGTTTAATGTTTCTGCCTGATCCATTGCTTCAACAGCCATGGTCATATAGCCCTGAGAAATCCACGTCGGGATTTTGTCGTAACCTTCCCAAGCGGTATCTTGTACTAACATCCAGTCATTTTCTTGTGCAGTTTTATTAGCTAGTCGAACCGTATCGTCATAATTAACGTCAGTAACAATACATTCTGCGCCTAAACCTTTAATTCGGTTTACACTTGCTTGTGCGGAGCCTTTAGGCATATATACAACGGCTTTTTGGCCCATCTCTCTTGCCGCCCATGCAACGCCAGTACCGTGGTTACCTGCTGTTGCCGTGGTGAATACAAGTGGTTTCTCAAGCTTTGATGCTACCGTTTTTAAATTGATGGCAGAGATATCTTCGCCTAGATGTTCAGCTAGAAGCTTGCCAAGAGCGTAAGAGCCACCAAGAACTTTAAAAGCATTCAGTCCAAAACGTTTAGACTCATCTTTAACCAGTATTGATTTCACGCCAATCGCCTTTGCTAAATGAGGAAGCGATGTCAGTGGCGTAGCTTGATAGCCATCAATTTGTTTATGAAAATCACGTACTTCCTGAGCGACTGACTCAGTAAAAAGTGGCGATGTTTTACCCGTGTAAAACGTGTTTTTTGATATTTTCAACATAGTGACTTCTTTGCAGTGAACAGGTTTGAAATGCAGGTATAAATAGGGGCACTGATTAAGTGACCCTACATATGATTACTTGCTGATATAAGCGACAGCTTCTACTTCAACTAGAGCATCTTTTGGTAAACGAGCAGCTTGAACGCACGAACGTGCAGGCGCGTTTTCTGTGCCGAATATTTCTGTATACATTTCGTTAAATTCAGCAAAGTCTTGCATATCTGCAAGGAAACACGTTGTTTTAAGTACGGTATCTAAAGAAGCGCCACTGGCTTCTAGTACAGCTTTTAAATTTTTCAGTGACTGAAGTGCTTGCTCTTTAATTCCACCTTCAGGAAAAGCCATGGTCTCAGGGTCTAAAGGAAGCTGACCTGAGGTAAACACTAGTTCCTGAAATGCAAGAGCCTGCGAATATGGGCCGATTGCTGCTGGGGCTGCGTCAGTATGAATTTTAGTTTTCATTGCTTTTCTCTCTAATTAATTACTACGTTCGAAACTCGCGATTGTATTTGTAAATAGCATGGCGAGTGATTCCAAGGCGTTCAGAAACGAGTGCTGTCGCCTCTTTAAGTTCAAAAATACCGTTCTCAAACAATTGTTTGGTGATGGCCTTATTTTTGCTTTTCAAGTTGACCGTTATATCGTTTTCAATTTCAGTAATCGCATTTTCAAGCGCATTCTCTATCACCTCAGTAGGTGACGAGCTAAAGTTCTCATGGACTCCAACATGAGTGCCTGCCATATCCGGCATCAATGTTTTAATGATGTCGGGAAATGGATGAGACAAATTCATGTTGATACAAAATAATCCAATTGGCTTTTCATTCTCGCTCGCTAAAACACACGTCGTTGATTTCAATAAAGAGCCATCTTTGGCGGTGGTAAAGTAACTTTTCGGTGTTACATTTCCCGTTTTCTCAAAGGCGCTAAGCATTTTTAAACCCATATCGGTAATGGGAGAGCCCAGTTTTCGTCCGGTATGGTGTCCATTAACGATTTTCACCACGGACTCTTCAAAGCTTTCGAATGAATGGATCACCACTTCACAGTGGGGACCAATAAACTCGGCAATGGTTTCTGCCAGGCGAAAGTTAGACTCTAAATACTGTCGATCTTTATCGGTAAAAACGATATTGAATGATTTATATGCGGAAGCGTTCATTTCAGGCCACTAATGTTAACTGTAATAACGATTATTGTCTTAATTTTGCACTTAAATTGCAACTAATCGATCAACTCTGTGTATCTATAAGACTTCATTAGCGTATCAAGGTCAACCCTAAAGTTACCTAAATGGAACTGAATGTGATAAATGTCATTGTTTTGTGCATTTAAATTGTATTTCCGTCAACTAATGGTAACTTTAAGTGGTCTGTCACAATAATTAAGTGGATTGTCAGTAAGATGCTCCACCATAACGTAAACAATATTTAACTAAAAATTTCTAGCTTATATAGCTTGAGCCCAAAAAAACAGATAAGAGGTTTCAATGACAAATTTTCTAAACAGAGGCTTTGAACAAGCCGAATTTGAAAATAGAACGCAAAGAGCTCAAAAAATCATGCACGACCAAAAACTGGATGCGATGATTTTTACCACCGAGCCAAATGTTCGTTATTTCACAGGATTCCATACCCAATTCTGGCACAGCCCAACTCGTCCTTGGTTTGTTGTTGTACCTGCAGAAGGTAAGCCAACAGCGATTATTCCGGAAATCGGCGCAAGTGGTATGGCGGGTACTTGGATTGACAACATTATTACCTGGCCTTCTCCACGTCCGGAAGATGATGGTATTAGTCTGGTTGCCAGCGTACTAAACTCGATGCCTTGCAAACATGGCCGTGTAGGCGCAACGCTAGGTATAGAGTCACATCTGCGTATGCCAGTAAACAACTACTTAGCGTTAACCACCATGGTTAAGAAAGAGTTTGTTGATGTTTCTTTGGCTATCCATGAACTTCGTCAAGTCAAATCTCAAGCAGAAATCGAGAAAACAAGAGAAATCTGCCGTATCACTAATGTTGGTTTTGACAAAATTCCTGGTTATGCAAAAGCAGGTATGACAGAGCGTGAAATTTGTAAGCAATTCCGCATTGATATGTTGTTAGAAGGTGCTGATGAATGCCCTTATATCATTGCTGGATCTGGTCCAGACGGTTATGACAGCATCATTATGGGACCGACTGATCGTGTCATCGAACACGGCGATGTATTGATTATCGATACTGGTGCAGTGCGTGACGGTTATTTCTCTGACTTTGACCGTAACTGGGCGTTTGGTGATGCAAGCGAGCAGACTAAAGCGGCTTACCGCGCGACCTATGAAGCAACAACCAAAGGTTTCGAAGCGGCACGTCCGGGTGCGACAACAACAGATATCTACAATGCAATGTGGGGTGTACTCGAAGCTAATGGCGCACTAGGCAATGACGTTGGTCGTCTTGGTCACGGTTTAGGCATGGAATTAACTGAGCGTCCATCGAACACAGCAACAGATAACACAGTACTTAAGCCAGGAATGGTAATGACTCTAGAGCCGGGCATGGTATATGCACCGGGTAAATCTATGGTTCATGAAGAGAATATTGTAATCACAGAAGATGGTGCGGAATGGTTAAGCGAGCGTGCTGAACCAGAACTCATCGTAATCAAATAATTCGCAGGAGAACTGATAATGTCAGCGAATCAACCACAACTTAAACAAGGCAAGATGCTATTTAACAGCACTATTGGCTTTATTTTGACTATCGTAGCTGCGGGGATATTATTCCCTGATCAGCTGTACAACGTAGGTATCGGAACAATGACCTATCTAACCGATACATTTGGTTGGATATACATGGCCGGCTCATTTGCTTACGTCATGGTTATGTTTTTCTTTGCATTTAGTAAGTACGGTAACATCAAGTTCGGTCCTGATGATGCAAAACCAGAATTTAGTACCTTCTCATGGATAGGTATGCTGTTCTCTGCTGGGATGGGTACAGTAATGCTTTATTGGGGTGTTGCAGAACCTGTTTACCACTATATGAACCCATTATCTACAACAGGTATTGACCCACAAACGGCTGAAGCTGCTGAGTTTGCAATGAAGCAGAGCTTTATTCACCAAGGTATCCAGGCATGGGCTGCGTTCTCTGTTGTTGGACTTGTTCTTGGTTACTTAATGTACCGTAAGAACGAAAGTGGCCTAATCAGTAACATTCTTATTCCTTGGGGCCGCGGTAAAGCGAATGGTAACTTGGGTAAAATGGTTAACCTGATCTGTGTATTTGGTGCGATTGCCGGTATCTCTACTTCTCTTGGGCAAACTGGTTTGTCATTAGGTATTAGCTTCTCTTACCTATTCGGAACGCCTGATGCTCCTTGGGTTATCTTCTTACTTGTTGGTGTGGTTGCATTAATCACTATCATTTGTACAACAACGGGTCTGGAAAAGGGTATCAAGCTCCTTTCTGACTACAATGCGTATCTATTAGTTGGTTTGATTCTACTTGTTGCGATTGTTGGCCCAACGACCACTATGATCAATGTTTACTTTGATTCTATTGGTAACTACATGAATGACTTCTTTAAAGACGCGCTAATGTTACCAACATTCGCAGCTGAAGAAGAAGCTGGTTGGATCCGTGGTTGGCCTATCTATTACTATGCATGGGCTATTGCATGGGCACCGTTTGTAGGCCCGTTCATTGCACGTGTATCTAAAGGTCGTACAGTACGTGAGTTTGTTTTAGGTTCAATGCTTATCCCTTGTATCGGTATCTTTATCTGGGTTGCATTCTTCGGAACTATCGGTATTCAGTCTGAGCCTGAAGTACTGAAGGCAGCAGCGGCATCATCTAAAGCAGCAACCTTTATTGTGCTGCAAGACTATCCAATGGGTACTGTTATCTCAATTGGTGTTGTAATTGCTCTATTCACATGTTTCATCACATCACTAAACAGCTCGACGTTTACTCTAGCAAGTATGTGTGAAGATGGTTCTGAGAACCCAAGTAACAAGATGAAGATCATCTGGGTTATCGCTCAGTGTGCTATGGCACTTACGCTGATGATGGCAACGAAAACTGGTATCGACATGCTTCAGAGTATCAGCCTGATATTCGCACTACCGTTAATGTTCGTACTCTTCTTATGTATCTGGAGTACCTTCAAGATGTTCCGTGCTGAGTTTGAAGAACAACCAGAAACTAGTGAGTTAGCAGATTCTGCTGCAGTAAAACTAGAAAAAGCTGAACAAGCGAGCTAAGTCATACTTATCGCTTAATAATTAAAGCCCCTACATCTGTATAAGATTAGGGGCTGATTGGTCAATAAAACAAAGAGGTTCCGATGACAATCGAACAACAAGTTATCGAATGGCGTCACCATATTCACAAACATCCAGAATTTGGTTTCGAAGAAGAGCTTACATCTGCATTTGTTGCTGAAAAACTTGAAGAGTTTGGACTGGAAGTACACCGCAACATTGGTAAAACGGGTGTGGTTGGGATCTTAAAATGTGGCGACAGTGATCGCTCCATTGGTTTAAGAGCCGATATGGATGCCCTGCATATCGAAGAAAAAAATACTTTTGCACATGCATCTATACATGAAGGCGTAATGCACGCGTGTGGCCACGATGGTCATACCGCAATGCTGCTAGCTGCAGCAAAAGTGATTTCTGAAACCAGAAACTTCGATGGTACGGTGTATTTCATCTTCCAGCCTGGAGAAGAGCACGGTGTTGGCGCTAAAGCTATGATTGCAGATGGCCTGTTCACCAAGTGGAAAATTGATGCTGTTTACGCAATGCACAATTTACCAGGTATCCCAGAAGGTCAGTTTGTCACTCGTCCTAGCTCTATTATGGCAAGTGAGAGTAGTTTTGAGATAGATATCATTGCGACCGGTGGACATGCCGCACTTCCACATATGGGGACAGACCCGATTGTTGTTGGTGCACAAGTCGTGACAGCGTTGCAAACCATCGTGTCTCGTCATTTGAGCTCCATTGATGAAGTTGCGGTTATTTCTGTAACGGAATTTGCGACCAATGGAACGGTGAACGTTATTCCTTCACGAGTGAAGATCAAAGGTGATACCCGTAGCTTCACCGATGCAGCACTGCACAAAATTGAAAAAGCCATTGAAAGAGTAGTTGCTGGTCAATGCGTGTCTGCAGGTGTGGATTATAAGTTCGAGTTTATCAATACCTTCTTATCAACCATTAATACGGCCGAAGAAACAGAGCATGCAGTTAAAGCTGCTACAACAGTGGCAGGTGAAGGAAATGTGGTTGCCAACTGCGAACCTTTTACTATCAGTGAAGATTTTTCCTTCATGCTTCGAGAAGTAAAAGGTTGTTATATTTTAGTCGGTAATGGCCAGGGTGAATGTGGCGGAACGGCTCTGCATAACCCTCACTATGACTTCAATGATAATATATTAATCAAAGGCGTAAACTACTGGCAAACGTTGGTAGAGCAGCAACTAAACAAATAGTTTAGTTTACACTATGTTTGATAAGCTCCCAGAAATACACTGGGAGTTTTTATTTTTTCTTAGCCACCATTCGGTGGCTTTTTCGTTTTCAACTACTTATTTAGAGACATATTGACCCTAGTTATATTTTTCTACAACATAGGCAAACGACAACCAAACTGCTTGAGAGGCATAATGTTCACCCTGATAATCGATAACGATATTGAACTTGCTTTGGTTCAGCCTTCATTTGCTTCCAGATATGTGGAGTTAGTTAAGTCTGATTTTGAATATCTGGATCAGTGGCTGGTTTGGCCTGAGCATTGTCAGACAGAAAACTCATTTCTTAGTTTTGTTTCCAAGTCATTACATGATTATGCGGATGGAAAAAGCCTGACTTGCGCCATGATTTATGATAGCGACATTGTTGGCAATATCAGTTTGAATAGTATTCAGAAAGACCTCAAGTCCGCCGAAATTGGCTACTGGTTATGTTCGAAGTATCAGGGCAAGGGCATAGTCACACGCACTGTATCCGCACTGATATCAATGGCATTTAACCAATACGAGTTAGAAAAAGTGCAGATCTCTGCTGCGGTCAGTAATAAGCCCAGCCGTGCTGTTTGTGAGCGGTTGGGAATGACGCTGGAAGGGGTTATTACCAACGCGGAAAACCTGAATGGTCGCATTGTTGACCACGCTATTTATGCGGCATATAAACAGAAATGGCTGGTCGAAGGCGAGTAGTTTATTCCTTTCTACACCCTGCTTCTACGCTGTTAATCTTTGGTTTAAGGGAGGATTTATTGATAATTCTCTCATAGTAGATTGCTTTTTGTACCATACAAAAAGGAAGTGTTATGAACCTACGACAACAAGAACAAAAAACATTCGACGAGAGCGTAAAAAATATCATAGTCGGCGAAGAACAAGCGTGCCCATTATCGGTTGAACAGCTAGCTGCCACAACGTCAGAATCACCTTATGTGGTTGAAACGTTTGATAGTGGGTTAACTGCTGAGGTATTTCATTTAAGTATAAACGGGCAGGATTTTACGCTTAAAAAGAAGCGTCCCGTAGCCAAAGTGCAGAATCTGGATGGCCAGTATTCGTTTCTCAATGAGGTTCAGCGTCGTCAGGACTTTACTCGGCTAAAAAATAGTGAAGAGCATGCTGAAGCATTCAAACATATTGTTTCAACTATTTACGCAAATTATCGTCTGGGCATCATTCTATCACCCTGGATTGAAGGTGAGCCTGTTACTGACTTAACAGGGGATATCATTGAACAACTGTTTTCAACCTTATTGGCCAGTGAACAAGCGGGTTTATTTGAATGGGATCTCTGTTCAGGGAATTTGTTGATTGATAAAAACAACCAGCTCACGTTATTTGATTTTGGCTATATGTATCCGTTTAATCCGTTAACCGATTTAAACAGTAATGGCCTTGATGATTCTATTTTTCATCTGTCTGAACGGTTTGAGACTCGTTTTCTCTTTGGTTGGTTTTTGCACCACAATATAGAAAAGAGCCGTCAGCTAGAGATTTACCAACAGGTGAAAGCATGTGGTCTTTCAGTTTATAGCGAAAAGTTAGAATGGCTCAACTTACACGCTGCGGAACAAGAGGTGCTTAACCACACCGCTATGCTCAGTTTACAGTGTAAAGAGAGAGTAAGTAATGAGACCCAGCTTAAGCGAGGCTTTTTGTTTGATTCGTTCCGCTCTCATGTACTGGACATAGAAGATGATCTGCACGGTAAGAGTTGTACTCCGGTTACTATCAAGAGAATTGATGCTGTTGATGCCATGTTAAAGAGTAATTTTGAGCAGTTAGAAAGCAATGACATGTTGTTCTATGGTAATAGCGGGAAAAGCAAACAGGCTTTATTGGAAGATTATAAAGTCAAACGTACGTTGGCAGAAAGTTATCTGTTGTAAATAAGACCTCAATCATAAGGGTTGAGGTCTTATACCCAAGTAACTTCAAGGTGCTTGTTCAGCGAGAATTTATTGGCGTCTGATCAAGGCACTGATTTGAAGGCATAGTCATTCTACGGTAAAAATATATTATTTTATGAGCTTTCTGAAATGGCAATCATGCGCCGAATTAACGACTCGGCCGTTATTTGTTGATTGGTAAAAAAGCTAAATAACTCGTTGTTGATGGCATTTTGCTCTATCGGATTAACGGCCATTGAGTCGGTCA
This sequence comes from Vibrio sp. UBA2441, assembly GCA_002342685.1. Taxonomy (GTDB): domain Bacteria; phylum Pseudomonadota; class Gammaproteobacteria; order Enterobacterales; family Vibrionaceae; genus Vibrio. The sequence goes on from DDQN01000079.1 coordinate 27,091, forward strand.
TGCTGGGAACGGCCGTTTGGTTCTGTAGTGCATTGTTTAGATAATCTGCTGATTTCTTTTGACAAATATTGAACTCTTTTAGAGAAATGTCATTTCGAACAGGAATGGAACCCTTAACTTGATTAAAGGTGCGTTGGAACTCTTTTTCTGCTAATACTTTGGCAATTTTTAGTGCTGAAGGTCGGTTAAAATCATGTCGTTTTAAGAAGATGAAGCTATCAATATTGTATACATAGATATCTTCTGTTTGTGGTGTGGTTGCACAACTTATTTGTTCAGGCACCTCCACTCCCAGCGCCAGTAACTCTCCGAGAATCCAGTCTCCGCCTAATTGAAAAAGTGCCTGATTTGTTGCCAGTTTTTCAGTCATTTTATCCCATGAACCTGGACTTAAATCATCGTTAACTATTTTGCTTAACTCTCTGAATTTACTGACGATAAGTTTCATCTTGTTTGAATTTAACGCGGATTTATCCAGGTCGACTAAAGCTTTTTGATAAAATCTTGCGCCACCAATGGCAATGGTCACATGCTCGAACAGTTGAGCTATTTGCCATGGACGCTTCCCTACTGCTAGCGGTAATATGTCGTTATTTTTTGCCGTTTCCATCGCAGAGATCATTTCTGACCAGGTTTCAGGTGGTTCTAAATGTAGCTCGGACAGCAATTGTCGATTTGTCCATAACCAATTCATTTTGTGCAAGGTAATGGGGAGCGCGACATAACCATTCTTAGTTTTATTTACCTGTTGAGCTAGGGGGTTCAATACATCATTCCATTTCTGATTTATCGCTATGGGGTCTAGATTATATAGAATACCAATAGCATCCCACGCTTTTATGCTGGGCCCTTCAATTTGAGCGAAATGCGGAGTGTTGCCAGCTAGGGCGCGAGCCTGTAGTACCATTAGTGCGCTATCCCCCCCTCCGCCATAGACGGATGATTCTTCAAGAGTTAGGTGATTTTCTGTTAGCTGTTTTCTAAGCTGTTGTAGTGCAGCGTGTTCACCTAAGGATGTCCACCAGTGGAGAAATTCAACATTAGAGAATGCAGGTTGAGAAAATAGAGTCATGATTAATAGAAAGTTTTTAAAACGCATAGATTAATCTCTGGGAAAAGTTAACACAGCACAAAGGCCACCATTTTCAGCGGTACTGAGTTCTAACTTACCGCCATGAGCTTTGGCAATACTTCGGGAAATAGTGAGTCCCAGACCGTTACCGGAATCATCGGTTTCGCCTGAAACACGAAAATAGGGTTCAAAGAGCTTATCCAATAGGTGCTCTTCAACGCCCTCACCGTAATCGTTGACTGAAAGAATAAAATTATCTGGGGTGTTTTCTAATACTACATCTACACGTTCTCCGTATTTTATCCCGTTGTCGATCAGATTTTGAATACAGCGTTTGATGGCTAAAGGTTTGCCTACAAAGGGGCTATCAAACTGGCCGGAGATGTTGACTAGATTATGATTGTCTCCGTACGCTGATTTGCAATGTTCAACCAGAAGAAGCATATCAATGGCTTCAATCTCTTCATGAATATCGGTTTCTTTAATACATTGAAGTGCCCCTTTGACCATTAGTTCCAGCTCATTAATCACCCGGGTGAATTTTTCTCTTTCTATTGGGTCATCCAGCATTTCAGAGCGCAGTTTTAAACAGGCGATTGGTGTTTTCAGATCATGGGATATGGCACCAAATAACATTTCTCTATCATGGATATGACTGTTTATTCGGCGGTTCATTTTATTAAAAGCACGTACAGCCGCCTTTAATTCGGCGCTGCCTTCTTCTTTTACTTCTGGTACCTTTAAGCGGCTGGTCATTAGAGTCGCCGCTTTTGCTAATTGGCGAATAGGGCGGATCTCTTTACGTACAATTAACCAGGTAAAGACGAGAAGCAATAAGGCTGATAAAACCAAACTCAGCCACTCTTTTAATCCAAAATAACTGGTTTCCAAGTTGACATAGGGGGCAGGAAGAACGGCTGCCAAATAGAACCATTCATTTTCTGCGACTTCTATTTGCATTACCAAGATGGGGGGATTTAAGTCACCAAATGAAAGAGAATAGTGTGCCCAAAGCAGAGGCAGCTCATCGATACTTAGCTCGTTATTAAATACCTTTACATCTTCACGACGTGTAAATTCTACTTCAATATTTAATAGTGACCCCAGTTTTTGATGGAGGATGCTTTTAACCTCAGAAAGTACCAGACTTTTTCGCTCACTTTCAGGAAGTGCTTCTAATGTGATCTCATGGTCATTTAAGGAGACAAAAAATCGGGTTCCGCCAATATTACGTAGCTGGTTTAGTATCAGGTGACGATATTCTGCTGGCAATGTTTGAAAAAAAGATACTGTCGATGATGCGCTATTGGACAAACTACGAACAGTAGTTAACAATCCCTGCTGTTCTTTGTCGCTGGAGTGTTGATACCAGATTAATCCAGAAATAATTTGGGCTAAAACAATCACACCAATAAGAAACAGGCTGGTGCGGGCAGCAAGAGAACTTGGCCAGTACTTAAACCTCATAGCTAACGCCCGAGGTTAACATATAACCTTTGTTTCGAATGGTGAGAATAAGGCTTCGATCTTTATCTTCTAAATGATGACGCAGACGACTAATTTGAACATCAATTCCTCTTTCTAGAGGTTCTGCATCCCTGCCCCAAATTTCTCTGGCAATATCATCTCGGGACAAAATGGATTGAGCGTGACCTAAAAAAAGAGCCAGCAAGGAGAGATCTGCGCCGGACAACTGCTTCACTGTATCTGATTGAGTATCGGTTAACTGTCGTGTCATGGTGTCCAGAACCCAGCCAGAAAAATGGACTTTTCGAGCCAGTTGGATGGTACTGCTCGTTTGACTGCGACGTAATATGGTCTTGACTCGAGCCAGCAGCTCTCGAGGGCTAAAGGATTTAGTGATGTAATCATCCGCACCCATTTCCAGTCCGGCGACACGGTCGGCTTCCTCAGTCACCGCAGTGAGCATTATTATGGGTACGTCTGAATTCTTGCGAATTTGTCGGCATAAACTGAATCCATCATCGCCGGGCATCATGATATCCAGAATGATTAGGTCTGGATTATTCTGCTCTAATCTACGCCACATAACCTCACCATTTTCGGCACATATGACATTAAATCCAGACTTAGATAAGTAGTCACTTAGAGCGTCTCTAAGTTCAAGATTATCATCGACGATAAGAATTTGTTTTTGTTCCATATCTTAATTCCGTCCCATTTTATCAGGGCATATTTCTATCAACATGCTCTAGTAGTAATAATGCATGTAAATTCTAAATGCCGCCATTAACCTTATCGTAATTCACAACTTACAAAACTTTATTTTTGTAAGCAGCCAGTTACAAATCCATTGCTATTTGTAACCTTCAAGCTCGATATAACTCTTAAGATGATTCTGCAATATGGACGAATTAGGTGGTTTCGCTTTGCACAGGCAAAGTGCAACTTTCAAAAATCATCTCCCGTAGGAGGAGTTATGTTTAGTAACGCTTTTGGACAGTTACAAAAAATTGGACGGTCGTTAATGCTACCTGTAGCGGTACTTCCCGTTGCTGGTTTAATGTTGGGTTTAGGTAATGCTGGTTTCGCTTTTATCCCGGATGCTGTTAGCAAAATAATGCTGGCTGCAGGTGATGGGGTATTTGGTAACATGCAATTAATGTTTGTTATTGGTGTGGCTCTTGGGTTATCAAAGGGGAATGACGGTGCCGCAGCTCTAGCGGGTGTTGTTGGTCTTATAATAATGAATGCGGCAATGGGCATCGTTATCGGGTTAAGAGGTTTAGAAACCGATGCCACCATCATGGGAGTTAATACATTACAAACCGGGGTCTTCGGTGGCATTATTATGGGAGCTGTCGCTGCCATAATGTATAACCGCTTTTATAATATCCGTTTGCCTGAATACCTTGGTTTCTTCGCAGGAAAACGCTTTGTTCCTATTATAACTGGTATTACAGCAATACTTGTTGGTACTGTGATGGCGTTTGTCTGGCCACCTGTTGGTGCCATGTTAGATGTTTTTTCTAATTGGGCTGCTTATCAAAATCCGGTATTAGCATGGGCGATTTATGGCGCAGGTGAGCGTTCATTATTACCTGTCGGGCTACATCACATTTGGAACGCACCTTTCTTCTTTGAAGTAGGCAGTTATATTGACCCGGAAACAGGCAAAGAATTTACTGGCGAATTAACTCGCTTCTTCGCTGGCGATAAAACGGCGGGCTATTTGTCTGGTGGCTTTATGTATTCGATGTGGGCTTTACCAGCAGCAGCATTAGCCATTTATCACACTGCATCACCTTCGCGTAAGAAAATTGTCGGTGGTTTGATGGCATCAGCGGCATTAACCTCTTGGTTAACCGGCATCACAGAACCAATCGAGTTTACCTTCTTGTTTGTGGCTCCGGTACTTTATGTGATTCATGTATTCCTTACGGGTATTGCCTTTGCGTTAACTGCTTTTCTGGATATTAAGCATAGTACCGATTTTGCTCACGGTGCGATTCAGTTCTTTCTCTATTATCCAATGTCGAGTAATGCGTGGTTGTTCGCTATTATCGGACCGATATGGGCTGCATTGTATTACGGTTTATTCAGATTCCTTATTGTAAAATTAGATCTGAAAACTCCCGGTCGTGAGACAGATGAAGTTAAAGTGCAGATGTCTGGAAAATTGGATGACGTTGCCGAAGGTGTTGTAATTGCACTTGGTGGTAAACAGAATATCAAGTCGGTTGATGCCTGTATCACGCGTCTTCGAATCACATTAAAGGATATGTCGCGAGCTGACATTCCAAAAATCAAACAATTGGGTGCGAAAGACGTACTGGTAATTGGTGATAATCTACAGGCTATTTTCGGTACCCAGTCTGACAATATTAAAACTGAAATTAATACTGTACTTGCGGTGAGTTAACCTAACATATTATTCAGATTTCAGTTTGAAACAGAAAACCAGCATCTTATGATTCTGGTTTTCTATTTAGCTCAACATTGTATTGTTTGAGCCGCTGATGGAAATGAAAAGCAAAAGGTTGCTCTGACTGCAGTAGAATATTTAAACATTCGCTTAAAACAATGTGAGTGCAGTCAAATTCATAAAGTAAAGCATTAGAGTTCAGTGAAATATAGTGGTGGAATGAATACTTGGTGAGATTCCTTAGAATAATAACCTGCTTTCAGGGAATGCTCTCGTACCACCTGGAGTTTACGTTTACCGATGTCCGACAAGAGTAATAGCGTTTCATTTGGACAAGTTATTTTCGCAGATAGCTCAGTGGTTTCTGTGGACAATAAATTTGCTAATATCTTTGGCTATTTTTCATCCGATGAAATTTACTCCAACGACCGTAATCCACTGGAATTAATTTCCAGGGATTATGTCAACAAAGTGTTTACCCAATTCCAGCAGCTGTGCGCAGGTTTGTTCCATGGTGAAGGCGATGTTATTTATACGTCAAATAAAGAGGGTGATAACCTTGCGGTTTTTATTTTTGCGCAACAAACCATTTGGAATAGAAATCCCGCAATTCAATTACGTATTTTTGATATTTCTAAAACTATAAGCCCGCATCAGTTCCTAAACCGCAAGCAGTACCAAGATCTGATAGCGCGTTCTGAGCAGGGAGTGATAGTACATAGAAATTTCAAGCCTCTTATCATGAATCAGAACTGGGTTGATATGATGGGTGGGGCATCAATTCAGGATGTGATGGATAATGGACATATTTTGGACCTCATCCCTAAAGAGCATCATGAAGACGCTCTCAGTCGATGCCAAAAAATACTCAAGGGTGAGAAACTGGGTGATAGTCATATTATCGAAAATATTCGCTTTGATGGTGAGCCGCGGTATTTCAGTATGTATGACCATTCTATTCTTTGGGAGGGAGAACCAGCTCTGGAAGTTGTCCTGGTGGATGTTACGGATAAAGTGTTAGCACAAAAAGAGCTAGCGTATAAAGCCTCTCATGATTCACTCACCGACTTGTATAACCGCGATGCGATTTATCAATGGATTGCTGATCACAGTGACAATGGAAAACCATTGGGCTGCATGTTAATTGATATGGATAACTTTAAATCGATCAATGATACCTTCGGACATCAGGTTGGAGACAAAGTGCTTAAGCGCTTTTCCCGAATGGCTAAGGCTCTGATTGCTGAGCACGGGGTAATGGGTCGATGGGGCGGTGAAGAGTTTATTGTATTTATTCCAGATAGAGATAAACAAATCGTTCTAAAGCTGGCTGAACAGGTGAAAATTTGTTGTGAAGAGATGAACGTGTTCTATGAGGGCGATAAAGTGATGGCAACGGTTAGCGTTGGTGTTAGCCACACAACAGTATTTACCAGTATTAATATTAAAGACCTTATCCGGCAGGCAGATCAAAACATGTACGTATCAAAAACAACGGGTAAAAATAGGGTCACGGGATAAATAAAAAAGCAGGTTGATTGATGTAACCTGCTGAAAAGGCAATAAATTACACGTCGAAATATAAGATTAAGCTAGGGCTTTTTCTTTAGGCTTAGCGCATTCTACATGTTTAAACTCACGAGCAAAGTAAACCAGCGCGTCTTTATCTTTATTAACAATGATATTGTCGATTTCTATAAAGAAGATACTGTGTGTTCCTACTTCTGAAATATTGGCGACATGACCCTCAAGGCTGGCTAGACAGCCAGAAAGCACCGGCACACCTTTACTGTTTTTACTCCAGACAGGGTTGGAAAATCGTTCTTCCATGGTCATATCTGTCATGCCTGCGAAATCAAGTGATAATTGTTGGTGTTCTGCCGCGCAGACATTAATACAAACATTCTTGTTCTCTTTTATGAGCTCGTTAGAAGCACTATTTCGGTTTACGCAAACCATAATGGTGGCTGGTGTATCAGTGACTGAGCAAACCGCTGTTGCTGTGAGTCCTACCGTCCCTGCGTCGCCACCAGTTGTAACAATATTTACTGCTGCCGCCAGATTTGCCATCGCATCTCTAAATAATGGTTGATTAGACATCTCTTCAGTCCCTTGCTAGTTAATGTGTTGTTAATTTTCTGTGTAAATCAAAAAAAATAAAATAGACGAAATAAGGTAATGCTTGCACTTTTCATTGGCGTTAGTTTCGACTTGGTGTAAATAATTTACTGTTAATTCATTGCGTTAGGTGTCTCTTGCTGCTGTCTTATTGGACAAAAAAGAACTAATCATTGGTCTTATCTGACTTAGTGAAGTGTGATCGAATACTCATATTCGTTAACAACTTGGTAATAAGATCATTAATAAAAATGTTTATTATTCAGCCTGTTAGGATAAAAATGTAGCAAAAAAGGCTAAGTTGTTGACTAAAATTGTCTAGTAATTAGTTAAGATGTTAATTAAGATGTTTAATATGTTAACTAATAAGCGATGAGTACGCTCGTCGATAAAAAGAACAAATTTGGCAAAGGAAGGTCAAGCTATGCTTACTCAAGAGCAAATTCGGAATGCAGCGGAAAAACTCTATATAGCGGAAAAAGAGCGCTACCAGATCCCTGCACTGACACTCGATTACCCAGAAATGACAATGGAAGACGCTTATGCGATCCAGAGTGAGTGGGTAGAGAGAAAAAAACAGCAAGGCGCTCAAGTTAGAGGCTACAAGATTGGATTAACATCTCGTGCAATGCAGATGGCGGTAAATATCGATCAGCCTGACTATGGCGTATTGCTTGATGATATGTTTTTTGCCGACGGTGCTCAGATCCCAGTGGATGACTTTTTGGACCCTCGTATAGAAGTTGAATTGGCCTTTGTGCTTAATAAGCCGCTTAAAGGTGAAAACGTCACTATTTTTGATGTGCTTAACGCGACTGACTACATTATCCCTTCTTTAGAGCTGATTGCCGCTCGTTGCCATCGTACTGATCCAGAAACAGGTTATACCCGTAAGGTGTATGACACTATCGCAGATAATGCTGCAAATGCGGGCATCATTGTCGGCGGACGTCCGGTTAAGCCAATGGACTTTGATATGCGCTGGGCTGGGGCCATGCTCTATCTTAATGGACAGATAGAAGAAACAGGTTTGGCTGCAGGTGTTCTTGGAAATCCGGCAAATGGAATTTGTTGGGTGTGCAAGCGATTTGCACCGCACGATATAGGTCTGGAGCCGGGACAAGTGATTCTGTCAGGATCTTTTACTCGACCAGTACCTGTTAAAGCTGGCGATACGATTCATGCCGATTTTGGTCCACTTGGTGGCATTTCAGTGAAGTTCGTATAGGTATCCGCTATGTTGCCAGAGAATAAATTTAAAAAAGCCTTACAAAATGATGAGACATTGTGGGGATTATGGCTAGGCCTGCCAGACACTTCGTGTGCAGAAATCTGTGCTGGTGCAGGATTTGATTGGCTCTTGATCGATGGTGAGCATGCGCCGTTTGAACTAAAAACAGTGTTGCACCACCTGCAAGCACTTGCCGCTTATGATGTTTCTCCTATCGTGAGACCAGAAAATGGCAGTGTGTCTTTAATAAAACGACTATTGGATGTTGGGGCACAAACCTTACTCGTCCCCATGGTTAATAATGCTGAGCAGGCAAAAGAATTGGTTTCAGCTGTACGATACCCACCAGAGGGTATTAGAGGTATGGGAAGTTCTTTGGCACGTGCTGCACGTTGGAACAAGGTTCCACAGTATTTGCAAAAAGCCAATGAAGAGATTTGTCTAATCGTTCAGGTAGAGACACTAGAAGCGATGGATAATCTCGAGGAGATAGTCAGTGTAGATGGGGTTGACGCTGTGTTTATTGGCCCTTCGGACCTGTCCGGTGCCATGGGACACGTCGGTAATCCTGACCATCCGGAAGTGATTGAAAAAATACAATGGGCGATGGAAGTAATTAAACGTTCAGGCAAAGCTTCTGGAATTTTGTCGTTAAATTTGGAAAAAGCTCAACAATTTGCAGCGAACGGTACTAAGTTCGTTGGCGTAGGAGTAGACACATTGTTACTTCGTACTGGCGCAGAGCAGCTTGTCCAAAAAATAAAGAATCAAGATAAGCCTTCAGGCAATCAGCCTGTATCCAGCGGCTATTAATTAGCAGAGATAAAGGGATTTCTAATGAGTTCAAACCAGATAGTAAAAGGCAAGCTTGTTTGTGTTGCGCTAAACGATACTAAGCAGCTTTCTCAGCTCGATAGCACATTTAATGAAAAGCCTTATGTTAAACCACCAACTCAGCCAGTGCTTTATTTTAAGACTCATAATACCTGGGCTGGTGACGACGCCAACATTGCGCCAGTTAAACAAGGCCAGTCTTTGGTAGTAGGAGCGAGCATCGCTGTAGTGATTGGTAAACAGTGCTGCCGCGTTAGTGAAACAGAGGCGCTAGAGTACGTAAGTGGCTTATCTTTAGTCCATGACTTCTCTTTACCTGAAACCAGTTATTACCGACCGGACATTAAAGGCAAATGCTTGGATGGTTCAGCACCCGTTGCCCAAACTCCTGTGCCACTATCGGACATTAAATCCATTCAGGATTTAACCGTCATTACTTCGGTCAATGGCAATGAAAAACGAACCTTGAAGGTTACTGAATTGCACCGCAGCATTGAACAACTGATCAGCATTGTTTCCCGCATCATGACACTTGATGAGGGTGACGTCATTGCCGTTGGATTCCCGGCTGAACGTATTCCACTTAATGCGGGTGATCAAGTGAGCTCCACAATGAGTGGACTTATTCAACTTAATAATAAAGTAATGGGAGAGTAACAAATGAAGAGATCACGAGTACTCTTTCAAGAGAAAGTTTATCAAGTAGAAGTCAGTGAAGCAGGAGAGCTGATCACCGAGTCTGGCACTAAACTCAATGAAGATGAAGTGACTTGGTTATCGCCAATTGAGCAACCGGGAACTATCTTTGCTTTGGGGCTGAACTATGCTGATCATGCTTCAGAGCTTGCTTTTGCGCCACCAACTGAGCCTCTAGTGTTTATTAAAGGTGCTAATACGCTTACCGGTCACAAACAATCCTCTTATCGCCCGGACGATATCGAATTTATGCACTATGAGTGTGAATTGGTCGCGGTTATTGGAAAAGAAGGTAAAGACATTTCTCGCGAAGATGCGATGGATTATGTTGCGGGCTATACCGTTTGTAACGACTTCGCTATTCGAGATTATCTGGAAAATTATTATCGTCCCAATTTACGTGTGAAAAGTCGAGATTCACTCTGTCCTATTGGCCCTTGGCTAATAGACAAAGATGATGTGGGAGATATCAGTGACCTTAAACTGACCACAACGGTGAATGGAGAAGTGACTCAGCAAGGAACCACCGCAGATATGATCTTTGATGTCCCTTTTCTGATTGAACATCTCAGTGCGATTATGACTCTGAAACCGGGGGATATGATTGCCACAGGAACGCCAAAGGGCCTGAAAGACATGCAACCTGGAGACGTTGTAGTCTGCTCCATTGAGAAAGTGGGTGCACTGGAAACGCATATAGTGTCAGAGAAAGAATTCTACGCAGCGAATTACTAAGGGACGAGATTATGAGTCAGGAATTTAAAAATAATATTGATAAAGCGGCGACCTATCTAGCACGTTTTAAAGAGAAAACACTCGGTCACTATATCAATGGTGAGTGGACTTTGGGCAGCGAGGGTGAAACCTTTGATAATACTTCCCCCATTGATAGCCAGTCATTAGGCTTGGTCATAAAAGCGACCAAAGAAGATGTCGCAGCAGCATGCTCTGCTGCAGAGGCT
>DDQN01000079.1:37993-128142 GCA_002342685.1 Vibrio sp. UBA2441
GGCTGCTCAAGCCGAGTGGGCCGCCATGAATGGTGCAAAACGAAAAGCAATCTTGCACAAATTAGCCGACAAAATCGAAGCCCGTGCCGAAGAGATAGCGTTAATTGAGTCCTCTGATTGTGGCCAGCCAATTCGATTTATGCGTCAAGCCGCTGTACGCGGTGCTGCGAACTTTCGATTCTTTGCAGATAAAGCGCCAGAAGCACGTAATGGCTTAGCGTTACAACAGGATACGCATACTAACTTTACGGTTCGTACCCCTATTGGGCCTGTGGCGGTAATCACCCCATGGAATACACCTTTCATGTTATCTACTTGGAAAATTGCTCCGGCACTGGCTTCTGGTTGTACTATCGTACATAAACCCGCGGAATTTAGCCCTTTAACGGCGGCTATCTTAGCGGAATGTGCCGAAGAAGCAGGCCTTCCTGCTGGTGTTTGGAACATGGTTAATGGTTTTGGTGAAGTTGCGGGTAAAGAGCTGACTCAGCATAAAGCGATTAAGGCGATAGCTTTTGTGGGTGAAACAGTGACGGGCTCGATGATCCAAAAACAAGCCGCGGATACATTAAAGCGCTCTCATTTCGAGCTCGGTGGTAAAAATCCCGTTATTGTATTTGATGATGCAGATTTTGACCGTGCATTGGATGCCGTTGTCTTTATGATTTACAGTTTGAACGGGCAGCGCTGTACCAGTTCTAGCCGCTTGCTAATCCAGTCAGGCATTAAAGATAAGTTTATTGAAGCACTTAAAGCTCGCGTTGAAAATATCAAGGTTGGGCACTCTTTAGATCCTGCAACAGAAGTGGGGCCGCTGGTTCACTCTTCGCATTATAACAAAGTGCTTAGTTATGTAGACGCAGCCCTTGAGGATGGTGCTACTGTTGCCGTTGGTGGTAAGAAAATTACCGATTTAGGTGATGGTAACTATTTAACACCAACGCTATTTACCGATGCCGACAACACCATGCGTATTGCACGTGAAGAGATTTTTGGCCCGGTACTTACCACGCTGACTTTTGAAACGGAACAAGAAGCCATTCAGATGGCTAATGACACGGATTATGGCTTAGCAGCTTATGTCTGGACTAGCAATACGGGCTGTTCCCTGCGTATGGCGCATGCGGTAGAGGCTGGTATGGTTTGGGTTAATTCGGAAAATAACCGTAACCTGCCGTCACCATTTGGCGGAGTAAAAATGTCGGGTGTTGGACGTGATGGTGGTGACTGGAGTTTTGATTTCTACATGGAAACCAAAAATGTCTGCATTGCGTTCGATACCCATACGGTTCCCGTGTTGGGTCGATAACGTAGTGCCTAATATCCTAACTTAACGTAAAGATTGGGTTAGGAATTAATGCTCTCCCATTACTATTGGGAGAGCAAGAATCAAGAAAACCTATTAAAGGAACATTAATGCCGCACTTTATTGTTGAATACTCTGCCAATCTTGAACAAGAACTCGATTTGCCAGAATTGTTAAAAGTTCTTAATGATACTGCAGTATCGACGGGTGTTTTCCCATTGGGAGGTATTCGGAGCAGGGCGATACGCTGTGACCACTTTCGTGTGGCTGAAGGTGATCCTGAAAACGGTTTTATTCACTTAACGGCGAAAGTTGGCAGTGGACGGCCTGTCGAAACACTGCAAGAGGCAGGGGATACGGTTTTTCAGGCATTCACTGATTTCCTGGAACCTATTTTTTCCACCAGATATCTGAGCATCGGTTTTGAGCTAACAGAGTTGCATCCGGTACTTAACTATAAAAAAAATAATATTCACGAGAAGCTGAAAGCAAAATTCAATAACTGAATCAAATTAATGAATCATTGAGAAGAGAACGACCTTTAGTCTCTTTTTTCAACACTAACAAGGAGAAAGACAAGATGGGCGAACTTGTTGTTGCTGCAAAAATTACTCACGTACCGACAATGCTACTGTCAGAACAGCCGGGTAAACTGTTTGGCACTCGTCAGCATGCGATAGACGGGCACAAAGAAATCGCGCAGATCGCGCGTGATAATAACGTAGATACTGTGGTTGTGCTGGATACTCACTGGCTAGTGAATGCGGGTTACCATATAAACGCTAAATCTCATTTCTCGGGTCTTTTTACCAGTAATGAATTCCCTCACTTTATCAAAGACTTGCCGTACGAATATGAAGGGAATTCTAAATTAGGTGACTTGATTGCGGATATTGCGACTGAGAAGGGCGTGTTTACCCTTTCTCATCAGGTTGATTCTTTGGAACTTGAATACGGTACGCTTGTACCAATGCGCTTTATGAATGAAGACAAAAAGTTCAAGGTGGTATCGGTGGCTGCTATGTGTACCGTACACAGTTTGGAGTCCTCCCGTATTCTGGGTGAATCGATCCGTGAAGCGATTGAAGCCAGTGACAGCCGAGTCATGCTTCTTGCATCCGGCTCTCTTTCTCATCGCATTTGGCCGAATGAAGAATACGCGGCCAATAACGGTACTTTTACCATCTCTAAAGAGTTTAACCGTCAGGTCGACCTCCATGTTTTGAAGCTCTGGCAAGAGGGTGAGATAGAAACCTTCTTAAAGATGCTTCCTGAATACGCTGAACGCTGTGATGGTGAAGGTGGTATGCACGATACTGCCATGCTGTTTGGCGCACTAGGCTGGGATAAGTATCAGGGTAAAGGACGTATTGTTAGTGAGTACTTCCCAAGCTCTGGTACCGGTCAGGTCAACGTGTTGTTTGAGGTATAGAGCGTGATAGTTACCGATACCAGTCTTAGCTGGCAATCAGCCCTTATTATTGCTCAGGCATCCATTGAGTATGCTGAGAAAAATAAGCTGAGAGTCTGTGTATCGGTACTTGATAGACATGGTCATCCATTGGCACAAATTCGGGTTAATAATACGCCTTTTCCCTGCACTGAAATTTCACAGGATAAGGCTTATACTGCAGTGAGTTTTGGTTTCCCTACACAGGACTGGAATCGTCGGTTGGAAGGTAAGCCTTCTCTTTTGCAGGGCCTTTCTCAGCAGAAACGTATGGTTATGTTTGGCGGTGGATTGCCTGTTCGGTTTGATGACGAGATCATTGGGTCGGTAGGGGTATCCGGTGCGAGTGAACAGCAAGATGAGGCTTGTGCACAAGCTGGCGTTACCGCTTTTCAGCGTTATGTAGAGAACCATCTCCATCTTTGTGATTGAGTGTTTACGATGAATAAAGACACTCAGCTCACCTTTTTTTTAATACTGATGGCGATGGTCAGCCCTGTTGCCCTCAATATTGTCGCACCAATCATGCCGCTGCTGGCTGAAGAATTTTCTGCCTCCAGTAATATTATCCAGCTTAGCTTTACCGCTTATTTAGCTACATTAGCTATCGGGCAGCTTTTTGGCGGCCCAATCGCTGACAAGTATGGCAAGAGATGCCTGCTGATGTGGGGATTTGGACTGCATATTGCGGGTGGGGTTGTTGGAGTATTTGCAAGTTCAGTAGAGTTAATTCTACTCAGTCGTATTATGCAGGCCGCGGGTGGATGCATTGGTATGATGTTGGCCAGAAGCATTCTTGTGGATCTTTACCCTTCAGAAAAAGCAGTAGAGAAGCTAAGTTATATAACCATGGGGGTGGCGGTCTCTCAGGCCGTCGCACCGACTGTCGGTGGTATCACCTCTGAGTTGCTCGGCTGGCACTCAGTTTTCTATCTGCCTATGATAATGGCCAGCTTGGTTTGGCTGGGGGTTTTCTTTCAATATCCTAAGCCAATTACTGAGAAGAATGTAAGAAAGAAGGCCTCTTTTTTACATACCTATCGGGCCCTTATATCTAATAAGGCTTATGTTAGCCTTGCTATTTCAAGTACGCTGATTGCCTGTGGCTTTTTCTCTTTTGTCACCTGTGCACCATTTATTACCACAGAGTTATTAGGCAATAATTTAACCCAATATGGATTCTGGTTTTTATTTGTGGCTCTCGGTTTTATGGCCGGAAGTTTTACCAGTGCTCAGTTGTCTGCCACATTTTCGCATTTCATCATGATACTTTTGGGGCACGGACTTTCTTTGGCAGGCGCTTTAGTTATGTTTGCTTTGCTGGCTTTGTATCCAATTAGTTACCAAACTTTGTTTCTATCCATGGCCGTTTTTACATTCGGACGAGGGTTAAGCCAGCCTCATTTGCAGTCGTTATCTATCTCGGCGGTTCCGGAAAACAGGGCTTCAGCCTCTGGACTACTTGGCTTTATTCAGCTGCTACTGGGGGCTCTGTTTGCCCAGTTGGTCGGCGCATTAGTGGCGAAAGTTGATTTTATTATGTTGCCGCTATTTTTAATGAGTTACGCGCTAATCGCGTTAGTTTTGTATCTCTATTGCCACTACAACTTAATGTCGCAACAAGGGAAAACCATTCAGTCGGTCGACACTCCTTAAGAGTTGCCGATCAAATAGAAGGATCTGTGTGATGCAATTAAACGATAATAATTTATTTAAACAACAGTGTTACATCAATGGCGGATGGAAAGATGCTGCTAATGGTAAGACAACCGAAATCACCAACCCTTCTACTGGTGAAGTGATTGGTCATGTGCCTGATATGGGGTCGGAAGAGACGCAAAATGCCATTGAAAGTGCGCAAGTTGCTTTTAAGTTGTGGAAAAAAGAGACGGCAGAGCATCGGGCTAAGGTACTACGCCGTTGGTATGAATTAATGCTGGAGCATTGTGACGATATCGCCACGATCATGACCACTGAGCAGGGTAAACCATTCAACGAAGCGAAGGGCGAAGTTGCCTATGCCGCCAGTTTTATCGAGTGGTTTGCCGAAGAAGCCCGCCGTGCTTATGGCGACATCATTCCTACCCATAAAAGCAGCGCTAGAATTTTGGTTACTAAGGAGCCCATTGGTGTCGTTGCGGCGATAACACCGTGGAATTTTCCTGCAGCAATGATCACCCGAAAATGTGGCCCTGCTTTTGCTGCTGGTTGCCCTGTAATTTTAAAACCGGCACCGGATACGCCTTTTACTGCATTGGCGCTGGCTGAACTGGCAGAAAGAGCCGGACTACCGAAAGGAGTATTTAACGTTGTTACGGGTGACGCCATAGCCATAGGTGGTGAACTAACCAAGAGCAAAGTTGTGCGTAAGCTATCTTTCACTGGATCGACAAATGTTGGCAAGATCCTGATGGAGCAGTCGGCCTCTTCGGTGAAAAAGCTTTCTTTAGAGTTAGGTGGCAATGCACCATTTATTGTTTTCGAAGATGCAGACATAGATTCGGCTGTTGAAGGGGCAATGATTGCTAAATTTCGTAATGCTGGACAGACTTGCGTGTGTGCCAACCGCCTGTTCGTGCACGAAAATGTTTATGATGAATTTGCTAAAAAACTGGCGAACAAGGTCTCAGAGCTTAAGGTCGGTGATGGATTTGAAGAAGGGGTTGCTATTGGGCCTCTGATCAATGATACAGCAGTGAACAAAGTGATAGAGCATATTCAAGACGCGTGTGATAAAGGGGCTAAGGTTCTTTATGGACAGCTTCCAGCCAAAGGCAGTCGTTTGTTTGTTCCCCACGTCATTACCGGTATCAATGATGATATGAAGGTGGCCAGTGAAGAAACATTCGGTCCGTTAGCGGCATTATTTAAGTTCAGTACCGATGAAGAGGTAGTCCAACGGGCAAATGATACCGAGTTTGGCTTGGCGTCTTATATCTATACAAAGTCTCTGGCAAGGGCTTGGAACGTGGCAGAGGAGTTGGAAACAGGCATCGTTGGTATTAACGAAGGCTTGATTTCTACCACGCTTGCTCCATTTGGTGGTGTCAAAGAGTCAGGCCTTGGACGAGAAGGGTCATATCTTGGAATGGACGATTATCTGGAATCCAAATATATGTTAATGGGTGGATTGTAGCCAGTTTAGGCAAACGGCATATAATTAGCTGACCAGCATCGGTTTGTGCTGGTTTGCTATGGATCACGGCATCGGCCTGTTTGCTTTAAAGGTATTATTACGCTCTTATGCCAAAGACGATGTTAACTTTTCGGCGACAAAATCAAAAACTCTGCGGATCCTTAAGTTTGTGTGAAGTTCTTGATGACAAACGATCCAAATCGGCAAATGCATTGTAGGCCCTTTATGTTCAAATGCTCGTTCCAGCTGCGGTTCTTTGTCGCCTATGTCTTGAGGCAAATAGATTAGGCCTAAGCTTTCTTTGCATAAACTTAACTGCATTGGCTGGAACTCAGTAATGAGCTTGATATTATCTTTAGATAATTTCCATCCAAATTGATTGAGTTGATCAATCATGACGGTACTGTCATTAAATCCTATTACCTGTATCGTTTTAATATCAGATAACAAGATTTTATCGGAATAGGGTTGTAAATAAGCCGCAGTGCCATAGAGCCAAATACGCTCTTCTCCTAGTTTTTTGGCAATGAGATCAGGTTGTGTAGGGCGAAAGCTGCGAATGGCAATATCTGCTTCTCTGCGTTTTAAGTCACTAGTTTCATTAGTAACGATAACTTCGATAGAAATACCGGGTTCAGCTTTGCGTAATTGTGCAATAATTTTAGGTAGACGATATATAGCGTCCAGTTCACAAGCCGAAATGACAACCGTTCCTTCGAGAGCCTGAGAGTGGCCTGTTGCTGCTAATGAGAAGTCTTGCGCGGCTTCTCCCATCTTGCGTGCAGCCGTTAATAATTCGATACCACTTTGAGTTAACTCTAGTTTTTGCCCGATACGTTTGAACAGCGTTACGCCGATCTCTTGCTCCAGTGCGGCGACTTGTCGGCTAAGTGTTGGTTGAGACATGCCGAGGGCTTTTGCTGCTGAAGATAAGGTGCCTTCTTCAGCGGTAACTAAAAAAGCTCGGGTACGGTTCCAATCGAAACAAACAGATTTCCATCTCATACAGATTTGCATAACCTCATGCATTTTTAGCTAATGTAACTTGTATTATTGCATATGTATAGTGGCTTTGATTTCGTTACAAACAAGGACAAAACAATGACTACTCTTGTATTAGGTGCGACTGGCGCTACGGGTCAGTTGGTTGTTGAACAATTGATTCAGAATCATCATCAGGTAAGAGTGATTGTACGCTCTGCTGAACACTTACCTGTGAATATCAGGCAACATGATCAAGTGACAATAATGTGTGCTAGTTTATTGGATCTGACTCAAGATCAGTTGGTTGAACAGGTACGAGGATGTGAGGCAGTTGTGTCATGCCTGGGGCATAATATGACGTTTAAAGGAATGTTTGGTCATCCCAGACGTCTAGTCACTGATGTTACCATGCGGTTGTGTCTGGCTATCAAAAAAGTCAGGCCTGAAAAACCGGTAAAGTTTGTATTAATGAATACGACGGGAAATCAAAATAAAGCTGCTGGAGAAAAGGTTTCCGTTGCACATTCTACTGTTATTTCGCTGTTGAGATTTTTTTTGCCACCTCATGTCGACAATGAGCAGGCGGCTGCCTATTTGCAAAATGACGTCGCGCAGAACTCTAGTTTTATAGAGTGGGTAGCTGTCCGTCCAGATAGTTTAATCAATCAGACCCGAATTACAGCGTATGAAATATATTCATCTCCAATACGTGATCCGATTTTTAATTCTGGTGAAACCAGTCGAATTAATGTGGCTCATTTTATGGTAGATCTCATTACTCAACCTGAAGTCTGGCAAAGATGGAAAGGTAATCTACCTGTCATTTATAACAGTTAATAAAATGAAGGCTTACTTTGAAAGGAGTGAGAACAATGTTATTAGTGCCGGACTAAAGGAGCACTAGGGTGCTCCAATGATATTTTAGTCCAGTTCATTTAGTGGCAGCCACACAACTTCCACGCCAGCCTGGCCAAACATTTCTTCACTAATGGCTATTTTTTCACCCCAACGGGATAAAAAGTCTTCGGTCTGTTCAGGACAGTTCACTCGTGAAATACCCGTTTGAATAATCTTGGCTGCGCAGTTAGGGCAAGGAAAGTGCGTTACCCATAACTCACTGTCGTCTAAATCACGTTTAGCAAACAGAATCGCATTTTCTTCTGCATGTAGTGTTTTAAGATATTTCATTTCCCTTTCATCAGTATCGGCGCTGTCGGATACACCGTGAGGATAGCCATTAAAACCGACTGATACGATTCTATTTTTTTTGGTTATGACTGCGCCAACTTGTGTTGAAGGATCTTTACTCCAAGAACCTACCAATTCAGCCATTTGAAAGAAACGCTTAGCCCACTTAGTGATCATTGCTTGCTCCATCTGCAAAAGGTTAATCAATTTTCAACTACTTGTATCGTAAACTGTGATAGTAGGCAAGGAAAACCCAGTGAGGGTGATCTTTATTTAGTACGCTTTTCCTCTGCAATATCGTTCAATAATTCATATTCATTATTGATTATCCTCTGCAAATGCAAAGGAGATAGTAATGAATAGTTTAATTTTGGCGATGGCGACGTTCGCTTTTGTTGGGGCTGTCACGCCCGGACCAGTGAATCTGTTGGCAACCAGTACAGCAGTGAATCATGGTATACGAGCGGCGGCTACGCATGTTGTCGGGGCTTCAGTGGCTTACGCCGTCGTGGTATTTATTTCGGGCAGCATAATGCAAACAATAGTAACAGTATTGCCGAAGTTAGAGATGGTAATGAAATTTGCTGGTAGTTTTTTCCTCTGTTACTTAGCTTATAAGATTTATACTGCACCTATCTCTTCGGTTGAAGCGTCAGGAAATGCTCGATCGGGCTTATTGACGGGATCGTTAACTCAGATTCTTAACCCGAAAGCATGGCTTGTTGCCATGTCTGGTGTCAGTTTGTATGTGATAGGTCAAGAAAATGAGCGGCTGGCACTTATTGTGTTCACGCTTGTTTCGTTATTGATTTGCTTATTGGGTATCAGCGTATGGGCGATGGTTGGCAGAATATTAGCCGATTACCTTGAAAATTCGACTAAACAGCGTCAGTTTAATAGAGTGATGGCGGGGTTACTGGGTATTTCCGTGACGATGATATGGATATGAATGGTAAGGATGAGGGTTTAAATGAAGAGGGATAAAAGTGCTAACTTTAAACAAAGTACCTTGTTGCCATGGATAGAATTGAGAGTTGCCAACCAAAGCAATGCCTGTTATGAAGCGCATTCACATGATGAGTTCTCATTTGGAATAATCGATCATGGACAAGCAGATTATCACAATCGCCACCATCTCCACCGAATAGGGAAAGGGGATGTCGTTACTCTAAATCCTGCCGATGTACACTCTTGTAACCCGGAGTCTGGAACTTGGTCTTATCGCATGCTGTTTGTTGATACTCTAAAAATGGGGGAGATCCAGCAAGAAATACTGCAAAACTACGCTGATGATTACTTTCCATTTCTCAATGATTTGGAACGAAAGAAAGAATTTAGCCAGAAGTTTCAGTTTTTATTTAATGCTCTGCAAGTAGAGTCAAGCCCGTTACAGGCTCAAGTCTGTCTGTACGACTTTATTGAAATGAGCTTAGGTAAACCTTCCATTAGTTGCTCTGACCGAACGACCCAACAAGTTCAATTAATGCGTATCCGAGAAAAACTGCTTGATGAGTTAGATATTACACATCATTTGGACGATTTGGCTGAAGAAGCTGGGGTAAGTCGCTATCAGCTATTGAGAGCATTCAAGCGTCAGTTTGGACTTCCTCCTCACGCCTATCTTATGGATGAAAAAATCAAACGTTCTAAAGTTTTGCTTAGATCAGGGTTGGGAATATCAGAAGTTGCATTGCAGTTAGGTTTTTCTGATCAAGCCCATTTTCAGCGACATTTTAAAAAGAAGCTTGCTGTTACACCTAAGTTTTATCAATCGCATTTCGTCACTAGATAAGGCCAAGTTTTGGTCATAAAAGAGAGCTCAAATCGAGCTCTATTTTATTTACAAATAATGATGCGTAACTCTACTGTTGATAGCGATACTGTGAAACATTCCCTCTCATGTCTTCGGTTAGTCTTGCTAATTCTAATGTTGCTGAGCTGCTTTGTTCTGCTCCTGCTGCGGTTTGAACTGAGATATCATTTATGGAAGTGACATTCTGATTTATTTCATTGGTCACCGATGTTTGTTGTTCTGCGGCAGTGGCGATTTGTACGTTCATAGAATTGATTTTCTCCACACTGGACGCGATGGTTTCTAGAGCCATACCCGCTTGAGTGGCCATTTCTGTGGTCATTTTGGCTTGTTCTGCACCATGCTCCATTCTTTGCATGGATTCTTGGCTGCTTGTTTGAAGGGATTGAATCATGGTTTTTATCTCAATTGTTGAGCCTTGAGTACGGCTTGCCAAAGAACGAACCTCATCAGCTACAACAGCAAACCCGCGTCCCGCTTCGCCAGCACGAGCAGCTTCGATAGCTGCATTCAAAGCCAAGAGGTTAGTCTGTTCTGATATCCCTTCAATGACATCAATCACACCGCCAATTTGGTCGCTTTGCTCTGTCAGTTTCTGAATTATTTTGGCGGATTGAGCTATTTCCTGATTCAGAGCTTCAATCATAGAAATCGTATTTTCAACGACTTGTTTCCCGTTGGTGGTCGCCAAATCGGCTTCATCCGATGCCTCTGCGGCAGACGCAGCGCTATGAGCGACCTCTTGTACGGTTGAGGCAAACTCATGGATGGCAGTGGCAACGAGTTGGGTCTGCATCTGTTGGTCAATGACGTTCTGCTTTGTTTGTACCGCAACAGCAGAGCTTTCTTCAGCTGAACTGGCAAGTTGAATTGCACATTCATTCATGTTGGAAATGACATTTTGGAACTTCATGACTATTTCATCGACATTCTGAGATAGCATAGATAACTCATCAGTTCCTTCTAACTGGACGCGTTGGGTAAGATCCCCGTCGGATACTTTACATGCGGTTGATTGAATTTGGTTTAGGGCCAAATTAATTCTGCGAATGATAAACCACGCTAAGGTAACTATAACTCCGTCAGAAATTAAAATAATGGAAGAGAGAATGACAATAAATCGGTCAATATCTTCTTCTGTTTGATAAAAAATGCTTTCTGCATCATCAATTTGAAAACTTAAGAACTCTTCGGCTATTTCGTTGATTTCTGTTAATTTTGGATTAATAAATGTAATCAATATCTTGTTTGCATTGTCGAAATTGCCTTGATTTATTTCCTGGATAGATAACGCGAAACCATTTTTGTCCAGTTGTCGTAGTTGGTTTAAAAACATATTCATCAAAGCAATATGTTCGCTATTAGTGAGATCAGGCAAAATGGTTTTTTCTACAATAATGGCGACACTTTGAAGTGATTTTTCTACGCTTTCCAAATGGTAGGTGACCGGATGATCATGCATATTTGCAAATTTTCCCGCGGGATCGTGTTGGAATGACAGTAGTAGTGCACTTCTAGCATCTCCTAGCAGGTTGATAACTTTGCCAGCTCGATTACTGTTTGTCATTCCTTGGCTATATAAGTTTTCAATAGCTCTGGCTGCATTTTGTAACCCTGATGTTGATTCATAAGCTATAAATGAAAAAGAAATGATGACCAAGGCTACGATGGCTCGTAGCCTAAATTTGACGCTGTTGATTTTCATAAGTGGTTTTCCCATATCTGCTAATTCAAAAATTTATAATTATTTGTTATTAATAATAGACAAGAAATACGCTTTAATAGAGTTTCAACTCTATGTTTATAAGAAAATGTTAGGTATGCGACATGTTTATTTGTTATTGGGATCAGAGTTACTCTTTATTTAAGATTGATAATTATTTCTGATTAAAAATGATTCTTGATTGGCGTAATTAAAATATTCATCTGGAACCGCTATTTTCTTTATTATATTGATTGTTTTGTCAGTAATTGACAGTGGTTGTTATCCCGCTCAGTTGAAATTACATCGCTTTTAACCAAAAAAACTAACCTGAGTTGGGTAACTAATAACTTGATTTTTTTACTTAGTTAAAAGTAGTTTGTATGAGGTTTTTATCACACTTTACGGATGTTCCAAGATTCAAAATAACCCTGTTTTAATGAACTAACCATTTAGTAAATAGCGTGTGAAATAAGGGATAATTATGAAATCGAAGATTTTGAGTGCGTGTATAGCGCTTTCGTTTTTGCCTGTGACGTCGATGGCAACAGAGATGACAACAAAACGGGCGGTCCATGCTCTGGGTTTGACAGAGCTTGCCCAAACGTACAGTCAGGAGAAAATGACCAGATCATCAATGGCTGAGACTAAATATACTATCTATGATGCGGTGTTAGTCGATGCAGGCATTATTAATATTGCTGATATGGATAATAAAGAACGATTGTCAAATACGTTACAGAGATTTGTTAGTGACCACTTGATGACTAATGAGAAATATCTTGGAAACATATCAGATAAAAATATTGTCGAGCGTGTTTTGAATTCATGGTCTAACGCAAGCGTAATAGAAGATAAAAGTAAATTAAAGTTACTAAATAGTTTTATTGATAAGGGTTATACTTCTGGCTACAACGTTATTGATACACAATATAATGCCAACTTTGATAAGACACGCATGCTTAGGTACGGACACAGTGATATAAAGCACGCTGTTCAATTGATTTATTTAATGAAAAGCGAAGGCTTTAATCCAAAAGTTCAATTAATACCTAAATCTTCTGCATTTTTGTACCTTAAAGAGTGGGGTGAGCCGTCTTATCCTGTTACGACACTGGATAGCGAAAAAATGGTGGCCGTGGTTAAAGAATATAACCTAGATTTCGAGTTTGAAACCATAGAGCGAAAATCAGCGTTTATGGCTTTGATTAATCAGTATGCAAAGAAAGACAGTGCGGACGAAAAAGGGCTCATTGTTGAATCATGGTGGCAACCCTTTTATCGGTCTTACTCCAAAATGGATGGATACAAGGTACTTACTGAAAACCAGTTAGTGATGGGCACTTATCAGGCGGATCTTATGTCTTTGCCCGAAAAAGCAGAAAAACAGTTGCAGCAGATTAAATCAGTAACCAAGAAATACCCAGCAGTTGGTAAGCAAGTATGGGTGAATCCTTCATTTTATCGATATATGAAGGGGCAATATAAATAATCTCAACTCTGGAGAAGAAAACCTATCGCTGGTTTTGATTAAAGCAGGGCAGATGAAGCCCTGCTTTTCACTATGTCACTGAGTTAGGTATGAGGGTAGTGGCTTAGTAGCTCGCCTAGCGTGAATGGCCTGTCACAAATCCCCAATAACTGGGCGGGTGTTTTGCCATTTTTATGTGGCCAACAGAAATTATAATATCCGGTATAGACATGTAACCAATCATTAAGTGATTGCTCATTTAATGCAGTACCTAGCGCTTGAGCAAATTTTGAAATCGAGTTTAGGTAGTGTTTTATTCCGTCTAAACTGGTATCCGTTAATAACATTTGCCACTCTTCCTTGAATAGATTTTGCCCTTTGATATGGCAGGCTGCTTTTGTTGTATTTTGGTCAATGACAAATCCCCAGTTGTCTTGCCACCACCCCACCTTGCGTACGTTTATTTTTCGTTCATCAAACCACGACATGGGTTTGCTGCTTTCCCGATAATAAAAAAGATGATCCTCGGAGTGGATCAGGTCATCCAGAGAGGCATTTATAAAGGCATTGCGCAGCATGGTGTCTTGCTCGACAAAGTAATATCGACGTGATTTATGTTTAAGCTTGTCCCGCAATACGTAGGCGTGGGCAAAGCTGGCGAGGTAAGGCTGTAACAGATCCGCTTTATAGGCATTTTGAACCGAAGCGCCATCACTGGTTGGGTCTAAATAGTTTGAGCGTTTCATGATGCTTTCATATCGTGTGGTAATGTCCGCAATCAAATCACTCGTTTCTGGTGTGGGTTTTGGCTGAGATGCAGACATTGTTTTCGTCGTATGAAGAAGGCACTCTTCCTCTGAGTTGGGGGTGAAATTCGTGTCGAATCCGAGAATATAACCGCTGGAGCTTTCGGCAGTAGCGACTATCATGGCGCCCTGGTGCTGTGAGATGAAACGGTAATCGCTTGAGAGTACGCAGTCACTTCGTTTTCGGTAAAAGGCGTCTTCTTTTGTATGAGCAATATATTTGAGCCTGTCTACCATGTTTTTCTGTAATCTGTAATAGGTCTTTGGTGTGATGTCTGCATGTTGGCAGATGTTCCTAACGCCATAGGAATACATCATGCCGTAAAACATGGAGACTTGAACTTCGCTCATCGGATTGGAAAAAGTCAGCTGGTCAGTAAAGACTGTTTTACATTCTCTGCATTGATACCTTTGCTTTAGTGAGTTGGTTTTACCAAAACTACGATACGCTTCTGGATGGGTGTGTACGGCTCGTTGATGGTTTTTGCATTGTGAATCCGGACATGAGGCCAGCAAAAGGCCATGGTAGTTTTTTTGATGCCGGATAGTTTGGTAGACGGAGCGGTTGTTTATAATTTGCGGATAAGAACCACATTTGGGGCAATGGTAAATATTAAGTGATTTTGTATTGTAGACTTTTTTATACAGGCTAGGATCGCTGTTGCCAAAGTTTTCGCACCCGGTAGAGACACAATAGTTTACTTGAATACCCTGATATGGCTTAGGAAAAATCATTTGGTCACCCTTTGTGCCGTTATGTTGTCTGGGAGTTGCAGAAAAAACAAAAAGGAATACTGAAGTTCAGTATTCCTTTAATCATCAACTTACAAAACTAATGTCTCGACAATTTTGGTGTAAATCACAGAGCCTAAAAAAACACCCACTATTCCCATTATGCCCGATAGAACGGGTGGGGCGGGAATGGGTAATTTTATGGCGGTAAAAACAATACCTACTATTAACCCTGATAAAGTGGCTAAAAGAACTTCATTTAACATTAGAGGTTTCCTGGGTGTGGACAGTGTAGCAAACGCGCTTTCAGGCGTGTTTTTAATGCCTGATTTGGTGTTGTGCTGATTAATTCGTTAAGGCTTTGCCAGTCTGTGTAGGAAAACTGCTGATAAACCTGTTTAACTAACTTTTGTTTTATGTTTTCTTCAACAAATGCAGCCTCTAACGCACAGAGTGTGACGTCCAGTAACTCTACACGACTAAAACCAAATTGAGTGTGGGCTATGGAATACTCTTTCTGAACGTCCGTACCAAAAAGCCCCGCATCATCAGTATTTATCGATAAACGTACGCCTTTGTCATACAGTTTTCTTAATGGATGATTGTCCAATGACTGATTAAGTTCTGTAACCAGAATTCGATTACTGGTTGGCGAGACTTCTAAAGTGATACCATTCGTTACTAGCTTTTCTATCAGTGCTTCGTCTTTAATTGCCGATATGCCGTGCCCAATGCGTACAGCCCCAAACTCAAGTGCCTGATGAATACTATCGGGACCACATATTTCTCCGGCATGATAGGACTTTTTCAGTGGTATGCTATCAACGAGTTGATGTACATAAGTAAAATCTTGAAACTGCCCTGCCATTTCATTTCCGGCGATATTGAAGCCAGTAATAATTGTTTTAGGATGTTGCTTGATAAAATCGGCGCTGCTGTTTATTTGCTGCTGATTAAGGTGACGGACGGCACACGCGTGCAGTCGGGTCTCTGTACCAAACTGAGCTTTGATTTCGTTGATCGCACGTTCGACCTCTTTGATGATTTGGTCGTACCGATCGCTGTCCAGATAACCTTTTCCATTTTCTTCTGTATAGCAGAAGTGAAATGCAGAGGTGATTATTTCACAATAGATCAGTCCTTGTTCGGCATTGCGCTGTAAATAATCTTTAACGATTAAATAGTAATCTTCCGGTTCGCGAACCAGTGAAGCTACGGTGTCGTAAGTTGTAACAAATGCGTTGAAATCTGATTCATCGTAATTGTATCTACCATTTGGAAATTCATTTCTGTCATATTCTTCCTCTGAAAATAAGAAATCATCAGTGAGAGAAACGCCGTATTTTTTAGCCAGTATTTTCGCCATTTCTGGTGTCACGGACCCTTCAATATGTTCGTGTAAAATGACTTTTGGAATGGATGAAATCATCTTATATTCCTCTATTAGTTTTTCATTATTATAGTCAATGTGGATGAGTGATTAGCTTAATCCAATAAACAAACCTGCAATGGTAGCCCCCATTAAGTTCGACAAAATACCTGCAATCAATGCTTTGAATCCTAATGATGCTATCTCTGAACGTCGATGGGAAACCATGCCTCCAATACCGCCGATCGCAATGGCGACAGTGCCAAAGTTGGCAAAACCACATAGGGCAAATGACACGATGACCTGAGTACGTTCTGACATAGGCAAACCTGTTGCTGCGACAATGGTGTCTCCGCTCAGGTAAGGGGCGAGATTAATGTAGGCAAAGAATTCATTGATGACTATTTTTTGTCCAATAAATGACCCTGCTAGTGTTGCTTCATTCCAAGGAACACCCATTAGCCATGCTACGGGTGAGAACAAGTAGCCCAAAATTAGCTGAAGGCTTAAATTATCGAAACCTACCCAGCTCCCGATCCCACCTAACATACCGTTTAACAATGCGACCAAACCAACAAACGCAAGCAACATACCACCAACATTTATCGCTAAACTGACTCCATTTGCAGCGCCTGTTGCGGCTGCATCAATGATGTTGCTAGATTGGTCCTGTTCTTGCTCCGTTAAATTTTGCTCCGTCACTTTATCCGTTTCTGGGATAAGCAATTTTGCAAATAATAGTCCTCCAGGAGCCGCCATAAAGGATGCGGCAAGAAGGTACTCCATTTTTACGCCAAGTTGAGCGTAGCTTGCTAACATGGTTCCTGCGATGGACGCTAACCCGCCACACATAACGGCAAAGAGTTCGGAACGTGTCATTTTGGGCATATAAGGCTTTATGAGAAGAGGGGCTTCGGTAACACCTAGGAACACATTAGCAGTAGCTGACATTGATTCAGCCTTACTGGTCTGAAGAAGTTTCTGTAATGCACCACCAATCCATTTGACAATAAATTGCATAATACCCAGATAGTAGAGAACCGCAGAAAGTGCTGAGAAAAACACGATGATTGGTAAGACTCTAAAGGCAATCACAAAACCTCCGCTGCCAAAGAGCTCGAACATTTTGTCGCTGACTAATCCGCCAAATAGAAAGCTAATTCCATCATTGCTATAACCAATGACTGCTGAAATACCATTAGCCATAGTTAAAATAATAGATTGCCCTATTTCAGAATATAAAATCACACCCCCAAGAGTGAATTGAATGGCAAATGCGGCACCAATGGTTCTTATATTTATGGCTTTTTTGTTTTCTGATAATAAATAAGCGCAGCCTATAAGAACAATGATTCCTACAATGCTAATAATACTATTCATAGTTAATCCGTTTGTTATTGAATGAGTAACAGGACTTTCTCATAAATAATCTTGTCAATTACGTGATGAGCAGCTCATTTTACTTTCTTGTGGCTGTTTTTATGTCCGTGGTTCCCGCTGCGGTTCTTTATCGCCTTCCTATAAGTTTATTGGTTTTTCAAATCAACTTAAATGGGTAACGGCTGTAATTGCGATTTGCCGCTCTAAATTAAAATGTGATGTAGGTCACCTAAATGTTGTTGGCTAAATTTAAAAATAAATTAAACAAAAACATAGAGGTAAATAATATGGCGGTAGCAATTAAGGCGAACCCTAGCGATTTCGCGGAAACAGTAATAATGCCCGGAGATCCTCTGCGGGCTAAATATATTGCTGAGACTTATTTAAATGACGCAGTCGAGGTAAATAGGGTTCGTAATATGCTGGGGTATACCGGAATGTATAAGGGAAAGCGAATTTCCGTTATGTCCCACGGGATGGGCATTCCTTCGATCTCAATGTATGCCTACGAGCTCATTAAAGAGTTTGGAGTGAAAAACCTAATTAGGATCGGTTCATGTGGCTCCGTAAGTGATGATATTCAGTTGATGGATGTTGTCATTGCCATGGGGGCAAGTACTGATTCGAAGGCCAATAGAGAGCGTTTTAAAGGACATGATTTTGCTGCAATTGCTAATTATCAATTGCTTGAGACTGCGGTTAATACAGCACGCAAACAAAAATTGAATGTAAAAGTGGGAAATGTATTTACCTGTGATCTTTTCTACGGCCCAAATCCAGATGTATTTCAGGTGCTTGAAAGCTATGGCATCGTCGGAGTTGAGATGGAAGTGGCTGGTTTGTATTCCGTCGCTGCTGAATTGGGTGCAAAGGCGCTTGGAATATTAACCACAACGGATCATATCAAAAAT
This sequence comes from Vibrio sp. UBA2441, assembly GCA_002342685.1. GTDB lineage: Bacteria > Pseudomonadota > Gammaproteobacteria > Enterobacterales > Vibrionaceae > Vibrio. The sequence goes on from DDQN01000079.1 coordinate 56,242, forward strand.
GGTGGCATGCTCACGATTGAAGAGCGTGAATTATCGCTGCATCAAATGATTGAACTTGCTCTTGATACCGCTATTGAACTCTAGGAACTGATATGAATTGGATGCAACATCCGCTAGTTAAAGACATTACAGAAGTAGGCTGTTTGCTTACGCAAAACGGTTGGGCGGAAGCCTTTGCTGGCAACATAAGTGTTTGGTTAACTCAAGAACAAACGGCAGAACTGGTTTTGGATAGTGGTGACTCCCGCTGGTTTTCCTTACCCGAAGCGGTACCGTCGATGGCAAATGAGATGTTTTTGATCTCAGCGAGTGGGGCCATGTTAAGAGCTTTGGCTGAGCATACAGAGCAGAAAATGGGTGTAATACAGCTTGATAATAAAGGTGAACGATATCGGGTTTTAGCTGGGTTCAATAATAGTGCCCGACCTACCAGTGAACTGATCACTCACCTGAAAGTGCTTGCCAGCAGAGAGGATGACCAACGCGTCGTTATTCATACTCATGCAACCGCTCTTATAACCATGAGTTTAGGCTTGAAAGGCAGTAGTGAGGACTTTAGTAAATGGCTATGGAGTGTTAGTGCTGAAGCGATGTACTTTTATCCTGATGGTGTTGGAGTCTGTCCTTGGGCTGTGGCTGGCTCTGTGGAACTTGGGGAGTATTCAGCTCAGTTGGCCAAGAAGCATCGTCTTATTTTATGGCCAGCACATGGTGTTTTGGCTTTAGGGACCAATTTAAACACAGCGTTAGGTTTGATTGAAACCGCCGATAAAGCTGCCGAAATTTATTGCCAATTATTGGCGATGAATAAATTTGAAAATCTATTAAACGAAGACCAGTTACTTCAGCTCGCACAGGCATTCTCGGTCTCTCCTCAATTTAACTTAGGTCAATAATATGAAAATCGATGGAAAACAATACCGCTCAATCTGGCTCGCTGATGACAACCAGAGTATTCACATTTTTAATCAGGAAAAACTACCCTATGAGTTTGAAATTTTAACGCTTGTTTCCCTTGAGCAAGCGGCAGAAGCTATTGTTTCGATGAAAGTACGCGGCGCGCCCTTAATAGGCTGCGTTGGGGCTTACGGAATGGCGTTTGCCATGAGTCAAGATAACAGTGATCAGGCCATTGAAAATGCGTATAAGATCTTAGTTGAAACACGGCCAACCGCCATTAATTTGAAATGGGCATTAGACAGAGTTTGTGGACGTTTAAAAGCCGCTTTACCTGAAGAACGTGTCGCTGTGGCTTACAAGGAGTCTGAGGCAATTTGCGACGAAGATGCTGAAATTAATCACAATATTGGTATGTATGGCTTAGACATCATTAAGTCTATTGCAAAAGAAAAGCCTTCTGGTGAGGCAGTGAATATCCTTACCCACTGCAATGCAGGTTGGCTGGCAACTGTGGATTGGGGTACAGCGCTTGCGCCAATTTATCTTGCATATAATGAAGGTATCAACGTTCATGTCTGGGTTGATGAAACGCGCCCGAGAAATCAGGGGGCATTGACGTCATTTGAGCTTGGTGGCCATGGTGTCGCGCATACCTTGATTGCGGATAATGTAGGAGGACATTTGATGCAGCATGGTGAGGTGGATATGGTTATTGTAGGAACAGACCGTGTCACTGCCCGTGGCGATGTGTGCAATAAAATTGGTACCTATCTGAAAGCGTTGGCAGCTAAGGCGAATGGCGTTCCTTTTTACGTTGCACTTCCTTCTCCAACCATTGATCCTTCTGTCTGGGACGGTGTGAAAGAGATACCAATAGAGCAGCGCAATGGTAAAGAGCAATCGCATGTGCAGGGTATCGATGTGTCAGGGCAACGCAGTTTTGTTAATACAGCACCAAAAGGAACTGAGTGCGGAAATTATGCATTTGACGTAACCCCTTGCGAATTGGTCACGGGACTTATTACAGAAAAAGGCATCTGTGAAGCTAACCATGAAAAACTGAAGATGATGTTTCCGGAGATCATGAGTCAGACATCTTGAGGTTTTCTATCACACTAGCACTGACATTGAGTGATATAAGTATGCTTAACGATAATCAGTTATTGATTCGAGGGCCCAAAGCGCGGTAGTTTGAATACAAATAGTCACGATAAGGTTGATATTCAAATGTTTCGCCGCTTGGTTTTGGGTATTGCGCTGTTGGCCAGTTTTCAGTGTTTATCGGCCAGCTATTTGCTGCCAGAAGATGATAGCCGGATTGTCGGTCGTATTCAGCATCATATTGTTAAAGAAGGGGAGACTTTTTCTCTTCTGACAAAGCAGTATGATGTTGGCTTGTTATCGTTAATGGCTGCGAACAAAGGTATTGATCCATTTTTGCCGAACGCCGGGACGGTAATTACCATACCTTCTCAGTTTATTTTGCCGACGGAAGACAGAGATGGCATCGTGATTAATTTGGCGGAACTTCGCCTATATTATTTTGATAAAGATAAAAAGCGAGTACATATATTTCCGGTTGGTATTGGTCGCATTGGCCGCGACACGCCTGAGATGTCATCTTATATTAATGAAAAAATCCCACACCCTACCTGGACTCCCCCTGAATCCATTCGTCAGGAATCATTGGCTAAAGGTATTGTATTACCTAAAGTGGTTCCGGCCGGACCGAATAACCCTTTAGGAGACTATGCATTACGGCTGGCCTATGGCGTCGGCGATTATCTGATCCACGGAACCAATCGCGATTTTGGTATTGGTTTGCGGGTGAGTTCTGGCTGTATTCGCATGGAGCCACCAGCGATTGAGTGGCTTTTTCAACAGGTACAACGAAAGGACAAGGTCAGGGTAGTGAATATCCCGATTAAGGTTTCTTTGGAGCCCGATAGAAGTGTGTTTATGGAAGTGCATGAACCATTAACAAAAAGTAACGGTGAGCAAGAGATGTTATCCATGCCGCAAGAGTTAGAGTGGTGGATGACGGAGTTTGATGTGTCTATGGTTAAGGCAAAAGCAGCGATACTTGTTCAAAGTGGCGTGCCTATAGAAATAGCCACCTCTACTTTGTAAAAGGTGGCTAGTTTAACGGCTCACTGAGTGATTACAGACTATTTAGTATAAGACTGAGCGATATTATCGATACGCTCATTTGCTCGTGCTGCTTCGTCTAGAGCCGATTGGGCCGTTTCTTGAGCAGATGTTGCTGCTCTTTGTGCTTCCATTGCTCGCATCTCAGTTCGAGATTGGCTCTGTTTTAAGGATGCGACTTCTTGGCTTAACTGATCAACTTTACTACTGAGGCTGTTAAGCTGGTTAGTGGTTTCTTGGTCTGGTCCTGTTGCACAACCAGCCAGTAATAAAACTGAACTGACGCTTGCTATTAGTAAAACCTTTTTGTTCATTTGAACTCCTTGTTCTTGCCGTTGTTAGTGAACTCACGCTAAATCTTGCACACTGAGGTAGTCTGAGTATAGATCATCATTGATTATAAACTAGTGCTATCAAGAGGTTGACCTATTAATGTGTCTATTTGTTGAACTACCTCAATAAATAGAGCAGAGAATAGATATAGCCATTTAGATTTCGTTTTTTAGTATGTAAATTATTAAAGAATATTTTATGTGATCTATATCCAATGGTAGGCTTTTCACGCTATCATAGCGGGCTATTTTTTATTCTTAAAAATCACTAATCGTTGGAGCATACTTTGCAGTTTAAAGAACTAGGCCTTGATAATCGCTTACTTAAAAATTTAGATCATTTTGCGTTTAAGAAAGCGACGGATATTCAACAGCAAGCGATACCCGTTGCTATTGCTGGTAAAGACCTATTGGCGTCTTCTAAAACTGGCTCAGGTAAAACGTTAGCATTTGTGTTGCCTATGCTGCATAAGGCACTGAAGTCTAAGTCTTTTTCAGCAAGAGATCCTCGGGCGGTTATTCTTGCTCCAACTCGTGAATTGGCTAAACAAGTTTATGGTGAACTGCGCGGTATGTTGGGTGGGTTGTCTTATACTGGTGCGCTTATTTTGGGTGGTGAAAACTTTAATGATCAAGTTAAAGCATTACGTAAACACCCCAAGTTTATCGTGGCGACTCCGGGGCGTTTAGCGGATCACCTTGAGCATCGCTCACTTTTTTTAGATAGCTTGGATACCCTCATACTTGATGAGGCTGACCGTATGCTTGATCTTGGCTTTGCGCCAGAACTGCGTCGTATCCATAAAGCAGCTAAACATCGTCGTCGTCAAACATTAATGTTTTCTGCTACGTTAGACCACGCTGAAGTTAATGATATCGCAATGGAAATGCTGAATGAACCAAAGCGTATATCAATCGGTATTTCAACCGAAGAACATAAAGACATCAGCCAATCGTTTTATTTGTGTGACCATCTGGATCATAAAGAAGCGATTCTGAATAGAATTATTGATGATGCAGAATATCGTCAGATTATTGTTTTCACAGCAACAAGAGTTGATACAGAGCGTTTAACGAAGATCCTCAACGAGAAGAACCTGAAAGCGGTCGCTCTGAGCGGCCGCTTAAATCAGACTCAGCGTAACACTATCATGAGTCAATTTGAGCGTGCCGTATTTAAAATTTTGGTAACTACTGATGTTGCTTCACGTGGACTTGATATTGCTAACGTAACTCACGTGATCAATTTCGATATGCCTAAGCATACCGAGGAATACGTGCACCGCGTAGGCCGTACTGGTCGTGCTGGAAATAAAGGGACTGCTATATCGCTCGTTGGACCTAAAGACTGGGATAGCTTTAAACGTGTAGAAACCTATCTTCAACAGACACTGGCATTCTCTGTTTTGGAAGGATTAAAAGGCAAGTTTAAGGGAATTAAACCACGTAAACCTGACTTTAAAAATAAAGCTGAAATGCAGAAGAAGAATAAAGCGGCACAGAAAAAAGTGGCTAAGAAGCCAGCGAAGCGTGATAAGAGCTTCTATAAGAACGTGTCAGTGGGTGATGAGGTGTTTATTCCCAAGAAAAAACCAGCGACACCGACCCCTTCAGAAGACTAACTACCTTATACCCACTGACGGGTATGCGACCAACTGGCTGGAGTAATCATCGGCCAGTTGGTGTTTTTTTACTCCCTTACTTATATTTCTCATTTGTTCATCTCAGATTCATCTAAGCTGGTTTATCATCAGACTTATAGAAAGAAAGAGGTGATGTATGAATATTAATCGAATTATTTTTGCAACTATGGCGATCATCGTCAGTGTCTTTGCATTTTTCTTTAGTCTGCTGATGGCGATACCTGTTGCCATCCTCGCTATAATTGCCGGAAAGCAGCTCCAGAAAAGAATGCAGGAGTCCCAAGCCACTCCCGCCGAGCACAATGTCATTGAGGGCGAGTATCAGGACCTGTCGAAAGAATCAGATTAATCGTCATGTTTGTCCCTGCCTAGCCTAAGCGCTAAATCTTTCAAGCGTAAGCCAGCTCTTTGTCAGAGATCGATAGTTGGTAACACTCTTCGAGATTATTGGCAATACATTGAAATACAAGTCCGTCTAGCTCACCGTCATTAACCATCTTTGTCATCATAGTGTGGATTTGGTGTGAGCTTAATCGTGGTCGGTATGGGCGATTTTGAGACAGCGCCTGAAAGACATCCGCAACGGCTAAGATACGAGATGGCAAATCCAGTTCATTAGCTGTTTTATTGTATGGGTATCCTGAACCATTCAATCTTTCATGGTGATCAGATGCCCAACCTGCGATTTTCGAACCTGGAAACACAATATCTAACGCTAACTTGGTATCAATTGTGTGCCGTTTTATATGAGTATACTCTTCGATGGTCAATGGCCCCGGTTTATGCAATATGTGATCGGGTGTTCTCAGTTTTCCAATATCGTGTACTAAACCTGCAATATGCAGTTTGGTAACGATGTCTTGTCGACAGTTTAGGTGTTTGGCTAAAAAAGAACACAGCTCAGCAACTTTAATTGAGTGTTGATAAGTGAATGGGCTTTTAGCATCAACAATACCAGCAATGAGTCTGGCTAAATTCAATAGTGAATCTACGGTTAATTCCCTTTCTAACCAGTCTAAATGCTTAAAACGTAGAGGCATCACTTCAATACTTTCTGGTTCCATAGCGAACCAGAAACCGTCTTTTTGTACCAGTGAAGCCATGGCGCAGACTAGCTCCGGCTTAAATTGTATCCCGCTACATTCGAGTAAGTGTTCTGAAATTTGTTGTTTTTTTAAGACGATAAGACCCTTGTGTGTATTATTCATATAGTGAGCACGTAGGCAGTCAAGCCGGTCTGCCAGATAAATTAATGCTGCAATATCTTTTTCATAAGGGGAGATTGGCAACTGTTGCAACTCAGTCCAGTCGGTATGGTGATACAAAACAATTGAGGAGAATGGCTCCAGTACCTCACAGGTTCGTAGTGCATTATAACCTCTGAGGCAATGTGCTTTTACATGATGGGGTGATATGTCAGAGACAAGATGACTGTGCTCAGCCGTTTGTGAAACACCGCAATCATGAATCAATCCTGCAAGGAAGCAGAACTCCTGTTTCTTCTCTTCCCAGCCTAACTGTTTTGCACAATGATAGGCAGTATAAGCAACTCTATGGCTGTGATTAGTGTCATCTACACCCACGTAGTCTAGCGCCCGCGCTACCCATATCAGGGCGTGTTTCAAGTCGACTGTGAATAGGGCCTCGGATTGTTTGTTAACAGCTTCTATCATTGAGTTTCCTTAAACTATTGCTATAAATCTGCTTTCATATATACATTAATATTAGTTAATATGTTTATTAATTCCAGAAAGGATTTCAAATTATGCGTCTTCCAGTGTATTTATGACTAATGTTCTTGGCATCATGTCTGGTTCTTCACAGATTACTTTCGTTATTTGATGCACTGTTAACGGCCCAGTGAAGGAGAGGATGTCTTTGTGTATAAGCAATTAACGGAAGAAAAACGCTTGCAGATTTGGGCCATGCGAAAAGAAGGCAAATCTCAATCTGATATTGCTAAGTTGTTAGATGTGCATCGTTCTACGGTTAGCAGAGAATTGAACAGAAATTCGGGTCCCTATGGTTATGAGCCACAGCTCGCTCAGCGCATGGCGATTTATCGAAAGAAATTTCACCAGCAGATTGTAGAGCGTCAGTATGACGAGTTGTTGAAAGAGTTAGTCGATTTAGGCTGGAGCAAAGCGCAATGTCAGGAGTTTATTCTTCACCATCACCCTGAACTCACTATAGAGCAATTAAATAAATTGCTAGATTCCTCAAATTTATCAGAAAAAGATTAAAATCTGAGAGCAATGTCACGTGTTGCACTTGCTCTCGAATCCTATATTCCCGTTCCTTTTTTTTTGTTGCACTTGCCAACGTATCATCGCGCAATAATACGCTTTAACCATTTTTTTTGTTGCACTTGCCTCTTTGGTTCTTTTGTTTATGCTTGTTGCACTTGCTCTATACTTCAAACTGAAATTCTTATTTATTCTTTATATTCAATGTGTTACGCGCATTGTTTTGATGTAGTATCTATCACGTTTTTTGTTTGTGTTGGTCACTATATTAAATGACGTAAACATTACAGAAGACTAATTCAGGGAGCTAAAAATGAAGAAGTTCAACCATATCGGTATTCCAACGTCAGTAGAACATACCGGTGAGATTTTTAACCAAGATATTGGTTTATATGTGACGGATTTTTCAGCAAGCGAACATCGTATTGAATGGCTGCGTTTTTTGGATGATAGCCCTATGCCAGATGAGTTAAAAACAACCGCGCACATTGCTTATGAAGTAGAAGATCTGGACGAGGCAATGAAAGGGAAAAAAGTGTTGCTTGAACCGTTTAATGCAAATGAATCATTAAAGATTGCATTTGTTATGGAAGATGAAGCGCCCGTAGAGTTGATGCAATATATTTAAACGACAACGTCAGAGCACTAAAAAAACAATTTCAATGACAAGAATAAGAGAATCCTACAATGAAAAAATTTATCAATAATAGCGAAAATATTACCGTCGAACTTCTTCAGGGATTAGCAATGACTTTTCCTCAGAAAGTTAAAATATTGTCTGAAAAAATCGTTGCACGTGTGACGCCAAAAGACCCTAACAAAGTGGCTATCGTCACATTAGGTGGTGCGGGTCATGAGCCAGCGCTAAGTGGTTATGTTGGTGAAGGCATGCTGGATTATTCGGTTGTGGGTGATGTTTTTGCAGCTCCAGGTGCGCCAAAGGTATTTGAAGCATTAAAAATGGCAGACTGTCCTGCTGGCGTTCTATTTGTGGTGCTTAATCACGAAGGTGATGTGATGGCCGCCAATATGGCGATGGAAATGGCCAAACGCGAAGGCATTAAGGTCAAAATGCTGTTAACTCACGAAGATATCAGTGCAGGGTTAAACGCTGATAAGCAAGATCGTCGAGGCTTAGTTGGCTGTGTTCCTGTGTACAAAATTGCAGGAGCGGCTGCCGAAGCAGGCTTACCATTGGAAGAAGTGTATCGTGTCGCAGAAAAGTTTAATCAGAACATGGCAACACTGGCTGTGGCTATGAGCAACGCGACCCATCCTCAATCGGGTATGGCGATTGGTGATTTGGCGGATGACGAAATGGAAATTGGCATGGGGCAGCACGGTGAAGGTGGCGGCGGCCGTATGAAAATTCAAAGCGCAGATGATACAGCCAATATTATGGTTTCTCAGATCACCAATGCTTTAGATATTAAAGCAGGAGATGATCTTATGTTGCTGATTAACGGGACAGGTGCGACGACCTTGATGGAAATGTTTATTGTTGCTCGTGCATGTCATCTGTCACTGGAAGAAAAAGACGTTACCGTTTCTCGTTCTAAAGTTGAAGAGGTCCTGACCGTACAAGAGATGGCAGGATTCCAGATGTGCATTGGTAAGTTCGACAGTGAAACGCTCACCTACTGGGACAAACCATGTAATACCCCTTACTGGACTCAACAGTAAAATAAAGGTCAGCTTGTCGATATTTGATGATAGACATATAAAACAGGCAAGCTGAATTAATTTAATACAAGAAAAATGATATATGCCAATGAATACGCAATTGGCGTAGGGCTTCGTTTTGCCAGAAGTCAGGAGGGGAATAATGACGGTATTTAATCAAGATTTATTATTTGGCATGTTTGAAAATGCGGCAAAAACCATTTTAGAACAGGTTCCTTATTTAAATGAGTTAGATGGAAAAACAGGTGACGGTGACCACGGCACTACCATGTTAAGAGTGTGTCATTGTATCGAAGCGTCGATGAAGCAGAACGGAAATAACTGGAATAAGCAAGTTGATGACCTTGGCTGGTCAATTATGAGTCAGGATGGTGGCTCTGCCGGGATGTTAATGGGGAACTTATTCATAGGCCTCGCTACAGGTTTAACAGAAGCGGAATTAGCGCCTTCTCAAATTGCAGCGACATTTAGAGGGGGGTTAAACCGATTGATGCAGTTTAGTGGTGCACATCAAGGTGATAAAACCATGCTAGACGCGCTCATTCCGGCAATAGAAACGCTGGAAAAACAAGCGGAACAAGGTGCATCAATAGAATCAATGTTTGAAAGTGCAGCTCAATCTGCCAGACAAGGTGCAGAGGCAACTAAGGCAATGATCCCCGTCCGTGGACGAGCAAAAAACATGGGTGAAAAAGCCGTGGGTTATGTCGACCCTGGTGCAACCAGCATGGCAATACTGTTCGAGTCCTTCAATCAATTTATACAGACTAAAAAAGGCTAGGAGATAAAAATGGCAGATAAAGATGGAATGAAACTGGCTAAAGATTATGGCTTGGATAAACCTCAGCAGAGTAAATCTTTTCATATTAAAGGGATGGACCATGTTGACTGGGGAATGAAAGACCGTTTGAGCCGAATTTTTAGACCAGATACGGGTAAAACGGTCATGCTTGCTTTTGACCACGGTTACATTATGGGTGCAACGGCTGGGTTAGAGAGACTGGATTTAGCTATCGAACCGTTGGCTCCGTTTGCCGATGCATTGATGGCAACTCGTGGAGCGCTTCGTAGCTGTATTCAACCTTCTCATAATAAGCCTGTGATATTACGGGCAAGCGCTGGCAGTACTGTGCTGCAGGACGACATGAGTAATGAAGTGGTGGGTGTCGATATTGATGATGCAGTACGTATTAATGCATCTTGTCTGGCAATTCAGGTATTTGTTGGTGCGAAAGGAGAGTGCTCCAGCCTGCAAAATATGGTCAATACCATTGATGCTGGTGCTCGCCTCGGAATTCCGACGCTAGGTGTCACTGCTGTAGGCAAAGAGATGGAGAGAACTCCACGTTACTTTATGTTAGCGACTCGTGTTATCGCTGAGCTTGGCGCCCATATCGTTAAAACATATTACTGCGATGACTTCGAAAAAGTGGTAGCGGCTTGCCCAGTGCCAATTGTGGTGGCTGGTGGTAAGAAGCTCCCAGAGATCGAGGCGCTTGGGCTGACTTATAAAGCCATTCAATCAGGTGCCGCAGGCGTTGATATGGGGCGCAATGTCTTCCAATCAGACTGCCCAATCGGAATGCTCAAAGCTATTAATGGCGTAGTCCATGACCGATTAACTCCTGAGCAAGCGTTCGACTTATATCAAACAGAAAAAAGCATTTATGCTTAAGGAAAGGAATGATGAAATTTCAACGATTTATACTAATACCCGTTATTGTGGCGTGTTTGGCATTTTCCATACAAGCGCTTGACCAGGTGCTTTCTGGCTTAATGCCAATAGAGAACAACGTTGGTTTTGGCTGGATAGCTTTTATAGCGTGGGCAATGTACTTTATGGCAGGATGTAACCTTGAAGGAGGTAAGAAAACGTTTTTTGGATACATCTCGGGAGTCATCGCCTCTATTGCCATAATGGAACTTGGTGGTGTATTTTCTAATTTAGGCTTCTTTGCATTTCCTATGGCTGTTTTTATTGTAGTTATTCCATGTATCTGTTTAGAGCGCTTACCCCCCTTTGATTTTGTCCCTGCACTATTTGTGGGGGCTGGCACTTTCTTTGGCATCATGTCTTACGTATCGGGGGCGACTTACTTCACTGCGACGATAACTGAACTGGTTTATTGCGCAGTTGGTTTGGCCTATGGCTGGATGACAGTGAGTTTGAGAGGCCGTTATGAAATGTATGTTGAACAGAACGAAGAGAGTCATGACGGGCATCATATTCCACATTGAGTCATAAAATGATATTCCTATGAATTTTTAAGTTCAAGATACTCGCTATAAGGCGCAATTTTATAATTGCGTCTTTTTTGTATTGCTAGGAAATTAAATTGTGACCTAGTTATCAATAAAATCTTATCCCTTTGATTGGTTAGTCGATTTCTAAAGTAAGCATTATAAAAAAGTTATTTTACGCATTATTAATTTAAACGATGATGGTTTTAAAATAATAAAGCAGTGAAACGTCATGTCTAAATACCCAAGACTTACCGTAAATAATAAACAGATAAATATGAACGCTGAGGCTTTAATAAATTCTTGCCATAGGTACGGCGTTGAGCCTGTAGCAGTGACAAAGCTGGTGTGTTCTGAGCCTAAAATTGTGCATGGATTAATAGAATCCGGGATCTCAATGATTGCTGATTCCAGACTGAGCAATCTGAAAAAAATTAACCACCTAGAAATTAAAAAAATGTTGTTGAGGTTGCCGGCATTAAGTGAAGCGGATGAGGTTATAAAATATAGTGATGTGTCGCTTAACTCAGAGCTGGATAGCCTTTATTCCTTATCTCGCTCGGCGTTAAAGCAGAATAAAAACCATCAAGTTATTATCATGCATGACTTGGGAGACTTGCGGGAAGGCTCTTTCAACATAGAGATGACTAAAGAGCTAGTAAGCGCCTGCGTTCATCTCCCCAATATTGAGATCATTGGCCTTGGTTCCAATCTGGCTTGTTATGGCGGAGTCGAGCCAAGTATTGAAAATCAATCTGAACTTATTGCTATTGCAAGAGAAATTGAGAGTTTATACAAGGTTAATCTGCCCATTATATCAGGGGCAAGTTCGGCGGGATTACCGTTAATGATGAAAGGAGAATTACCGGATGGCATAAACCAATTGCGTCTTGGTGCATCGATTTTAATGGGCATTGGTTTAAATGATCAACCTGTTCCGGGCACCAAACAAGAGACCTTTACGTTAAGTGCCGAGATTATAGAAATGAAGGTAAAACCTTCTGTGCCTAAAAACTCTTCTGCCTTAGATGCCTTTGGAAATGTGCCAGTATTTACTGACAGAGGTGAACGAAAACGGGCGATTTGTGCCATTGGAAAACAAGACGTGAATTTTGATGAAATTTCCCCTATAGACAAAAATATAATTGTAATTGGCGGAAGCAGTGATCACCTTATATTAGATGTGAATGATAGTGAGAACATGTATAAAACCGGTGACATTGTAGATTTCAATCTTGGATATTCTGGTGTTCTTCAGTGTATGACATCAGAGTACATAAATAAAGTATTTTAACTATTTGGTTTTTTAACTTCCTATTATTTATCTGAAAATAATAACTAATTTTACTAAAGCGTGAAGCGGATATACTTATGATTAAAATTAATAAAGTACCCAATACTTTTACCATATTATTACTATTGATCTCTCTTTTTTCTATATTAACTTTTGTTCTTCCTGCTGGAAAATATGAGCGTATTGAAAATAAACAATTAGGAAGAGACGTACCTATTCCGGGGTCATATAGTATTGTAGAAGCGTCACCCCAAGGATTTTTTGAAACATTAATGGCACCTATTTCGGGGTTCTACAACCCGTCGAGCTATGAGGTTGGGGCAATTGATGTCAGTCTTTTTGTTTTAATGGTGGGTGGATTTTTGGCTGTGGTAACGAAAACCGGCGCTATTGAAACCGGTATTGCCAGAGTGATGGTCCGCTTAAAAGGCAGAGAGATATGGATGATACCAATATTAATGTTTTTGTTTTGTCTTGGTGGAACGTCATATGGCATGGCAGAGGAAACTTTGGCGTTCTATGGTCTGTTGATTCCTGTTTTCGTCGCGGCGGGTTTTGATCCGTTGGTCGCAGTGGCGGTCATCTTTGTTGGTTCAGGCATAGGTACATTAGGCTCTACCATTAATCCGTTTGGTACTGTGATTGCGTCAAATGCCGCGGATATAGATTTTATTGAGGGTATGACAACCCGAATTGTTGTATTGGCGATCGCTTTCACTGCTGGTTGCGCTTATGTTATGCGTTATGCCCACAAGATTAAACAGAACCCCTCTCTTTCCCTTACCTATGAACTTTCAGAGTCAAATAAAAAACACTTTCTAGGAGAAAGTGCTGATAATCAGGATATTCCTGCTTTAACGAGACCTCAACAGTTTGTGCTCATTCTCTTTGCCGCTACCTTCATCGTCATGGTTTATGGTGTTTCGACACTAGGTTGGTGGATGGCGGAGATGAGCACTCTTTTTATCTTTATGGCGATAGTGTGTGGCATTGTAGGTAAATTGAAAGAAGATGAGTTAATTGATTCGTTTATCTCTGGAGCCGCTGACTTAATAGGCGTCGCATTGATAATTGGTGTTGCGAGGGGCATTGTTGTGGTGATGGAAGCGGGAAGCATCACGGATACGATTCTACACTACTGCGAAGAGTTGGTGGCAGGTAAAAGCTCCATCGTTTTTGTGAATACCGTTTACTGGATTGAAATGTTGCTCGCCTTTGTTGTTTCATCAACCTCCGGATTAGCCGTTATGACGATGCCAATACTCGCACCACTGAGTGATTTTGCTAATACAGGCAGAGAATTGGTCGTGTCGGCTTATATGTTTGGCATCGGAACGGTATTGTTCATTACGCCAACTTATGGTGTTTTGATGGGATGCCTGGCGATAGGTCGAGTCCCTTATGGTGCCTGGCTGCGGTTTATTATGCCTTTGGTTCTCTTTTTCATTGTTCTAAATACGATTATGCTCTCTATTAGCGCCGGTTTATAGATAAAATACCCGCAAAAGTATACTAAGTAAGATTCCCAATGGTGAGCGAAGTGTTTATCGGGAATCTTTATTTGTTTAAGGTTTATTATGTATAAAGCATCCAATTTTGATTTGAAACTTCTCAAAATATTTGCACAGATTGTTGAGTCTGGTGGATTCTCAGCCGCTCAATCCAAATTGAATATGCATCAGTCTTCGATCAGTCAAAAAATGCACGATTTAGAGCAAAGATTAAATATGAAACTGTGTCAGCGAGGAAGAGGCGGTTTCAAGCTAACTAATGACGGCTACAAAGTGTATGAAGCCTGCAGGACCTTATTTGTGGATATTGAAAATTTCGAACATGTCATTGACGATATTCGCTCAGTAACCTTAGGCCATGTGAGACTTGCTTTAACGGATAATATTACGACTAATCCAGAGTGCAATGTTTATCGAGCTATTCAGCGGTTCTGTAGCAAATACCCCAACGTCAGTTTTGATACCGTGATTATGGATTCTCAACAAATTGAAGAGCAATTGATATCCGGGAAAATCGATATTGGTATTACTTCTTCTGAGATACAACGCTCGAGCTTAAACTATCGTTATCTGTTTTCTGAGAAACAGCGTTTATTTTGCACGCCCGAACATGACATTTTGCTGGTCGGAGAAATAAAAACAAGAAAAGACATCGCGCCTTATGCTGTGGTTGAGCGAGGTTTAGCACATAAAGTGACGCCTTTGAGCCATAAAGATGATGTTATGCATATGGCAAGTTGTATCAATATGGAAGCTACAGCGCAGTTGATTCTGTCCGGTCAGTTTATTGGCTATTTACCGACTCACTACGCAGAAACCTGGTTGAACCAAAAGAGGCTGGTAGAGATAAATGCAACTAAGCTAGATTATCTTGCTAATTTTCATCTGACGATCGCCAAACAAGAAGATGAACTCTCGGTTGCCCCGTTAAACTTTCATCGTGAGTTGATTATGGCTCACGAAAAATCATCAGTACTATCGGCAGCGGTATAGACGGAAAGATAAGAATGAGTCCCCAAAACAGTTCTGGTGGTATCACCAAACCTGTTTTGGGGTGACTATCATCAATAAACAAGCTTATTTGAAGGCAAATTTGCCGTTGTTATTTTTCCAGTCTGACGGGGCTGAAATGTTCTCGATGGTATCCCAATGCTCAACAATCATGCCGTTTTCAAGTCGGAACAGATCATAAAACGCGACGTGTTTGTTAAGAAACTCTCCCTCACTCACGGAAAGTACAAAGTTTCCTTCGCCAAGTATCTTATGATTCTTTGTATACAACATCGGCATACCCTGCTTTGCTAATTGACTCAAGGCCTGACCTAGTCCACTGAGGCCATCGGCAACATTTGGATTGTGCTGCAAATAATCATTGTCTTCAGGGCCAATAAAATCAGAGAGCTGAGACAATTCACCATCAATTAAAATGGTCTGAACAAAGTTAGTGACGATGCTTTTATTTTGCGCTGTTTTGTCGAGGTCGGTTATCTCGGTTGCGCCGTCAAACTGAGTACGACCGCTTGGATTTGCTGGGGCGATTTCTTGTAAATTGTCCCAATGCTCCACAATTTTACCTTGCTCAAAACGGAAAATGTCAAAGCCGGCTTTCGGGCCAAAAAAGTCATATTCGGTATGGGTGACAACATAATCGCCATCCTGAAACGCTCGTTTTACGTCCGCTTTTGCACTGCCTTCCGGCAACATCTTCATCACTGCCCCAAAGCCTTCAAGGCCATCGGCAACGGCTAGGTTGTGCTGTGTGTACTGCTCAGGGTTAATGTATTGGATAGGCTCAAGATCGCCTGTTTCGATACTCGATATAACGGCTACGGCTTTTTCTTTGTGGGAGAGTGTTGATATTTCAGTATCGGCGGCGGTGCATGCGACGACAGTTAAAAGACTGGTCGCGGCGAAGGTATGTTTAAAAAGAGTAGAGAGTGATGGTTTTTTCATGTGAGTGTCCTCTTGTTTTGTTGAGGGCAATATTAATGATTTAGAACCAGC
Organism: Vibrio sp. UBA2441; assembly: GCA_002342685.1. Lineage (GTDB taxonomy): Bacteria > Pseudomonadota > Gammaproteobacteria > Enterobacterales > Vibrionaceae > Vibrio. Next base: position 72,244 of record DDQN01000079.1, read on the forward strand.
GAGTGCAGAGTGTATATGGGCAAATAAATGGTAAATGTCGAACCAGTTATGAGATAGGCAATAGGCGATAGGTTATGGGCAATAGACGATGGTGATGGATTATAGGTGCCTTTTTTGAAATTGACTCGGGGTGAGTCCTGAATGCTTTTTAAAGTATTTGACAAAATTGCTCGCATCTTCAAAGCCGAAATCGTATGCCATCTGCGAGGTGGTAGCATTACTGACAACAAGACGTCGTTTTATCTCGATAATCGTATACGCGTCGATAAGTTGTTTAGCTGTGAGGTCGGTTGCGATCTTACACACCTGGTTTAGTGTTTTGTAGGTAGTATTTATCTGACTGGCGTACCAGTTAGCATCTCTTGTTTTTCGGTAATGAACAAACAGCAGGTTTAGAAACTGAGAAAGTCGAATACTCTGCTGTTTTGACAGTTTATCGTGGCGTGTTTCGGGTTTAAGGCGATGCAATATTAAAGACAATGAAGAGAATAGATACATTGTAATAAGGGGGTCAGATTGAGGGTGCGCCGTTTCGGTGGTGAGCTCATTGATAAGGGTATTACAACGAGTATTGGTCGCCTTATCCAGCTGGATTAATGGAGTATGATGGTTATTCAGGTGGGTCGGCGTGTAATTTGGCAGGCGCATATTAGTATGTACCTGATCTAAAAAAGCCTGAGTGAAAAGCAATATTTTCCCTTTAGGTTTTGACGAAAAATCAAAGGACTGTACCTGCTCTCGCTGAATGAAAATTAGGCTGCCAGGGGAAAACGCATACTTTTCGAAATCGACCATATGCGAACCGCAGCCTTGTTCAATATAAATGAATGAGAAGAAACTGACTCGGTGGGCTTTTTCCGGTGAATTGCTGAGATTACGCGAATACAGTGATTCAAGTTCGATAACTTCGAATTCAGATTGATCCGCTTTGTTGTGATTAAAATTAACTTCAGGGATCTGCATGTGTATTTCCATTCACGATGTTTGCCAAGTAGTGTAGTGATTGGTCATACAGAAGCAAGGGGCTGTCTCTTTATCTTTAATTATTTTTTAAGTCCCATACGGCATAACTGACGAAAATCTTTAGGGCTAATTTCGGTGTGGCGTTTAAAAAACTTGGTCATATTCGTCGCTTCATTGAATCCCAATTGGCTGGAAATATCCGTAATTGAATGCTGACTAAACGCCAGTAAGCGTTTGGCTTCTAATAATACCCGTTCATCTATCAGTTCTTTAACGCTGTCACCTGAATTATCTTTGGCTAATTTATCTACCTGCTTAATACTTTTACCTAGTGCCAAGGCGATGTCTGCCACTGAAGGACGATCTTGAAAATGCTGTTCTATATATTGTTTAAGGCGATGAAATTCCGGGGTTGTCGTTTGATAAGGGTGTTCAACCTGCATTTGAAAATAGGGAACAATGGTTGTTAACATTACTGCTCGCGTCAGGTTTCGAACAATTTCAGCTTTAAACTCTGAGGCAGAATGCAGTTGGTGGATTAATGCGTCCAATAAAGAGACGGATGCCGGTTCAATATTAGGGATGCAATTAATATGGGCCAACGCCGTGATCATGACATCAAAATAAGGGTCTTTCTTACTATTCGATAGCATCGTACAGTTAAACGGCAATACATACCCTTCGATAGTGCGCTCTTTCGCAAAACTGTGAATTTGATTTTTGCCTAAGGTTAGTAAAGTGCCTTTTCGAACCACATATCTTTTATGATCGACATGATGCATGCCTTCTCCATCAGTAATATAGATGAGAGCACTGAAGTTGAGTCTGTGCGGTCGTGATACATGCTCAACGCCTCTAATGTCATAGAGTTCAGATATTTTATAAATATCCTGATTTACTACGGATTCCGGAGAGTTAAACCTTTCTACGGGAATACACTTGTCGTTCATAATTTACCCGGTTATTGCGTTGTGTATTGAATCAGTATCTTTCACTCGCCATATCTTCAGCCAACTGTTTGAAATCCAGTTGTGGCAGCGTTTGGACAGTTTCCCTTGCGGGTTTTTCCTGAAGGCTGATACTGTGTATGGCTCTGTTATCAGCCTGTCTGGATAAAAGTGGAATAAGACTAATGCTCAGTTGTAATAGGATCAGGACACAGGCTAAGCATACAAATACCAATGAAAGGCGCTTTCTCATATCATCGTCCTTCTGTTTTTCGAATGTTTTGCCGTTTGTTAGTTGATTGCTGTTTATTAGTTAATTGCCGCTTTGTCTGTTTTAGCCAGCTTTTATTAAAAACGATAAAGTCTGTCATTGCGTTGACTGGACACAAACTTTGGCACCAGGGACGACGAACCACCAATGATGTCAGTAGGATCAGAATGGTCAAGACGAACAGATAAATGCCCCCTATCATGCCAAACGCGATACCAAACGGTTCGTAAACAAAAGAGGCAGGGTTGCGGAAATAAGCACCCATACATAGGGTTATCAATAGCAGAAAGCGTGGAAACCAAATAAAAAACGGGTAGCGTACGGGGGAAGATTTAGCGTTTCCTATTGTTGCTAAACACTGTTGAACGGCACCGAACGGGCATAGGCTTTGGCAATATATGTTGCGGTTGTAATACAAGATGTAGCCCATGCTTAATGCGAGCAGTATAAAAGGAGAATAGCTGGCGACGCCGGTAATCCAGGTAGCGCTGATAAATCCACCGATGGTAGAAACGGTATACAAAGATGCGGAGTAGAATCCAAACAGCAGTGTGGACAAACACAGTAACGCAGAATTCAACTTTGCTTTATATTTTGTTTTGCTGCGACTTAGTCCAACGGCAGCTATGAAAAATATTACTGCGGTAATATCCAGCCACTTAAACCGCTGCCAGATTGATGGGACTTTAACCAGTTCATAACCGTACAATAGGTTGCGAACCGGATCGGCTGCCTTGTTCACTGCCTGAATATAAGCGTTGGACGTTAAGGTCGCTCCTGTCACACCATCATGGGAAAAAGCAGTGGATGCACTTTGACCAAGTAATGCCTGTGGAAGTTTCTCTTCCACCACTTTAGCAAAGTAGGGGGCCGTTTCCTTTGAGGAGAGAAGATGTATCGCATTTAGCGTGCCATCGGGTAAGAGTTCCACGGCGACCTGTAATTCTCCGCCATAACCCACACCGTAGCCTAAGCTCAGCCATTTTTTTGTGGTGATTTGACTGTTCTGATGCTTCGCAATTTTAAACAGTACAGGAGACTCTTGGATAATCGTTTCCTGCTTGGACAGCACATTGTGCAAAAGCTGTGTCTGAGAGGTATTCGTTTGTAGTCCACCTAAATACCAGCAAACAATCAGTATGAGCACTGACGCTATACTGGCCGCTTTTTCCAGCTGCTTATTGTTCTTGAATGTTTGTTTCATCGTCATATATATTATTAGCCACGAATGTTGATAATCATCCGTGGCTTGTACCTCTAAGCAAAATACACTCAGCGACGCCTGGTCAGCCTGCTGTATCAGGTTTTAGCGCAATTAGAATGCGCAGTAATACAGCGCCAGCGATGACAATGCCGGTGCCGAGAAAACCCAGTAAGTACCATCCTGCTAGCCCTTCATTTTCACCAAGTAAAGTAAACGAGCCGGCAATGGTTAATAAAAGTGATATCCACCAACTTCCTACTAAGGACCACTTCCACCAGTTCATCCCAAGTTGAAAATGCTTGGCCCATTGATTTGCACCTGCAAATACTAAGACTTGCAATGCACCTAACGCCATCCAAAAAAGTGGATCAAGTACTGTTGATTGTGGAAACATTAAAAGCCCTCCCAGTTACCATCGTAATCCCATGTTTGTTCTACTTTTAAGTAGTTTTCACTGCGCAACCATTCTGGCGGCTGGTGGTAACCTGCAAAACGTCCTCCATTCCATTCACCGTGGTAGGCTTCGGCCTCCGGGTAATAGAAGAAATTGTGTTGCATGGCCAACAGCGCTTTACGTGTTAACCCTGTAGGATCTCGTGGATCAGTCTCTTTTACTAATGCATGAATCCAGTTGTTTTTTCGGGTATATGGGCACACTGCGATGCACACCCGACAGCCCATTGCGGTTTCGGTAGGACCCTGACGCCACATCGTCCAGCAACTGTCTTGATTAAAGGCAAATTTTCGATAGCCCCTTACAACGGCGTCCGGTTTGTCGGCTTTGCTGATAGAACCGCTGGGGCATGAATCAGCGCAAATTTTGCATTCTTCGCAAAAATGCTTGACCTGAGTGTCAATGGGTTTATCGGCTTCTAAATCCAAATCAGTGATTACGGCGGCTAAACGAACGTTGGGCCCCAGCTCAGGTGTTAGTAGTATCCCGTTTCGAGCGGCTTCTCCCATTCCCGCTTGAATAGCCAGTGGAGGCACAATGATTTCATAGTCGGAGCCCGGCCATTGAGGGCGCGCTGCGTACCCCAGCTCTCCAAGATAAGCGGCAAGAAGGCCAGCCGCATTTTTCGCTCGGAAATAGCCATCATATGATGTCGAATACCCGATGGCCGCGTAAAGGGGATCCCAGTTCATTGGAGTGCCAAAAATAATGACATTCTTCCAGTGTTTGGGAATGCTTTCATCCCAATCGGGCATACCTCGCATGGTATTTTTAAACACAAAACTGGGATCGAGTTTGGTTATGCCAACCACACTCATTCCAAATTTAAATGCCATCTTCTTGATCAGGTCAGACGCATGTTTTGGTGACTTAAATGGTTGTTTTTCACGTTTTACCCACTGAAAGTCGACCTCATTTGGGTGCCCTTGCGGTTTAGGTGGAAAATTATTATATAGTCCGCGCATATAGGCCGCAGAATATGCCCAGCCAAGCGCAAATCGATCCCGGTACTGTTCTATATTTTGGTCGTGTTTTGCTTTTTCGGTAAAGGACTGAAGCATGTCATCCCAGCGTTCGGGGTAACGAGAGTAGTATTCTCTTACTCGTGCATTGGGAATTTCTCTCCAGTCCTGAGTGGGTTGCCAGCCTTTTTCCAATTCCTTGGCCATCGCACCTACGCGATGAAAGAGAAAGTCGTTCCACTCTGGGCGTTCTATATCTCCTGCAACTTCGAGTGTAGGGGCGACATCCACCCGAAAAGGCTCACGATTAAAGAACATGTCTTTTCCCGCCTCAGTACGACCATAGCCGACGTTAGCGTCCGGGTCGCGGCCCAATACAAAACCAGCTCCTGCGGCGGCGCCGACACTGACTGAAGCGGCAGTGATTCCGCCTAACTTCAAGAAATCCCGGCGCGAAGTGCTCTGTAGTTCCTGATGATTATTCTGTTCCACATCTGCTCCTGATTATTAATCTAATTCAACAATATCGACACTCAGGTTTTTCCGTATTTCATTGAGTTGTTCGCGATAGGTAATTTTGTAGTGCGTTGCTAACCTGTTCAGTGCAACCATAATGGTTTGTGCGTCTGCCCACTGCTGTGTTTGGAAGTAACATAGAAATAGTTGTTCTAATAACCACTCGTCATGAGGTTCAAAAACCAGCAGTTGTTTTAGATCTGACTCTAGTTCCCCGTGGCGCTTAAGTCTGGCTTTTGCTCTCGTACGCATGCCGAGTACATCAAATGAGGAAGGGTGCCGGTTTAGGTAGCAGCTTAGGGCTTCGATGGCTTCTTCGAAACGCTCCTGTTGATAAGCCAGTATTCCGGCGAGTCTAACTAACTCCATTGACGTCACTGTGTTGTCAAATGCGGCATTAATCCATTGCTCTGCACGGCTGGTATTACCCAATGCCAGATAGCTACTGATTGCAGTGATGTAGTTTGATGGCAGCTGATTGTCTTGTTTAAATGCCATTTCGGCGTAGTCGCTCGCCAAAGCGAATTCGCCTTGTTGGTAATGAAGACCCGATAAATTCTGATAACCGCCAACAAAATCAGGCGCGACTTCTATGCAGTTTTTAAAACACTCAATTGCGCGTTGTACGTTGTCGGTATAGATATAATTAAACCCAAGATGACAATGAAGCATGGGCTCTGATGGGGTGATGATAAGCGCGTCTTCGAACATGCTTTTTGCGTGTTCGTACTCTCCTAACTGCTGATAGACTAAACCGCACTTGGTTTTAAACTGTGCTTTTGGAAACACGGTTTTGTGGTGATTGATCGTTGCCATCGATAACTGACAAAGTTGCGCTGCCATTAGTGTTTCAAATACAAAGTTGAGTTGGGTTAAAGATAGGGAGATGTTTTGAAATTCTTGGCTCAGCACCAGGGTAAAGGCTTCATGCTCTAGCCAGTCGATTTGCTCTTTATTACTCATTTTATCTTGCATTAAAAACTGGGCACTTAAGAACATAAGTTTGTCAGTAAGTTGCTCCTGCATTGTCTGTTCTGGTGGCAGGCTCTCTACCTTGCTAGTGAGGTATCTATAGAGTTCTAGCCATTTACTGTTGATCATCGTTAGCCTCGTACTGAAATTTCAAGGCTGATTTTTCAGTATTAACTCAATGGTCAAAAGGTATAAAAATGCCCAAAATTGATACAAATACTCCCTTCGATATTAAAAATGATTTTGATCAAATCGGGCAGCGCTATTGCTCATAGAAAGAGGACTTTACGTGCCCTTCTTTGTATTAAGCCTGCTTTTCTAAGTCTGACATCCTTAAGCAGTTTAGTATAGAAAAGCACATTTCCTGCCCGTGACATTCGTTGTCATCATTACACTTTTGTGACGGATAAAAAGTATTCCGATGTTCACTGTGATTTTATTTTTCCCTTTAATTTCAATGAGTAGTGCGTACTTGTTTACTTATTAGATTAAAATATCACTGTCACAGAGTATTCAATTTTGTGAAACACAACTGTCATATAGAAATTCTAAAGTTATCCCGTCAAGTAAACATAGTCGGCAATAAAGCCATAAAGGATATTGAAATGAAAAAGACAGTAATCGGTGCGATCGCTCTTCTTGGAGCATTAACAGTAACTCCTGTTACAGCGAAAGAAACAATTTCAGCTGTAGGTTCTTCAAGTGTTACTCCGCTGATGGAAGTTTTTGCAGAAACCTATATGAAGACAAATAGCGATGTATTCATCGAAGTTCAGGGACCTGGTTCATCAGCTGGTGTTAAAGCAGCTAAGAATGGTTCTGCGGATTTAGGTATGTCATCACGTAACCTTAAAGCTTCAGAAGAAGAAGCGACGCTTAAGAAAGAAGTGATTGCACGTGACGGTATCGCCGTTGTCGTTAACCCAAAAAATACACTTAAAGCACTTACTGCAGAGCAAGTAACTGCAATATATAAAGGTGAAATCACTAACTGGAAAGATGTTGGTGGAGAAGACAAACCAATCGTTGCTATCACTCGTGATACGGCATCGGGTACTCGTGGTGCTTTTGAAGATATCATGAAACTTAAGAAGAAGATCTCTGGTAAGAAAGTGTCGGCTATCTCACCACGTGCACAAGTAGCAAGCGGTAATGGCGCACTTAAAACAAACGTCGCCTCAAACCCATACGCTATAGGCTATATCTCTTTGGGTACAGTGGACTCATCTGTTCAGGCGCTTTCTGTTGATGGTACTTCTGCGACCGTTGCTAACGTTAAAAATGGTAGCTATAAAGTAGCTCGACCTTTCCTAGTGCTTTACAAAGAAGGTAAACCTTCTGCTAAAACACAAAAATTCCTTGATTGGATGTTAACTAAAGACGCTCAGGCACTTGTAGCTAAGAAAGGTTACATCTCAGTTAACTAATCAACATCAGATAAATTATTGCTCAGTCCGCCTATTTAGGACTGAGCTTTTTGAGCATTACAATAACTAAACGTGAGTTTGTTATGACCATCGCAACGAATAGTGAAAAGCCAAGCAATATTGGGAAGTCGAACGGTTTGCGTGAAAATCGCGGCATTGACTGGAAAGAACGTGTTTTCCATGGTTTGTTTTTATGTAGCGCAATCATTGGGATTCTTTCTTTATCGATTATTGCTTATTACATTGTTAAAGAGAGTATTCCTGCTTTTCAGGAGGCCGGGGTCTCTGGAATTGTTTTAGGTACCGACTGGTTACCGCCAGCACTTTATGGTGTATACACCATGATTGTGGCTTCAGTTGTTTCTACATTTGGTGCCGTTTTAGTTGGTGTGCCAATCGGTGTGCTTACCGCCATTTTTATTGCAGAAATTGCCCCTAAGCGATTGGCCAATATCATTCGACCTGCTGTCGAACTGCTAGCCGGCATCCCATCTGTTGTTTATGGATTCTTCGGTTTGGTGATCATTGTACCTCTTATTCAGAATGTATTTGATGTCCCTGCCGGGAACACCATACTTGCAGGAATTATCGTATTGGGTGTGATGATTTTGCCAACCGTGATTACCGTATCAGAAACGTCAATTCGTGCAGTGCCGCGTGTTTATAAAGAAGGTTCTCTGGCACTGGGTGCCTCACATATCTTCACTATTTTTAAGTTGCTGGTCCCTGCGGCTCGATCTGGAATTATGACGGGCGTTATCTTGGGGATTGGACGTGCATTGGGTGAAACTATGGCGATCATTATGGTCATGGGTAATGCGCCAGCGATGCCGGAAGGGATACTCGACTCCGCTCGTACACTGACTGCAAATATTGCCATTGAAATGTCTTATGCCAGTGGTGTGCACGCTAATGCGCTATATGCGACTGGAGTCGTCTTGTTGGTATTTATCATGATGCTCAACGCCGCTTTGCTTTATTTAAACCGACAAAAGGCGAAATAAAATGAATACAGCAGAACTTAAAAAAGCTCGTCAGTTTAAAGATTCGGTATTAAAAGGATTGATATGGGCTGCTGCGGCGTTAACCGTTGGCTTCCTATTTTGGATTATCTGGTACATTCTTTCTAATGGGCTAAAGTTTGTCGATTGGAACTTCATCACTGACAAATATACAGCAACTGGTGAAGAGAAGGGGATCTTCCCTATGATCATCTCGACTATTTATATGGTTGTTGCATCAATAGGCGTTGCAGCTCCAATCGGTATCATGACGGCAATCTATTTAACCGAGTATGCGAAAGTAGGCAGTCGATTTGTAAAAGTGATTCGCTTTTGTACAGAATCATTGGCAGGGATCCCGTCCATCATATTTGGCCTATTTGGTATGACGTTTTTCGTCGCTATTCTAGGGTTGGGTTTCTCAATATTGTCTGGGGCGCTCACATTGAGTCTTTTAATTCTTCCTGTCATTATCCGCACGACGGAAGAAGCCTTGATGGCCGTATCTGCCACATATCGAGAAGGCTCTTATGCGCTTGGGTCTTCAAAAATTTATACTATCTGGCGTCTAATTCTACCGAGTGCAATGCCAGGTATTATCACATCGATCATTCTTAGTATTGGTCGCGTAATTGGTGAGTCAGCACCCGTATTTCTGACCGCTGGTATGGTCGCCCGTGTTCCTGAATCACTCTTAGACTCTGGTAGAACGCTGACCGTGCACCTATATAAACTGACCACTGAATTATTTACTATTAATGAGTGGAATCAGGCATACGGTACGGCAACTGTGCTTATTGTTGTTGTGTTAATCATAAATATGATTACCAAGTTAATTGCTCAGCGCTTTAACACCGCAACTTATTAGATTATATCGACTAATTACACGATTTTAAGAATTTAGAGATAAAGATTATGAACAAATTTAATATCGAAAACCTGGATCTTTTTTACGGTGACAATCAGGCGCTGAAATCGATTAACCTGCCAATTCCTACCCGTCAGGTAACGGCGCTAATTGGGCCTTCTGGCTGTGGTAAATCAACGCTACTGCGCTGTTTAAACCGAATGAATGATCTCATCGAAGGTGTAAAAATCTCCGGTACTTTAGAAATGGATGGTACTGATGTCTATGGCAATATTGATGTCGCTGATTTGCGCATTAAGGTGGGCATGGTATTCCAGAAGCCGAATCCATTTCCGATGAGTATCTATGAAAATGTGGCTTATGGACTTAGAGCGCAAGGAATCAAAGATAAAAAGCACATAGATATGGTAGTCGAGAAATCACTGCGCGGTGCAGCACTGTGGGACGAAGTAAAAGAACGCCTTAAATCACATGCATTTGGCCTTTCAGGTGGTCAGCAACAGCGGTTGTGTATTGCCCGAACGATTGCAATGGAACCAGATGTTATATTAATGGATGAGCCTACATCTGCACTCGATCCGATAGCGACCCATAAAATTGAAGAGCTGATGGAAGAGCTGAAAAAAGACTACACCATAGTGATCGTGACGCACTCGATGCAGCAAGCCAGACGAATTTCAGACAGAACGGCCTTCTTCCTGATGGGAGAGTTGGTTGAACATGATGATACGCAACACATATTTAATAACCCGCAGGATGACAGAACCAAAGGCTATGTAAATGGTGATTTTGGTTAACTGAGTCGTGGATTCTGCGGGTAAATAGTCCGATATTTATTGGCATCTAACTATAATAACTAGCGATGGTACTTTGCCCCTCTACTTGAGGGGCTTTTTTATGCATTTTTTAAACAATAATGACATTAACACCTTGTTCTTTTAAGGTATTAATAACATCAGAGTTAGCACTGGAATCGGTGATTAACGTATCCAATTGTGCCGCTGTCGTCAGTAGTTTTCCGCCATGCTTGCCTATTTTGGCTCCTTCAGCGACCGCGACAAGTCTATCCCCATACTGAAGCAGTTTTCTCTCTGCCATATAAACCAGCAGATCTGATGTATGAACACCGGCGTTTGAGATGCCTGTCCCTGTAAAGAAGACAAAACGACTTTTAAGGTCATCTGCCGCTTCTGTATCGGGAGAGATGGTTATTTGGCGCTCAGAAATGTACTGCCCACCTAGGATGATAATGCTCTGATGGCCTTGTTGAATTAACTGATACGCAAGCGGCATGAAATTAGTGATGACCTGAATCTCACGGTTTGCCAGAAAGTCCCCCATGAGAAAAGTGGTATTACTACCGCTAATCACAATGCTGTCTTGTTCTTCGCATAGTTCTGCTGCGGCGCAGGCAATCTTGTTTTTGATTGCATAGTTTTCGATATCTGTCAGTGCAGGAATAAATGTGGTCGGTGTGTGTGATTCTTGGGAATGATGTATATCCGCTGCACGTGCACCATTACGTAGCTTTATTAACCTTCCTTCACTCGCCAATTTGGTGATATCCCTACGTGCTGTTGATAAAGAGATATCCAACATGCCGACGTATTCTGACGTAGATATAAATTGATGGCTATTTAAGTACTCCAGTAACGTTTCTTGACGCTGGACCTCATTCATACAGTTAACCCTAGCAAAGTTTGAATTGTTTTGACCTATTTTGACCTCTTTTGACTTTTAGCGCAAATCTTATTTATTTATGACCTCTTTTGAATTGTTTTGCCATTAATATTGTGATCAATGACTCAAAAGATGCCAGTAAAGGTCAGAAGTGACTTTGCGTGACCTGTTGTGACCGTTTAGTATTCATCTCAGGTCAGGAGCACTTGGAGCTAAGATGAGATATCAAGCATTTGTACTGGATTTGGATGGAACCTTGTTGGGTGATAATGATCAGATCAACGAGGTGAACCTGAATGCGGTTCGCTCAGTAATTCAAAATGGTTACACAGTGACATTAGCCAGTGGTAGACCACACGCCTTGATGCAACCGTATACTGAACTGCTGGGTATTACAGAGTCGATTATCTGTTGTAATGGTGCGTACCTGTATGACCCGTTGGAAGATCAGGTGGTTATGTCCAGAGCATTCGGTCCTGAACAGCTGCTTAAGTTGCTCTCTTTACTGAACCAACATCAACTCGATTTTACTTTATATTCTAGTGAAGGTGTTTTCGCCCAGAAATCGTCAAAGCATCTATCTGAGCTACGTCAGAAAGCAAAATCGCTGAATAGCGATGTTCCGATAGAAATCATCGCGGAGATTTCAGAATTAGTCGGGAAAGTTGGTGATGTGTATAAATTATTGGTCTCCAGTGACGACAAGTCGCAGCTTTGTGAATTGCGGGACACATTGCACAGCACACTTCAGGTCGACCTTTCCTCTCCGAATAAGCTTGATATCACTCCTAAGGATGTTTCTAAAGGAAACGCGCTTAACCATTGGTTAGAACAACGTCAGATACCAGCCAAATCTGTAGTGGCATTTGGTGATGGCGACAATGATCTGTCCATGTTTGATGTCGTGGGGGAGCCTGTGGCAATGGAAAATGCCAGCCCTTCTTTAAAAAACAGAGCCAATTTAATTGTTACAGACAACAACGGTTGTGGCATTGGTCAATACCTTCGAATGATAGAGCTCGAAAGTTAAAACCAGCCATCACTTATTTTAATTGCTAAGGAAAAATATATGAAAAAGGTAAAAATTGCAGCGGGTCTCGCTCACGTAGATTACGGCCATATTGCTGATGTTGTAAAAGAAGTGTCTGATGCGGGTGCTGATTATATCCATTGTGATGCCGCAGATATGCATGACTTGAAAAATCTACAGCTCATGGGTGGGCATCAGATTGTAGAAGGTATTCGTCCTTATACTGACAAGCCAATCGAAGTTCATGCTTATTTTAAAGATTGTGACCGCCTCTTTGTAGAGAAAATCGCCGCTGCTGGCGCTGATATGTTGATCCTGCCTGCGGAGCACTTTATTGGCGCGCCTTTGGCTTACATGATGAAGTACTGCCGTGATTACAACATGAAGTTTGGCTTAACTGTCGGCTGCTTCACTCCGGTTTCTTTTATCAAAGAAGCAATTTACTACCTGGACCGATTACACCTTGTTATCCACGGCGTGAATAATGATGAGTGGCTATGGCGTGATTCGGCAATAAGCATGATTCGAGAAGCAAGAGAGCTGATTAACGAACGTAACCCAGATTGTGAACTGTGCGTCGACGGTGGCATTCGAAACTACAACCTAGAACCTTTGCTGAAAGAAGACATCGACGTCATGGTTGCTTCTACCAATATCTTTGGTCACGAGAACGGAATTACTGCCGGCGTTCATGACTTTAGAGCGGCATTAGATGAGGCAGAAGAAAAAGTAGCACAAGAGCAAGTGTAATTATACAGAATGGATTTGGTATCGGACTTAGGGCACTGACTATAAACGTTTCTGTTTTGAGTCTGGCACCACCAAAGAAGGAAAAAATATGACGCAATTTAACTATCATCAGCCAACGAAATTAAACTTTGGGCCTGGTGAAATCGATAGAATTGGCCAAATAGTTTCACAGTGGGGAACGAAATGCCTGGTTGTCTCTGAGCCTATTTTTCCTGCGGTGAAGCCAGCTTATGAGCGAATATTCAGCTTATTAGAGAAGCACAATATCAGTGTTACTCACTTTGACGGTGTGCAACCAAACCCACCGACGAATGTGGTTGAAGCGGGCTGTGAACTAGCGAAAGCGAACCAATGCAATGTTGTTTTAGCCATTGGTGGTGGCTCGTCAATCGATACGGCAAAAATTATCTCTGCAGCCATCAATGTTGACTATTTAGACTGGGCATTTTGGTTTGATAATTATGACAGCCCATTTGAGGATATAAAAGCGTTACCCGCTAAAACACTACCATTAATCGCCATTCCGACGACCTCAGGAACAGGCTCACAAGTAACTCATGCCGCGGTAATTACCGACCTGGCACAACATGCCAAACTGACTCTGTTTCATCCACAATTTTACCCACGAGAAGCGGTGATTGATCCGGAACTCATGTTAACACTTCCTGCCAGAATGACAGCAATGACGGGCTTTGATGCTTTCTCACATGCATTTGAGTCTTACGTTGGCACCAGACCATCTCCATTTGTCGATTCAATGTCTTTAAAAGCCATGAAGTTAATCGTCGATTGCCTGCCGAATGTTGTTGAAAACGGTGCAGATATTGAAGGTCGATGTCAGTTAGCGATAGCCGACACATTAGCAGGTATTGCTTTAGCGAACGGTGGAGCGGGAGCGCCTCATCCAATGGGTGAAATTATAGGTGGTAAGAAAACCAATTTGCCCCATGGGTTAACTTTGGCAGTTGTGTACCCCGCGTATTTAACCAAACAGTGGAAAAAGCAACCGGAACGTTTTGCTCAAGTTGCTGAATTATTTGGTGCGACAGGAAGCACTGAAGAAAAAGCGCAGTCTTTAGCGTCTTATGTGACTCAATTTTTGATTCGAATAGGGCTGGAAACCAATCTTATGCAGGTTGGTGTTTCAGAGCAGGACGTCGATGAATTGTTACCAGCATTCTGTTTTGACTTACCAACAACGTCGGCCAGTGATATGCGAGCGATGTTGCAAGCAAGTCTGGTTTGATAATACCAATTTTAAAGGAGACCAATCCGTGGAAAAAGAAAATTTCGCTCATCAATTAGTTAGTAAGGCAATGGATAGAGAGGAAGCATTGCTGACTGAAGTTCGAGCTATCATTTTCGATTTCGATGGTCTTTTAGTCGATACCGAAACGTGTATGTATAAAGTCTGGGAAACTTTATTAGCACCATACAATGTTGACGTATCGCCACTACAGGTAGCTGGCCTGGTCGGGTGCTCAGCGCCAGCTACCTTTCTTCACCAGAAATATCGCCAGGTTACAGGTACAAACATCGCCAACGAAAAAATTACATCTTTGGTGTTATCCAAAGCCTATGAACTGGTAGAGAAACTAGATGCAAGGGAAGGGGTAAGAGAGTATTTGGAGTGCGCTAAGCGCAGTGGTTGGAAAATAGCCTTAGCGACCAGTTCCGAATCTGCACACTACCTTCCTATTCTGAAACGGCTGGAGTTGCATACTCTGTTTGAGCATTTCATTGGCGCTGAAGATATTGTATTAGCGCGCAGAAAACCAGAACCGGATGTTTACTTAAAAGCGGTAGAAAAGCTGGGTGTTGAATCGAGTCAGGTGATTGCCTTTGAAGATTCACCACCGGGTATTACCGCGGCTAAAGCGGCAAAAATTACCACGGTTGCGGTTCCGAATTTTTTAACCCGCCACTTAGATGTATCACATGCTCACAGGGTTTTGCACTCCATGGCAGAGATATCATTACCGCAACTAATCACAGAATTAACAGAGAGAAGACAATGAATAAATTGGAACAACTTAAGACTTTTACCACAGTTGTTGCTGATACCGGCGATATTGATGCGATATCAGTGTTTCAACCAGAAGATGCGACAACTAATCCATCCTTGGTACTAAAAGCGGCTGAAATGCCTCAGTACGATCACTTGATTCAAGAAGCTGTCGCCTGGGCAAAGAAGCAAAGCAATGAGAAACAATAGCAAGTCATTGATGCCGCCGACAAGCTAGCCGTGAACATTGGCTTAGAGATTCTTAAGATTGTTCCGGGACGTATTTCTACAGAAGTAGATGCTCGGCTCTCTTTTGAGAAAGACGCTAGTCTGGCAAAAGCACGCAAATTAATCTCTATGTATAACAGAGCTGGCATTTCTAATGACCGTATCTTAATTAAATTGGCCTCTACTTGGGAAGGTATCCGCGCAGCAGAGGTGCTCGAAAAAGAAGGCATTAACTGTAACCTCACACTGTTGTTTAATTTTGCCCAAGCAAAGGCGTGTGCGGAAGCGGGTGTTTATCTGATATCGCCATTTGTAGGCCGAATTCTTGACTGGTATTGCGCAAATACCGAGACCAAATCGTATTCGGCTCAAGAAGACCCTGGTGTGGTTTCTGTGAGTGAGATTTATAATTACTATAAAGACCATGGCTACAACACGGTTGTTATGGGTGCGAGCTTCCGAAATGTTGACGAGGTTTTGGCGTTAGCAGGATGTGATCGTTTAACTATTGGTCCTGCACTGTTGGATAAGCTTGCGGCAGCTGACGGAAAAGTAGAATGCCAGTTAAATGGCGAGAGAGACGTTATTAAGCCAGTTTCAACGATGATGACTGAGGGTCAATATCGCTGGGAAATGAATCAAGACCCGATGGCAACGGAAAAGTTAGCCGAGGGAATTCGAAATTTTGCCGTTGACCAAGGCAAACTCGAAGCCATGATTGCTGAGCGTCTGTAGGAGTATTATTGATGATTACACGTTCAAAACTGGCTGATGCCATTCGCGTTTTAAGTATGGATGCGGTACAGAAAGCGGGCTCGGGTCATCCGGGTGCACCCATGGGAATGGCTGATATCGCGGAAGTGTTGTGGCGGGATTTTTTAAAACATAACCCGACCAACCCACAATGGCCGGACAGAGACCGATTTATATTGTCCAATGGTCATGGCTCAATGCTGATTTATAGCCTGTTGCATTTATCTGGCTACGACTTGTCGATGGATGATATTAAATCATTTCGTCAACTTCATAGTAAAACCGCAGGCCATCCGGAGTATGGTTATGCGCCGGGTGTTGAAACAACTACCGGGCCGTTGGGACAAGGCATTACTAATGGTGTTGGTATGGCGTTGGCCGAAAAAGTTCTGGCGGAACAATTCAATAGAGAAAACCATGACATTGTAGACCATCATACTTATGTCTTTATGGGTGATGGCTGCATGATGGAAGGCATATCTCACGAAGCATGCTCTTTAGCAGGAACTCTGGGGCTGGGTAAATTAGTCGCGTTTTGGGATGACAACGGTATCTCTATCGATGGTGAAGTCGATGGTTGGTTCAGTGATGATACACCTAAACGATTTGAAGCGTATGGCTGGCAAGTGATATCAGATATTGATGGTCATGATGCTAAAGCGATCGCTGAAGCCATTGCTTTAGCAAAATTGGATACCAAGCGCCCTACGTTAATTTGCTGTAAAACGGTTATTGGCTATGGCTCTCCGAATAAGTCAGGAAGCCATGATTGCCATGGTGCTCCTTTAGGCGCAGACGAAGTTCAACTAGTTCGTCAGCAGCTTGACTGGCCACACCCGGAATTCGAAATTCCACAAGATATTTATCATGCGTGGGATGCAAAGGAAGATGGGGTCGCTAAGGAAGCACAATGGCAACGAAAATTTGAACGTTACCAGCAGGCTTATCCTGAACTGGCACAAGAATTTAACCGTCGAGTGAACAAAGAATTACCTGAACAATGGGAACAGATCAGCAACCAGTTGATCCAGGATCTTCAAGCAAACCCGCAAAACATAGCAAGCAGAAAAGCCTCTCAAAATGCCATTGAAGCATTTGGCCCAATCTTACCGGAATTTTTGGGTGGTTCGGCTGACTTAACGCCGTCGAACCTGACTAACTGGTCTGGTTCTAAATCGATTACCGCTGAAGATGCGTCCGGGAACTACCTGAGTTATGGCGTTCGTGAATTCGCCATGTCTGCAATGATGAATGGTCTGGCTTTACATGGTGGATTCATTCCGTATGGCGGCACCTTCCTGATGTTTATGGAATACGCACGAAATGCACTTCGTATGGCATCACTAATGAAACAACGCAGCATATTTGTCTATACCCATGACTCGATAGGTCTGGGAGAGGATGGGCCCACTCACCAGCCTGTGGAACAAATATCTTCACTTCGTTTAACACCAAATATGAGCACATGGCGACCTTGTGATCAGGTGGAAACAGCAGTGGCATGGAAATCGGCTATAGAGCGATTTGATGGACCTACATCATTGATTTTCTCACGCCAGAATTTGGTTCAGTTTGAAAGAAATGAACAGGTCCTTCAAAGCGTAGCTAAGGGCGGTTATGTGCTTTCAGATTCCCGTGGAAAACCAGATCTTATACTTATAGCAACAGGCTCAGAAGTTCATCTGGCAATGGAAGCAAAGGCCAAATTAGAAGCGGATGACATTAATGTCAGAGTTGTGTCTATGCCATCAACCGATACCTTTGATGCTCAATCTTCCGAGTATAAAGAGTCGGTACTTCCAAGCTCTGTAACTTGTCGTCTGGCCGTTGAAGCAGGCATTAAAGATTATTGGTTTAAGTACGTTGGTTTAAATGGCGATATTGTTGGAATGAGTGGCTTTGGCGAATCTGCCCCAGCGGAGCAACTTTTTGAGTTGTATGGATTTACGGTTAGTAATGTTGTCTCTCGCGCCCGAAAACTATTGGAGCGGTAATATGACTGAGAGTGTGTTCATAAAAAACAGTAGCGATGATTGTTTGCGAACTAAGGCCGCAAAAGTAGCGTTGGACTATGTGCTAAACAATATTACCCCATCTTCGGTGATTGGAATCGGGACGGGGGCAACGGTGGAAATCTTTGTCGAGTTGCTTGCTGGCAGCAATGCCCAGTTTGCTCACTGCGTTTCGAGTTCAGTTCGATCGAGTAAAGCATTACAAAATATGTCCTTGAAAGAACAACCACTGGAAATGTGTGATGGCATTGATTTCTACATAGATGGTATTGATGAAGGTCTTGCCAATGGAATGACCATCAAAGGTGGTGGGGCAGCGTTAGCGAGAGAAAAAATACTCGCTTCTGTTTCGAATCGGTTTATCACAATTGCCGATCGCGGGCGATTAGTAGATGGCTTTGGTCATTTTCCTCTTCCCATTGAAATACTGCCAGTAAGTAAAGCTGCGGTATTAAAAAGTATTCAGAATCTAGGTGGAAATTCAATTCAACGTTCAGATTGCATAACGGATAATGGCAACCTCATTATAGATGTTTCTGGTTTAGATATGAGTAACCCAGAATGGCTTGAACAGAGGTTGAACCGAATACCAGGCGTTGTTGAAAATGGAATTTTTGCCCATCGAAAAGCAGATTTTATGGCTTTTTCTGATGAAGTTGGGACGGATTGGAATTCCGTTTGTGATTAAGTAAGCATAATCATTTGGTTAATTAGAGAGTAAGTTATGATTGCAGATAACACGTCAGCATTGAATGGAAATTATCTAGAGCAAAATATTGATAATGTAATCAGTGACATTGCTGCGTTGATTGAAATACCTTCTGTCAGAGACGAATTATCTCGTTCAAAACATGCTCCCTTTGGCCAGCCAATCAGGCATGCATTCGATAAACTAATCGAAATTGCCACTGGTATGGGGTTGGAGGTCAGAGATCATGATGGCTATGCCATTGATATTAGTGTTGGCGAAGGTGAAGAAGAAATTGCGCTTTTGCACCATATTGATGTGGTATCAGCCGGGGATCTCGATCAATGGAAAACCAACCCCTATCAGCTTGTTCAGAAAGACGGTCTTATATACGGCAGAGGAGCTACCGATAATAAGGGGCCTCTGATTGCCAGTCTTTATATTCTAAAAATGTTTAAGGAGTGTTCATTACCTTTAGATAAAAAAATTAGACTCATTGTCGGTGGTGCTGAAGAAACCACCTGGGAATGTATCGATCATTATTTTCAACATAACTCACAACCCGATTATGCCTTTTCTCCTGACGGCGATTTCCCAATTGTTAATGGTGAATTTGGCATTCAATATTCTTCTTTTACCGGGATGTGTAAACCAGTTGATGATCATGATGATCATGATGATTTATGCCAAATACTAAGCATTTCTAGTGAACGAGACAGAACATCTACCTGTCATCAACTGGAGCTTACTCTTTCTGGCAAAAAGGCAATGGAAGTTGCGCAGCGATTTTCGGGCTTAGCTTCTCTGACAACACCTTGTAAAGAGTCGGTTTGCCTTCGTTTAGAAACTCCGTGGGAGAAGTCCCGCAATCCACATAATGTTGCTAACTGTATTGATATATTGGTGAGCGTATTACGTGGCGTTGATTATTTAGACGATAACTCAAAGAACCTGATTAAGATATTCGACGATCTGTTTTCAGATTCATCGGACGGTTCAAAGTTAGGTTTATCACATAGCGATAGTGACATGGGCACAACGACTTGTTGTGTTTCCGCTATCAATATGGATCAACAAACATTTAATTTGGATTTTGACTTTCGGTATCCTAAAGGTCTGAGCATTGAGACAATTCGTACCCGACTTCAACAGCTATCTCAGCAATATGAAGTGAATTTGATCGAGCATCAACACCTACCTCTCTCCTACCTCTCTCCCGAAAGTCCGTTAATCCAGTCTATGGGAAAAGCTTATTTTGATGTGACTGGAAAGCCCGTTCGTTGTTTTAGCAAGCGAGCGGCTTCTTATGCTCGTTCACTCAAAAATGGTGTGGCATTCGGTCCGACTTTTCCCGAAGAAGTGACAAATGTACATGGGCCAAATGAACAGCTCTGTATTGAGTCATTAATAAAAGCATTTTCAATATACGTGAAAGTTCTCATATCAATTTAGGAGTAAATTATGAGAGATAAGGTTCAAGCACTTGCCGGCGGTATGATGGTATCCATCATTGTATTGGTTATTGCAGGTCTATTTATCGGGGTTGGCGCTGGTGTCGTCAATCAAATGTCGTCGTCAGATTCTGTCATTTGGGCATTCTTTAAATTGATGCTCGATCTTGGTTTGATGGTCATGAGGAACTTGCCACCATTTTTTGCCATTGGTCTTGCATTCGCATTAGCGAAATCTGAAAAAGGCTGGGCTGCTTTTACAGGTTTCACTATGTTTATGTGTTTCAATGTCGCGATCAATTCGATCGCTGCATTTAACGGATGGACACCGGAAACAACAAGCGTTCAGTCTCTGATAAATGAATTTGGAATGGAGAAGGCTAAGGCTCAAAACTTCAATTCATTATGGGGAGAGAATCTGGGTGTATTTAGCTACAACATGGGCATATTTAGCGGTATTTTGGTGGGTTGTTTCACCGCATGGCTGCACAATAGATTTTATAAGTTTGAAATGCCGACCATGTTGAGTTTCTTCTCCGGACCACGAGCGGTTGTTATTTTCGCTTACATAGCTGTTATGCCAATTGGGTTATTGGCCTACTACGCATGGCCTCCGATTGCGGGTGCACTACAGTCTGTCACTACACTGATTACCAGCTCTGGAACGTTTGGGTCGTTTCTGTTCGGAATCTTCGATAAAGCGTTATTGCCTTTAGGCTTGCATCACTTGATTGCATTTCCTATTGAATACACCCGAGTCGGTGGTGCCATGGAAATCGACGGTGTTATATATGAAGGCGTGCGTAATATCATGAATGGGCAGATGAGTTCGCCTGATGCGCTGGGGTATATCACTCATAACTTTACCAGCGGACGTATACTTATCCAGTCTGGTGGTTTGGTGGGCGCTGCTTACGCCATGTATGTAACGGCTCGCCCTGAAAACAGAAAGAAAGTAGCGGCTATTATGATACCTGCCGTGTTCACAGCAGCCGTAATAGGCATTACTGAGCCTCTAGAGTATACCTTTTTGTTTGTTCAGCCATTCCTGTATTTCGCGATACACGTGCCTTTGAACGGACTAGCGTATGTATTGACTGAATGGACGAACGTTTCTATTCATGGTAACCAATGGTTGTTTATGGTTCCAAACATATTACAACCGCAAAAAGTCCAAGCGTGGTCACTATTGTGGTTAATTCCGCTCTACTTTGTGGTGTACTTCTTTACCTTTAAGTACTTCATTCTGAAATTCAAATCCAAGACCCCTGGACGTGAAGAAGAAGGTGCTGAAGTTGCCCTTTATTCAAAGAGTGATTTCAAAGAGAAGGGACAAAATAAGAACGTGAAATTAGCCAGAGATATTATTGAAGCGTTGGGTGTAGAGGCAAATATTGAGAATGTGGCTAACTGCGCAACCCGACTCAGAGTCTCTCTACATGACGAATCACTTACCGCCACTGATGAGGTCTGGAAGAAGCAACTGGGCGCCATGGGTGTTGTTAGAATGGACAAAGGCATTCAGGTTATCTTTGGGCCCAAGGTGATTACACTAGCCAGTGAATTAAAGGAACAGTTGAATTTTAGCTAGAAGTAAAGAAAAACCTGAAAAGCTCAACTCGTGAAACAGAAGCAGGACATCAGTCCTGCTTCTTTATTATTAAAGGTTTGGTTTCGGCTCAAAGAGCGCGTCTAAACGGTGACTGCCGTTGCCGATCATATTCTTATAGGCATTATTTATATCATTGAGCGTAATGGAGTTGATGACTTTTTTCTGGTAATAAAGCTCATTTAACGCATAGTCAAAAGTCATGAAATGACTGAGATCGTCAAGGCATTGTTGAGGGTAACGTTCCGAATACTGATAATCGACCCGCAACTGCTCTTTTGCTGTGTTCATATCCTGAAGTGAAATATCTTTACTCAGGTCTCTGATAAACTGATTCATACTTTTTTGCGCTTCGAGTGCTTGTTCAGGTGCTAATGTCATTTCGAACCAGAGCTCAATATTGGCGTCACCAGCAGATTTTATAATGCCCGCAGAAGGCGAATAGTCGAAGCCATTTTCTTCTCGCATTTGTTCAAACATTTTTTTGTTAATGATCTTTTCTAATAAGGTCAGTGTGATGTCTTGTTTTGATGATGATTTTTCACTGGTTGACGTAAAATACACGCCATAAACTGTAGAGTCTTCGTTTGAGGTTTTGCTGATTAATTCATTTTGCGGAACCGCCAAGGTCACTTTCTGATGTTGTTTGACTATGGGGTCGTATGAGATGTTTGCGATGAATTGCTCTAAATAAGGCTGCAGTTCATGTGCGTTGAGATCAGCAACGATGTAAAGCTGAAAAGGGTGTGCTTGTCGGAACAAGCTCTGATAAATGTCCTGAATATCGGAGAAGGTGACTTGGTTAAATGATTCAGTGGAAAGTATGGAGAAGGCACTGTCCTCACCATATAGCTGGTGGTTTAACTCGTACTTATGTCGCCCATACGGAGAGGCAAGGAAGCTGTTTTTCTCTTGCAAGTAGGCGCTCAGGGCCAGCTTGAATTGAGGTTGACTAAAGTTTACCTTCGTAGCAGCCTGATGCAATACTGAAAACGCGGTCTCGAGGTTTGATTTGGATGTTTGTAATTCAATGCCATGTGAGCCGACATTAATGACAGGATAAAGCGTTGTGTCATGTTCGATAAGCAGACGCCTTAGTTCAATCAAGTTGAGATTGGCAAGCCCGCTTTTTAATACGGAGTCAATAAATACCTGACTGGCGGGGTTGTATGATTTATCCAGTGCTAACATACCACCGGGAGCAAGATACTTGGCGTAAACACTGCCTTCCGCTTCTGGCATCTGTTTTAGCCATACTTTAACGCCATTATCCAATGTCCAGCAGTGAAGATCTGAACGTATGGCCTCATATCGGGTGATATTTCCGCTAAACTCTGGTGGTGAGATTGTCGTTTGTGCGAAATGAGTATCGGTTAAAGGGGTATTTTGTTGCTGCATTTTTTGCAACATAACCTGCTCATTTTGGTGAAGAGGAAATGTATCGTATTCTTCACTTTCAATGGAAGTGGGCAATGAAAAGACAAGTTTCTGTTGTTTTGGGTTTAGTTTATTTTTAATTAATGCATTGATGTCATTCAGGTTAACGTCGTGGATGAATCTGGTTAAGTTTTTTCGATAATCCTCTTTATATTGTATCACTCCGTCACGCAATATTGCGTTCTCTCTTTGGTCAATCACCCAACCAGACGTTCGTGAACGATAATTACTATCCAAATGCTCTAGTGCCTGCTGATAAACGGCTAATTCGGTTGCTAACTCTGCCGGCGATACGCCCGAATAACGCATATCGGCTAATTCGGCGGCAAGGAACGGCTCAACTTTCAATCTGTCCTGTTCGTTATAATTGGCCATGACAAAACCGTAGCTGACATTGAATAATGGATAACTTCCGGCGTAGATATCAATGAGTGGAATATTTTTCGTGTAAGCCTGCGCTTTTAGGCGCCCGCGGATAAGAGCGTAGCTAAAATCATCAGCCATTTGCGCGCGCTGATCAGCGAGGGTTGTGATTGCGGCATCGCCGTTGTAGTGCACTAGCGCCGTGGCTGAGCTGTCTTGGCTGGGGACTGCAAATACCACCGGGCTGGTATCACTAGTTGGGTTAATTTGTATGGATAGCTTATGCTCAAGTGGGTGAGCAGCCCAGTCGGAAAAGTACTCAACGATTTTTTCTTTGGCTAACCTTGGGGATATATCTCCGACAATGATGATTTCGCTGTTGTTGGGCACATACCACTGATGATAATACTGGAGTAATTGGCCGCGATTGATGTTTTGAATGCTCTCTTCTGATCCCAGAACCTTATAGCCGCCGAGATCAGTTTCATTCAAAAACAAGCCATCAAGTTGCTCTGCTACCGATGTTTCATTAGCATTCGATAAGCGAATTTCTCCGAGAACAACGGCTTTTTCTTTTTCTATTTCAATAGGATCCAATGAGAGTTCGGTCGGGATATCACGAAACCAGAGTAAGGCGCTGTCAAAGGTAGAATCACTTGGTAGTGACAACTTGTAGCTGGTGACATCATAACTTGTGTAGGCGTTAATATCCGAGTTGGCGGAAAGTCCTGCTTGTTCAAGCTGTTCAATGAGTTTTTGTTTAGGGAAATGTTTGCTGCCGTTGAATGCCATGTGTTCCAAAAAGTGCGCATAACCAAACTGTCTCAAGGACTCCTGCAGGCTACCTGCTTTGACCAGTAAACGGATCTCTATAGGTTGGCCTTCCATATAATAGAAATGATACTTTAGCCCATTGTCAAGTTGGCCTTGGTTCCAGTGTGGATCGGCCATCAATGCCTGTTCAGGTTCAATGCTGGAACAAGCGGAGC
This sequence comes from Vibrio sp. UBA2441, assembly GCA_002342685.1. GTDB lineage: Bacteria > Pseudomonadota > Gammaproteobacteria > Enterobacterales > Vibrionaceae > Vibrio. Next base: position 96,824 of record DDQN01000079.1, read on the forward strand.
TGAGCAACACTATACAGGCAAAGGTTATCAACCGGATGGATAGTGAAGGTTGGAATATTGTCATGTGTGATCTGGTCGTTTTATGAAGATGGCAATGATTAAATCGTTTGTATTCAATTAGTTCAAGTGAAATTTGATGCTTTTACGACTGGCTGCGCATTCGTGAGCAGGTACCTAGCTGGCTCAGTATGCGCGTAACAATAATGTACATTTAAAAAGGCAAAGCCCACCAGCTAAAGCCGAGTGGCCCTGTGAAGGTGGGCTTATCGATCAAAGCTCTGCCAGTGCGGGTTCGGATGGCTTTTTCTGCTTCCTCTTATTTGCGTTTTTGAGCAAGCGAATGAGATGTGCACTGTCCCAGTGTTGTTCATTTTCCTGATATATGGACTTCATCATCTGTTTAAGCTCAAGTCTTATATCACTGACCACCGCTTCGCTAACGTTGTGGTTCTCTTCTATCCAGAGGTCGAGTAGTGCCTGAGACTGAATGCCATCGCTGTTTTTGAGGGCGGTAATCAGCTGTTTTATCGTGTCGTCGTCGGTATTTATTTGCGGCTGTTCGTCACGTACGGGACGTCGGTGTCGTAGTAATAATAAAACAGTCGTTAGCCAGAGCAGGGCAAATAGGGCGGTTAAATAAGGCCAGATACCAGCATCTTCAATGATGACTTTTTCAACCTCTATCTCATTTGGATTCTGTTTACTCTCTGTTGTTTGAGTGGGCATGAGTGAAAGCACTGGTGAGTCACTCTGTGTTGCGGTAAGAAACAGACCATCGACCTTAGCCGTCTCTGAGCGTTTCTCTCGAGTATTCCACCAGGAGATATTGATGGGGGGCAGTGAGATATCTCCGGGTTCTTTAGGAATAAGAACCTGTTTGATGGTCATTGTGACGCTATGGTTGTTGCTGCCAAATTGCGGGGACTCTTCGTAAAGACGAATCGAACCGGGATAGCTCACCTCAATATTCGGTAAATGAGATTGTGCGACATTTTCAACGCTAAGGGTGAGAATTCTGGTCAGTGGGCTGCCTACCTGAGTTTCTATAGCGCCTTTACCTTCAATGATAGCGCCAGTCTCGTCTTGCCAGACTTGATTCAGTTTTAAGTTTGAGCTCGGTAACCAGTTGCCTTTAACGTTGGTTGGCTTGGCTAATACGTTTATTTGTATTTGCGCACGTTCAGTATCGACAGGGATTAATTTCGTTGCTCCAGTTCTGCTATTTCGGTTGAGTACGATGACGTTTATTTTTGGGCCATGGATCATGAATTGACCAGATTCCTGCGCTGAAATCTGATAAGCCTGATCGACAATGGTGACTTCCAGACCGTCGATCACAGTTTGATATTGTTTAGATTCCCCTACTGGCTCAATTTCAAGCGTGCCTGAATGAATTGGCGGCTCGATCGAAGGGTTTTGCAACTGGCGTGGATCGGTTTTAACAATAAGACGTGTAGCCAAGCGAGCTATCTCGCCGGGATAAATCTCTTTCTGGCTTAACTTGGTTTGAAACTCAATCAAATCCTGTTGGCGAGGCGCTGATGGGTCAACTGTAGAGGTGATTTGAATGGGATCGGTTGTGTCATTGCCAACGGCAAAGCTGGGAATGGTTAATATGCCTGATCTTAGAGGCGCTAACGATATATTCCACTCACTTCTTACCGATGTTTTGCCATTGATCGAGTTTCGTGAGGAGCCAAAATTTGGCGAACCCATAAAAAAGTCGTCGTCCAGCACTGAGAAGTCCACGTCATCAGAATTGAGTCGTTCATCAGACACTATTTTTAACAGAAAAACTTCCCCTTTAGCAACTTGGTTGGCTGAAATGCTCGCTATTACCGCCGCTAGTGAATGCTCACTTACAAAGCTAAGCATAACGATAATTATGCAGAGAAGATTAAGTGGGATTCTAGAATATAGTGCTCTCATATTTACCACGTTTTTCCATTAGTGTTCGGGGCTTGTTTTTCCCGGGCTTGCAAAATCATCTGCGCTTTCAAAAGTCGGCCTGGGTTTCGGGCATTTTCAACCTGCTCTAATTTTCTGAGCTCGGGGTCGACCGCATTGCTGTTCTCTTGCTGCTGTGTTGTCTGTTCTTTTTGTTGAACATCTGAAGGCTCATTTTTCTCTGCTTTTTCTTCCGGCTCATCTTCAGTGCTTTGAGTGGCATCCTGTTTTGATTGGGGGGACTTTTTGTCGTTTGATGCTTCTTTGTTCTGACCAGATTGAGCTTGTTGTGAGTCAGGTTCTTTGCTGGCAGAAGGTTCGTTTTTTGCGTCAGACTGTTGTTCCGATTTCTGTTGATCTTTGTTATCCGATGGTGCATTTTTTTGTTGCTGTTGCTGTTGCTGTTGCTGTTGCTGTTGCTGTTGCTGTTGCTGTTGCTGTTGCTGTTGCTGTTGCTCCAGTGCTTTGTTTACTATGTCCAGATTGCGCTTTGCATCCTGATGGTTTGGGTTAGATTTTATTATGTCGCTATAGATATCTTTGGCTTGCTCCAGATCGCCATTTTGAGCATAGGCATTTGCCAGATTATAGCGTGATGTTTCATCAGGTGAATCTATTAGCGTATCAATAGTTTGTTGGTAATTTCCTGCCTCATAGTCAGAGGCGGCTTTCCAATTTGGATCATTAAAATGTTCAGCTGCAGATTGAAAGTCCCCCTGAACAAATGACTGATAGGCCTGCTGATTGTCATTTTTCCATGCAGAAGCCTCTGCGGTCACTGGATACATTGTCGGTGACAGAAATATTATTAGTGAGAATATGGCGCCTTTTCGAAATAATAATAGAGCCGGAATGAGCAGCATCGGGAGCAGCCAGTAGCCGTTGTTGACTCGTTCTTCTATCTCTTGTTCATTTTGTGTTGCTGAAGTGATGCTGTTATCGGTGGTGGCTTGAATAATAAGATCGATATCTGAGCTATTGTTCTGGACAGGTGCAAAAACCCCTCGAGTTGCCTGAGTCAGTGTCAGCATATTGCTCATATTGGTTTTTACGACAACGGGTGTACCAGCACTGTTTGTCAGCAGTTTTCCATCCCGTTGCGTTATTGGAGCACCGTTTTCAGTACCAACGGCCAGAATGGAAAGCTGCCAGTTAGTATTTTTCAGCCTCTTTTCTATTGCGTTTTTTTCATTGTCATCAATATCATCACTGATAAGAACAAGATCCCCCTGATGATAACCGGCTTGAGTCATGTTGTTTATTGCTAGTGCTACCGCTGCATCGGCATTTGCTCCGGGGTAGGGCATTATTTCAGGTGACAAGTTTTTGATTAGATTGGCTAATGTATTTGCATCTGAGGTAAGGGGGCTTATCGTGTAAGCATCGCCAGCGTAAGCGATGAGACCGGTATTCCCTTCTTTCCAATATGGAAGCAGATCCAGGGCTTTATATTTTACCTGAGTGAGCCTGTTGGGCTTGATGTCCTGTGCATAGAGTGACAGTGACATGTCTAGTAACAGCATTCTCGCTGATGCGGTATTGAAGGTGGGTATTTTGGATTTTTGTACACTCGGTGCCGCTAAAGCGAGTACCGCCAGAAACCAGCAGATCCCAACAATCATAATAGGTGCTTTATGGTTTTTACGCTGGCTTAATCCCAAGCTTTTGGCTATGTGTGGGGCGATGAGGGCAGTCGTCGATTGCCCTTTGACCAACCAATACAGTAGGCCAGCTAACGGAAATAATGCGATTAGCCATAGTGGAGAGAGAATAACGAAATCAGTCATGGTTTCTTCTCACTATGGTTAGGATGATAGAAAGCAATAACGCGATTGTAAGGGGGTAGCTAAACCACTCCATTTGTGGACGCCAAGTCTCTTTAATATTAGCAATTGGCTCAAGTTCATCAATTATTTGGTATATATCCTGAAGCTCTTGTTGGTTTCTGGCACGAAAATACTGTCCTCCCGTTATTTGCGCTATATTGGTTAGTGTCTCTTCATCCAGGTCTTTGGCTGTATTGACTTTTCTGGCCATGAAAAATTCTTGTACTACCATCTCTCCGGCACCAATGCCCACGGTGTAGATCGTCGTATTATATTTTTTCGCAATTTCAGCTGCTTTTGTTGGTTCCAGAACACCAGTTGTATTTGAACCGTCACTAAGCAGTATCATTACTCGCTGAGGCGCATCGCTATCGATGAATGTTTTGGTGGCGAGCCCAATGCCTTCTCCAATGGCGGTTTTTTTGCCAACTAACCCCAGTACTGTTTGGTTGAGTTGTTTGGAAATAGTCTCTCTATCTAAAGTTAATGGTGTTTGTAGATAGGCGTTATCACCAAAAAGTACCAAGCCAAGGCGATCTCCTTTGCGTTTGGCAATAAACTCAGAGAGTACTTGTTTAACCGACGTCAGGCGGTCAACATATTCGCCTTCGAACGCCATGTCTTTTGTTTCCATTGAACCAGACAGATCGACGACCAGCATCATGTCCCGGTGCTTTGGCTGGTTTTCAACGGGGTCACCATACCAAACGGGTCTTGCGCTTGCTGTGATCAGAGATAACCAGAGTAGAATAGCCAGAACTTTGTGCAAAATGTTGCTTGGTGCTGTTGCCTGATTTTCTTGCGGCAAATAGGGCAATGATATTGCGGCTTGTTCTTGTTGAGCCGGAGCAAAGAAGTAGATTAATACTGGTAGTGGAAGCAGGATAAACATCCACCACCAGATAAATTCAAAATGGAGCAGATTATTCACGTCCCCCCCTTTTAGGTGGAAGAGCGGAATGTAGCCATTGATCGCATTGTGATACGAGTTTGGCTCGGTCAAATTGAGCATCTTTTTGATAAAGCGCTTCTGTCCATTCACTCAAATTGGTGGAAAAAATAGATTCAGATACCTGTGAATCTAAAAAGGTAATCCATTCTTTACCTGACAGCTGAGCAACACGTGATCTGGGATAATAGCTGAGAACCGCCTGACGAACGATTTCCATTGCTCCTGAAGGCGTAATGGTTGAATGTTCGAGGTTCAGTAAAGCAATGGCGGCTTTTTTTGCTCTCATTCGACGTTTCTGCCAGCGCCATAATAGAACGGTAAAAATGATAGTAACAATGAATGTAGCTATTAGGCTCCACCATCCCCATGCTACCGGCCAGAAGCTCGGTGGGGCAGGAAGGTGCAAGGGCTGAAGTGTAAGGGGATGACTTGAAGTCGTAGTGGTTTCCGTCATTGCTGTGTCCCGGCAATTTGATTAATTAAAGGCTGTGCACTAGAAATTGAATAATAAGGGATAGCCAGAGAATGGCATAAAGATAATAATTTTTCTTGATGCAATTCAAAAGCTTGTTCTAATTTATTTCTGGTCGATTTTGCAGCGAAGTTTAACCACATTGTCTGTTTCTGGTTGGTCACTTTCTCAGTTCCCCGATAAGAGGTATAACCCATTTCAAGCGGGTCATAAAAATGTATTATCTGGATCCGGTTGTGCTGCCGAAGTTGACTGAACAGCGCTTTGTCTTGTTCGAAATTTAGCCGGGTAAAATCACTGCATATGATGATATCACTGCCCTTAGGACACAACTTATTGAGTGCATGAAGTCCGTGGGAGAGTGGTTGCTCATCTGAGCTCATATTATGCATAGACTTATTGTGTAGCTCAATGAGTTTACTGAGAAGTTGCAGTGGTCCTTTATTACGTGATGTCGGCTTGATATCAAACAAGCCAGAACCTGAATCCAGTATGGCACCAACCCTATCTTTTTGTTCAATGGATAACCAGCTTAACAAGCTTGCCATATGGGCCATTTGAACGGATTTGAGCATATATGATGAACCAAAGCGCATTGATTTACTGAAATCAAGAAACAGCATTACTGGTTGTTCTCTTTCCTCTGCAAATAACTTGGTATGTGGTTTACCCGTTCTAGCTGTGACACGCCAATCTATAGAGCGTATGTCGTCTCCCGGTTGATATCGTCGCACTTCAGAAAAGTGCATTCCCCGGCCTTGTTGTTTACTTTGGTGTTGGCCATTTAGCTGCGACCACAGGCTCTTACCCGGAGGCAACCACCGAACCGTCTGGCTTTTATAAGGCAATAGCTCTTTCAATGTGAGAGAGACGCCATCTGAGTGTATAGGCAGAGAATATCTCATCAGGCTCTACGCGCTTCCAACCAGAGAAATTAACTGTTGAACAACCTGATTAGGGTGAACCCCTTCAGCCTGCGCCTGATAACTTAGCAGAAGTCGGTGACGTAGCACGGGGAATGCCATTTTTTGTACGTCTTCTGGGGTCACATAATCTCTTCCGTTCAGCCAGGCTATAGCTCTGGCACAGCGATCTAAAGCAATAGTTGCTCGCGGGCTTACTCCCATTTCTAACCATTCTGAAAGCTGAGGGCTATATTTCTCTGGTTGTCGAGTTGCTATTACAAGGCGAACAATGTATTGCTCTATTTCTTCGGCCATATGAACGGATAAAGCTTCTCGGCGTGCAGAGAATATTTCTTCTTGACTGATTGAAATGGCCTCAATACATGTTTCGCCTAAAGCTTCTCCACGGTTAAGCCGCAAAATGTCTAACTCACTTTTCGCGTCTGGATAATTTACGTCCAAGTGGAGTAAGAAACGATCAAGCTGGGCTTCTGGCAGAGGGTACGTACCTTCTTGTTCTATTGGATTTTGTGTCGCCATAACTAAGAATAGTTCTGGTAACGGGTAGGTTTTTCGGCCTGCAGTAATTTGCTTCTCAGCCATCGCTTCTAACATGGCAGCTTGAACTTTAGCTGGGGCGCGGTTGATTTCATCCGCCAGAATAAGCGAGTTAAAAATAGGGCCTGCCTGAAAGGTAAATTTACCTGTCTCAGGCCGGAAAATATCTGTACCTGTTAAATCAGCGGGTAAAAGGTCAGGGGTGAATTGAATACGATGAAAGTCACCTTCGATACATTCAGATAGTTTTTGTACTGCACGGGTTTTTGCTAAGCCGGGAGGACCTTCTACTAGAATATGTCCATCGGCTAAAAGCGCAACTAATAGCTGTTTTACCAGTTCGGTTTGGCCGATGATCTGGGAGTCCAGATAGCCTTGAAGCTTTTGAAATAATTCAGAATGCATAGAGGTACATCTCCTACTTTTTAACTCTTTGTTGCCTTTTTCGAGAAAAAGTTCAATAGAGAATGAGAAAGGTTAGATTATGAAGTTCAAAACAGAGTTATCAAGATTTTTTTAACTTAACTGGTTGATTTATCCACAATAGAGCCGTTTGAATACAATTATATCGATGTTGACACTATCAGTAATTCTAGAATCCCACGATTGAAATAGGTACACTTTGGCAAAACAGACTTAAATTGGTGCTATAAATGAGTGATTTTGAAAAAGAGCTGGAGATGTTGTCGCAGGATTCATCTGATGAACCTGAAGTTAAACTTCCTACTCTGGAAGAGCAAAAAGCGGTCGTTGAAAAACTAAAGAAGCTGGAAGCAGAAGGTAAATTAACGCCGGAGGTTCTTGAACAACACTTTGGTCAGTTTTATAAAACCACCGATAATCCTATCCATTAATCGCGGTTACCTGAGTATTAAACCCACTTTAGCAAGTGGGTTTTTTGTATTTAAGTCTATAGTTTAAAGAATTATATATCCCTAAATAACTTCAACTCGCCTATTTCTGCGTCAGATAACTTTGAAAGAGAATGTCAGTGCTTCAGCTATTTTTCTTGAACTGACCTCGTTGATGAAGCTGTGAATTATGTATATTGTATATGCACTCATCGTCTTATAATTGCAAATTAGTAAATAATCTATGTCTCACTTTCAAAAATAACACTAAACTGTATAAGAAGATCCGCTTGAAATTTCGCTTTATAAGCGCATTCTAAAGGCTAAGTGATTTTTAAGATGTTCTAAATTATCCAGTTACGTAGAAAGTGGCATTTGAATAACGGAAATGTAAACACAGGTCAGAAGGGGTTGAAATGGAGTTGTTTGCTGATCTTCGTGATCCAAAAAAGAACAATGAACCACAAGTAAAGAAGATTCAGTCAGAGAAATCTTGGCGTGTGTTGCTTGTTGATGATGATGAGCAGATGCATCAAATTACGCGAATAGCTTTGAATGGGTTTGAATTTCAAGGGAAAGGGTTAGAGCTTATATCGGCCTTTTCTGGCCAACAAGCAAAAGAACTGTTAAATATTGAAGGTGATATATCGATTGCATTAATTGATGTTGTCATGGAAACAGAACATGCTGGCCTTGATTTAGTAAAATATATAAGGACAGAACAGAAAAATAGACAGATTCGTTTGGTACTTCGTACAGGACAAGCCGGACAAGCGCCGGAAGACGTGGTTATCAAGGAATATGAGATAGATGATTATAAAGAAAAAACAGAACTGACCACCCAAAAGCTACGCACTCTGCTTTACTCAATGTTGAGATCTTACCGTGATCTTTGCCTTATTGAAGAGCAGAAAGAAGGCCTGAGTAAGGTTATCGAGGCCTCGGCAAATGTTCAAAATACCAATTCCCTTAAGACCTATGCAACAACAGTATTATATCAGCTGACTTCCCTGCTAAAATTGGATGCTTCTGCATTTTATTGCTTGGTACAGCCCAGCTCTGATGGCGAGGAGACAAGGGCGCTTACCCTAGCCGCTACTGGTGAATACGTCAATTTTTATCCTGAATGCTCGTTCGAATTGTTACCTGACTTGGTGGCGAGTAGATGCTTAGAAGCCATCTCTTTTAGTTCATCTTTAAGTTTTGACGACGCTTATGTCTTTTTCGCTACGGATGAGCGCGGTGTAAATAGCATTTTATATATCAACTTGAACTCGATATTGACCGAATTGGATAAGCAACTGCTAGAGATATACATGCAGAATATCTGCCTTACCTTTGAAAACATCAATTTGATGGTGGATTTGCAGGATACGTCTAAAGAGTTGGTTTATAACCTGGCGAATGCGGTGGAAGCCCGTAGTAAAGAAACCGGAGCTCATGTACAACGTGTGTCTCTGATCAGTGAAAGATTAGGTCAGTTGTATGGGTTACCGGATTATGAGACGGCGCTGATTAAGCATGCTTCTCCTCTTCATGATGTAGGTAAAGTCGCAATACCTGACAGCATTCTTCATAAGCCGGGAAAACTGGATGCAGAAGAGTGGGAGGTAATGAAAAGGCACGTCGATTATGGGGTAGAAATTTTAAGTAATTCTAAACGACGCCTGATCTTAGTAGCCAAAGAGATCGCCGGCTTTCACCACGAGAAATGGGATGGAAGCGGTTATCCTGGGGGATTGTCCGGAATGGATATTCCTGTTGCCGGAAGGTTAACCGCTGTTGCCGATGTGTTCGATGCACTTGGCTCTAAGCGCAGTTACAAAGAGCCTTGGCCTGATGATAAAATTAAACAAGAGTTCTTGGCTCAAAAAGGTAAACATTTTGAGCCACAAATGGTGGATTTATTGATCAAGAATTGGGATGAATTTGTCGCCATTCGACTGCAACATCCGGATTAAATAAGAAATGTTGTTATCTTGAAATAGAGGAGTTGGGATTGTTTTCCAGCTCCTCTATTTCTTTTTCTACAGACATAGGTAGCTGACTTGGTAACCAAAACTTAAAATGTACCCCTTGACCAGGTTCAGAATCAAATTCGAGGTGACCTTCCAGTTTATGTTGAATAAGGTTAAACACTAAATTTAAGCCTAACCCTGATCCACCTTTGCCACGCTTACTGGTAAAGAAGGGTTCGAATATTTTTTGGTGTAAGCTTTTTTCGATGCCGCTGCCATTATCTTTATAGTCAAATACAATATTTTCGCCGTCTTGTTCGAAGCTAATAATTATCTCTGGAGCAACCTGAGAAGAAAATGCATGGTTGACACTGTTAAGGACTAAATTAGATATAACCTGAGTTAATACTCCAGGAAGACTGTTCATAGATATGGTTGTATCACCAACTAAGCGTGGTTCTACAGGGATTTTTCTTGTTTCAGGGTGCAGGCTGGCAATGAGAGAAGACAATACCTGATAAACCTGAAAATGGCTCCGGCTTTCTGATACTTGGTCAACGGCCGTTTGTTTAAAGTCTTTAATTAGTTTTGCGCCACGATTCAGATTGCTTTCTAACATATCTGTGCTTTCATGCAGGCGATGCATTAAGTCAGAAAACTGAGTTGTGGTAAGGGTTTGACTTTCGAATGATTGATTTAGTTCGTCGATAATCTCTTTAATAACCGATGCTGCAGTTACCGATATACCTAAAGGGGTATTAACTTCATGAGCTACCCCTGAAACCAAACCACCTAATGCCGCCAATTTTTCGGATTCGATAAGTTGCTGCTGGGTTTTTTGTAGGCGATGCATACTGGTTTCGAGATCTTGAGTTCGTTCAATCACCTTTCCTTCTAATGTGTCATTCAGCTCTTCCAGCTCAATTTTTGCTTGCTGTAGTACAGTAATATCGATGGCTGTGCCGCGGAAGCTCATGAATTCATGATCTTTATATATGGCGTTTGCGTGAAAGAGAAGGTAATGGGTATTTCCATCAATAATTACAGTTTCCTGACAGAAGGAAAAGCTCTTCTTCTTGGCGATTTTATCAAGTAGGGTTTCTGCCTTTTTAAGGGCAATAAGATCACTTAAATGGAGTTGTATAGATTTATCAATGCCAAGGCTGTTAATCATTTCTGAAGAGGCGTAAATTAGATTGTCATTCTTGTCCGTTTCCCATAGCCAATCAGATGCCACGTTGGCGAAGTCGGTGAAGCGTTCTTGTTCATATTTAATATTGTTATAAAGAAGCGTTAAGCGAGAGGTGATTTTGTTTGTCTCATCACCCAACTGATGCAATTCATCACTATGGTGGGAAACCCATTTTTTGGATGGCAAAAATAAAGGTTTACTTGGGTGTCGAGGGTTGTACTTTCTAAGATATTGAGCAATATAAAATATCCTGCGATTTATACTAATGTGAATAACCATCAAGATAACGACACAAACTATAATTGTTTTTAAGGCATTGATCCCCAGAGTGATAAGAAACTGCTGAAGGAGGTAGTCGTATATCTCTTGCTCATCGGATTCTACCCGTAAAGTACCAAGTATTTCAGGTTCCTCATTATAGGTTGACTGATAAACTATCAGGTATTCGTCGGTGATGGCGTTTTCAATGACTGGCGTGCCAGCATAGAAAAGTTCGCTTGCAGAGCGAACCTCAAGATAATTGATTCTGGGAAGGTTTATTAGTCCTTCTAGTTTTTGCTGTAGTAACTTTAAATCAAATTCCCACAGGGAAGCAGCGAGTAGTGGTACATGAATGTTTTCTATCTCTTGATGGCGATTTTGAACATCACTCAGTTCCCGCTTATAGTCCCAGATTAATTGAAGAGAGGTGGCGGTCAGGGTAACGGTTCCACTAATTAATACCATAATAAGAATGATTCGCTTCCCGATACGGCTATGAATTGGATTACTAATATTGTCAGCCATCTTTTTTATTGTATTCATACCAGACCTTTAAATGCGTGTTGCTGTTAGTATAGTTGTCTCAAACACCAATGGTGAATCTTGCAAGTCGTAGAACGTGATATCGCTAAAGTTAATTCGAGTATAGTCGCAAACGAGTGTTGATTGGCAAAGCACAAGACTACGCATTTGAGTATGATGTAATATTTTAATGATTGAGTATTTGCAGTCTAGTTAACGTAATATTCATTAGTCTTTCACTTTATTTAACTTAATTGATATATTCTGCTTATATCTCAAGTGACCTCAAATGTAGACTTTAAACTGTAATAAACAAAAATGACGTTGATTGAGCGAATTCTCTTACTAGGCTATTAAACCTTTTGATGGTATCGAAAGGTGTGTGAAATGAAGCTTCCTATGATTGATCTGAACATTCCCGCTAATACACTTATCCAATGGCAAAAACTTTTACAAAGTTTACAGCGTGTTATTGGGTATAAAGCTATTCTATGCAGTGTTAATGAACATAATGTGTATGTGCCTTGTGTTACCTCTTATGCTGAAAATGACGGTATGTTAAATACTGCTGAATTAGATTTATTTTGTCAGTCTGTTATATCAACAGAGTCCCCGTTTTCTGACGTCAGTTTTATTCCAGATTCAAGTTTTATGACTGCTCTTCCTGTTTATTGGCAGAGTAGAGCCTGTTTTGGCACGCTAATCATATTGTCTGATGACAGAGAACTCGAACAAGACCACCTTTTAGTGTTTGAAAGTACGGTTAGTCATATTGAAAAAGACCTTACTTCACTTTATCAGGAAGAGAAAAGTAGCTACCGATTAAAGCTTGAGAGCGTTGCGGGAGAATATCAGGCTCCGGACTTTCAACAGTTTATAGACAGCTTCCAGGATCACCTTTGGGTGAAAGACATGAACGGGGTTTATACCTATTGCAATAAAAGTGTTGAGGCTGCCTGGTTGACTGACTTGACTAATGTCGTTGGACATACTGACCAAGAAATATTTGATCAGGAGAAGGTAGATAAATTTTCAGAGTCAGACAGGAAAGTGATTCAAGCGGGCAAGCAGTTGGTGGTTGAAGAGTGTTCCGATATCGCTGACCCCGATAATAAATCATGGTTAGAGACCATTAAAGCCCCGATCATTGATGACAGTGGTAATACGGTCGGCATTATTGGCATGACAAGAAGTGTCGCCAATAGAAAAGTGATTGAAGATCAGCTTATGGTTGCGGGTACTGTGTTTGAAAACTCGGTAGAAGGGGTGATTATCTCTGATAAGAATGGAAATATTGCCTTTGTAAATAAGGCATTTTGTGACATTACTGGTTATTCAGAGACAGAAGCGATAGGACGTAATCCTCGTTTTTTAAAGTCGGGAAGGCATGAAGACGCATTCTATAGTGATATGTGGCAATCCTTGATGGAAAGTGGAAAATGGAAGGGTGAAATCTGGAACCGTCGCAAAGATGGAGGTATCTATCCAGAGCAGAGCACCATCAGCGTTGTATATGATGAGAATGATGAAATTTGTAATTTCGTCGCTGTATTTGCGGATATCTCTCAATTAAAACAGAGTGAAGCTGAACTCACACATATGGCATATCATGATCCGCTGACTGATTTGCCTAATCGCCTGAAGCTATCTACGCAAATAGAACATGAAATTTTGCATGTTGAACGGAATTTAGGCCAGTTTGCTACTATTTTTATCGATATTGACCATTTTAAGCACATAAATGATACTTATGGGCATCTAATTGGCGATGAAGTTTTATGTGAAATAGCCCAGCGATTGAAACAAAACTTACGTGCAGAGGATACGGTCGCTAGAATCGGTGGTGATGAGTTTGTTTTGTTGCTTACTGGATTGATAGATTTAGATTCAGTGACAAGCGTGGTTAGTAAGTTGATGAAGGTATTTGAATTACCTGTAGAGCTCTCTAATGGTGAACTGCTTCGCTTTACCGGAAGCATGGGTATTGCTATGTATCCTGGTGATGGTAATGACAGTGATACATTATTGCGAAATGCTGATGCGGCAATGTATAGAGCAAAACATGAAGGCCGTAATGATTACGCCTTTTACACAGAGGCCCTCACCAAAGAGTCAGAAGCACACCTTAAACTGCAAAGCGCGATGCATGAAGCGTTAGAAAATGATGGATTTCAGCTTTTTTATCAGCCACAGGTAAATATGTTATCTGGCAAACTAATCGGTTTTGAATCTTTAATCCGTTGGAACCATCCTAAACTAGGCATGATTTCTCCTATGGAATTTATACCTGTGGCGGAAAAAACCGGTTTAATTCATGACATTGGCCGATGGGTGCTGAAAACGGCTTGTGAACAGGGAGTAAAATGGCTAGAGCAGGGTTATGATTTTGGTCGAATTGCAGTGAACATCGCGGGGCCACAATTACAAAGAGAAACATTTGTAGAGCAGGTTATTCAGATAATTCAACAAACGGGGCTAGCGACTAAATACCTGGATCTGGAAATAACAGAGGGTTTTATGATGCATAATCCCGAGAACTCGATTAAGTATCTAGATGCCTTGCGTCGTTTTGGAATTGAAATCTCAATGGATGATTTTGGCACAGGATATTCTTCGTTAAGCTATCTGCAACGATTGCCATTAAATAAGATAAAAATTGATAGATCGTTTGTAAATAACTTACCGTACGATAGTAATGATATAGCAATTACTGATGCAATTATTGCCCTTGGAAATGCGTTATCTTTGAAAGTTATTGCGGAAGGAGTGGAGACCAAAGAGCAGGCAGAGTTTTTGCGGTTGCGAGGATGTATGCAAGGTCAAGGGTACTATTTTGGTAAACCACAATCGCCTGACAAGTTGATATCATTGTTAGAAAAAACACGAGACAGAAAGAACTCGTCAATATTTAGGTAATAATCGCTCATTACCTAAGAAGATTAGTGCTAGATTCCATTTTAGTTGATGGTCCTCTCCAACGTATCCTTTTAGAAACTACTTGTTTAATTTGAAAACTTCTTATACAAAGATGACTTCAAATAATTAAATTACAAGGAAGTGTCATGATTAAAGAAAATAGTTACTTTGATGGTGGAGTGAAATCGCTTGGTTTTTCTCAGCAAGGTGGTGAAAGTAGTGTGGGTGTCATGGCTCCCGGCGAATATACTTTTGGTACTGGAGCCGCTGAAAAAATGACAGTAGTAAAAGGTACGCTAACGATAAAGCGCGTTGATGATCAAGAATGGATCTCTTTTAATAGCGGTGAAGCGTTTGATGTGATTGCCAATTCTTCATTTGATGTCAAAGTGGAAGTCGCGACGGCTTACTTGTGTGAGTATCTAGCTTAACATTGAGATTGTTTCAACGGCGCTCTTTTTATAAGCTCAGCAAAATTTAGATCAAAAAAAGAGCCTGCTAATTGCGGGCTCTGTAAATCAATTCAATAGTTAGCTTGGGCTGAATCTTTCCCTGCTAAATAGCTTCGCCGTTAACAGTAACGATCACATCTATATTTCCACGTACGGCATTAGAATATGGGCAAACTTTATGTGCCATACGAACAATATTCAATGCATTTTCTTGTGGTAGATCTAAAACAACGGATAGGCTTACAGTTAATGCAAAACCACCTTCAGCATTTGGGCCAATGCCTACTTCCGCAGTAACGGGTGCTTCAGTAATTTTTACTTTTGCTTCTTTAGCTACATGCAATATTGCGTTAGAGAAACAAGCAGAGTAACCAGCAGCAAAAAGTTGTTCAGGGTTCGTCGCTAGTCCACTTCCCCCCATTTCTTTTGGGTAGCTTAATGAAACATCCAGCAAACCATCATCTGTTGCTACGTTACCGTTACGGCCTGCTAGTGCGGTTGCTTTTGTTTTATAGAGTGTAGTCATCGATAGTTCCTTGTAAATATAGATTGTGCGCAATTAGGTTGCCTGCAAGTATATGTCGATGTGAGATTGAAATGCAAGTATATTGTGCGCAATTTACTTAAGGAGAGATAAATGAGTTCGTGTAATCAAAAAAAAGACACTTCAACTTTAGCGTTGGATAAACAAGTTTGTTTCCCTTTATATAGCGCTGCCAATGCAGTGATTAGAGCTTATCGGCCTTTTTTGAAAGAGATTGATCTGACTTATTCTCAGTATCTGGTAATGATGGTACTGTGGCAGACCAATGGTATTAACGTCAAAGAGTTAAGCGAAAAACTGTATCTCGATTCTGGGACACTAACGCCTTTGTTAAAAAGACTTGAGTCTAAGGGGTTGGTAAACAGAAAAAGAGGCATTGACGACGAACGGGTGCGTATGCTCTACCTAACAGAGCAGGGACATGATCTAAAAGAAAAAGCCCTGTCTATTCCAGATGGTATGTTTTGTAAGTTAGGCTTGCCACTAGAGGATCTCGTACAATTGAAAAGCTTATGTGAGAAAGTACTTGGTCAGCTGAACTAGGTGTTAACAGTGTGCCTGTAAGCTAAGTGAAATTCGCTCAGCCGAGAAAATTTAAGTTATTTAGACGGTATTAAGAGGTTAATGGATTAAGCTATGAATAAAGTGCGATTGGGTGATAAAAAGGTAAAGCCGAGCAAGTTGGTTTGTATCGGTCGAAATTATGTCGAGCACATTGAGGAACTTGGTAATTCTATTCCTGAAGAAATGGTGGTATTCAATAAACCCAACTCAGCGATTACAAACATACTGACTTCTTATCACCAAGAACCCTTGCACTACGAAGCTGAAATCTGTTTTTTGATCCGAAGGAAAAAATTGGCTGCTGTAGGATTTGGTCTTGATCTGACTAAGCGTGGGCTGCAGTCGAAGTTAAAAGAAAAGGGTTTGCCTTGGGAAAGAGCTAAAGCTTTTGATGGCTCAGCTGTTCTAAGTCGTTTTGAACCACTGGAAGGGCTTAATATAGACGACCTGAGTTTGGAGCTGTATATAAATGGCGTACGGATACAGAGCGGGCATGTGCATCAAATGCTCTATCCTCCGCGCGTAATATTGCAAGAATTAAGTCATTATACCTCGTTAGAAACCGGGGATATCATTATGACCGGTACGCCACAAGGTGTCGGTATGATACGTTCCGGAGACAAGTTTACCGGACGTATTAAATGTGCAGATACGACCATTGTGGAAGCGGATTGGGTTGCTGAATAAGCGGGGAAATACTCATTAGTAAAATCTCATTTTGCTGATTGAATCGGAATAAGAATCTGATGTTTTAAGTAGTGTTATTTTGAATTTTTTATTTGTTAAAATTCATTGTTTGAGATAGGTCACATTTTCACCATCACTCATGAGTCTGGTTTCTATTCGTGAACTAGCTTATAAGGATTGATGCTGGCAGGTGGGGATACTATGAAAAATAGATTTATTGTAATACTAACGCTATTTTCTGCTCTTTACGCGACTTCTTCTTTAGCTAACGAACCTAATAATCAAAATGTAAACATGATTTATAGTGGCGTTGCGTTTGCATTTCCGAGCTTTGATGTGGAAGATGGTAATGGAAATAAGTTTAAAACGACAGACATGATGTTTGGCGCATTGGTCGGGTACCGCCCTATAAAAAATGTGAGTGTCGAACTGAGGTTCTATGGTGATGCGAATCCAAATGATGTTCATACTAATCAACACTATAATGTAGCGGGACTTTATACTTTTCCTCTGGATCAATATCTGGATATATACGGTATGGCAGGTTATGGGAAAACCGAAGTAGAGGCGCTCGGCAATATTACAGAAGAGTCAGGTATTATTTACGGCGTGGGTTTTTCTATAAGCAAAGGAACCCCTCTAAAATTAAACTTAGAATGGCAACATATTTACCTGAATAACGATAGCCTAGAAGGCTCTCAGTTTAACGCTAACGTCATGTTCTTTTTCTGACACATTGGCTTAGCTTAAAATAGGGTAATTTCTCACTTGAAGGTTATGGCCGCAAGTGATGGTGCTTCTGTCATCGTCACTTGTGAAAAACTTTTTATGTCGGTTTGATCATTATTAGGCATCTATTTTCTTCCACTAAACATCTTTTGTGCATACTCTGACTTTCCCGTTACTGCGCATCATTCCGTAATTTATAATCTGTCATAGCGCTGATTCAGCAACGGCTTGAATTGCCTGTAAACTTATGTTTACAAATTGAATTAATTGTAAGAAATCATGCCATATTGAACTTTGTTTAAAAAAATGGTTGAACTTCTCATTCTTAATCGATAAGTTACAACAATGATTAATTAGATATGCCCATAAAGCCTAATCAGGCGCTATAAATAGTTATTAATAGGGCAGTGAGCAATACAGGAAAAGTTGTAGTCATGTATCAAACTGATGATGTAAGAATTAATAGAGTTAAAGAGTTACTTCCGCCCGTAGCCGTACTTGAAAAATATGCAGCGACTGAAACCGCTGCTTCTACGACCTATCAGGCTCGAAAAGCCATCCACGATATTCTTGAAGATAAAGATGATCGTTTGCTCGTCGTTATTGGTCCGTGTTCAATTCACGATACGGAAGCGGCTTTGGATTATGGTAAAAAATTAAAAGTACTGCGTGATGAATTAAGTGACAATTTAGAGATTGTTATGCGTGTTTACTTTGAGAAGCCACGTACCACTGTCGGATGGAAAGGGCTTATTAATGACCCTTATTTAGATGATACTTATAAGTTAAATGATGGACTTCGCATTGGTCGCAAGCTGTTACTTGACCTTACCGATATGGGTGTTCCAACGGCGAGTGAGTTTCTTGATATGATCACGCCTCAGTATGTTGCTGATCTTATCAGTTGGGGCGCTATTGGTGCTCGAACCACGGAATCTCAAGTACACCGTGAGCTCTCCTCTGGTTTATCTTGTCCAGTAGGTTTTAAAAACGGAACTGACGGTAATATTAAGATTGCGACAGACGCTATTCGTAGTGCAGAAGCGTCGCATCACTTCCTTTCTGTGACTAAGTATGGTCATTCTGCCATTGTAGAAACGGCAGGAAACCCAGATTGTCACATTATTCTTCGTGGTGGTAAGGAACCAAACTATAGTGCTGATCATGTTGGTACTATTAAATCTCAATTAGAAGCGTCAGGCTTACCTCAGAAAGTCATGATCGACTTTAGCCATGCTAACAGTTCTAAGCAATACAAGCGTCAAATGAATGTATCTGATGATGTTTGTAATCAGCTGGAAAATGGTGAAAAGGCAATATTTGGTGTGATGATTGAGTCTCATCTTATTGAAGGTCGCCAGGATTTGGTAGACGGCAAGGCGGCTTGTTATGGTCAGTCAATTACGGATGCTTGTATTGGTTGGGATGATACCGAAACTGTATTACGTCAATTGGCACAAGCGGTAGAAGCGCGTCGTAAAGCGTAAATTACTTGTTGTGTTCGCTGTATAAAAAATGCTCCTTTTAGGAGCATTTTTTAGATCAGGGCATTTGTTTTTGGATAATATCTCTCTTGAAAATCATTTGGTTCAAGCTTGCGGTGAAAGAGGCGGGCTGACGGGAGCGCCGGGCTCTATTTTTAGTGTCTGGGTTGGGAAAGCCACATCAGCATCATGTTTGTGAATAACTGCCATTACCTGTAATAGAACGTCCTGTTTTACTTCATGGAAGCGAACCCAGTTGACTGTTTTTGTGAAAGTGTAGATGAAGAAATCCAGAGATGATGGTCCAAAAGCATTGAAGTTCACGATCAGAGTTTGACTTGCATCGATATCGGCATGTTGTTCCAGCATCTCTTTTACTTCTTTGATAATGTCATCGATTTTGTGTGCATCTTCATATCTTAAACCAATGGTTTCATAGATACGGCGATTAAGCATACGCGAAGGGTTTTCAACCACAATATTACTGAAAACAGAGTTTGGTACATAGAGTGGACGCTTATCAAAAGTTCTGATGATGGTCATTCGCCAGCCAATTCGCTCGACGGTACCTTCTATTTTTCGGTCTGGAGAGCGTATCCAGTCACCGACTTTAAACGGGCGATCAAAGTAGATCATCATACCGCCAAAAAAGTTAGACAATAGGTCTTTAGCGGCAAGACCAACAATCAACCCACCAACCCCGCCAAACGTTAACAGCCCAGAGAGGCTTAAGCCTAATGTCTGCATTATGGATAGTGTGCCCATAATAATAAACAACAGGCGTGCGACCTTGGCGATGGCTTGTACTGTGGTTTCGTCTCGTTTTTTTTGTGTCAGAATTTGCTCTTCGACATTACTGATAAGTCTTAATGTTATCCAGACAAGAACAACGATGACTAATATCATTTTTAATGTGCTTAACCAATCGAGAGAGTACTCGAGGTAGCGTTGTAATACTAAGCCAACTGAGACGGTGGCTGGCCACAACCAAATAAGTGCACTTATAGGTGTTCTAAGAGCGGTAACAATAACGTTATCCCACTGAAACTTGGTTTTTTCTGCAATGGCGTCTAATCGTCCATAAATGATGCGCCAGGCAATCCAAGCGATAAAACTGATGCTGGTAATAACCAGTACATCGTTCCCCCATTCATTTCCTTGTTGAGAGAAATAGAGCTGAAGTTGGGTAATTAGTTGTTCCATATATAAGTATCGTTATCTTTCCATAGAACAAAACGTAGCAGAAAATAGAGGGCTTCACTATAGAAAACTGTGTTGTTGCTTATCGATATACATTGCTTTGTCGGCATCATCTATGATTTCCTCCAGAGACTCGTATAAAGGATACCCTCTACGCACTCCAATGCTTATCCCTATATGTAGTATTAACTGGTCAATGTTAATTTCTTTGAGAACCGCAGTTTTAATTCGTTGACAAAGGTTTTCAATATCTGGTGATTTTAAGTGGGTGTGAAATATAATAATAAATTCATCTCCACCAAAACGTGCGACGATATCGTTAGTTTTTACACAAGCTTTCAACCTTTTAGCGATTATCATAAGTACTTCATCCCCGACGACATGACCATATTTATCATTCACTTCTTTAAATTTGTCTAAGTCCAAAAACAGGCAGACGATCTCGGATACTGAACTTTCAGACTGCGAATAAGTTTCAATCAATCCATTTCGATTGAGCAACTGAGTTAGGGGGTCAATTAAGGATTTTAGTTTGAATAATTCGGATTCAGTGATATCAAGCAAGCTGACCATGGTTATTTCGCTGGGTATACTTCTAATTGTAGAAACCGTTAATTCCCAATGCCTACCAAATAATTCAATGCTGCCATTTTTTAGAGAGTGGGGAATGAACGCGTTGATGGATTTTCCGATAAATGTATCTTGTGTATGTGGGAATACTTCGCTGGTAACGGCGTTGGTATAGGTAATCTTGTTGTGCTGATCTATCAATAAAATTGCTTGAGGAAGATAGTGTACCAATTCATCGAATTGGATCATAAATGCTTGGCTATTTTTATTTGCCAGATAAAAGCGCCGTATTATCAGTCCAAAATTGATCAGAACTAACACAAAAATAGCAACTTGAGCCAGGCGCAAATTTCGAGCATTATTGTTGGAGATATACTCTGCCCTGACAGTTAAACGGTTCATCATGTTCAATATTATTTTATTGTCAACAAACACATATTGATTGATTGTATTGGCTGTTTCTTTAGATAGATGGTCGCCATTTAATATAGCCTTACTAACTTTATCCCATAGATGAGACGTTTCTTTTAACATTTTTTGACTTGGTCCGTCCTTTAGCGAATCAACAAAAAGAGTTTGTCCGTCTGCAGAAACAATATCGCCACTGAATTGAAGGGATCGTAGTGTTTGACTGAATAATTGCGCAGAACTAATCAGTTCATCGCGGGTGAAAGAATTGTCAGGCTCTGCACTACTAATAAGAAGGTTTTTAGCAATGATCTGTGAAAGCATTCGTTGGCGTCCACTGACATTAATTATAAACGCATCTTTTTCCAGTTTATGAGTAAGGGTTAAATTTAGAGACAGCAAGGTCAGATCAAGCATTAAAAATGCTGATATCAAGGCAATTAGCGGTATAGACGTGATTGTTTGAAGTTTCACGGCTCACCATTCCTAGTCATCTGAATAAAAAACCCTACCCTATAAATCATAGCGTAATGCCTTTCACGTGGACTAAATTTATTAGGTTCTAATCATTAATTTCTGAGTGGCATGGGGTACCAGTTTTATAGCTGTTTTGTTTTTAACATTATACAGGACTGGATAATGAAATTTTGAAGTGGTTCAACTTTACAAGGGAAAGTCTAATGAACAAAAGCGGATCATTAAATTAAGGATCCGCTTTGACGTAGACAGAAATTAAATCGGCTAAAGTTGGGATAGCGCGCTTAAAAGTTGGTCATTAAGTTCTCGGTTGATCAGCTCGCCATTCTCTAAGTCAAAGTTATCATAGAAACTCGGAATCGATAGCGCTCCTTTAACCTGAGCTGCAAAATAAGGTGCTGAACCCGAAGCCGCCGCTAGAACTGTACTAGCGCCACCGGGGCCAGGAGATGTAGCTAATATTAAAACTGGTTTGTTTTGAAATACTTTTTGGTCTATCCGAGAGGTCCAGTCAAATAGATTTTTATAGGCAGCAGTGTAAGAACCATTATGTTCTGCAAAGGAGATTACAAGTGCATCTGCTTCACCTATTTTTTTGAAAAAAGCATGTGCTAATTCTGGCTGGCCGAGTTCTTTTTCTCTGTCTTCACTAAACAGTGGCATTTCATAGTCATTGATATCTAATAGTTCAACCTGAGCTCCTTCAATTTGACTCGCAGCATAATTAGCGAGTTGTTTGTTAATAGAGTTTCGGCTACTGGTGGCTGCAAATGCGAGTACTTTCATGATGGTATCCTGTCGGTTCGTTGATGTGGTTACTATAGACTTAATTCATTTGATCATTAATAGTATGATTGTGGATTGATTATTTCCAAATGGCTTGTAATCTTAAGTGAAAATAGACGGAGGTTACGATGGCGACAAAAAATTTGCTCGATGGCATGGTTATTTTTTCTGAAGTGGTTAAAGCGGGTAGTTTTACTGGCGCGGCGGAAAATACAGGGCATTCTACCTCCTATATAAGCAAAGAAATTAGTAAATTAGAAGAACGCTTGGGCGCTCGTTTGTTACATCGAACTACGCGTACTTTAAATCTAACCCCAGAAGGTGATCTCTATTTTCAACAATGCTTGCAGATAATAGAAGATGCCGAACAGGTTGAAAATGCGATAAGTGGCAAGCATGGAGATCCAAAAGGAATACTGAGAGTCAGTTGTCCTGTGTCATATGGAATTTCAAACCTGCGACCTGTTTTGGCAAAATTCACTCAAATGTATCCCAAAATCACTCTTGAAATAGACTTAGATGATCGAAAAGTTGATCTCGTTTCAGAAGGGTTTGACGTTGTTATTCGTGCAACCGTGCAATTAGAAGACTCCAGCTTAATTAGTCGTCGTATTAGGCGTTCGACAACGTTAACTCTTGCATCTCCAGAATATCTGGAAAAGCATGGTACACCGGCGACACCGTTTGAGTTGGATCGGCATCGGGTAATGTGTTACAGCAATCTAAGGCAGCCAAATGTCTGGCAATACTTCGGTTTGGATGGAAAGCCTGTTCAGGTTCATGTTGAGGGTCATGTACTAACCAATAACTCGTCAATGACGTTATCGTTAGGCGTTGCTGGTCAAGGCATATTCCGTTTACCCAGCTTTTGTATAGATGATGAACTTGAAACAGGTAAGCTGGTTGAACTTTTCCCTGAATACCCTAAAACAGAGTTGGGTATTTTTATGGTTTATCCAAGTAGAAAACATATGTCGGTCAAGGTTCGTAGCTTCATTGATTTTGTACTTCAAGAGCTGGGTGATCACAACTAACTATTACCCTTAGAACGATTAGAACGTATATATAAAAAATTTGATTTGGTATTTGCTATCCAGTTGGGTAATATACTTGCCATACATTGGATTATAAATATGAAAGGTACAGAGAATGAACCCG
Organism: Vibrio sp. UBA2441; assembly: GCA_002342685.1. Classification (GTDB taxonomy): domain Bacteria; phylum Pseudomonadota; class Gammaproteobacteria; order Enterobacterales; family Vibrionaceae; genus Vibrio. The sequence goes on from DDQN01000079.1 coordinate 120,243, forward strand.
ACCATTGAACAAATGCTATCTCGTCGCTCTATCCGAAATTTTACCGGTGAGCAGGTGAGCGAAGAAAATCTTAAGCAAATTTTAAAAGCAGCGCACCAGGCACCGACATCTATTAACGGTCAACAAATCTCTCTGGTCGTTGTGCGGGATAAATCAAAAATTCAAAAGATTGCGGATATTGCGGGTGGACAGCCTCAAGTGGCTAGTGCTGATGTATTTGTTGCTATTGTTGTCGATTATCATCGAGCATCATCAGTAATGGCAGATAATGGTCAGGACTTAGTGATTTCTCAGTCTGCTGAAGGTATTGTCGTCGGGGCGGTTGATGCGGGAATTATGCTTAATGCTATTCAAACTGCATCAGAAGCTTTGGGTTATGGCACAACAGCGATTGGCGGTATTCGTCGTGATCCTGCTGCATTAGTTGAGCTTTTAGGACTTCCAAAGAATACTTATCCGCTTGTTGGTACCACTATTGGTGTTGCTGATCCCCAAGTTCCTTCGGCGGCAAAACCTCGTGTTGCTATTGATAGCTTTGCCATGTACGAAACGTATGATGCAGAGGCTGTGGCAACTGGAGCGAAGCAGTATGATAAAGATCTTCGTGTTTGGTGGGATAATATAGGTATGACTGAAATGCCTAGTTACGCCGCTTCGACAGGCCAGTTTTACAGCCAAGTATATTTCCCTACGGTAGCAAAAACGCTTAAACAGCAAGGGTTTGATTTTAAGGACTCTGTTGAATAACTAAACCAGGTTATGAAGGATTAATAGGGGGGAGTTTTACGTAAACGTATTCATCTCCCCATTGACCAAGTTTACTCTCATGCGCCTTGAGCTGACGAACACGGATAAATCCGGATTTCTCCAGCAATCGAAAAGAGGCTCTATTGTTTATATCGACAAATGCGATTACTTTTCTCTTGTTACAATGGCTAAAAAGGTAGCTCAATAAGGTATTTAAAGCTTCATAAGCCACGCCTTTACGCTGGTTAGCTGGGGAGATAGTAAATCCCACCTCTGCTTTTTCTTCATCAATAAAGTGAACGGCTAAATCTCCAATTATCTTTCCATCACTTTTGTCCGTAATAGCCAGTTGAAACCAATGATCGTGCTGACCAAACAACGAATAATCCATGCGGTTGAAAAGCGCAAGGGCATCGTCATAAGTATAGCTTTGCCAGGATTGAAATTGAGCAATAGATTCAATGGCGCGGTATCTGGAAAATTCCTTTAGGTCGGTTAGTTGAAGAGCACGAAGATTAAAGCGATCAGTCTCTAGTATGGGGGTATTGAAGCTGTGATGATGTTGCATATTCGTTCGTAGTGGCTATTTTAAGGGTTATTTTATCTACATTGACTATTTTTGTCGTGTTATTGCTTGGATATTTTTCAAACATAAAAGGAACAAATAGTGAAAATATACGATTTATATAGAAAATACTAATAAACAAATACCGAATGTAATAAGTTATCATGTTGCTATTTTGTTATAGGTGGCTCTATTTTATGTAACGAGTTTATATATTTAATTCTCTATTGAAGATTATATCCTTTATTCGAATAATGGCTTGAATTAGGAGAATGTTCCGTTATGCGAAATTAGGCTAATTAATTTGAATATCAATGTCGGTCGCCCTTGTAATGGAATATTTATCTGCCATAATGAAGCCTAACTGCATAAAATATAAGCAAACTTCTACAATCAATAAAAAAGATAGCTTAAATAGTGTTTTATGCTGTTCGTCGGTACTGCTAGTTATATTGCTCCGCAATGGAGCATAATTGAGGCTTTAAAATGTTATTTATAAGAAATTTAAAAATTGGAACTCGGATGATGGGTCTGATACTCATTCTTCTATTATTAATGGTTAGTATTGCCGGATACGGTTATATAAAATTAGATCGTATTGGGCAAGAGTTTAAGGGTATAACAGAAGAAGATATGCCCCTTATTGAACTGACCAGTGATATTACGACAAAACAACTGGAATCCACGATATTAATTGAACGAGCGTTGAGAAATGCTGGAATAAAAGATGTAGATTCTTCTGGTTCGACTCGTCGTGCGGAACAAGAATTCAGGAAAATTAGTGAGATAATTGATACGGAAATTGGAGAGGCGCAGAAATTATTAGCACAGGCTTTGCAGCATGCTGTTTCAGCGGATATTGAAGAACAAGAAAAGCAATTGCAGCAGAGTCTGTTAAAGATTGAAGTGGGCCATAAAAAATATGAAGCGGCTGTGCAATCTATATTGCAGTTGATTGAATCAGGTAAGACGAAAGAAGCGACACATAGCCTGTTCAGCATGGAAACTCAGCAGCAAAAGTTGAATCATCAACTAGAGCAGTTTTTGATAGACGTTGAGCGTATGACAGAAGCTACATTGTCTGTGGTTGAGAAGGAAGAGCATGCTGCGATTGTTGGGATGGTCTCGATAGGTGGTATAGCGCTGGTTACTGGTGCTGCGCTGGGTTTTTTCTTTACTCGTAGTTTAGTTGGCCCGTTGCAGCAAGCGGTGGATGCATCAAACCGTATGGCTGATGGTGATCTCAGCATTTCTGTAAAAACTGATCATAAAGACGAAACTGGTATACTGTTAAATACACTGGATGATACGGCCCGAAAGCTGGAAAAAATGATTGTGCAAGTATTGGCTTCGTCCGGCCATATAGCGAGTTCGGCGGAAGAGATGGCTGCTGCCACTGAACAAACCAATCAGGCGATCAATCTTCAGCAATCGACTACCGACCAAGTTGTTTCTGCCATGACAGAGATGTCTACTACGATTCAACAGGTTGCGGGACAAGCGGTAAACGCCGCAAACGCGACAAAGAATGCGAATCAGGAAGCGAACCAAGGTGTTGATCTAGTTGAGAATAATCAGCACGAGGTTACAGCGCTGGTCACTCAAGTGTCGGATGCATCTGATCAAATTAACTTACTTAAATCAGATAGCAACGATATCGGAAATTTTGTTACTGTCATCAACGAGATTGCAGAGCAAACTAACCTGCTTGCACTTAATGCAGCTATTGAAGCGGCTAGGGCCGGAGAGCAAGGTCGCGGTTTTGCTGTTGTTGCCGATGAAGTCCGTTCGCTCGCCCTGAGAACTCAAGAGGCAACTCAGCAAATTCAGATACTGATAGACAAGTTACAAGCTGGTGCTATAAATGCGGTTAATGTTATGGAAAAAAGCCGTACTCAGGTTGAAACAAGTGTCGAACGAACCAACTTAACAGGAGAGTCTCTGCAAAATATCAATATATCCGTAGAAGAGATCAGCTGTATGAACACCGAAATTGCAACCATTAGTGAACAACAGTCGATTGTTGCAGAAGAGATCAACCAAAAAATGGTGGGCATTAACGAGTCTGGAAAAGAGGTTCTTGAGGGGTCGTATCAAACAGCACTTTCTAGTGAGAGGCTGGCTAATCTGGCAGTGGAATTACGCAGTTTAATGACGCAATTCAAAGTAAGTAATCAGGCAGCATAGTTTTGCTTTCTAAAGTTATTTAGATACAAGCCACGGAAACTAAAGTGGCTTGTATTTAAACGCTAATTCAATGTTATATCGCTTTAATTACCTGCGTTAACGCCTTAACCGCTATAGCAAGTTCTTCCGTAGTGGAATTGGTAAAATTCAACCGCAATGCCGATTCACCCTCAATACCTGATGGATAGAACACCTCACTAGGTACGACGGCTACACCACGAGAAAGGGATGTTTTCGCCACATCGAAAGTGTCGCATGGCGGTAGTGTTACCCACAAAAACATGCCACCGTCGACAGAATTCACCTTACAATTATCCGGCAGCTGTTTTTTCAACTCTTCTACAAGAGCTAAATAGCGACTCCGGTATAATGTTTTTATGGCATCTAAATGCTGGGAGAAGGTCTCTTCTTGCAACAGACCCAACAGTAAAGCTTGCATTGGTACACTGGAATGCAGGTCGGCTCCCTGTTTCACTTTGATCATAGGTTCTATATAAGCCGATTTTCCTGACACAATACCTATCCGTAGCCCTGGTGATGCTATTTTTGAAAAAGACCGCAAAACGATGCAATGATCAGGGCAGAAACTGGATACCATCGGTAGCTCAGATCCAGAAAACCTAAGCTCTCTATATGGTGCATCTTCCACTAGCGCCACATTATATTGAATACATAGTTGGGCCACTTTCTTTCGTTTTTCTAATGACCAACATACGCCTGTAGGGTTATGAAAGTCAGGTACAGCGTAAAAGAGTTTCACGTTTGAGCTTTGGAATAGTTGTTCTAACGCTTGTGTATCCGGCCCCATCTCATCTTGAGAGACGGTAAGTATATTGGCCTGACTAAGACCGAAAACCTGCATAGCGCCAAGATAGCTCGGTGCTTCCATGACGATATTATCTCCGGGATCAATAAAGGCACGGGCGATTAAATCCAGGCCTTGTTGTGAACCGGTGCATACCATCATTTTTTGATTGGAAGGCAGCTGATAGCTTTCTGTTAAATGAGAAATCAGCGGTGCATATCCCTGTGTATTTCCATACTGAAATACGTCTGGCATGTCTGCCAGTTTTTGCAGTGTTGGCTGCATTAAGTCAATAGGAAAGGTATTGGGATCAGGAAGGCCACCAGCTAAAGATATTACGCTTTCATCACTCGCAGCCTCTAAGATTTCTCTGATATAGGATGATTGAATTTGCTGAAGTGATTTTGCGATTTCCATAGTATGCTCCAATGATTATTTGACCATCAGCATACTTGTTTTAGCACTCAGGTACATGTCCATTTATGCTTTCTATATTGTCTATTTATGCTATTTTAGCATAATTAGCTAAACCTAAGCTGATGGCTTCTGCTTTGGGCATTGAAACTAAGTAATGCACCGACAGAAACGGTGAAATACCGGGAGTATACGAATGAGTCGTTCACAGCAGATTTCCAGAATTAACGATGTGCTTTATTATATACATCAGGACATAAGCAAAGAATTGCATGCAGGGGATCTAGCCAAAAGAGCGGCGTATTCAGAGCAACATTTTCATCGCATATTTAAACAAATTGTGGGTGAGTCTATTCATCACTATATTAGAAGAACCCGAATGGAGTATGCGGCAAACCAACTAATGTTTGATGCCAGTTCCACAGTACTTGGAATTGCGAATAAATCGGGTTTTAATTCTGTCTCTTCGTTTTCAAGAGCCTTTAAGAGTACGTTTAATATGTCACCCGGAGAGTGGCGTAGATATGAACGGTCAGCGGAAGATAAACCGTATTTATCGGATCCTGAAATTGCTCAGAGTTATGCGAGGCTTTCTAATCAAAGTATTCCCAAAGCAAAGATTATGGAAGTGCCGGATAGGTTTGTCGCCTACGTACGTCATCAGGGCTATGGAAGAACGATAAAGACGGCATGGGATTTATTGAAAGCATGGGCAAGCAGCGAAGGGCGTGACTTTTCACAGCAATTTGGCCTCCATCACTCTAATCCTGCCTGGATAGCGCTGGATAAGTGCCGCTATGTTGCCTGCATCGGTATAGACCGACCATTAGCTTACCGGGGAGCTATCAATCAGTTTACTATTCCTGGAGGCTTACATGCGGTTTTTCACCTTGAAGGTAGGTATGGGGAGTTGTTACCACAATTGAGTTTAATACTTGAGCAGTGGCTCCCTGATTCTGGTTTTAAAATGAACACAACACCTGCGTATGTTCAGTATCAGAAAAATCATTTCATCGAAGAAGATGAAAAGTTCGAGATTGATTTTTATCTTCCAATCAGCTTTTATTGAGGTTTGGATTATGAACGTAATATGAATGAAGTGCTCAGCTTTGATTCAGCCGCGTTGGTTACACTGTACTGGTAAATTACAGATAGCCAATGAGGAATAGTTATGAACATCAATAAAGCAGTTTCAAGAATTAAAGCACGTGCAGGTAATATAAAATCTAAACAAAAAAGAGCGATATTGGTTTCTACTATAGCATCGGCTCTAGTGATGGGAAGCGTCGGGGTAGCGGTTGCTCATGATGGTGAAGGATTCGATGATGACAGGGGACGAAAGCATAGCTCTGCTCAGGCAACGACTAGTTATACAGGTCCGGTAGAAACCGTGTCGATTGCTGAGATGTTATCAAATAACAGCTGGTTTAGTGAAAAGGATGCGATTTTAGAAGGCCATATTATCAGGCAATTGAGTAACAACACTTTCGTGTTTTCTGATGGCGATCAGGAACTGACGATTAAACTCAAATCGAGAAATAGTCAGACATTTTCTGATAAAGAGTTAGTAAGAATTAAAGGGGAGTATGATGTTGAATGGCTTTCTGAGTCTATGTTCAAAGTAAAACAGTTAACGATACTGTAATGATAAAGAGACAAAAATAGGGAGGTACAATACCTCCCTATTTTATTTTTTGTGAATCTTTAATTAGAAATCGATGCGTTGCTCACTGTCGGCGTCAAAAAATACCGCTTTTGACAGGTCAAAGTGCAAATGAGCTAGCTCCCCAGGGTGTGCATCAAACTCAGGTGACAGTCGACACGCTACATCTTGCTCGTTAACTTTAATCATGGCAATCGTATCTGGCCCCGTTGGTTCCAATACTTCTAGTCTTAAGTTTAGTGATGTAGATGCGCCAGAATCATCGTTGAGCTTATCAGTAATATGTTCAGGACGAATACCAATCACAATCTGTTTGCCATCTTGCTCACGCATAGATTGTGGTAAACGGATATTATGTTCCCCATTTTCACTGCCTGTGACCTTGATGACAGGGTTGCGCTCATCGTCCAGATCGACAACGGTATGGATAAAGTTCATTGAAGGAGACCCCATAAACCCAGCAACAAACATGTTGTTTGGTTTATTGTAGATCTCTTTTGGTGTCCCCAATTGTTGCAATTCACCGTCTTTCATTACCGCGATTCGATCGGCAAGTGTCATGGCTTCAATCTGATCATGTGTTACATAAACAATAGTGGTGTTCAATTGCTGATGCAGGCGCTTAATTTGATGGCGCATTTCTACCCTTAATTTGGCATCAAGGTTAGAAAGAGGTTCATCAAACAGGTAAAGCTTTGGTCGGCGAGCCAAGGCTCGTCCCATTGCAACACGCTGTCTTTGCCCTCCGGAAAGTTGTGATGGTTTGCGATTTAGAAGAGGAGCAATTTGCAGTAATTCCGCTACGCGTTTAACTTCTGCGTCTATCTCTTCTTTAGGCAATTTTTTTATCTTTAAACCAAAAGCAATATTGCCTTCTACTGTCATATTTGGATAGAGTGCGTAAGATTGAAATACCATTGCGATATCACGGTCTTTTGGCTCTACCTGAGCAACGTCGATACCATCGATGAGGATTTCGCCAGAATTAATATCTTCAAGGCCAGCAATGGTATTCATTAGTGTGGATTTTCCGCAGCCTGACGGACCGACAAGGATAAGGAATTCACCAGAATCGATGCTGATGTCGATCCCCTTTAATGTTTCAACGTCCGCGTTTCGGTATGTCTTTCGGATCTGTTTTAAATCGAGAGTCGCCATTATTCTATTATCCTTTTACTGATCCAGCGGTTAAACCACGAACAAAATATTTACCTGCAACTACATAAAGTAGCAGTGTTGGCAAAGCTGCAATGATGGCAGCGGCCATATCTACGTTATATTCTTTAATACCGGTACTGGTATTGACTAAGTTATTCAGTGCAACCGTAATTGGTTGGGTTTCCGAACCGGAATACACAACGCCGAATAAGAAATCGTTCCAGATAGAGGTAAATTGCCAAATAACGGTTACCATAATGATTGGGGTAGATACTGGTAGCATTATCTTGAAAAAGATAGTAAAAAAGCCGGCTCCATCGAGCTTAGCTGCTTTAACCAGTTCGTCAGGAATTCCGACATA
>DDQN01000050.1 GCA_002342685.1 Vibrio sp. UBA2441
GTCAGAAGAGTCAGAAGAGTTAGAAGAGTCAGTTAAAGAGCAGGAAAAACCGACGGAAGGTTTTTTCGCTCGCTTAAAACGCAGCTTGTCTCGTACTAAACAAAACATCGGCGCTGGTTTTTTTGGCCTGTTTAAAGGTAAAAAAATTGATGATGACCTGTTTGAGGAACTAGAAGAGCAACTTCTGATCGCTGATGTGGGAATGGATACTACTTTAAAAATCATCAATAACCTGACCGAAAATGCCTCTCGCAAAGCGCTTAAAGATGGCGAGGCACTTTATGGGCTGCTTAAAGAAGAAATGAGTGAAATCCTTTCGCATGTTGAGAAACCACTGAGCATAGAAAAAGCTAATACGCCTTATGTTATTTTGATGGTTGGTGTTAATGGTGTAGGGAAGACAACCACTATAGGTAAGTTAGCTAAGCAGTTTCAGGCACAGGGTCAGTCAGTCATGCTGGCCGCAGGAGATACCTTCCGAGCCGCAGCTGTAGAGCAATTGCAGGTGTGGGGAGAGCGAAATGATGTTCCTGTTATTGCTCAACATACAGGTGCAGATAGCGCCTCTGTTATTTATGATGCGATTGAAGCGGCAAAAGCACGTAATGTGGATGTTGTAATTGCAGATACCGCCGGACGTTTGCAGAACAAGAGTAACTTGATGGAAGAGCTGCGCAAGATCGTCAGGGTTATGAAAAAAATTGATGATTCTGCTCCCCACGAAATAATGTTGACACTCGATGCGGGTACAGGCCAGAACGCGATAAGTCAGGCGAAGTTGTTTAGTGATGTCGCGCCAGTGACGGGTATTACGTTGACGAAATTAGATGGCACAGCAAAAGGTGGTGTTATATTTGCCATAGCAGATCAGTTTAAGATCCCAATTCGTTATATCGGTGTTGGTGAAGGCATTGATGATTTGCGTCCATTCAAAGCCAATGACTTTATTGAGGCTTTGTTTAGCCGGGAAGAATAAGTTCGCGAAAACTATTGATAAATAAGGCCGTCTGTTTGAGGAAAAGTGGGTGATTAGATTTCAACAAGTAAGTAAAGCGTACCGGGGAGGCCGTCAGGCGCTGCAAAAAGTAGATTTTCACCTTAGAAAAAAAGAGATGATTTTTTTAGGTGGGCACTCTGGTGCCGGAAAAAGTACCTTGCTGAAATTGATCTGTGCGATGGAGCGTCCATCGGATGGATCCATTTACTTTAATGGCCACGAAATCACCCAAATTTCGAATAAGGACATTCCCTTTTTACGCCGAAATATTGGCATTGTTTTCCAAGACCATCGATTATTGATGGATCGATCCATATTTGAAAATGTCGCTCTCCCTATGCGAATAGAGTCTGCGACAGAAAATGACATAAAACGGCGAGTTTCAGCAGCCTTGGATAAAATTGGACTTCTCGACAAAGCAAGGTGCTTGCCTAGTCAGATTTCTGGAGGTGAGCAACAGCGAGTTGGTATTGCTCGCGCGGTGGTAAATAGACCTGCGCTAGTATTAGCTGATGAGCCAACAGGCAATTTGGACTCCGAATTATCTAACCATACGATGCAGCTGTTTGAAGAGTTTAACCGGGCTGGTGTATCGATCATTATTGCCACGCATGATGTGAATTTAGTTAATACTCGTCCTCAATACCGTCGATTTGAACTGAACCAGGGTTTTTTAAGTGAGGTTGCGAGCTATGGTCAGTAATAAGCGTGCTAAGTCAGCAATAGAGCACGATGGTTTTTTCAAAATTCATATTAAACAGGCCAGAATATCCTTTTTAAACCTTTGGCATAGGCCTCTGGGAAATATTCTGACATTGGCGGTTATTGCCATGGCATTAGCACTCCCTGCGAGTGGATACCTAGTTGGAAAGAATATTGCCAAAGTTGCTCAAGGGGTAACCTCCCCCTCAAAGGTAAGTGTTTACTTGGACGAAGGTGTTCCTGAAGCAAGGATCATGGTACTCAAAGACGAAGTTGAGAGTTGGGACAACGTGGCCAACGTTAAATATATTTCTTCTCAACAAGGGTTGAATGATTTAAGTGAGTATTCTGGTTTTGAGCAAGCTATCTCGATGCTTAGTGATTATGCCTTACCTGCGGTTCTTATCATTCAACCTGAAGATAGCAGTACCAGTGCAATAAAAGAGGTAGCTAAATTAGCTCAGGAGATAGAAATTATCTCTGATGTTCGATTAGATGAAGACTGGCAGGTTCGGCTGAATGCAATACAAAATTTGGCAGTCACGATAGCTGTAACATTAGCTATATTGATGCTGGTGGCTGTATTTCTTATCGTAGGTAATACACTTAGGTTTACAGTGCTGGCGCACAAAGAAGAAATTCAAGTGATGAAGCTCATTGGCGCAACAGATAGTTTTATTCTTCGACCGTATTTATATTCAGGAATGTGGTTTGGTTCTATTGGCGCAATAGGTGCGTGGATTTTAACCGCCATAATTACAGTAATGGTTAACGGAGCGGTTGAAGATCTTGCTATATTGTACGATAGCCAGTTTCGATTGTTGGGGTTAAATTGGGATGAGTCACTGTTATTGCTTATGTTGGGTGTCTTTCTCGGTTTTACTGCGGCTAAGCTTTCTGCCCGTAAACATTTAAGAGAAATTGAACCTGTTTAACAAAGCTCTGTCATAAACGGTGAGTGAAATAGGTTAATATTCCACTCTTTCCTCTTGTATAGAGGGAATAACTATGGATAATTAGCTTCCCCTTATTGAATCTTTCTTTGATTAGGTTCAATATTGATGAGTTTAGAGAAAAATATTGCTCGTAATGCGCTTAATGAGGAATTGAATGGCAAACCAAAAGTATCAAATGGCTTTAGTTACACAAGATAGCTTAGATAGCTATATCCGTTCAGTAAACAGCTATCCAATGCTGACTGTTGAAGAGGAGCGTGGATTAGCCGAACGATTACATTACAAAGGTGAAATCGATGCAGCGAAAGGATTAATTCTTTCTCATCTTCGGTTTGTTGTTCATGTTGCCCGTGGTTACTCTGGTTATGGGTTACCAATGGCCGATTTGGTTCAGGAAGGCAATATTGGACTGATGAAAGCGGTTAAGCGTTTTAACCCTGAAGTCGGTGTGCGATTAGTCTCTTTTGCGGTCCACTGGATTAAGGCAGAGATTCATGAGTATGTACTCCGTAACTGGCGCATTGTTAAAATTGCGACAACCAAAGCGCAACGTAAATTATTCTTCAATCTACGTAAGTCTAAGAAGCGTTTGGGCTGGTTTAATAATGGTGAAGTAGAAACAGTTGCACGTGAATTAGGTGTTGAGCCTTCTGAAGTTCGTGAAATGGAATCTCGCCTTGCGGCGCAAGATCCAACATTTGAAATGCCAACGGAAGATGATGACTCAAGTGCAAGCTACTCTGCTCCCGTTCTTTATTTAGAAGATAAGCACTCAGATGTGGCTGATAATGTCGAAGCCGATAATTGGGAACAACACACCAATACTCGATTAACGCATGCACTTTCTACTTTAGATGAACGTAGTCAGCATATTGTACGTTCCCGCTGGCTTGATGATAAGAAGTCTACTCTTCAGGAATTGGCTGAAACCTATAGCGTTTCTGCAGAACGAATTCGTCAGTTAGAGAAAAATGCGATGAAAAAGTTGAAACTTGCGGTTGGTGAGTTTTAAATTAACGATCGACTACTTTGAATTTTAAAAAACCGAGATCTCTTGATCTCGGTTTTTTTATATCTGATCTAATTATATGATCCAGTTGTATGATCAAATCTGAAAAGTCCTGTGAATAAGTCTGTGAAAGAATATTAGATGAGCTGTTGGAAAGCAGCGAATAGAAAGCGATATGAGTTGATTTCACTTTGGGGATAAACTAGAACATACTCACAGATTAATGAGGATCATCACTATATATTGTGGATCGTGATCAAGCTGAACACTTTATCAACGTAATCCACAAATTTATCCACAGATGATGATTTATTGATCAATTGGTGGATAAATAAAAATGTTAATCTTTGGATGTTGGATTAAGTTTAATGGATAAGTTAGATAATAAGGAGTGACGGAATGAGTAGCTTTAAGCAGATTGATGCGAGTGGTGCAATGAAGCTCATTACTGAGCAAAATGCTGTTTTGTTGGATATACGGGACTTAGGCTCATTTACGGCTTCCCGTGCAGAAACCGCGAAACATTTAACGAATGATACTATTGTTCAATTTATGAATGACGTAGATTTTGACCAACTTATATTGGTAATGTGTTATCACGGAGTAAGTAGTCAGGGTGCGGCGCAATATTTGGTAAATCAGGGCTATGAAGAAGTTTATAGCGTCGATGGTGGTTTTTCTGCCTGGCATACCGCTGGCCTTCCTATTACGAGAGGGTAAATGATAAAACTAACGGTTCTTGACAACCCTAGGGTCGCTCAAGCATTCATTGATTACATGGCCTCTCGAAATATTGGCATAGATATGATGCCTGAAGGGGGGGGGCAATTTGCATTGTGGTTAAGCAACAATCAGCATCAAATTGAAGCCGAAGCTGAGCTAAAACACTTTTTAGCTAATCCCAATGATGCTAAGTATCAGGCTGCATCTTGGGAAATGGCAGACAGTCGAACGCAGACGTTTTCTTACCATACACCGAGTATGCTTGCGATGATAAAAGCCAAAGCAGGGCCAATAACATTGTCTGTTATGGCTCTGTGTGCATTACTTTTTGGTTTGCAGCAGATAGGGCTGGCGCAGTTGATTTTTGGTTCATTGCATTTTCCTGCTTATGAAGATCAGCAATGGCAATTGTGGCGTTGGGTTTCTCATTCATTTCTTCATTTTTCTATTATACATATTGCCTTTAACCTTCTTTGGTGGTGGCAGTTAGGTGGTGATATTGAAAAACGGCTTGGTAGCGTTAAATTACTTCAGATATTTATTATTTCAGCAGCGTTATCTGGTGCGGGGCAGTTTTGGGTAGAAGATGCCAACTTTGGTGGTCTATCTGGTGTGGTATATGCGTTGTTGGGTTATATCTGGTTACTGGGGTCTTTAGCGCCTAATAAAGGTTTGTCATTACCTAAACCTATTGTTGTTTTTATGCTAGTTTGGCTTGTTTTAGGTTATGTTCAGCCATACATGGCGATCGCCAATACTGCCCATTTAGCAGGTTTGATTTCTGGACTGGCATTGGCGTGGTTAGACAGCCAAAAAGTGTGATGACTTTTAGCTGAATATTATGGAAGAATGATTTTATTGATATAAATATTTTGTGAACAACAAATCAGTTAATAAGGTTCTTCCTGTTTCAGTTATGAGTAAGCTATTTAGCTCATCGAGCAGATGTTTGCGTAGCTCCTCTCTACCGGAAAGAGATTTAACCTGATCAACGGATTGTTGGCCAATAATTTCAACAATAGCATCTCTAATCAGAGGGTCATGTTGTTCAAGGTCGGCTATATAACTACTATCGGCAACCATTAAGTCAATTCTCACTTGAAGGTAACTTAACGTTTTTCCTTTAGTGTGAATATTGGTTGTCATATCTGGTTCTAAAGTGTAATAAGCGAAGGTTGGTCCTTCTGCCTTTTCCTCTTCTGCCAGACTAGCCACTGAAAAAGTATTAGAAAAGATAAAAATGAATAGAGCGAGATAACGTGTCAGCATATATATGATTCTTTATTTTTATTCCGATTTTCGAATCGCCTTGTTCTGTTACAATAGGGAACTTAGGCCTAAACGTATTTTGCGGCTTCTTTAACCAAAACATCAAGCATTAATTAATAAAACAACTATGAATGAGCTGATTTCGCTGTACATTACTGCTCTCAAACATGTTGATTGGCAAGACGTCGATCAGTTTGAAGTCACTGATGAAGTTTCTTTACATTGGCTTCTTGAAAAGGGTTCTTTGTCACGCCGTCTTGCTGAAAAGTGTGGAACACTTTCGGTTAACTTGATAAATAATAGCATGGTTTCACCTGATACTATCTCTTATCAAGAGAAAAGTCTGTTGTCTGATAGTGCATGCCTACTGAGAGAGGTGATGCTGTATGGAGACACACAAGCGTGGGTAGTAGGAAGAACTTTAATTCCCGCAATGTCAATGCAAGAACAGCCTTATGATTTAGCAGAACAGGGAGAGATTCCTTTGGGACTCACCGTATTTAGCGCGGAAAATGTTCATCGAGATGCGCTGGAAATTGGCTGGGCTAATACACCGAGCGGTAAATTGATTGCTCGACGATCCAGATTATGGATGAATGATAAACCAATGTTAGTTGCGGAATTATTTTTGCCTAACGCACCCGTCTATTCAAAGGAGAAGAGTTAGATGAGTATCGCTAAAGCGAAATCGTATTGGCTGTTAATGAGGTTAAATAAGCCAATCGGTTCTTTGCTGTTGTTATGGCCAACATTATGGTCATTAGTGATCGCCGCTAACGGTGTGCCTGACTTGAGTGTACTCGTTGTGTTTATCGTTGGCGTCGTTTTAATGCGTTCTGCAGGATGTGTTATTAATGACTTTGCTGACCGGGATTTTGATGGTCATGTAAAACGAACTAAATTTCGTCCTTTACCATCAGGCCAGGTTACGGCTGTAGAAGCAATTATTCTGTTTGTTATTCTGGCGATGGTTTCATTCTTGCTTGTTCTCACAATGAACCCATTGACGATAAAACTATCGTTTATTGGTATTGTACTCGCCTTTATCTATCCATTTATGAAACGCTTTACTCATTTGCCACAGCTTTTTCTAGGTTTGGCATTTAGTTGGGCTATACCTATGGCTTGGGCGGCTCAGGCGAATGAGCTTCCGCCTCAGGTATGGCTTCTGTTTCTCATTAATGCGTTGTGGACCGTGGCTTATGACACGCAATATGCCATGGTTGATAGAGATGACGATGTTATCGTGGGTTTGAAGTCAACAGCGATTCTTTTTGGACGTTTTGATAAATTGATCATTGGTATTCTTCAATTGCTAACACTGGTTCTATTTATTGCTCTGGGTGGATGGTTAGGTTTTGGGCAAGTTTTTTATTGGGGATTACTTATTTCGGCGGCTTTATTCGTCTATCAACAATATTTGATTAGAAAAAGAGAAAGGGATAGCTGCTTTAAAGCATTTCTGAACAACAATAATGTTGGCATGGTTATGGCGCTGGCTCTGTTTTTTGATGCAATGTAGGTTTATCTAAATTGAAGGCCCTGTACTACAGAGCCTTTTTTTAGTTTTGTGTATATCGAATACTGACCTTGTCTAGAGTTAAAGCCTACTACTCTTCCTGGTAAAGACTTTCCTGAATGGTTAGCTTCACTTCAGTAGAGATAAGGTCAGACAGCATATCCGCTAACACTTGTGTTTTTTCTACAGAGCAGTTCCCGTCACTATCAATATATTCTTCTTCTTTAAGTGTGTTAAACAGAAAGCTAAACACGCCTTTATCAAAGAACTCAGGGGCGTTAATACCATGTAGTCTCCCTAAGCGTTGAGCAACTTCTTGACTCTTTTGCTCTAGTTGCCCTTTGTCTAGCTCAGGGTTACTTCCCAAAATGTTTATTGCTATAGCATAGCGCTGAAGTGTTTCGGCAATGGTTCGGGCTAGCAAGATCAAAAGCTGAATTTTGGGTTGATTAAGAGATATATTATCGTCTTTTATTTGGACTAACTCTTGTCTTAGAAGTTCTTGAATCGTTGCATCAACTACATCAGCGATGTCGCCTTGGTTATAACGCAAAAATAACTCTTTCTTTAGGAAAGGGTAAAGCTGTTCTACGGATTCTTTAATCTTCGTTATCGGCAAGCTTTCATATTGCACTACTAATTGCGCAATTAAAGAAGGAAGAGCTAATAAGTGAATGATATTGTTTCGGTAATAAGTCATCAGAATTGACTGATGACGATCCAGCGAGACAATGTCGCCCATACTGTCCGATTCGATAACAAATTTATCTAATGACTGTGCATGATTAACGAGCGCTTCTGCACTTTTATCTGGGACTGTTGAGGTTTCAGAGTATGGGACATTGCGCAGTAACGACAAATATAAATCGATTTGTGCAATTAGCGTATCTTTTGCTAGAGCACGTTGTTTTGATGCCAGCAAGGCTGTTGCGCATAAGGTTAATGCATTGGTGGCCGCCGCATCGTTGATATGCGTCATCATTTTTTCGGCTAGTTGATTGACGACAGGCATCATCCATTTGGGCTTGACTGCATTCATTGGATCGATTTCTTTCGTCCACTCTGGTACTTGATCATTCAAATACTGATTGAGAGGTATCGGCTCACCGAAGTTAACATAACCTTGGCCAAAGTTGCGTAGCTTGCGAATGGTTTTAAGTACCTGACCTGCGTTTTCTTTCTCTTTGCGTTTTCCACGTAATTCTTTTGCGTATGTAGACACTTCCATTACGTGCTCATAACCAATATAAACAGGTACTAGAGTGACAGGCCTATCAAGCCCTCTTAGCATGGCCTGAATTGTCATTGCCAGCATGCCTGTTTTTGCCTGTAATAGGCGGCCAGTACGAGAGCGTCCGCCTTCACTAAAGTACTCGACTGAGTATCCTTTAGAAAATAGTTCTGCCAAATATTCTCTGAATATTGTTGAGTACAGTCTGTTACCCTTGAAACTACGGCGGATAAAGAATGCGCCTCCTCGCCTGAAGATAAAGCCGGCGGGGAAAAAGTTCAGGTTGATCCCAGCGGCAATATGAGGAGGAACCATACCTTCATTGTAAAGAACATAAGACAGCAAGAGGTAATCCATGTGACTACGATGACAAGGAACATAAACGATTTCATGACCATCTTGCGCAAGTCGTCTTACTGTAGCGGCATTATTAATGTTTAGCCCTTGATACAACTTGTTCCAAAGCCAGCCCAGAATACGGTGGCTTTTCTTAACTAACGAATAAGAGAAGTTTGCTGCAATTTCATCAACAATGGAATGGGCTTCTTTTTGCGCTTTTTCTAGACTGATTTTTTTATTTTCTGCCTCGTCAGCGATGGCATTTTTTATGATCTCGGAATTCAGAAGTCGGTCGAATAGTTGTTCTCTAACTGGTAGGTTAGGACCGGATGCCGCCAATTTTTGGCGAGAGAAATGAATTCGAGCGACTCTTGCTAATTTGTGGGCAATTGATTCATCAGTTCCGTGAGAGTCTGCCATATAGCGTAAAGAGACTACGGGGCTAAAACGTACTAAACAATCCCGGCCAGAAATCAGGAGTGCAGCGAGCTTTTGTGGGCCATTCATGGCTTGAAGATATGGTTTGGAGTTTTCTTCCTTGCCTGGTTTTCGTCCCCACATTACTGTCGTAGGAATGATCTGAATATCCAATGATGAATCTTCATCGTGCATGGATAGTAACTCACTAAAAAGAGAAATAGATGCACCAGGTACATGCTTATCATTTTGGAATATCGTTGGTCGGGATACGATATAAACGTAACGGCCCAGTTTTTTTCCGTTAATTTCTAGTGGAGAGAGCGGATCAGGCAGGCCGAGCTCAAATGCTTTTCGTCTCAATGTGAATAAATCAACATTTGAACGGAATGGTAATGCATAAACAATCGGTTTATTAATATCTATTTGTAAATCTTCGATAGGTTTCGAAGGGATGACTCTACTCTTAACAAAAATAGAAAGAGGAAGTTTTAGTAGTGAACGGGGAATGATTCGTTCAGAAGACATTTGATTTATCGCCTCAAGTATATTCAAGATACAGTTGTATTGAAGCCTAAGCCAATATTCAGAGAAGGTATCAATGCGGTGCAAGGATATCAGAAACTGGTCTAACCTTTTATCATAAAATACCGATATGTGTTTTTTTAATCAAGAATGAGCCTGTAATTTAAATT
>DDQN01000080.1 GCA_002342685.1 Vibrio sp. UBA2441
TCTTAAGTGAACGGCATTATCCAAATGCGGACCCTTTATATTCGTGTTATGTGAACGAGGGTGACTAATTACTTTCGTTAATCTTCGTCTTGCTCTGCTACTGTCTGCATCTTAATGACAGTGGCCTGTGTCACTTCTTTTTTTGTTGTTAGCCCGGTGTCAAAGTTTACATAGTATTCGTCAAAACCAATGGCCGAATTTGGATACTCGTAAAACATTACCTCACTATCATTAATAACCGCCATTCGTTCATTGGCATTTAACCCGTTACCAATTGAAGCGATGACTGAGTCGACGGCAGGTTGGCCCAGTTCAGCAGCTATGATATCGAAACGCTCAAATGTGGGGGTCGAGTTGGTGTTCAAATCATCTCCACTGGCATGCAAGCAATAGAGCGAGTTCTGTCCTGCCATAGGCGCGAAACTATGCGTATAAGCAACAGCAGCATTAACTTGAGTGATCTCTTGTTCTACTGGGTCAAATTTATATACAGAACAGTCAGGTTGCATCTCATACTTTCCTCTGCGTACCGTATTGTTATTGATGTCGGTGCGATAACCATTGGTTGTCCAGCCAGAACTTGTTTCGACGATCGCATCCTTGGTTTCGTTTATCGATAAAGCCAGCATTTCGTTAGCGTTGGTATCAACGATATAGAGCGTCTCGTTATAGATAAATGGATTTGTTCGGTTAGTAAAATCATAACTAACACTGTATTTTTCTGCTGAGGCTCTATCTATCCAGTTAATAGTGTCTTGTGACCAGGGCACACTTACAACATCGCCATTTGGCAATACCCAATTATTACGAACGTAGTCGTCGAAAAGGGTTTCGATGACAAATGCGTCACCAATAAGTTTTGCTGAATGTAGTCCTTTATTTTCTCCGTGACGAAAGTAGATGCCATTGGTATCCGCTGCGTATGAAAAGCGAGCGGACGTTACCCAGGTTTCATGCTCTGCTTCTGTCGTCACCAATATTGGCTGGCCATCTTCGATTAATGGATAAAGACTTCCTGTCGCTTTATCTTGAATTAGTGTGTAATTGCCTGTCAGTTCTTCGCCACCGTAGTGGATGGTTACATCGGTAAATTGAATTGCTGAGAAGTTTTCGTTTAAATCAACGACCATTACAACTTCTGGAGCAGGTAGAGCAACGGCGTCGCCAGTTTCGCCTTCCCCCTCAAATATAATTGAAGCCTGCTCTCCGGTTTCAGGGTTTTGGTACACATAATCACTTTCACCATCATCAATTTGTGTTGTACCTGAATATGCTCTGCTCATACGAAAAGAAGTCGACCCAACACTATGGTTACGAGGTTGAAATGTTTGGAAGCCTGCAGCAACTGAAGACATTTTCGTTATCGCTGTTTTGGATGGTGTTGAGTTTTCTGAACTGGAACTGCCACCACCGCAACCAACCAATATTGAAGAAATAGATAGCGCTATTAATGATTTTTTCATAATTATCCTCATTACGTTTTTCATTATTTATTTTTGTAATCAGGTTAAAGGTGGCTGCGTCAAATTGAGACGTTTCATTAAATAAACCATCTGCGACATATATTGTCGCATGAGCTCAGTATCATCATGCCAGATCGTAAAATTCATAAAAATGTTCACGTTACCACTGTATATTTTTAGGTGCAGATCACGTTATGTACGCATTGTGTAATGATACTGTGCGCACTTAAACTAAAGGCGTATATAAATTTTTGAGCTAATAATGAAAAAAAAGTCATCGCTTAATGAGTCGCTTAATTTGGCTTTTGAGATCCTCAAGCGTATTCCAAAGTCGAGATATATAACCGTAAAAGAACTTCAAGGGCAGCTAAACGAAATAGGGCTTGAACGAGATATACGTACTTTGCAACGAATCATGGAAACGTTATCTGAGCAGTTCAATATAGAGCGAAATGACCAGAGTAAACCTTACGGATATAAGCTGAAACACGCCAATGCCGTTTTTTCACTGCCAGCATTGTCTGCACACGAATCCTTATTATTAAGTTTGTCTCAACAATACTTGTCTAATTTATTGCCAGCAAACGTTATGGCATCACTGGATGGGTTCTTTCAGGAAGCGGGATATAACCTAAACCACATAAGTCCTCACCAAAGAGAAAAAGATTGGTTAAAAAAAGTGCGCGTGGTAAGCGAAACCCAACCTTTGCTTTCTCCTGCAATGGATATGGATATTTTTAAGGTTATCACTCAAGGGGTGTTTGAAGACCGATTGCTAACAATCGAGTACACCAATAGCAAAGACCAGAAAAAGAAAGCCTCGATAATGCCGTTAGGCATTGCTCAACAGGGCAGCCGCTTATACCTGGTTTGCCGCTTTGAAGGTTATTCAAACGAAAGAACGATAGCGATTCACCGAGTTCACAAAGCGATATTGTCGACATTTTCATTTGAACGACCACAAGACTTTGACTTGGCAAAATACGATGCAGATGGCCGCTTTGGATTTGGTGAAGGCGATTTATGCCGGGTGAGTTTTTGTATTGGTAAAAAACAAGGTTATCACCTTTTGGAAACCCCTCTTTCGACTGATCAGAGCGTATCAGATGAGGGGGATCATTATAGGGTAACTGCAACCGTCGTTGATTCACTTGCGTTAACTCGTTGGTTGCGTGGCTTTGGTGACGATGTTTGGAGTATTACAAAAAAAAGCGAAGCAAGAATAAAACGAAACTCAATGGTTGAATGTTGATTATATATTTTGTTCTTAAGATATTGAATTATATAAGTTAGTTATTAATTAGTCCGTATTAAAATGGGAATGGATAGATTTATGTCAGAGATAGATATTTACTTCAAATTTATGGTTGCTGTTCTGAAAGCTGATGGAAAAGTGGAGCAAGAAGAAAGGGACTTTATAGTAAATAGTGCGAATGCATTAGGTTTAACGAAAGATTTTGTAGAGGACCTCGAAAACCACATGTTAAATGGAGAGGTTGACCTTGCCAGCCTGTATCAAGAAATAAAGTCAAACTCAGATGCCAGCTTTACCATTAATCTTTTGCGAGATAGTTACGCCCTTGCTAAGGCGGATGGTGCTATTGATGACAAAGAGTTGGATATATTAAAAGGGATGATGAAAACTTTTACGAATTACTCTGACTCTTTGTTTGATGAGCTAATAGATTGGTGTGAAGAATCTCTATTTATTAAACAGATGGGATCTAACCTTATTGCGAAAGTGATGGAGGAGAAATGAGTTTATTAGATTCTATCCCAGTGGTTGGGTCATATCGAAAATCCAGTAAAGCGGAAGATATAGTATCAAGGGCTAAGCGACAGCACCGCAGAGGAACTCGTAACCTTGAAGAGGCAAATAAACAATCACAAGATTACGTTGATGCACTGTTTGATTTAAAAGTGGACTGTGCAACGTCCACAATTTCTAACGCTATTGCAGTATTAGAGAAATGCCAAAAGATCAACAGAACAGAAACCACAGTAGCCAAAGACAGTATTGGTAGTTTTACAAAAAAATCATTACCAAGATTAAAAGCGCAGTCACTAAGCATTTCAGATATCGCCTCTGAAGGCGCGAAAGGCACAACCGCTGGAGCGGCTTTATCGTTAGGCTCTATGAGTGCGGTATCGGCTCTGGGATCCGCCTCTACAGGTACAGCCATTTCAACGCTTTCAGGTGCGGCCGCGAGTAATGCTACCATGGCTTGGTTTGGTGGTGGTGCGTTAAGTGCAGGTGGTGCGGGGGTGGCTGGTGGAGCCATGGTATTGGGCGGTATTGCGTTAGCGCCTGTATTAGTGGTTGGCGCATTTAAGTACGCGTCACATGCAGAAAAGAAATTGACCGAAGCGAATGAATACAGAAATCAGGTAAGAGAGATAGTGGCTCAAATTGACGCCGCAATTGAAGTGGCTGAGTCAATGAATAAGCATGTAGAATTGTTCTCTCAGACATTGCTTTCTTTAAGAGAGCGGCTGATAAAAGTATCGGATACTTTGGCGGCAGTACTGGAATATGACCCGGATAATGTTCAGGTGGTTAACGTACTTAAGTATCAACTGATACTGTTTATCAAAGCCGTAAAACGGCTATTAGAGGTGACTCTGTTTGACAGTAATCAAAACCCGATGGTCGAATCGATACGAATCATTAACCATGCCAACGCGACAGACGAAGATGCGTCTCAGCAGCTAGGGGAAAACTTAGCCAAGGGTAAACAGGTAGTTCGTCCTTCTGGCGTTAATTACCTGTCAGAAATTGAACCAGGCGTAAATAGCTCTTCTTTCTTTTGGCTGCTTGATACACACCCTGAGTACAAAACCGCTAAGTCAAAAAAGAAGTCGAAAGCTAAACCGGCACAAGCGGATTTTAGTTTAAGTGATATGTCGTTTAAGTCCGCTTTGATGTTAACTTTCATCTCATTAATTGCGGTTGGGTATGGCCTTCTAAATAATCTTCAAGAAACACCATTTTTGCTATTTTCTGGTCTCTTTTTGTTCACTTTTCCACCTTTTTGGGTGGCTTATAAAACCAGAATTAAGCTATTTAAAATTGTGGCTTGGTTATGGTTCGGTGTACTGGCTTTAGCTGGTTTAGCATTAGCTTGATAGCGCTTTCGTTGCATCTAATAGTTTTAGATGCTTCATTTTAGTGGAGGTTAAACAACATGAAAAAACCGGATATAGGCTTTAGCGCATTGGATGGGTTCGCCGCTTCCGTTAAGGGTATGTACGATTCAAAAAAAGACTTCGATAAAGTCAGGGAAATGGAAAAAACCAGGCGTAACGACTCGGACAATAGAACTAAAGAAAACATCGAGATGATACACGCTCAAAAAGAAGTCATCATAAAGCAACTTGATAATTCTTTTGACTTAAAAAAGGCCCAAACGGGCAAAACATTCGATGTTATTGATAGCGCGATGGAGTCTGGTAACTTGCAAGCCCTTGAGATGGGGCTGAATGCAATGACCTCAATATCTGTGGACACATCTCTACCTAGCCTGGAAAATGCGCAACAGTTATTAGATAAGGATGAGCCCATAGATATTTAGCGCTCACCGACACATTCAAAACCCCTGCAAAAATGCTGGGGTTTTCCTTGTTTTGACACTTTAAAATAGCGCTAATTAATGGATTAAACACGGCTAACTAAACAACTCACCAACTAAACCCGCTTAACTAAAATCAGTTTCCGCTATTTGTAGCTTCCGGTGATCTTTTTTTAACTTCAACTCGTAATGGTAACTGAACCTTACAAAGGAAGTTAAAAGAGAGAGAATCATTATGTTTCAAAAACTAATCAAAGCCACCCTAGTTTTAGCAGCCAGTATTGGCATCGTCGCATGTTCAAATACAGAACATTATTCAATGAAGAAAGACATCGTTGATGTTGCCGTTGAGAACGGATCATTCAACACCTTAGTCGCCGCTGTGCAGGCTGCTGATCTGGTTGATACTCTGAAGGGAGAAGGGCCGTTCACTGTATTTGCGCCAACAGACGACGCCTTCGCCAAGTTACCTGCAGGCACGGTTGAGACTCTGCTAAAGCCTGAGAATAAAGACCAACTCGTTGCCATTCTTACCTATCACGTAGTGCCAGGCAAAGTGATGGCCGCAGACGTAATGAAGGTTGATAGCTCTTCAACGGTAAATGGTCAGTCCTTCATGATTTCGAAAAATGATGGCAATGTGATGGTAGATAACGCAAAAGTATTGGCTACAGATGTTATAGCCAGTAATGGTGTTATCCACGTAATTGATAGCGTAATTCTCCCAAAATAACCATCCAAACTCGACCCGAAGTTTTGCAGGCACGAGTCTACAAAATTTCGGGTTTTCATACTCAAATAAAAAGTGGCATATATGCCTATGGCCAGATCATCTCACACATACGGTACTGCTTTAACACTAACAGGCAGAGAACGGATGCTCCCACTGCCTGTAGTGATACTGCCTGGTGGACGGCAGAGAATTAGAGTCATTGAGACAAGTTATATAGACCTGATAACCCAAGCTCTTAAACAAGAAAAGAACTTTGTCATTGCGTTCGATGTTGATGGTTTGCCTCCCCCTTATCAGTGGGGTACTTATGCCCGTGTTGTCAACTTTGACCTGACAGAAGAGCAGTTTTTGTTGCTCAACGTAGAAGCCGTCGCGCTGGTTTCATTGACCGATGGTGGAAAGAATTCACTTGGGGAATGGACAGCCGTTGCGCACTGTATTTCATACTGGACTATGCTTAATAGAAAAGTGGATACAGGGAAATACGCCACAGTGTTGCGTAAGCTGTTTAAGGTACATCCTCAGATATCAGATCTGTACAGTGATACCTATTTTGACAATATTGAGTGGGTGTGTGCGCGGCTTATAGAGCTTCTTCCTGTTCCTGATTCTGCACGAGAAACACTTTTAAAATTTGATGATTTTCAATTAGTTGTGTCATTTTTGGATGCTATTATTGACGATAATCATGATCTTTGTGATCCAAATACAGATTAAGTTCGTATAAACACTGGAAGGACAACGATACGAACTTGATCAAGGTGAAGAGCATGAAGCAGAGTGTTAATGCAGCGAGCTTACATAAGGAGAGTGCTATCAAAGCGCAAGCCCTGTTGCCAGAAGACCTTTCACAATGCCTGACGCTTGTTGCTACTCAGCAGAGCAAGCCGGCATTTACCATCCTGTTCCACTATTTTTCTCCCAAGATTTCCCGTTTTGGTATTAGAAAGCTGGGAAACGAAACGCTGGCGAAAGAACTGGTTCAGGAAACCATGAGTAGCATATGGCAAAAAGCCCACCTGTATAGCCCGAATAAAGGGGCTGCAACCACGTGGGTTTACACCGTCATGCGAAACGCGGCTTTTGACATGCTAAGAAAGGTGAAGTTTAGGTCAGAACAGCAATTGTCTGACGATATATGGCCACTGGATGCGGTTCAGGATGTGGTCACCGATGAAAAAAATGAATTTGTTGATCATCTTCAGTCGAGACACTTGTCAAGTAAGGTTGAGATGTTGCCGGAGGCCCAAAGGGCAGTGATACGCGGTGTTTATTATCAGGGGTTATCACAAGACCAATTAGCTCAGCAACTTGGTGTCTCGGTAGGCACGGTTAAATCAAGAATTCGGTTGGCGCTGGAAAAACTAAAGCAGCACATGGGAGGAACAGAGCATGATTAACTATCACCCTACTAAGGCTGTTTTGCAAGAATATGTAAATGGCAATCTGCCTGCTTCTATATCTGTTATCGTCGCAAGCCATATAGAGCTGTGTGATGCGTGCCGTGAGGAAGTTGCACTTCTGACAGAGCAGGCTGCAAATCAAATATTTATCGATGACGACTCTTCATTTGAGGAGATGAGCCTTTCTACTATGTTTGCTGAACTGATGGTAAGTGATGCCAAAAGCAGCATCATTTTGGATGCAGCAGAATTGGACATGATCCAGGGCATTACCGATAAAGAACCAAATACACCAAATGAGCGTACGCAGTACGTTACAGAAATAGACGTAGCAGGTACACGTATTGCGCTTCCCCGAGCGATGAAGTCTATTGCTCTAAGCGAATGGAAAGGAATTGGCAAGGTTTCACGTTCTCGTCTGGATCTGGAGGACAATAACCTTAAAACCAGCTTACTGCACATAGATAAAGGTGGAGCTATTCCTACCCATACTCACAAAGGGTGTGAGATTACTCTGCTTCTGCAAGGGAGTTTTAAAGACGAAATGGGTGAATACCATGAAGGAGACTTTATCTGGTTAGATGGCGAGCATAACCATTCGCCAGTGACAGAAGAAGGGTGTACCTGTCTTACTGTTTCCAGTGACGCTTTGCACTTTACCAAAGGTGTCAGCCAGCTAATTAACCCGCTAGGTAAATTTATCTATTAATTGCCGCTTTGCTCCTCTCCTTGATGGTTCTATTTGAGGGTATTCAAGGAGAGGTTACCTGGGAGTTATATAATGAACACTAAACTTAAAATCGGTATTAGCGCTTGCGTTGCTGGTCATAAAGTACGTTTCGATTCAGGACATAAAAAGTCGGCATTTTGCACTGAACAGCTGAGCGAATTCGCTGATTTTGTTCCTATTTGTCCTGAAGTTGCTATTGGTTTACCCGTTCCGAGGCCAACCATTCGTCAGATTAAGCGTGATGATGTGATCACCGTTTCACGGCCGGATGGTAGTGGTGATGTTACTGAGCAGTTAAGTGCATTTGGTCGGGAAACGGTGGCTAACCACTCAGATATTGCCGGATTTATCTTCTGCGCTAAGAGCCCGACCTGCGGAATGGAACGGGTGAAAGTGTATCAACCTAATGGAAAGGGATCGGAAGCTACGGGGGTCGGGCTGTTTGCCGAGCAGATCATGAAGGGAAACCCCAGTTTGCCAGTTGAAGAGAATGGCAGGCTGAACGATCCGGTGATTCGTGAGAATTTTATCACCCGCATTTTTGTCTATCAGCGTTGGTTGGATCTTAAGGTCTCGGGCATTACTAAACATAAGTTGACCCAGTTTCACCAGCATCACAAGTATCTGTTGATGAGCCATTGTGTCGAGAGTTATCGGGAGTTAGGGCGAATGCTTGCTAAACCGGAATTCAATTTGGAGGAGCTGGCGCAGTGCTATATTCAGGAGCTGATGACAGCGTTAACCAATAAAGCGACCAGACGCACCCATACCAATACACTTATGCATATTCAGGGCTACTTTAAGAAGCAGTTGAGCAAGGATAAAAAGCAGGAGCTGGCGGAAGAGATCAACGCTTACCGAGAGGGCATTGCACCACTACTGGTTCCGTTGGCACTGATAAATCACTATCTTCGCCAATATCCTAATGAATATCTGAAAACACAAGTATATCTGAACCCCCATCCGAAAGAGCTGAGGCTGAGGTACGGATATTGACGGGTATGTATTGGGTCCGTCGGGACGTACGGTTACACGATAACCCGGCTTTGGTCGC
Organism: Vibrio sp. UBA2441; assembly: GCA_002342685.1. Lineage (GTDB taxonomy): Bacteria > Pseudomonadota > Gammaproteobacteria > Enterobacterales > Vibrionaceae > Vibrio. Next base: position 8,953 of record DDQN01000080.1, read on the forward strand.
CGGGTTAAAACACGGTATCCGTAAAGCAATTTATGTATCAACCCCTGCACAGTGGCATACCCACCATGATGCGCCCATAAAACTGGATCTTCTTCGGCGGCATCTGCAGCAGTTTGCCTTACAACTTGCCCCTTATGGTGTTCAATTGATTCATCTGCAAGCCAGGGATTACGACGATCAGGTTAGAGTGCTTCATGATTATTGTGTCGAAAACGGGATCAAGCAGTTGTTCGCCAACCGAGAACCAGAGCTTAATGAAAGAAAAAGAGACCAACAGATTGAAGCGCTGGGTATAAGAGTCCAACTGTTCGATAGCGACACAATTGCTCCTAAAGGTCAAATACTGAATAAACAGGGAGACATGTTTAAGAGTTTTACGCCCTTTAAGCGGGTGTGGCTCTCCTATATTCGTCAGTTCGGTGTAGAGTGTACTGCCTGGCCAGAGTTATCTGAGTTAGGTATAGCTGCGGTTTCACATGGGCGATTTGTATTTGCTTATCCAGAAGCAACCTCGCAATGTTGGCCACTTAGTCAGGTGGTGTTGCAGCAAGTGCTTCCTGACTTTTTCGCCCACAAACTGGGCCGTTATTCGCATCAGAGAGACTTTCCTTGCATAAATGGCACCTCTGGTTTGTCTCCTTATCTCGCGATAGGAGCTATCAGCCCTCGCTGGTTGGCCGTTCAACTTATCGAACGGGACCCGGATGTTCTCTACAACTCTGAGCACCCGGCGTTTTCATGGCTCAATGAACTTATCTGGCGGGACTTCTATAAACACCTTCTTCACCATTTTCCCGACTTGATCAAAGGTCATTGCTTCAAATCAAAATTTGCTCACCTGCTTTGGAAAAACAATCCAGTTGATTTTGAAGCCTGGTGCTCAGGTCGTACTGGATACCCTATTGTTGATGCTGCTATGAGGCAATTGATTCAGACGGGTTGGATGCATAACCGGCTGCGCATGATAGTGGCCAGTTTCCTGACTAAACATCTGCTTATCGATTGGCGTTGGGGGGAGCGGTTTTTTATTTCTTCTCTGATTGATGGTGATTTTTGTGCCAACAACGGCGGTTGGCAGTGGGTCGCGGGTACCGGGTGTGACGCGCAACCTTACTTCCGGATATTTAACCCGGTAACCCAAAGTGAAAAATTTGATCCTAAAGGCCATTTCATTCGTACATATTTACCAGAGTTGGCTGATGTACCCGATAAGTACATTCATTTTCCGCATAGCTACCTGAGCAGTCATGGGTTAAGTGCAGTGTATTGGCCAGCTATCGTTGAACACAAATTTGCCCGGCAAAGGGCATTAGAATTTTATAAGAGATAGCGTATGCAGCAAGCACTTTGGTTACAAAAATTTGTAGAAATTTATACGGAGTTGGGTACCAAAGATTTCCAGGTACTCAACCTGATTTATGACCCCGATGTGGAGTTTATTGACCCTATGCACCGTATTTTGGGTGCAACGTGTCTTATCCACTATTTTGACCGTCTCTATACGAATGTGGAGAGCTGTCGTTTCGTGATTGATCATATCATTGAGTCTGACAATGAAGCTGCGCTTTACTGGACCATGACTTATCAGCATAGAAAGTTGAATGGTGGACGAGAGATTACTGTTGCAGGACATTCTCATCTGAAAGCCACAGACGGGTTGGTGGTGTATCACAGAGATTATTTTGATGCCGGAGCGATGGTTTATGAAGGTATCCCTTTGCTTGGCAGCATGATCCGTATGATTAAGAAACGCTCGGGGGATGTATGAATATCATGATTACTGGCGCTACCTCGGGAATAGGAAAAGAGTTAGCACTTGCTTATACCAGTAGAGGGGATGTGGTGCTTGCTTGTGGCCGAAGTCAGGGAAAACTCACTGATCTGATAGAAACCAATATGAATGTGGTGCCGCTATGCTTTGATCTGACCGATTACGAAAACTACCCTGAATTAGATGAACAACTGGACGTGTTGATCCTGAACGCAGGAGACTGTTACTACATAGACGACCCCATGGATTTTGATGCCAAGGCTTTTGAAAAGGTTATGAACATTAATCTTGTTTCGGTAGGTTATGGTCTGCAAAAGTGGCTAAAAAACATCAAACGTGGCGGGCGACTGGTTCTTGTGAGCTCCAGCGCAGGCATTCTGCCATTACCCAGAGCCGAGGCTTATGGTGCTTCTAAAGCGGCGTTGACGTATATGGCAAAAACGCTCTCTTTGACGTTGCATCGTCACGGTATTTCGGTCTCTTTGGTTCAGCCTGGGTTTGTTGATACCCCGCTTACAAAAAGAAATAACTTCCCGATGCCTATGCTGATAGATAGTAGATATGCGGCTGAAAAAATAGTGTCGGGTATTGACAGTGGGAAATCTGAAATCAACGTTCCTTTCAAGTTTGTACTTATGATGAAATTTCTTCGTATGCTTCCGTCATTCGTCTGGCAGCGACTTGCATTAAGGATGGTCTGAGATGAAAAAGATTGCGATTGTAGGCTCTGGGATCTCCGGGTTAACCACGGCTTATCTGCTGGATAAAGAATATGAGGTTACCGTATTCGAGAAGAATGACTATGTTGGCGGTCATACGGCGACGGTAGATGTCACTCACAAAGGCCAGCCTTACGCTATTGATACCGGGTTTATTGTGTTCAATGACAGAACCTATCCGAACTTCAATAAGTTATTAGACAGAATAGGTATCAGCCGAAAGCCAACAGAGATGAGTTTTAGTGTTCACAACCGGAACAGTGGTTTCGAGTATAACGGACATGGCATAAATGCTCTGTTTGCTCAGCGAAGAAATATTGTTCGGCCTGCATTTTGGAAGCTGATTTTTGAAATCATCCGGTTTAACCGCATGTGTAAGGCGCTTTATCACAGTGGCGATATTACGCCAAAAGAGACGCTGGGAAAATTCCTATGTGATAACGGCTTTTCTTCGTTTTTTTCAGAGCACTATATTCTGCCAATGGGGGCCGCCATCTGGTCTACCAGCCTAAATGAGATGGTGTCATTTGAACTCAGGTTCTTTGTTCGTTTTTTTTATAACCACGGTTTGCTGAACATTACTGACCGCCCTCAATGGTACGTGATACCTGGCGGTTCGAGAAGTTATGTTGAGGTCATACAGAGCCAACTGAGTAAACCGGTGCAAACTGGAGTTGATATACATTCTATTGCCAGAGACGATCTGGGCGTTACCGTCAAATTGGAGTCAGGCGTAAACCAACGATTTGATGATGTGATATTTGCCTGTCATTCCGACCAGGCGTTGGCTTTGCTGGAAGACTCAAGTGATAAAGAGCAGGAAATTCTCGGTGGCATTCCGTATAGCCGTAATGAGGTGGTTCTGCATACGGATACCAACCTGCTGCCCAAGCGAAAACTGGCGTGGGCGAGCTGGAATTATATGCTGGATGGTAATAATACCAGACCCGCGTGTGTGACTTACAATATGAATATCCTGATGGGTCTTAAGAGTGAATCAACGTTTTGTGTCACCCTTAATCAGACCGAAGCGATAGACAAAGATAAGGTGGTACGAAGCTTTATTTATCACCATCCTGTGTTGAATACAGACAGTGTATTGGTTCAACAGAGACGTAGCGAAATTAACGGCAAGAATCATACGCATTTTGTTGGCGCCTATTGGTACAGCGGATTTCATGAGGATGGTGTGAAGAGCGCACTGGATGTTACGCAGAGCTTTGGGGTATTCCTATGAGTAACAGTGGTATCTATTTTGGCAACGTTCGACACAGACGTTTTGGTGATATACCTCATGCATTTAATTATCAGATATACATGATGGGTATTGACCTGGATGAGTTGGAGGCGCTCGTCGGGCAGAGCGTGTTGTTTGGTCAGAGCTGGTTTAACCTTATCCGCTTTAATGAAAAAGATTATTTGAAAAGTGATCCTGGAACGCTCAAGGAACGTATTGAAAGGAAAGTGCAATCACTTGGTGGGGTTTGGGAAAGCAAGAACAGAGTAATGATGTTAGCTCAGTGTCGTTGTTTAGGGCTCTATTTTAGCCCGGTTAATTTCTACTTCTGCTATGACGAGAACGAACAGTGTCAGTTCATGCTGGCAGAGGTAAGCAATACACCATGGAAAGAGAGACATTACTATCTGGTTGACCCGAGTCATATGGCAGAAACGCAGAAAGGTTTTCATGTATCACCCTTTATGACATTAGACATGAAATATCTCTGGAAGGTGACGCCTCCGGGCCAACATGCTCTGATTCATATAGAGAACCACCAAGAAAGAAAAGTTTTTGATGCGACGCTAGCACTGAAAAAAAGAGAGTTGGTTGCATCGCAACTGTCAAAAACAATTGCCGCAATACCCTGGATGACGATGAAAATTGTGGCGGGTATTTATTGGCAGGCACTAAGGTTGCTCATTAAGCGGGTTCCTTTTGTTACCCATCCCGGAAAGAGTAGCGGACAAGAACTATAGCGTGAGTTAAGAGCTATAACGTGAATTAGAGGTTGATATGGAACATCTGATAAAACGCAACAACGCACTGACAGTATGTACAATGAAATCAGAACCGGATACGTCGGCCAGCAAATACAGCGCATTAGTACATAGGGTTCTCAATAGCCTGACTGACGCTAGCCTGATCATACAGGAGGACGGTAAAACCTATGTCTTTGGTGATGAATCTTCATCGTTACAGGGAAAAATCATCATCCATGATAAGAGCTTTTATCGTGATGCTATCTTAGGTGGAAGTATCGGAGCGGCAGAAGCGTACCTGGATGAAAAATGGAGCAGTCCGGAACTCACACAGGTTGTTCGTATTCTGGCAAGAAACCAGTCCCAATTGGATGAAATTGACCGTAAAACCCGCTGGCTCAGCCGGATTAAAAACTGGTGGTCTCGCAGGCAAAATGTTAATAGTGAAACTGGCTCAAAGCGCAATATTCTGGCTCACTATGACATTGGAAACGACCTGTATGAGCGTTTTCTCGACCCAGCGATGCAGTATTCTTCCGCTATATTCGCCCCGAGTACGCCCACCTTGAGTGGGGCTCAGCAAAACAAGATGCGCATTATCTGCCAGCGTCTTGACCTCAAGGCGTCTGACCATGTTATCGAAATCGGCACAGGCTGGGGCGGATTAGCCATATATATGGCACAACATGTGGGGTGTAAGGTTACTACTACCACCATTTCGGAAGCACAATTTGAATACGCGGAGTCGAGAGTAAAAGACCTTAACCTGGAAGATAAGATCACTTTACTCAAACAGGATTATCGTAAGCTCGATGGAGAGTTCGACAAACTTGTTTCAGTAGAGATGATAGAAGCGGTAGGACATGAATATTTGCCAACGTTCTTCAGTAAGTGCTCTTCATTGCTAAAACCTGATGGAAGAATGCTGATTCAGTCAATAACCATCGCAGACAGTCGTTATGAGACCTACCGTAAAGGGACAGACTTTATACAGAAATATATTTTCCCAGGTGGTTGTCTACCGTCAATTGCTGTGATTACGTCAAATATGGCTCTGCATACGGATATGGTGGTGGATGAAATTCAGGACATCGGCCTTCAATATGCGAGAACGCTTCGAAACTGGAACCGCTCTTTTGAAGCAAGCTGGACAGAATTGAAACAACGAGGTTATAGCGAAGAGTTTCACCGTTTATGGCAGTTCTATCTTTGTTATTGCGAAGGTGCATTTATAGAGAGAGTGATCAGTACCCATCACATCGTTGCACGTAAACCACGTTATCTGGATAAGAAAGATGAAATCGTTCTGGATTATTAACCTTGTTCTGTTTCAGGCAAGCTGGGTAGCTGCGGCGTTTTATACCGACTATGCGAGCATTATTATTGCGCTTCTGATTGTGCTGCACTGCCTTCTTTCCCCTAGTCGTGCAGCAGATATGAAACTGTTGATATTGATGGGGCCGGGCATTGTCGTCGACATACTGCACATGCAGTTGGGTACTTTTTCTGCCGGTAATGCGCTGTTTCCGGTCTGGCTGGTGCTGCTTTGGTGCATATTTCTGATGAGTCTGAACCATAGTCTGCGATGGCTTACAGATAAACCGCTCTATTGGGCTGCAGTGTTTGGTGGTGTTGGTGGAACCAGCAGCTATATCGGTGGCATAAAAACCGGAGCGTTGACCACAACCATGCCGCTTGAACTGGCGGCTGTAGCATTAGCCTGCTCTTGGGCATTGTTATTCCCACTACTGATTTTTGCATATAGATTTCTCAACTCAAATGGCCGTTATACGGAGGACTTATGAGTAAATGGATGCTTTTAATGCTGATAAGTTTCAGTGTAACGGCTTCCCCTGTTGCTTCTTTGAATAAGCAGGGAGAAGGGGATATGACCTATCTGTTCTGGACTCTATACAGTGCGGAGTATTTTACAGGCCAGACTTCAACAACCGATGCGGGATTGTCTCAGGCGCTCAGAATTACGTATAAGAAATCGATATCCAGGCAAGCGCTGCTGGACGCTACTTACGAACAATGGCTAAAGCTGGGACATTCAGATGATCGTGTCTCGGACTGGCTGACATCGCTATCTGTTATCTGGCCTGATGTACAACCTGGCGACCAACTTACATTATTGGTTACTGAAGCAGGGCGAAGCGAATTTTACCTGTCGGGTGACATGATAGGCGCTATTCCTGACAAAAAATTTGCAGATGCATTTTTGTCTATCTGGCTTTCAGAAAACACCTCTGAACCCGATCTTAGACTTCAGCTACTGGGGCTAAAACAATGAAAACGACCATCATATTCTGTCTCTCATTCATGCTGGTGGCTTGTGGTTCAGCCAACCTGGAACATCACGCTTCAACGAATCCAGAGCTAAAACTGGAAGAGTTCTTTTCAGGTAATCTAAGAGCTTATGGCATAGTTCTGGATCGTTCCGGCAATTTGCTAAGGAGATTTGAAGTTGACCTGATTGGCACCTGGGAGGGTAACAAAGGCGAGTTGGCGGAGTGGTTCCGGTTTGACGATGGAGAGAGATCTACCCGCATCTGGTATCTGGAAAAAACAGGAGAGAACAGCTATCAAGGCTATGCCGATGATGTCATTGGCGTTGCAAAAGGTAAGACGAGTGGCTCTGCTCTCTACTGGAACTACGATATGGAAATCGAGGTCGACGGATCACTTTATAATGTCGTTTTGGATGACTGGATGTTTATGATTGATGAGAACCGCCTGTTTAATACCACCGAAATTATTAAGTTTGGTTTCAGGGTAGGGTCTTTAGTTCTGTATATTGAAAAACAGACCAATGTATAATTAAACAATGGACCAATCATGTCTCTGGGGTTTGATTATAATCAGGCCCTCATATGTTATCGCTGACAATCTCTGAGTATCGTTTTGTTGTACTAAACGAGCCCTCTGTACGGCTCTAGTTTTGCTGCTTTGTCGATATTGTCCAGCATAGTTTCTGCGATATCTTTGGTCGTCCATTGAAGGCTAACGACCGAGTGTTCTACCTTGATAAAACCATGTGGTCGTGGTGATAATCGAGCTATTTCCTCTAGTTTTGAATCGAGTAACTGTCCTATGGCTAAGCACGCATCCCGGCTTATTTTGTTTTCTGTGGATCTTAAACGCCAGTTTCGATAAGTCGCAGAATCGTAGGGAGGTTTCTCTGCTAATGTGCCAAAAAATATATAGCCTTTGGTACTTTTGATTCTGGGGTATATGTTGATAATTTCTGTAATGAGATCAAGTTCTTTGTTCATGTTCAGCCCCTAAGCGATCGTCATCACAGCTTACATATGCTTGCGACATTTTATGACGTGTTGATGAGTATATTGTGGCAAGGCTACTTGTTGTGTCTATTGTAATTGAGATAAGGTTAACTACATGAATAGTATGGTTTAATTGATAATGAAATTATGATTAAAATAGATACAGAAGCACTGAAACAGAGCTACAAAAAAATTCTTTCTCAAGTTGATGCAGAGCAATATACGTTCGATGAGGATAAGTACTCCGGTGTGTTTTTATCTTATCCGTTTGGCGCCTACGCCACAGCCAAAGTGAAGGTGATGATAGTCGGCAGAGAAACCGCTGGATGGAATACCAATAACGGAAAAAACACAGTAAAGCGCATTATTGAGAAAAATCAAAATAATCAAATAGATGAGGTTATCGAAGAGTCATTTTCAAGATATTCCTGGCACTTGAAAGATAAAGCCAATGGTAAAGTGAGAACGAAGCACCGAAGCCATTTTAAAAGGTACCTTACTAACGTTGCTAAGCAGCTGGACGTAGACCCCGAGGGCATTGTATACGCGAACTTATTTGCCTGGGATTACAACGGTAAATCACCACTAGGCAGACCGGAGAACGAGCTGGAAAAAGTAACAGAAGTTTCTATGGAATTGCTGGCCGAGCAGATCCGTTTATACCAGCCCGAGCACATTATTTTTGCTACTGGTGTTAACAAGGTGGATCCTGTCATCAAAAAGCTGTTTGAAACGCATTTTGCCGGTTATGAAACCGTCGACGTAGACCCCAAAAAACTGTGGCAGTTTAACGCCGCCGGAGCCAAGTGCTATCGAGTCGCTCACCCTAGAGCGCTTTCCAATGGTCACCCTGAACGCAGGCAGAAAGTGATCGACTTAATTAGGCATTCACATGGTTCTGAAACATGAACACAGTGATGTTTGTTGAGGCTAATCATGTCACACAACTTTTATTATCGTAATAGAAGCGTTTCACTAGTTTGTCATTTTACTTATTCGCCACATTCAAAACCCCGGCAGAAATGCCGGGTATTTTTTTCGCTTGTCATCATCATATTAACTAGTGTGTTAAGAACACTTCTTCTGACTCTGTTTTCTGCAGGCCCAGAGTACCGCCTAAGCTCCGTCTTACAATAGCGACTTTGGTCAATACTGAATTCGACTTCTGTGAATTTTTGCTTCAATTTTTCTTTAATATACCCTATTGAGTATTTTCACACCGACTAATACTTAGTTAATCTATAATGCTGATTTATATATGTATTGGCCAATTATTAATGGGAACTTATCGTAAGTCTTACTGCTCAGTAACTGAACATTCTCAACATTTTCAGAAAGTCAAAGATAGCTACCAAAGTTTGCTTTGGCGTTTTGCATTTATTTTACCTACGTCTTGTGCAGATCGGCTGTAAGAACAATGAAAATCCACTACTCGTGGTCGGTAAAACCTTTTCTCACAGGGACTACCGTACAAATTCCTAAAGATTTTTAGCTAAGAATTCTCAGGTAACAAGGGGAGATTACCGTGAATACAAAAAAAGCAGCAGTTGCAGCAGCAGTCAGTGTCGTTTTAGCGACCTCGGGTTGCGCGGAGCTCAAATACGCTGACTGGTCAGATATGGGGGCGTGCGCTCTTGGTGGCGTTGTGGGTACTATTGGTGGTGCAGTGGTCGGAGGCGTCCTTAGCGGAGGTGATACTAACTATATGGTTGGCGGTGCGGTCGCTGGTGCCCTCGCTGGGTGTGGCATCAACACCTATCTAAAGTTGCGTGAAAAACGGATTGCAGCAGAAGCCAAGGAAGTGGGTTTTGACGCTGAGTTTGAACGTATATCTATGGATGATGAAGCCAACACAACCTTCTCACTCGATTCTACCGATGATGTCGTCGCCTCACAGGTTACGATATCTTCGGATCAGCCATTGTTTGCGTCAGGAAAACATACGATTACCAATCCAGAGCAATTGCAGAAGCTTAATGACTTTATTGGTATTTACCTTAACAACATGGATGCTGATTCCCAGATTTATATTGTAGGTCACACGGATTCATCGGGTTCAGCCAAATATAACCAGAAGCTATCTGAAAAACGTGCCATGTTCATTGCACGGCAGTTTGTAGCCGTAGGTTTTGATGTGAACCGTCTGTTCTTGGAAGGGGTTGGTGAGTCTCAACCTGTCGCTGACAACACGACTGAAGTCGGAAAGGCGAAGAATCGCCGCTTTGAAATTATTGATGTCATGAAAGTGGCAAGTTTAGAGGAAGGCAAGCGCTTAGACAATATCATGGCTATTTCCGCGGCTAAGAAGCGTCGATTGCAGAATGTGGTAGTACACGCGCCAGAAAAAACCGGTATCGTATCTACGCATGTCAGCGATAAGCCGATCAGCACACCAGTGATAAAACCCAAGAAGAGCGTAAAACCTGTCAAAGACAGAAGTAGTCTTAAGCTTGCTGGTATACCGGCTGACCAATACGATGTGGATTTTATCACGATGCTCGGCGTGCCAGAAAGATCGGGGTTCTTTATCAAGAAGGCTGCTGCGTCGATGGTATTAACGCGATGCGTGGACTCTCAACCGGTAACACCTTCAAGCGTGATTGCGTTAGGGAATGTAGGTGATGGTTCATACCACCACAAGACGAGTGAAATGTTCCCAGGACTTAACGGCGGCACCTGGCACAGTACGATACCAGAGCACAATACTTATGTAGCCCTGAGTAAAACCGCGGTACTGAAGAATACCTATCAATCAGTGAGCGATGGTGTATTGCGTATCTATCCAAACTATTCGGCTTCGAGTAAAAAAAAGTATGCGTATGACATGCAGGTCGAAAGCTATGAAGGCAAGGATTCGTTCCTACTTCGCATGTATCCGAAGTCTAAATCTCGTAAGGTACCGGATTTTACTTGCGCCGATTTCATCTTCGATAAGACGGCCAAAAATAAAACCAAGCTCACGAACCTATATTACACCTCAAATAATCAGAAATTTGTTCGAGACATGACCCTCGAAGTACTTAGATAACAGGAAGTTGAACCAATGGAACTTTTAAATAGCATACCAGTGCTGTACTTGCGTATCATTGTAGCGCTTATTGCCACCATGATTGCTGCCATCATTTATTATAAGAATCGTGACGCCATTGATTTGTGGCGACTAGACCGCCGATACAATGGTTTCTTCCCTAAAACGAAACGCCTAGCGAAAAACGACAGTACGACGGGCGTAGCTATTGAAGGCGAGTTTCCTGATACCGACCCAAGAGCACGTTGGTTTCACAGTGAAGCTCAAGTTTGTCAGGATTTCAAACCACACTACAAGCGTATTTCGAAGGACTCGAACTACTATAATGATTGCAAGAGCTACCTAAACCTTGTCGGAGAAAGCGGGCGTCGTCCGCTTAGTGCTCTGATGACCTTTGGCTTGTTGGTGATTTTGGGTCTTGAAGCATGGGGCTTCAGTTACACCATGGCGCAATACCTGGACCTTTCCGCCAGTGAAAACACTCGTGTGATAATGGCTTATTTAATCGCAATCATGTTTGCGGTGTGTTTGGCGTTCATGACCCACTTGATGGGGCATGAAATTCATAAAAACCGACTGATAGGAAAGGTGAGAGCGAACTGGCAAGCGTCAACAGGTGACGCGAAAAAGTCGGTATTAACGCAACAGATTGGTGAAAAAGTGGGCACAATTCAGGGTGCGTCTGATCTGAATGAACCACCATATCAACGTATGTTGAACCGAATCAATGCAAGCAAAGCCCACAAAAGTTGGATAATCACCACTTGGACAATCATATTGATTCTGACCATTGCGGTCGGCTTGACCTTTGTGCGACTCAAGACACTTGAACTGGCTCAAAGCTTTGATAGTAATTGTGGCTCAGCAGGCCAAGTGACAGATGATTTTCCGGTTTATGGTTCGGGTAACCTTGATGACTTGTATGCTCAAGCAGGGACGACCGATACTGGAATGCCATTGCCAGCTGAAGTAGCTCAAGACAACGCAGCTAAAAATGAGCGAGTCGAGAATGAAATTTGTCAGGCAACGGCTCAAGGGTCGTGGGCAACTTTTGGCTTAATGGCGATATTCTTTTTAGTATTACAGGCTTTTGCGACGTGGGTTAGTACTGCTTTTGGGTTTGCAGGAAAAGAGTCTCGCCTTGCTTACATTCATACCCATAAATTCAAGACAATTGGTGAATTTAATACCCATTACACTAACCTTGAGCGGGAAATCGCAGATCGAGCACAGAGAACCTTAACCTCATTGCAAACACGCATGGCAGAGGTGCTACCACAAATCGCCAACAGTGATGAAGTGCAGCGTTTGATCACTATTTCAAGTGCTCGAACATTCTACGAATTTATTAACCAAGATGATCGTAAAGAGCGCGCAAATGCTCTTGCAGCAAAAGAGAACAATGCACCGATTCTTCGTACAACTCCAGCAACGTCTGTAGCGAAGACTCCGACCGTGAGTGATCAGCCTGGAATAGTAGAACCAAAGCTAGTAGTGGTAGCCGCCCCAGTTAAACAAGCTTTAACTGATGAAGAGCTGAAGGCTCAACTGTTAGCAGAAATGCAGGCAGAGCAACAGGAGGCCGTAGAGACGGAAGAAGAACGTAAGAAACGTCTTCTCGCTGAACTGGTTGCCGAAGGTAAGATCTCTACCCAGCCATAAAGCCCAACGCAAGCCCCTTTCAGGGGCTTGTTCAAAGCATTCTAACATTATTCAGGAATCGATATGATTAAGACAATATCCAGTGCTGCAACATTATTAGCTGTAGTGCTAGGTTCATCCTCTGCGTATGCCAGCAATCAACGAAATGACATTATCTCTTGCTACGATTATGCGAAAGTATCAGAGCATCGTGTAGACAAGCCTGAAGCTGAGTTGTTTATCTTAGTTGATCAAACTGTTCGTCTTGATGTGCCACTTAAAAAGGCGGTGCACCAGCAAGTTCCCAACTTTGCTAAACCGGGCAACAAAGTGACTGTTGTGACCTTTTCAGCGCTTGCCGCAGGTAAGTACACCAACATCACATTTGAGGGGAAATTCGATCACCCAATGAATACCTCAGTGCGAAATTCATTGGGGCGTCAACACTTGCAAAAGTTTGACAACTGCATGAAGAAGCAAGGGCAAGCCATTAATCTTTTAAACGTGAAGCTTAAAAACTCGTTCAATGATGGTGAGCAGTCATTCCCACGTACCGAGTTGGTGGGGTCGCTTCTGAATGTTTCTACGGAAGTAGTGGCTCAATCTACGGCTAATCGTAAGATTCTGCTCGTGGTCTCTGACATGCTGGAAAACTCTGAAACGTTGTCATTCTACTCAAAAGGTCGAGTACGCACACTTAACGCCGATGAAGCTTATTCAAAAATTAAATCGGCAGGTTTTTCTGGTGATCTGGCGGGGACGGAAGTTTATGTCGTCGGGGCTGGGTTTATTCATGGTGCTAAGAACTACTCATCTCAAAAGTCAGTAAATGAGCTTGAGCGCTTCTGGCGTAAAGTCATCGCCGAAAACAACGGCAAAATTGTCCAGTTCGGAAAGCCTCAACTGCTCAGTAATATTCGATAGACTTCAATATTTTCCAGTACCAATTGTGAGCCCTCACTCAACATCTTCCAAACCCCGGCAGAAATGCCGGGGTTTTCTCGATTAAATACCCCAAAAACAACTCACGATCAAGTCCGTTTAATTTCAATCAGTTTCCGCTATGGCGCTGTGCCGTTCATCAAAAGTAATAACATAGTAATAAGTAAGATTGTGAGTCTCTCCTTGATTCACTCAATGAGCGTTTGTTGTATCTCTTGTTTAAGCCACTGAACAAGTCGCTTGTATCGTAACGTTTCTGCAAAACTCGGTTTACACACAAGCCAGTATTCTGATTTTGTATTTACCGGTTTTCCTATCTTTTGCAGAAAACCAGACTTGATATCTTGCTCAATAAGAAGCGTTCTACCCAGAGCAATCCCCAAGCCATTGATGGCTGCCTGGAGCATCAAATCAGCCCGGTCGAAGTGATGAGTGACAACTTGTGATAGCTCCTCAGAAAATTCATTGTCTCCAAAGTAACTCTTCCAATCAAAGTTTGTGCTGTCTCGCTCACCTACACGGTCAGTTAAAAGTGCAGCTTGGCCGCTATTTATTGCGGAGACCATATCGCCATTGAATGTTTGCATTAATGAAGTATTAACAACGGGCTGTAAAACACAACGGCTAAGGCGTTCAGCATGTAATCCTGGATATGGGCCAGCACCAAACCTAATAGAGGCATCAATATTGTCATGTTCAAAGTTCACATGTTCATCACTCACATTCAGTGAAATGTCTAGGTCGAAAGCACTTGCGTTATTTAGGATAGGGATAAGCCACTTCATCGCTAAGGATGAAGACAAAGAGAGCCTTGTTTGCTCGGTTGAGTTAAGTTGCTCAAGTGCATTTAATGCACTGGGCCAGATAGATTCCGATTCAACCGCAGCGTGGCATAATATTGATCCAGCACGAGTCGGAATGAGTTTTCGTGTTGTACGTTCAAAGAGGGTGACACCTAGTACATCTTCTAAAGATCGGACTCTGTGACTTACCGCGGATTGCTGGACATTAAGCTTTTCCGCCGCTTTGGTAAAACTCATCTCTTGCCCAATAGCCGCTAGCATGGGCGCAGATTGACTGAGCCGTATCAAAAGCTTCTCTTGCTGTTTATTCATGAAATCAACTCATGTGTTTATGAGTGTCTATTGTAGTTTGATAAAACTAATATTTCTAATAATACGAAACTGCAGAGTAAGGAAATAGATATGAACACTGGAAAACGACATGTAAGAGCACAGATAGTGAATGGCTTTGTAACGAACTCGCAAGGTGGTAATCCTGCTGGAATCGTACTTAATGCAGATGAGTATAATGAAGCCGATATGCTAAAAATTGCCCAGCGTGTCGGCTTGTCAGAAACGGCATTTGTATCTGAATCGAGCACAGAGGCGTTTAAGTTGGATTTTTTTACCCCGAACCGCCGGATCGCCCACTGTGGGCACGCCACTATTGCTACCTTTTCTTATTTAGCCGAGATGGGGCTCGTTAATGAGGGCAATTCGAGTAAAGAGACGGTTGATGGTCCAAGAAAAATCATCATCAAGGATGGAGCTGCATATATGGAACAGTTAGCACCACAATACTCTCAATCGAGTGGGTGGTTAACCAAGGGGGTAACGACTGATGATATTCTTTCATCATTAAATATCAGCGAAAACAAACTACACCATGATGCTCCTATAACATTGGTTAATACCGGAAATAGTTTCATAATTGTTGGAGTGGAAAGTGGTGAAGTTCTTAAAAGTATTAGGCCCAATTTCGAAGCAATCTCAGCTATCAGTGATAAGTTAGACTTGATAGGCTATTACGTATTCACGGTTGATAGTTCGGCAACAGATCATGATGCGACTACACGAATGTTTGCTCCCAGGTTCGCGATTGAAGAAGAATCAGCCACTGGAATGGCCGCAGGCCCATTAGCATGTTACCTACGTGATTACCTGAACATCAATAAACAAACACTTCATATTGAGCAAGGAACTTATATGAAACCTGCGTCAACAAGCCTTATATCCGTTGATCTGAATTCAGTCGAAGGTGAAGTTGTGGGCTTAATGGCGGGTGGATATGGGAAGGTAATGCGTAGCTTAGACATTTATATTTAAAGTAAGGAAACCTGACCCCACAAACTTACGTAAAAAGCCCGAACCATAAAGTTCGGGCTTAAACTTGGTTTCTATTTTTAGTATTGCTCTAAAATATTAAATATCTCATGGGCCGAATTTGACCTAATAATGCTTTCTACATCGTTGTCGTTTTGGAACAGCTCCGACAGCTGCATTATAGTTTCTATATGGCTATTTGAATCTATTGCCGCAAGCGTGATGGCTAAAAAAACACTACCATTATCTTCCGACTCAAAATCGACGCCGTGTTTAAATACCGTAAGTTGTAAGCCCATTTCAGTTACGCCGTCTTCAGGTCGTGCATGAGGCATAGCAATTTTCGGGGCTAATACATAGTATGGTCCAAGTTCTTTGTGAGACTTCTTAATTGCATTGCTATAACTTGTTGATATTTTTCCTTTTTTTATAAGGGTTGCGCAACAAAGGTCTATCGCGCTATCCACTGACATATCACCTTCTTCTATGACGATACCATCAAGACCTATCAATTCAGACAGGCTCACGATACTGCCCATCCAAGAATTAACCCAACTACACCGAAGTCGAAATCAGCAAATGTTGTCGCTTCTAACCCAAGCCCACCAAGTACAGGAAGTAACATCATTGGCAAGAATGAAATACAAAGACCTTGAGCAAATGAACCTAAGACAGCACCGCGCAATCCGCCTGTCGCATTACCATATACACCCGCAGCACCACCAACAAAGAAGTGGGGAACAACACCTGCCACAATAATGGTCCAGTTAAGTCCGCCTTGGATAGCCATTGCAGCTAAACCAGCAGCAAACGAGCTTAGGAAACCAATTAATACTGCATTTGGGGCCATTGGAAAAACCATAGGGCAATCAAGCGCTGGTTTTGCACCCGGAACGAGATTGTCTGAGATACCTTTAAATGCTGGGACAATTTCTGCAATCAGCATCTTAACGCCTTGAAGAACAATATAGACACCGCCGGCAAAAATCAGTGATTGCATAATAGTAAATACAAACCAGTTTTGACCACCAGATATAGATTCAACAAACGAACCACCCGCAAATAGAGATGCCATCAAAAAGAACACACTCATTGTAACGGCAACGGCTACAGGCGTGTCTCGTAAGAACATTAGGCTCTTAGGAACTTGAATGTCCTCAGTACTTTTATCTGTGTTTCCTAATTTGCTACCAACATAAGCAGAAATTACGTAAGAGAATGTCGAAAAGTGGCCTATTGCAAGTTGGTCGGTACCCATCACTTTTTCAGTGTAATGCTGCCCGATGGCTGGCATAACGACCATTAGTGACCCAACGAGAAGAGAGCCGATTACAACGAGCAGTGTTCCATCTATCCCAGATGTTGAAAGAATTACCGCGACTAGCATCGACATAAACATGGTGTGATGCCCAGTTAAGAAAATATATTTTAACTTAGTAACACGAGCTAATATGATATTAACGGCAAAAGCGAAAAACATAATGAGCGCCATTTCATATCCAAAAGCCTCTTGGGCCAATGCAACAATGGCTTCATTGTTCGGGATTACACCGTTCACCCCGAAAGCTTCCGAGAATACAACGGAAAAGTTATTAAGTGCCCCAACGAGTGCGCTAGCACCGAAACCTAAAATTAAAAAGCCCATTACTGTTTTAATAGTGCCTTTTAATATCGTAGATACGTCGGCTTTCTGAGCGACTAAGCCTACGAACGCTATTAGGCCAACCATGATTGCAGGCTCTCTTAAAAGGCCAAGCATAAACTGGAAAAAGTTCATATTGTTATCCCTTAATTGATCATTTCTTTAAGTTGAGCTTCGATATCAGCTTTATCAAAAATATTTGATAAACTAACGATGTTTGTTTTTCCTGCTTCTTTAAGTTGAGCCGCTATATCAGATGCAGCGATCCATATATCAGCTTTGCTTGACGCAGAAGAAGATAGGTCTTCATGGTCAACGTCTGCTTCCACTCCTAATCGTTTTAGTACTTCTTTTACCGCCATTTCCATCATCAAAGATGTGCCTAACCCGTTACCACATACCACTAGTATCTTTTTCATAGCTTTCTCTTGGTTTTTGCTTTGTTAAAAGTTCGAGCTCGTTCAGTTTGTATTTAAATAGGTAGTTAACTGCATTAGAGGATAAGGAACTAAAATCAATTATAATGTGATCATTATCGCAAGGTAACTTTTCACTTGCGATAATGATCACACTTTGAAAAATTATGAATACTGGATTAATATAGGTACTTAAAGGCGGATAAATGCGATAATATCGATGCAAGATTGCAGAAATTATCGACATTCATCACAAATATAAGGCGATGAGTAAGAAATTACTTGCTGCTAAAAGAGCCAAATAAGGTTAAAAAATGGTCCTCTTTTTTTAGCCTATTCCAGTATTGATATACTGAGATGAGCAATAGTTCATGTATGCCATACTTAAATTTCCTCGGAGAGAAAACTTGAAGAAACAAACTCCTCCCAGCTATCTTGCTAAAGGGGCTAGATTCAAAACAGAGAAACATGGATATGTCACGGTTATTGAGTATTACAACCATTACACCGTCATTGTTGAGTTTGAGAATACAGGGAATATTCGAGCAACCACTTCGGCTAAACTGAGAAACGGGAAAGTATCGGATCGATCTGTTCCGCCTGACTCTATGATGGTGGGAAAAGTCGTTGAATCCGAAAAATATGGTGAACTTACCATAGATAAGTTTGAGTCTGAGAAATTGGTACTTTTGAAGAGCGCTGATGGGGAAGAGGTAAGAATGCTTCTTCCTGCTCTACAGAAGCTGATAGATCAACAAAATTGTCCTGAAGATAAGTCTGATGATAGTGTTAAAGTAACATCGTTAAATGACCTTACAAAAAGAAATAAAAAAACTAAAGACGTCAATAAGTTACTGAAGAAAATGCTAAGGGATTATGGAAAGTAGTTCACCTTACATATGCCAACTATGTAATGCTAACCGAGTCGAAATCGGAACATAATTTCATCCGGTACGTTATATAAAATACCCGGCTAAATCCGTTAGCATTCAACTTGATATCATCTTGCCTCATAACGTCCGGCGCTTTGGGGTTTATAGTTTATTTTCTCTACTAAGTAATCGATAAAAGTTCTGGTTTTATATGGCGCTGCGGCCTTACCGGGATAGACCACATAAAGCTCAGTAGGCCACGTATAGTCGCTAATTAGGCTGATCAGCGCGCCATTAGCCAGGTATTTTTCCGCCAGAAAATCTAACGCGCACGCTATGCCTATTCCTTCTTTAGCCATTTCGACCAATAACGATTCAGAGTCAGATCGGATAGTCGATTTCAGATTTATAGATGCATAAGAGTTATCGTTGTAGTGAAATTTCCATTTATCTTTGGTTAAACAACTCCGATAGTTCATACAGATGTGATCGTGAAGGTCTTCAGGCAATTCTGGTTTTCCGTGCTCATCTAAATAACGCGGTGAAGCGACAACATACGTTTTGATTTCCTTAATTTTTCTGCATTTATAGCTGCTATCAGGAAGTTCTCCTATATGAAATGCAAGGTCTATCTTATCGCCAACTAAGTCTTCTAGTGTGTAACCGTAAGTGATTTCCAGCTCGACATTAGGGTAGGTTTTTACAAACTCACTAATAATATGCATGAGCTGAAGATCGTGTTCTAGAACAATAGGAAGTCGAATTCTTAAGACGCCACCAATGGTTTCATTTTTTTGATGCAAGGTATCGTGGCAGTGATGGATATCATCGATTATCTTTGAATACTGATCGTATAAATATCGGCCTTCTTCGGTCAGAGACAGTGTACGGGTAGTTCTTTGGATCAGAGTACATTGCAGCTCTTTTTCCAGCTGTTGTATCTGCTTACTAATGACTGATTTTGATAGGACTAGCTCATCCGCCGCTAAAGTAAATGAGTTGTTTTTAACCACGGTATAAAACGTAATCAGCAGATTTAAATTGATATTCTTCATTGTTCACCTCCCCTCTATTATAGATTAATTGAGATCTCGTTCTCAGGTGTTTATCGAATCATTGTTCTTGTGAGGAAACTCTTAGTTTTTCTTGGGACACAAAAGGCATCAATGACGGCTCAAATTTTCACGTATTTAAATCAACCAGATAGACGTATTTTAATCATCTAGATCTCGTTATAGTTTCTTTAAGGAAACACTCTTTCCATTTATCTTCGTTTTTCTCCAGCTGCTGTTTGTTCATGATGAAAACAACAGAAACGAGGAGAAAAACATGTCTCAAAATAAAACCATAACTCAAGAAAACCCTACTTACGATATCGCCGATATTAGCTTGGCACCCGAAGGACGAAAGCGTATTAAATGGGCTAAAGCGCATATGCCTATTATGAGCAGCCTTATAGACAGGCTGGAAAAAGAGAAACCTTTTGAAGGATTAACCATCGGTATCTGTTTGCACGTAGAAGCAAAAACAGGTGTATGGATGGAAGCGTTAACCAAAGGCGGCGCTAAAGTCGTTCTGACGGGGTCTCCAGGCTCGACCCAAGACGAAACGGCTGCCGCCCTTGTTGAAGATTACAGTGTGCATGTCTTTTCTCGTAGAGAAGAAACGTTCCAGGACCATATGGACTATTGCAAAAGCGTACTCAGGTTTAATCCCGACATTATTGCGGATAATGGTGCCGATCTTCATGAGCTTATTTTTACTGATAGTGAGTTTATGGGGCTGCAATCAACATTAATTGGCGCAACCGAAGAGACGACAACGGGGGCAAATCGTTTAAGAGAAGACTTCAAATCAAATCAATGGAGCACTCTTATTATCAACGACACCATGTCCAAGCGAATTATAGAGAATCGATTTGGCGTAGGTTCATCGGTTGTCGACGGTATTATGCGTGCAACGAACGTTATGCTTCACGGGAAGAAAGTTGTCGTCATTGGTTATGGCTATTGTGGCTCAGGCACGGCACAGCGCCTTCGCGGCATGGGAGCACATGTCACTGTTGTTGAAAGTAATGCACTGACTAAGCTTGAAGCTCATATGGAGGGTTTCTATACGTCAACATTGGAAAAAGCCCTACCAGATGCCGACATGGTAGTGACTATTACGGGGAGAGATAACGTCCTTCGTAAAGAACATTTTAAACTTATGCGCGACAAAACCATCATTGCGAATGCCGGACATTTCCAAAGGGAAATTAATGTCGATGAGCTATCACAACTGAGTATACATCAAGAGCGTATTCGACCACATATAACTTCTTACGTTTTAGGCAACCAAGAAAAGGAAATTTTCCTTCTGTCTGATGCCAATTTAGTCAACCTATCTGCGGGTGACGGAAACCCAATTGAAATAATGGATCTTGGCTTAGCCCTGCAAACGTTGAGTTTGGAGCGAATTGCCTTAGATGCTCAATCACTCACTAAAATTCCACAACCCGTTCCATATGACATCGAAATGAAGGTCGCCGAGCTCTCTTGCTACCACTGGATCAAGCACTAACACCTTACAAGCCTACAAAAAAGAGCGGCTAATGGCCGCTCACTATTATAAGGAATTAAAATCATGCAATTTGTATTTAGTTTATTGGGTATGCTTGTGCTTCTCGCTATTGCATACGGTTTTTCACTAGAGCGTAAAGCCATCAAGTTTCGGGTGGTTTTAGGTGCATTTCTCATTCAGTTTCTTATTGGTGCATTTGTTCTTTTTGTTCCAATCGGAAAAGACATGCTCGAATACGTTTCTACCGGCGTAAATGCGGTATTAGGGTTTTCTAAAGAAGGTATTAGCTTTCTATTCGGCGGTTTGGTCGATAACAAAATGTTTGAGGTTTTCGGTGGTGGGGGATTTGTGTTCGCACTGCGTGTACTTCCGGTTATCGTTTTCTTCTCTGCGCTAGTCTCTGTACTTTACTATTTAGGCATAATGCAAATCTTTATTCGTGTGCTTGGTGGTGGCTTACAAAGAATATTAGGCACGAGTAAGTTCGAATCAATGTCAGCAACGGCAAATATATTTGTAGGGCAGACAGAAGCACCACTTGTAATAGCACCTTTTATTAAGCATCTGACTCGCTCTGAACTTTTTGCCGTAATGTGTGGTGGGCTGGCTTCTATCGCTGGCACTGTTTTGGGTGGTTTTGCGGCCATGGGTGTAAATATGGAGTACCTAATTGCGGCTTCGTTTATGGCGGCTCCGGGAGGGCTTCTATTCGCAAAAATATTACTTCCTGAGACGGAAGACATGAAGGTACTGGAAGCGTTCCGACATGGTAAAGATGCTCATGCAATAAAGGTTGAGAAGCCAAGTAATGTCATCGATGCAGCGGCTGAAGGGGCATCAAATGGTGTGTCTTTGGCAATTAATGTTGGTGGTATGTTGTTGGCATTTATTGCGCTTATTGCTTTGTTTAATGGAATTTTAGGCTTATTTGGCGGCTTGGTTGGAATGCCTGACCTTACTTTGGAATTTATCTTAGGTTACGTATTTTCACCCCTAGCGATGATTATTGGTATTCCTTTTGATGAAGCGTTAACAGCTGCCACTTTCATTGGGCAAAAGCTGGTACTTAACGAGTTTGTTGCTTATGTCAATTTTACTGATTATCTGGCAGGAAATGAGCTCTCTGAAAGAACAACAGCGATCATTACTTTTGCACTTTGCGGTTTCGCTAACCTTGCCGCTGCAGCCATGTTGCTCGGTGGATTAGGTGCAATGGCGAAAGAACGTCGATCTGAAATTTCACAGTTATGCCTCTACGCCATTCTGGCGGGCACACTTTCAAACATGATGAGTGCCACTATTGCTGGGTTCTTTCTACTTTTCTAAATCTTCTAAGCTAATAAGGGAGGCGAATAAAAATTAGCCTCCCGCTATAAGTACAGTTATGAATATTAAGCATTTAACAACATTTTTTTTAAGTATTACAAGAATGAAACTACCAGCCGTATTAACCCGTAATTATACGTAAATAAGGGCGCAGGTTATTAGGTCGTGCAATGATCATTTGGGATGCTTTAGGTCACTGATTTATGATTTTGCTTAGTTATCCTGCGCTAATTCCAAGAAGAATCTGAATGATTGAGCTAGCATTATATAAAACATATTGTCGTATTCGGTATTTATGGGAATTAAAACGGGTAGCTTAAACAAGCTGGAACATGACAACGCTGGCAGTATGAGCAATGAAATGTTATCAGCGATACTGCATAGCGCAGAAGATTTAGTTACCGGCCATGGGTGGCTCGATAGCATCAATAATTTATTAAAAGAACTTGGTAAAGCGACTAATGTCAGCCGGGTCTGGATATTTCAGACGCTAAACTTGAAAGACGAATACATTCTGCAGGATTACGTATTTGAATGGGCATCTGAAGACAAATATGTGCAGATAGGCTTGCCACATTTTAATTATTTCCGTACTGAGCTTTCTGAGCCAGAGTATGTCTCCGTTGTAGAAAGTCGTAAGAGAGGTGAGTACCAACATATGGTGGTCAGCCAGTTATCTGATGGCTGGTTTAAATCATTTCTGTCGCAGCAAAAGATTCTCTCAATGCTAACCATTCCTATCATCGTAGATAATCAGTGGTGGGGAACATTAGGGTTAGACGACTGTGAACGTCCCTACCAATGGTCTACCAGAGAGATCACGTTGCTCAGAACGGCAAGCTATTTTATCTCTAGTGCCATCGTCAGAGATAATCTCACCGTCAGAAAACATCAGTTAGATTTATTAAAAAAGAACAATGTATGCAGTACTTGGGAGTTAGATATTCGCAGGGGTCACTTGTGGTGTACCTCTGAAATAATCTCCAGTTTTTCCGGGGCGACACGCAGCTTGCATTTTCCTCTCCGTAATTGGATAAAAAGAATTCACCCGGATCAAAGAAAGAATTTTTTTAAGGTAGCGAGGTTATGCCTGAAACATCCCAAACGGGATGTCAGATATGATCTCAGGATTTTAAAAAATAATGGGGAGTATTGCTGGATAGAGGTGTGTGCAGATAATTCTAGTCGACCTAACTCGCAAGACAGTGTGGTGGCTGGAATTTTCTGGGATATAACCAAACGGAAAGAGCAAGAACAGCGTTTAATGTATGACGCAACAACCGATCCACTTACCGGGCTGATAAACCGCAGAAAGATGGAGTCCTTAATTCAGGAAAATAAGTCTAAAACAGGTGTGAGTCAGTTATGCTTTTCATTTGCGATTCTTGATATTGACCATTTTAAAAATATCAACGATACCTATGGGCACACGATTGGCGATGAAGTGCTGGTTCAATTTTCTAAGTTATGTCTGAACTTTCTGCGTAAGGGTGACTATATTGCGCGAATAGGTGGAGAAGAGTTTGCTATATTGCTGGCTGAAACGACGGAAACAGAAGCTTATCAAATATGTCAGCGTTTATGTGAAAAGGTTGCGAGAACAGTGTGTTCCGTAAGGGAGCTCACTATTGATTATTCCGTCTCTATTGGCGTTACTACAGTGAAAAATATGGAAATAGAAACCAATCAGCTTTTTAACCAGGCTGATCAGGCAATGTATCAAGCTAAGCAAGGCGGGCGAAATCAAGTTGTATTAGCACATAATTCTATTGGATAAGATAGCTTCTAGGGCCTCTCTTTATACGCATTCATTGATCGCTTCTTGATTATCTAACAAGCAGGGCATACTTGACCCCCTTAAAGTGGTCAACATCTATTAGTAGCACAGAAAGTGGTAATGCATTGCGCTGAGAGCAAGCGTATTCTTCTTTGATACAGGTTTTTTGTTTGGTTGTTTTCTTTGCGCTCATCGCTCACCAGATAGAATCTCTTTTATAAGGTGGTGTTGATCGAGCAAAGAATAGCCTAGTCTATTGGCTCTGTTGTTAAAAATCTTTTCGCCTTCTGGCGAGCTGTAGTAGCTCGCTGTTCGTCAATTTACCGTCCGTTCGGAGGCTTGTGTCGTTTGAAGTGTTCGTGGGGCTAGGTCGCAGCCTGCTGTCTTAACCATTTGATAATGGCTTGGTTCGTCTCTTCCGGCATTTCTTGCTGGATCCAATGTCCACAATTTAGATTGACCACGTCGACATTAGGCACGAACTCTGTCAGTTTTTCAGACTTTGGGATCACATCTTGATCGCCGTAGATCATAAGGGTAGGGTGCAGGATGATTGGGTTCACGTCGGCTAATAAGTGCCAGTTTTGGTCAAGATTTCTGTACCAATTTATGCTGCCAGTGAATCCTGATGATTCGAATGCTGATACGAATATAGCCAATTCTTTGTCACTCATTAAGGGCTCACCGATTGGCTTCTTGGCTCTTGCAAGGTTGATCATCTCCATGCCTTGCTCTGGCTCTCTTAGTGGCTTATTTTTCCTATAAAGATTACGGAGGAACTGGAGTGTATTCTGTTCCAACACAGTGTCTGCGACACCTGGTTGTCGATTAAAATGGACAAAATAGTAGTCATTACCAAGTATTTGTTCCATAAGCTCGATCCAAGGCATTTCACCTCTTTCTTGATAGGGTAAGCTCAGGTTTATCACTTTGTTGACACGGCTTGGATGCAATAAAGCCAAGCCCCAAACAACCATCGCTCCCCAATCATGTCCCACAAAGGTGGCGTCTTCGTATCCATAGTGGTCGAGAAGGGCGATGAGATCACCCGACAAGTGATTAATGTCATAGCTTGTGACCTGCGTCGGGCGGGTCGAATTACCATAACCTCGCTGGTTTGGGACGATAACATGGTAGCCCGCTTCTACGAGGGCTGGTATTTGATAACGCCAAGAAAATGCATGTTCTGGCCAGCCATGGCAAAGCACTATGGGGTTGCCTACATTCGACAGACCTGCTTCGAAAACTTCGAGTGTCACTCCGTTGACTGAAATCAGAGTGGGTTTAGGAAATTGGGTTGGATCAAACATTTTATTTCTCCTATATATGTTTGGGATGTTCAGACGGTCTCGCTAATTTAGGTGGTGCGATTTTCAGGCTCAGGAATTGACCCATACACATTACAATGTTGAAATCTCCTTGCTGACACCGACGGGTAATTTATATATCGTAATAGTGCCAAATATTGTCACCATTGAATGGTAGCCTTACAAAATGAATATTCGCTTACGACAAGACGCCATCGTGCGTAGCCTACGCCGCAATGGTACTTCGACAGTCGCTGATTTAGCGCGGGAGGTGGGTGCATCCAGGCGCACTGTATTACGCGACCTTAACGCACTTCGTGATGAGGGTTTTGTAATTCATTCTGAACCTGGAAGAGGAGGAGGGCTGCAACTTGATCCACGATCCGTTCAAACCACGGTGAGACTCTCGGTTGCAGAAATTTTTGCGTTACTTATCAGTGTTGCATCCATGTATGCCATTGGCAGCATTCCGTTTTCTGGGCTCGCAGATGTAGGGCTTGCTAAAATAGAAAAATCGCTGCCATCGGACAAATTGCACGACCTGCGACGTTTACTGAGTTGCTTGCATGTGGGAAAACTTGCGCCGCAAGTGGACATAACCGATATGGGAGAAATGGACTCCGCACTATTGCCCGCTTTCGAAACTGCTTTTTTGCAGCAACGATACCTGCGCTTTCAATACTGTGACGCAAAAGGTGCGGTCACTGACCGGCATATTGAGCCACAAGCGATGCTAATCTTGCCACCACTGTGGTATTTAGTCGCTTGGGACCCTAAACGCGAAGACTTTCGTCATTTTCGAATGGACCGGATCAGCATACCTGAAGTCATTGAAGATAAAACATTTCTGCGGCGACATGTTCCGTTTGAAGATCACGTATCTCCAATTCGTAATCTAGCGCGATGAGTGCACACTATTAGGTTCGAGCAATCACGGGTTGGTTCTGGCGAAGCGAATTTAGATTACATTGAGGCACAGATGGACGAAGAGGTTATGTGTAACATATGGCACTCCTATAAAGCACTAGGGTGGTTTGCAAGAGATGAAGTTCGCATGTATTTGTCTAATGCGTCAAACAACCTGAATTTTTAACGCTAAGTCACCCAAAACCGGAAATGACCCTCATGAATATTAGCAATTACTAATTTTCAATGTATAATGCCTTGTAAATTACTTATTGGTCTATTTAGAGGCACAAAGATGAATGAACAATTGATGCTAGTACTAGGCGTATTCGCACTATTTTTCCTTTACAAAAGGTTTAAAGCGAACAGAGCAAAAGCGCAACTAGCGATGCTAGATATCAAAGAAACTCAATTGCTAGATGTGAGAAGTGAATCGGAGTTTTCTGGTTTCAGTGCTCCGGGCAGTGTAAATATTCCAGTACAATCGTTGATAGCAGGCAATACAAAAGGTTTAGATGAAAATAAAACCTTGGTTGTATTTTGTGCGTCGGGCATGCGTTCGGGCAGCGCATGTGTTTGGCTTAAAAAGCAAGGATATAAGGTGATCAACGTAAGTACGGTTAACAATGTCATTCAACATATGAACCATTGCAGTAGAGAACAACAATAGCCACGTTTAAATTACACCGCGACATTACAGGCATAAAAAAAGACGTCCACGGACGTCTTTTTTGTGTCTGTCATATCGTAAAAGCAACAGCTCACAACATAGGCTTTTCCGTGCGAGCGTTATTTCTGTTTAGGTCGGAAAGGCTTTATAACCTCTTCGTTGCACTCCAGAAAAGGGCCTTCCATCAGGTCGATACAATAAGGTATCGCAGGGAATTCCGCATCCAGGCATTCACGGATGGATTTTGGTTTTCCTGGCAGGTTTACAATTAACGTATCACTACGTAGACCGGCGGTTTGGCGTGACAAAATTCTTGGCCATACACCACTAAAGTTTGTCGATAAAGATCAAGTAAACGCTCATCATCTACTTCTACGCCTACACATTGGGATGTTTGATTAGCCCATTCATCGTGCATGTATTGGTGGTTATCAAATTTCTGTATGGTCATGCCTTCTGCGGGTCCATCAGTAACCACCCGCACCGGACCTTTTCTTAGTTTGAATAATGTTGGGTCAATAACATAAGCAATGGCAGAGGGATCGTGCACGTGACATCCTTCCATACCAACCCTTTCGGAATAGAAACGCAGGTAAAAGCGGCTAATATCCCAGATAAATTGTCCCACTTCGCCAGCTTCGTCTCTTAATTCATCTAGATATTGTTTGGTAAAAAAGCTCTCTTCGGTGACATCTAGGCCAATAATGACAACAGGCCATGATGCACTAAAAACGATATCGGCGGCATGAGGGTCATCATGGACGTTGGCTTCGGCGTACGGTGCTACATTACCTCTGTGGCCATTAACCCCAAATGCGCCCCCCATGATGACGACTTCTTTTACTAGGTTCACAATGTCAGGGTCTGCCTGAAGTACCAAGGCAAGGTTGGTCAAAGGACCGACCGCAACGAGAGTGATTTCATTGGGTTCTGCTCTTATCGCATCGATAATGTATTGATATGCAGGTCTGGGATCTGGTTTTGTCGTTATGTTTTCCGGTGCTTTTACATCGCCAAAGCCGGCTTCACCATGTACGGTGATAGTGGCGCCTACTGGTGGGCGGACAATGGGTTTATCCGCACCCATAACCACATCGGCATTCATACTATATTTCTCTTTCAGAAACAGAGCGTTGTGAGTAGCGTTTTCTATTGTGGCATTTCCATAAACACAGGTGATGGCTTTAAGTTCTATCTCTGGATGGGCTTGAGCAAACAGAATAGCCATCGCGTCATCAATCCCCGGATCGCTGTCCAGTATAATTTTCTTCATTATGATTTCTCTTAAACTGAGTAACTGACCGATGATACTGATATCGGGCTAAATTTAACGTGATTGACCTAGCACTAGCGGTTGGGAAACGGTTAACGATGTCGATATGTACGACAGCTTCATTCTTCACCTTATTCCGGAACTATTGAAAACCAGAAATCCCGATAGAAGACATCATTGCTTGGAGCATTACTACTTACTTAAAGCGCGTAAATAAACGTAAAGACTTCTCGTTATCATTATTATTTGTCTATGCTTTGCTGGATAAAAGAGTTAACAAAACCAAGCAACCCATAGTGAGGACTAACGAATGTCAGACGTTAATAACCGTGATAACCAGAAGTTAAAATCCAGAACCATTCCACAAGAAGCCTTCGATTGGTATGACGAATATGCACATGGCTTAATTGATCGCAGAGAGTTTATGACTCGCGTTTCTGGTTTAGTTGCACTGGGCTTCACGATGACAACACTGACTTCAGCGTTGATACCAAATTACGCGCTCGCAGAGCAAGTCTCATTTAACGACCCTTCTATCGAAGCGACTTACGCTACATTTAACTCTGCAAAAGGTAATGGCGAATGTAAAGGGTACATGGTTGTTCCACGTGGACTTAAAGGCAAAGCTCCTGTGGTTTTAGTTGTGCATGAAAACCGAGGCCTTAATCCATATATCAAAGATGTCGCTCGGCGACTTGCTGCTAAAGGCTTTGTTGCATTTGCACCCGATGCGTTACACCCTCTTGGTGGTTACCCGGGCAATGACGACCAGGGCCGGGCTATGCAGAAAAGTATGGATCGCAGAAAGATAGAAGAAGATTTTATCGCCGCTGCTTACTTTTTGAAAGGTCATGAACTCAGTAATGGCAAATTGGGCGCTGTAGGGTTCTGTTTCGGTGGGTATATCGTCAATATGCTCGCCGCAACCATGCCAGACAAACTGAACGCCGGAGTGCCTTTTTACGGTACGCCCGCTGCGACAGAATTGAGAAAAAATGTAAGAGGACCATTGCTCATACACTTTGCTGGTATGGATAAGCGTGTTAATGGCACCTGGCCAGAGTATGAAAAAGAACTAAAAGCCATTGGAGCACGTTATACGTCGCACATATATCAGGGTGTTAACCACGGCTTCCACAATGACTCCACAGGACGTTATTCGGAGCAAGAAGCAGAGCTGGCTTGGAGCCGTACACTTCAGTTTTTTGAAAAATACCTGGTTAATAACAGTGGTTGATACGGTCTCTGTGTCGATTGATGGGGTAGATACAGTAGAGAATCGTATTTCATTCTAGATAGTCACCGATAGTGGTGAACAGGTTAAATCAAACTAAAATGGTAACAAGGAAAATAAGAAACTAATACTGAAATATCATGTTTCAGGGTATGAACGAGGGTGGCTCATATGTTTAACCTTAAAAGCTTTTTAGTTGCCTTTTGTGTTGCTCTGCCTGCTTCAGCATTTTCAGATGATCGCGAAAAAACGCTATGCGGATGGTTTCAAGAAAGGTTCATGTTTCAAATATGGAGTACTCTTGCACCTTCTCCAGACGAATCTCGGGTTTCTGGCAACGACCTTATACAGAAAGTAGAGTTTACGACGGCGGATGGAAAAACGCTGAAGGGGTATAAATATCAGTCTCAAAATGGAAGTGGCTTAGTCACTCATCCTAAAGGTTACTTGTTAATGGCGCTGGGAAACGCCATGATAGCCGACCAAACCATCAGTCATTTAGCGGCATTTTCTCAACGAGGTTTTGATGCCTATATTTTTGATTACCGAGGATATGGCGACTCGCAAGGAAAGCGAAGGATCAATGCCTTTATCCAAGATTATATAGAACTCGTGTCTCACCTGAACGCACAATATGAGAAACATACGCTTTACGGTGTCTCTCTTGGTGGTGCCGTTATCGCTAATGTTATAGGGGCTGGTGCGCAGTACGACCGCGCAGTGATTGACTCAAGTCCGAGCCGCTTTTCACCTTATGGCTGCCCAAAACGCATAGATCCTTCAGCGAACGTTCCAAACGATGCAACAAACCTGCTGGTTATCACGGGGGCAGAAGATTCGGTATTGGGCCCCGATATGACAACAGAGTTTCGAAAACTGGCTGAGCTAAATGGTGCCACAGTGGTTGATGGCCCCGATTACGAGCACCCATTTAAGGACAGGACCATTGATATACACAAGGAGCGACTAACTCGGATTGTGAATTTTATCGACAACAGCGAAGGAAATTAAGATAAGGAGAGGGGAGTGTTCGGCTTGGTTCGCATCGGTTATTTCTTTAGCCTAATTTTCATGTAAAGTGCACTCTCTGTCACACATAGTCGAGCTATAGCTTGCTACAGTTTGCATAATAATAATAATTCTAATGATTTGCACGGATAGCTTAGAAAGGACTGATCATGAAAGGCAAAGTTGTGGAATGGAATGATGCTAAAGGTTATGGGTTTATCTCGAATGAAGATAAGAGTGTTCGGGCTTTTTTCCATATCTCGGCCATTATGAATAATAGCGTTCGCCCAAAAGTTAAGGACAAAGTCATATTCGAACTACGAAAGGATGAAAAGGGGCGTAAGAAGGCTTACAACATAGAGATTACAAGTATGAAGACTATTTCTCTTACTGTTCTCTTTGGTTGCTCTTTCTTGGTGTTTATGTGTGCCTCTACTATTACATTTGGCGGTTTGCTGTTTCTTATTCCTATTTACTTTGTTCTGAGCGTTTTCACCTATTTTTCGTTTGAGTGGGATAAACTTGCGGCGACAAGTGGAAGTCAACGTACACCAGAGAATACGCTTCATATCTTATCGTTAGCGGGTGGCTGGCCGGGTGCACTGATCGCACAAAACCAACTGCGTCATAAGTCGAAGAAACAACCATTTAAAACCATATTATGGTTTTCTGTTGTGCTAAACATAGCGGCATTTATTTGGACACTAACGCCTTCTGGACTTATGGCAATTGAGAACGTATCCAGCCATCTGCTTGGAGGTTAAAGTTCGGTTGAGTCGAAAAATAACCTTAGCAGAAAGCCAGAACTTATAGTCGCTCTGGCCCCAATTTATTTATTATTTGATGGTATCCATCATGTGCTGACCAACTTGAGAGTGGTGAGTAATCTGAGAGAATGGTTTAATATCTTCCATCGGCCCCCAAGCAAACACTCCGACTGGTGTTGATGTATGTGTGCCAGTGCCCCAGACAATATTTTGTTGTTCTGCCAGTGCTCGTCCCATCAGATCCCAACGGATTTCTTCACCGTATACATAGAATGACTGGAAGTCATTGACTGCAGGAAGTGTATCTGCAGCTAAATATGAATGTCCTGGAGTCTTATATGGGTTAGGTGTGTCCGTTAAGATTGCTTTAGCCTGCTTAAACGTGATTGGAAATTCGGTATGATCATTCATGATGTTACGAAATGCTTCCGGTGTTTGCATAGACTCATCAAGATCGTAGAATTTAGCAGTCATATCATCAAAACTCATCGATTGAGCGTAAAGTCTGTCTAATAGTGTCTTATCACCAAAGTTGAAGTTTGGTTTATAATCACGTTTAACAAATCCAGAACCAGGTAGTTTTTTTGCTTCAGGTAAATTTGCTGCGGAATAACTGAAACCGAATGAGCCAGTTTCATGATCGGCGGTAATGACTACCATGGTGTCTTTGCGGTTTTGAACCCAGTCGTAAACATACTGGATTGCTTCATCAAACTTCAACAGATCATGCAACATGGTACCAGCATCATTGTTATGACCTGCCCAGTCTATCTGACCACCCTCTATCATTAAGAAAAATCCATCTTTGTCCTGACTAAGAACATCAAGTGCTTTCATAGTCATTTCTTTCAACGTAGGTTGTGTACG
Source organism: Vibrio sp. UBA2441 (assembly GCA_002342685.1). Classification (GTDB taxonomy): domain Bacteria; phylum Pseudomonadota; class Gammaproteobacteria; order Enterobacterales; family Vibrionaceae; genus Vibrio. The sequence goes on from DDQN01000080.1 coordinate 41,050, forward strand.
TTTTGGATCATCTTTTGTTGCTGTATAGCGGATACCGTTATACATACCTGAGTAGGAGAACAGTCCAAGTAATTTGCCATCCTTATTGGTTGAGGCTAACTGGTCTTTAGTAAAAGCCAATTGGTAGCCCGCGTTGCGTGCATCAGCAATTAAGTCTTTGCTGTCCTTACGTTTTGATTTAATTTTTACAGCACCATCGGTCATCTTGACAAAATCTTTGTAAACTTGGCCCTTATCATTAACTTCTTTCGGTAGCCAGTGGCGTATACCACCAGAAAGCATAACGTCTACACTCGTATCTAACATTTCTTCTGCAATATCGTTTTCAAGTGAGCGATGTGGTTGGTGTGCAGCAAAAGAGGCTGGAGTCGCATGGGTGATGCGGGTATCAGAGACTAGACCGGTTGCTTTTCCTAAACGCTTAGCTTTTTCTAGTAAAGTTTCTGCCGGGTTCCCTTTTGCATCAAGACCAATAACTTCAGAAGGCGCAAACTGGCCGATCGCCAACTGAGTAGCAGAACAAGCTGAGTCTACAACGATAGAATCATCAGGGTGTACCAGCGACATACCAACCAGACCTTCTTCAGCAAATTTACTGATCGCGCTTGATTCACCTTTATATATAGAGTTCGGAGCTTCACGAGCGTACAGTTCCAGTAGGCCAACCTGTTGTGGTCCCATACCATCACCGATCATCAAAATGAGATTTTTAACTTCTGCCTGGCAAACTGGGGCTGCCAGAGTGACACTTGTAGTTATAGCCAGTAGTGTTTTTCCAAATTTCATGAATTTTCCTCAAAGTTGTTAAATAATGATTATGTATACATTCCTAAATGGTCGAACGGTAGATACTGTTTACTAGCGTTTTTATGCCAGTCAATACTATTTCAGTGCTATTAAAAACGAATAAGCCGTCAATGCTACAGAGGTAGAATTTGATACAAATACAAATTGTTAGTCGATTCACTGAATTGCAAGTTAATAGCGAAAAACGCCAAGATTGGTTGATAAGTAACCGAAATCTGTGCAAATAATAGACTGGTTGTCGGTCGGTATGTGTGATGTTTATCTGGTTGTTTGACGATATCAATTAGATTGAGTTTTTATGATAAGTATTGTGAACTGAGATGCCGTTAGAGCCGACTATTGATTGAAATAACAATATCTTATCTGCTATTTTAAGAGTTACACCATACTAACCTTTGAGGTAGACGACGAGTATCACTCTGTAAGTGGGTTTTGGAATAGAATTCTCGGTAACATCGCACCAACAGTGCAGTTGATGCGATGCCAAGTGTGTTATTGGTTAGAGCTTAACTCCTGCACCAATCACTTACCCACGTAGGTTTCATCGTAACGCTGGTAGTCTTCATGGTTATGCAAATGTTTCGCTGCATATTTTGGTTTGGCCATTTGCTTTAACACTTTTTTGCCCTGTTTAGTTTCCCAGTGCGGGTGGTCTCTGGTTAACGGCGGCAGGCTGCTTAAAATGTCATCAAAATGTTTACGTGCTTGTGCATGCTCTGGGTTGCCATCTGCCAGTTGGTAGCCGTGGCCAAAACGGTTATCTCCAGTAAAATAGAAGCGGCCACGGGGCATATCCATCATTGGGTTTACCACTTCAAGCATATACTCTTTGGTACGTACCAGTTGTGATGCGGCTGCGAAGCCATATATCCAATCACGGTGGGCATCTGTTTTACCACTGTAGAAGGGAACTAAACTTTCTCCATTAAAGGTATGGCCTTCTGGCACATGGTCCCATGCCTGAGCATAATCGATTAACGTTGGTGTAATATCCGAAGTGTCAGACAGCTCTTGGGTCATGCCGCGCTTTTTAATGCCTGCGCCAGCGGCAATATGCACCACGTGAGAGCCACGCTCAACTCCACGTGTTTTCGCGGTTACCGCGGTTCCGTTGTCAGATAAGAAGATAATGACCGTGTTGTCTGCAATACCTAAATCATCCACTTTATCGACTACTTGGCCTACTTTTTGGTCAAGGTATTCAATCAGTGATTTAAACCTTGCGTCACTTTCGCCGGGTATGCGCTTAACCCCTTTGCCTTTTCCTTGGCCCAACAAGCCCGGCTCACCACGTAGTGGGTTGGTTGGCATACCAGTTCGGGTTCCGTGGGGGGCGACTGTTGGCCAGTAAGCCAAAAATGGTGTGTCTGATTCAACACTTTTTTCCATGAAATCCATAATAAACTCAGCTTCAATGTCGAGGCTGTAGTCTGAAGGCTTGGTGTCCATTAATTTGCCGTTTTTAACATAACCGGGGTGCCAGTAACGCGACGTGGTTATTTTGTCTTCCATTAGGCCGGTAAACTTAGGTGACCCGGTAAGCTTGGCTATTTCATTGGTACTTTCCCATAGCGCATATTCATCAAAGCCTAAAACCTCTTCATAAGGCATTTGTGAGCCCGCGTGCCATTTTCCGGTAATGGCGGTCGAATAGCCGGCATCCTTCAAGATGCGGCTAAACGAAATATGGTCGCTATAGACGTTCTGCTTAGAATCACCAATCCAGAGTTCATTGTTGTAAACACCTGTTTGCTGGGGATACCGGCCTGTCATAACTCCTACTCGAGATGGTGCACATTTTGCCGAGGCGTAAGTGGTTTGAAATGCTACGCCGCGTTGGGCGAGCATGTCTATGTTAGGTGTATTGGCTGCGCCTTTTTGACCATAAACACTGAACATGTCTGGGCTGACGTCGTCGGCTAAAATAAGCACTATATTTGGGCGGGCGTCGCTTGCATGGGCGTACGCGCTAAGCATTAACACTGTGCTTGCGAGCACTGTTTTTGTAAAATTCATTATCTAATCCTTTACCTAAGTATTTACTCTGGCATATCTTGCGTATCCTTTCGGAAAAAGACAACAAAAGGAAAGGTAAATTAACGCAAAGAGAAAGTGTTCGCAATTAATCGAAGCTTTATTGGTTGGAAAGTGAGGCTGAAACTATCAAGTTAGGCAGAAAGGCAAAGCATACAAAAGATCTAGGTAAGAAAGGAGGACAAGAAATCAGAACCAGCATTTGATGAGCATACTAAGACGCATCAAATGCCGGGTAATCAGGCGGTTTTAGTGTGAAAGTTCTTTGTGATTTGTGTATGTATTGCAAGTTATTCTTTAGGTATTAGTGGTGTTTGCAGCACAATCACAATGATTGTGCCACTTCATCATCCAATGCTCAGTAGATACCCGCTTTATGAATGGAATTGAGATTGATCACGCCACAAAATGCCATTGATGAGTTCAATACGGGAAGGGCAGTGATGGACTTTTCCTGCATTATGTCTAGTGCGGAACTGCATAGGTCTTGCTCTTGAACGCTAATGAATTCGGTATTCATGACCTGTTTCATAGAAGTATTCATTTCATGGCCTGTATGTAAAGCGCGGCGGAGATCTCCGTCGGTAAAAACACCCACTATGGTGGAATCCTCCATGACAGCAATAAGACCAAAGCCGGTCTGACACATAATGCTGATCGCGTCTATTAACCTTGTGTCTGTATTACAAAAAGCGCTCTGATTCGTTTCTTCAACAAGTTGACTGACTTTCAAAAGCAGGCGATTACCCAGTGAGCCGGCGGGATGTGAAAGAGCAAAATCATGTTTGTTAAATCCCCGGATTGTCATTACGGTCAGCGCCAGAGCATCGCCAAGCACCAGAGTATTGACGGCACTGGAGCTTGGGGCCAATCCAAGCGGACAGGCTTCTTCGTCAGCGGCAATACACAAAACGTGTGTACTATTCCGTGCTAGATAACTGTGAGTATCTCCCGTTACGGCAACCACTACGATGGGTTTTAGCTTTAATGCTGGCAGCATGATTTTCAGTTCGCTGGCTTCTCCTGAGTTAGAAATAAGCAATATTAAATCATCCTCTCCTACCATTCCCAAGTCGCCATGTAGCGCTTCCGCCAGATGAATAAAGAACGAAGGAGTACCTGTAGAGGCTAAGGTCGCTGCTATTTTTTTGCCGATATGTCCGGACTTACCGATTCCTGAAACAACGACCTTTCCTTTACATTGCACGATATCCCGACAAGCCTGAGTAAAGTCTTTATCTATATGAGTGATAAGCCTGCTGGCTTGCTCGAGTTCCTTGTTGATTACACCAATGGCGATGTTTCGAATATCTTCCTCGTTTTTATCGGAATCCATAATTCAGTTCTCATTTGATAAGTGGCAATGATACGTGATAGTCACATAGTGAAAGTCATTCTATTGTCATTTGATTAAAATGAAAATAATAATTTTCATTTTGTAGTGGTTTAAATAGTCAATGAGTGAGCAATAATCGATTGAAAATGAAGAAGAACTGTTCGTTTTCGTTGCTTCCTGTACCGGTTATATCGATGATACGTAGAGCTCAGCCATTGTTGTTATTTGAAATTGTTGCTTCTACGCCATGTTCCATTTCTAAAAAATTATATAATTACAATGACTTGAAAGTCTTTTGGTCGTCTTTGTATATTTTCAGTGACAACTTTTAGGCCCTGATTGGAATTTAGAAGAAAAAATATGAACAAACTTTATCGCTATTTTTGGCATATTCACCCTGAATTAATTCCTATTTTTCATCTTGTTACAATGAAAGCTAAATTGTCAATTGACACTAACCTGAAAGTGTTTGCTATCATTGTGATAATTATTGTGAAAGAGATCACTTTCAGTTTGAAAATGATCGTGCATAATGCGACCTCCAAACAACGACGAGGTGAAATACATGGAAACTATAATTTTTGGAGCGGAATGGTTCATTGGACTATTCCAAAAAGGTGGGGAAGTGATGCTTGGCATGATGTCAGGGATACTACCCTTACTGATCGCACTATTGTGTGCAATGAACGCACTGATAGCTTTTGTCGGAGAACATCGTGTTGAAAAATTGGCAGGGAAATGCGCTAACAACCCGGTATCTCGTTATCTTATCCTTCCGGTGGTAGGTACATTCATCTTCTGTAACCCTATGACTCTATCACTTGGTAAGTTTTTGCCGGAATGTTACAAGCCAAGTTATTACGCGGCTGGTTCATATTCCTGTCACTCTCTTAACGGTTTGTTTCCACACGTAAACCCGGGCGAACTGTTTGTTTATCTTGGTATCGCGAGTGGCCTTACGACGTTAGGCCTGCCTTTGGCTCCACTAGCTGTCTCTTATTTACTTGTTGGCGCTGTCTCTAATTTCTTCCGTGGTTGGGTAACTGACTTCACCACCATGATGGTAGAGAAGCAGCAAGGTATCACTCTAGAACGTGACGTTAAGTTCGGCTAATTGGAGGAATTATGACTAAGACACTTAAAGTACGTGCAGGTAAAGGCGGTTGGGGTAAGGAACTGACCATCGATTTCCCTAAAGGCAAAAAGATTATGTACATGGTGGGAGGAACACGCCCACCAGTAGTAGACCTTCTTGTCGAGCTTACCGGGCTGGAAGCGGTTGATGGATTTGCTGAAGGTTGCGAGTACACAGACATGGCGTGTGCGGTTATTGATTGTGGTGGTTCGATGCGCTGTGGGCTTTATCCGAAAAATAACGTTCCAACCCTGAATGTTATGCCGACAGGAAAATCTGGAGTAATGGCCAAGTACATTAACGAAAGTAACTATGTTTCTAATGTAGATTCAAGTTGCATAAGCGTAGCGGGTGCCGGAGAAACAGCACCAGTATATGCGCAAGAAATTTCAATTGATGCTGGAGGAGCGGCAGTTATGTCAGGCGATGGAATAATCGACACAAATAAAAAATTAACAGAACAGTCAGACGGTATGTTGGCTCGTATCGGCATGGCTATGGGTAACGTCATGGCGACCTTTTTCCAGGCAGGTCGAGACACGATTGATACGGTAATTTCAACCATTATTCCGTTTATGGCCTTTGTATCTATGCTGATAGGCGTGATTTTGGCGAGTGGTATCGGTGATGCGATTGCACACGTTTTGGTTCCGCTGGCTACCAACCCTGTTGGCCTTATTACACTGGCTCTTATCTGTTCATTCCCGTTTTTATCACCTTTCTTAGGCCCGGGAGCGGTAATTGCACAGGTTATTGGTGTTCTTATCGGTACTCAGATTGGCTTGGGTAATATACCTCCGCACCTGGCATTACCAGCGTTATTTGCTATCAATGCTCAGGCAGCATGTGACTTCATTCCCGTTGGTTTAGGTCTGGCTGAAGCGAAACCAGAAACTGTCCGAGTTGGTGTTCCTTCCGTGCTTTATGGACGTTTTCTAACAGGTGCACCAACAGTGTTATTGGCATGGTTTGCATCAATGTTTATTTATAACTAAGGGTAAGAAAATGAGTTTGTACAATGTTGAGATTATCAAAGTGGGTGAATGTGCAGCAGAAGCGCTCAGTGATGACATGTTAATTTTGTTTAACGATTCGGTTCCTTCTGACGCCGCAGAGTACTGCTTTGTTCATAATCACGACGCACTAAAAGGTGACATTGTCGTAGGTGGAAATGTGGTTATTGATGGTTCTGCTTACCCAGTTACCGCTGTCGGTGATGCTGTGAACCAGAACTTAGGCAACCTCGGCCATATCACGTTACGGTTTGACGGCGCGGAAAACGCAGATTTTGTTGGCAGTCTGCACCTTTCAGGAAGACAACCTCAGACACTAAAAGTAGGTTCAACCTTTACATTTAATTAATTTATAAGGGGCTTTCGCACCTTGCGAGCCCCGATTTTTGTGGGAGATGTTGTTATGAAAACAGTTGTGGTGATCGGTGGCGGTCAAACACTGGGTGAATATATTTGTGAAGGATTTGCTGACGATGGTTATAAAGTCGGTGTGGCAGATCTAAATGGTGCAAACGCAGCAAAGGTTGCGGATAAGATTAACACCACTCATGGCGCTGAACTAGCGGTTGGATTAGAAGTAAATGCCCTTGACGAAGAAAGTGTGAAAGCATGTTTTGAGGCGATTAATGCGCAGTTGGGTAGTATCGATATATTGGTTTATAGCGCTGGAGTTGCCAAGGCAGCGAAAATAACGGAGTTCAGCCTGGATGACTTTAACTTTAATGTAGGCGTGAACCTTAATGGTTATTTTTTGTGTGCACGTGAGGCTGCGCGTTACATGGTGGCACAAGGTTCTGGTGGACGAATCCTTCAGATCAACAGCAAGTCTGGTAAAGTTGGTAGCAAGCATAACGCAGGTTATAGTTCGGCGAAGTTTGCCGGTGTAGGCCTTACTCAGTCTATTGCGCTGGACTTAGCGGACGACAATATCACGGTCAACAGTCTTATGCTGGGTAACTTGTTAGAATCACCGATGTTTCAGAGCTTGATACCACAGTATGCGCAAAAATTGGGACTGCCGGAGGATCAGGTAATGGGACACTACATTGATAAAGTGCCTCTAAAAGCGGGCTGCGGTTATGACGATGTTCTTAACGTACTTAAGTTTTACTCTGGTGAGGGAGCAAAATATTGTACAGGTCAGTCAATTAATATTACCGGTGGTCAGGTAATGTTTTAATCTGTTGGGGCTGTTGCAGCCCCTTTTTTCTTTGGGTGGCAGATATGAATGAGCTAATTACCGCTGTTGTCATTATAGGTATGAGCTGGGCGACGAAAAAATTTCTTGAATATATGAAGCGTAAAGCATTTAAAAAAGAGCAATGAATTAACGAATCAATACACCAACGAAAATAGTAGCCAGAGCGGTAGGTGTTGATAGTAAAATTGGCATTAATATTCTTAATAATTTGAGGTGAAGTATGGATTCAATAACCATGTTTATTACTGTTGCGATAGTGGCATGGGCTGGGCAAATTGGGCTGACTTTTTTTCAGATCCGTGCATTTAATCGCATGCTTCAGGAGCTGGCAAAAAAAGGAGAAGTAAAGATTGGACGAACCAGTAGTCGCTGGAAGGCGAGAACTATCGTGGTGTTGGTTGAAGATAATGAAAAAAATATTGTAGATGCCAAAGTTTTTAAAGGGATGACAGTATTCGCGCGTCCCAAACCATTGCCTTGTCTGATCGGTGAAAAACATCCGTTCAATACAGACACTATTCAGAGTCTGGATAAAGGTATTCAAGAGGCGTTAATTGTCGCTTTTTCATAGTAAATGATTATCTCTTTCAAAATGAAAGCTAAATCTATATCATTGAAAGAATTGATGACTTAACAGTGGGGATCGTACAGCAATGAATATTGATGACAGAAGAAGTGAACTGGTTGCTTATCTAAAAGAAAATGGAAAAACAGCGGTGAATGATCTCGCTGAAATTTTTGAGACATCTGGAGCAACTATTCGTAGTGATTTGCGGCTACTTGAGCAGGAAGGAAGTGTGGTAAGGCGTTATGGTAGTGCTGAAGCCTGTTTACCTGCGGCCGTCACATCAGCTGATATTGCGATGAACGAAAAGAAGACACTTAATCTGGATAAAAAAATCCGAATTGCCAAAAAAGCGGCAGAGTTAGTTAATGACGGTGATTCAATCACTCTGGACTGTGGCAGTACAACTTTACAGATGATCCCTGAACTGGATAAAGTGATGTCATTGACCTTAATGACTAACAGTCTGGATATCGTCAATGCGATGGCCGATTTGGATTCAGATCATACTGTTATAATGCCTGGTGGAACATTCAGAAAAAAATCGGCTTCGTTTCATGGCCGCTTAGCTGAGAATGCATTTAGTCACTTTTCTCTAGATAAATTATTTATTGGTGCTGATGGGTTTGACGTAGTTCATGGGTGTACTACCTATAATGAAGCGTACCGGGTCAGCGAAGCGATGTGTCAATCGGCAAATCAAATTATAGTCGTACTCGACTCATCAAAATTTGGCCGTAGAAGTCCAAATGTCGTCGTCCCAATTGAAAAAATTGATGCCGTAGTGACCGACACAGATTTGACTCAGAAAGATCATGATGCCCTGGTAGAAAGTGGGATTACAGTGTATCTGGTGTAACGTCGCATAAGTAAAAGACGTTTAATCCAAACGATATGCTTTTATTGTGCTTTTAGTTTGAATGCCACTTTGGTGATTGTAGTCACACAATGAAAGCGTTTTACTTTTAAAATTATCATTGTGGTTAACAATGATAGCAATCTTCTTTTATTGTTGTGATTTTATGGAATCTGTAATATTTGGTGCAGAGTGGTTTTTGAGTCTGTTTGAAAAAGGTGGTGAGGTTTTAGCTGGTATGGTATCGGGGATACTGCCTGTCTTAGTCTGTTTATTAGTCGCAATGAACTCCCTTATCCGCTTTATAGGCCAGCACCGAATCGAAAAATTTGCCGCTAAATGCGCTAGCAACCCTGTTTCCCGTTATCTCGTTTTGCCTTTTATAGGTACGTTTGTTTTTTGTAACCCAATGACGCTCAGCTTAGGTAAGTTTTTGCCAGAGCGTTATAAGCCTTCCTATTATGCTTCGGCTTCTTATAGTTGCCATTCTATGAACGGCATGTTTCCTCATGTTAATCCTGGCGAGCTCTTTATTTATCTTGGTATTGCTAATGGAATCACACAGCTTGGCTTACCGTTAGCCCCTTTGGCGATCAGCTATTTATTAGTTGGCTTGGTGACCAACTTTTTCCGAGGCTGGATGACTGATATGACGACTGCTTTAATTTGCAAACAGCAGGGAAAAACTCTGCCAGATACTGTTAATTTTTCTGAGAAGGGCTAGTTTGTGACTCAAGCATTAAAAGTGATTGCTGGAAACGGAGGGTGGGGTGGGCCGTTGTCTATCCCTATTATTTCTGGAAAGAAAATCCTCTATGTTACCGGTGGCACTAAACCTGAACTTATTGATCATATTAGTCAACTGACCGGGCTGGAAGCGGTAGATGGTTTTAAGACGATTGTGCCAGATGAAGACATCGCATTGGTTGTCATTGATTGCGGAGGAACTTTGCGTTGTGGCCTGTATCCGAAAAAAAATATTCCTACGCTTAATATTCACGCGACCGGGAAAAGTGGTCCCTTAGCACAGTATATCCATGAGGATATTTATGTGTCGGCTGTAAGGACGGGTAACGTTAGCCTCTGTGGCCAGAATATACCAACAAACGATTTGGGAACTTCATGCCGTCAATCGGTACAAAGCCCTGAAATTGACGCTACTAAGAAGTTAAGCCAACAGAGCAATGGATTAATAGCAAAAATTGGCGTAGGAATGGGCAATGTAATGTCCACTTTTTATCAAGCTGGCAGAGATACTATTGATACAGTATTGAAAACAATACTGCCGTTTATGGCTTTTGTTTCAATGCTTATCGGCGTCATCATGGCATCAGGAATTGGCGATGTCATCGCACAAGCGTTAACACCTCTTGCGCAAAACCCTCTCGGTTTAGTGACATTGGCACTGATATGCTCTTTTCCTTTATTGTCGCCGTTTCTTGGTCCCGGCGCGGTGATTGCTCAGGTTATCGGTGTATTAGTTGGTGTGCAGATAGGTGTGGGGAATATTCCACCACACTTGGCGTTGCCTGCTCTGTTCGCTATTAATGCACAGGCCGCATGTGACTTTATTCCGGTGGGGTTAGGGCTGGCTGAGGCGGATAAGGAAACCGTCGAAATAGGGGTGCCATCCGTACTCTATTCGCGATTTTTAACCGGAGCACCTACGGTACTTTTTGCTTGGTTTGTCTCAATGTTTATTTATCAATAGAGGCTCTACATGGCATTGCAGTTTAACGCTACCATCACTTATATCGGCGAATTAGCCTTAGACGCCCTTGAAGACAATATGCTCATTCTGTTTAATGAAACCGCGCCGGAAGATGTTGCGAGTTACTGTTTTGTGCATGATCAGGGAACAGCCAGCGGGAACATCACCAAAGAGAGTACTTTGATGATAGCAGATAAGGACTATATCGTTACCGCTGTAGGAGAAGCTGCCAATCAAAATTTGATGGAGTTGGGGCATATTACTATTAAGTTTGATGGCCGATCTGAACCTGAATTCCCGGGTACCATCCACGTGATTGGCCATTGCCCTCTTACAATCAAGTTAGGCGATAGTATTATATTTGGCTAAGAATATTTGTATTTATCACCGTGCATCTCATACATTAAGGAACCCTAATTGTTAGGGTTCTTCTTATTTCCCATATCCTTACAATACTTCCTTTGATTCTATAATTTCAAATACTTCAATTACTATGTGATTTGATTAAGTTCCGATAATGGTAAATCAGATTCCATGTGATATTCGCTTTTATCTTCTTTCATTTGCCGCTATATATTATTAGTATATTTTTCTTAAAGTGGTTTTATTGTACTGATATATAAATAAATTATTATGTTTGGTTTGCTGGTGTAGATTGAAGCGCCAGTCTCTTTATAGAAGTGGATGAGTATTGAATGAAAGAATTAATCGCACAATATACTGGGGCAGATGAAGATTCTCGCCTTACACGGCAATATATTGCTCAGCTAGAATTTGACACTACAATGCACGCCTTGAGCAAGTACCTGAATCCGGGCATATCTGTGTGTGAACTGGGCGCAGCTACTGGCCGCTATTCATTAAGGTTTGCTGAACTGGGATGTCACGTTACTGCGGTAGAAATAGCTCAGGAACAAGTGGACATCCTTGCCGAGAAAGCGAAATGCAGAGGATTAGAGATAGATTTCCATCAAGGAAATGCCTGCTCATTACCTTTCATTGCAGATGCGTCGCAAGATGTTTGCGTTATTCTTGGCCCTTTATACCATCTGCAATCTCAGGCCGAGAGGGATCAGGTAATGCAAGAAGCCAGGCGAATACTAAAGCCTGATGGTGTGGTTGCGGTGGCTTATATATCTCGTTTTTTTGTTGCCGGGTTGTTTGCACAGAAGTTCCCGGAGCTGGTTGAACCGGAAGTGATGAGTGAGCTGCTTGAAACGGGTTTAGTCTCTCATCCTGATGCAGACAGCTTTTTCAGGGTTGGGTATTTTTCTTCACCTTCTGAAATAGAGTCTTTGGTTTATCTGGGGGGCTTTAAACCTGTACGACATATCGCAACGGATGGTTTTGCCAGATATATTTCCAGCGGTGTTAACAATTTTTCGCCATCACAATATCAAACCTGGCTACAGAGTCACCTTCATACCTGTGATGAGCCCACATTGCTGGGTTCGAGCAATCACGGTTTAGTGATTGCTCAACGCGTTTAGACCGATATTAGGATAATTATGACTATGACGATTCGAGAAATGACCATTGCGGATTATGATCAGGTAATCAGGCTTTGGTCCACCACTGAGGCCATGCTGTTAAGAGATGCAGACTCACGAGAGAGCATTGAACGTTATCTTAAACTGAACTCGGGTTTAAGTTTTGTGGCAGAAAAACCAGAGACAATCACTGGTGCAATATTGGTGGGTACCGATGGACGAAGAGGCTATGTTCAGCACCTGGCCGTTCACGAGGGTGAACGAGGTGAAGGAATAGGTAAACAGTTGATCACTCATGCCATAGAAGCACTTCAGGCGACAGGGATATCAAAGACTCATCTGTTTGTTGCGAACGACAATATTAATACGCAGCAGTTTTATCACTCTCTCGGTTGGTTCCCGCGAGATGAGGTACGTATGTACTCGTTTAATACGTCAGCTAACCTAAATATTTAATGGTAGTAAGATCGGAGTCTATTACCCAGTGATTACGAAAAAATATGAGGAATGCAATGTCAGACACTAAGTCAGGGACAGAACAAATAATCAGGTTGGATATCAAAAACCAGCAACAACGTGATGATATGCAAAAACTGTTTATCGAATACAGCTCTGTAGCAGACGCAAATATCAAAGAAAACATTGTAGAAAAGCTCTGTGAACTGCCTTACTTTATCGGTTTTATTGCGTATTTGGCGAATGAGCCCGTTGGCTTTGCCGTCTGCTTTGAATCATTTTCATCCTATCGCTGTAAGAAGATACTTAATATCCATGACTTTATGATAGGGGGAAAACACCGTGGCCGCGGGTATGGCAAAGTGCTTTTAGCGGGTGTAGAAAAGTTTTGTTTAGAGAATGACTACCTGAAAATGACCTTAGAGGTAGATGACGATAACTATTCGGCCCAGCGGTTATACACCAGTTGCGGGTTTGAAGACCATCAAGTAGTGTTAAAAGGCCTTCTGCACTGGCAGAAGTATTTGTAAATAACATGAAACACACTGGCTAAAACGTAATTATTCCAAATAATTGTAAGTACACCAAAACAAGACCGCTTCCTGCTAATAGCATGTTTGACACAAATAAGTTGGATAAATCAAAGACTCCCATACCACGCAGTATTAGTGTGACCGAGACACAGGCTATTCGTTCATATTAATATCGGTGTTTTTTTTCTCATAACTGGCATGCTTTTACTTTGCCCCATCAAACATTCCGACAGGTGTTGATGTATGTGTACCAGTGGCCTCAGATAATATTTTGTTGCTCATACTTTAGGCTGTTAGAACAGTTGAAAAGCTTACAAAGTCTGCTTAAGCAGAGCTGTTAAATAAGATGTTATGTCTCATACCTATGTCTCAATGTGAATAATTGTCGTAAACAGGCGCATTGACATTTCATCGCTTTCCTCTCTCCACACTTGATTACCTATTTTGCACGTTTGGTTAACTAACGGCGCAACAGAAAAAGTTATTGGGTTAAAATTTCAAAGCGTTTTTTACCATGTCATCACATTGCCATATTTAAGAGCAGCAAGATAACCCTACAGAAAAACTTGCTAGTGATGGGTAGGAGTACTGCCTTAGAAACATAAAACTGATTTTCAAATTTCGAGTTTGTATTACACCTAGATATAAAAAATAATAAGAAGGATTAGGTATGAATGACTTATTGGCAAGACTCAAACTTTCTCAACTGATCATCGGTTCGCTTATGGTGGTTGGGTTAGTCCCGTTGCTCACGCTGAGTGCAATCCTGACTTGGTTGTCTGAAGAAGCATTGGAATCCAGCGCGTTTAACCAGTTAAATTCGGTAAGAACGATAAAATCAAAACAGGTTAGTAGTTACTTTTCTGAGCGTGAAGGTGATCTAAATGTTTTGGCTAATACGGTTCATTCTTTCCATGAGCAAGCCAGTCGAGGCCTTGAGAAAGATACCTTAGCCAAAACGAAATCAATTACTGATTTGATATCCTCCTTTAGTAAGGAGCTTAGCTTATTTGCATCTAGTTACGATACGGCCGAAGCATTAAAAGCGTTTAATGCTTCGTTTGTCCCTGGTGAAAACGTGAGAGAAAATGCACGGTGGCGTATCAACAATGATATTTTTGGCGAACATGTTCGCTCTTTCCAAACATCGTTTGGATGGTACGATGCATTTCTTATTAACTTTAACGGCGACATATTGTACACCTCAGAACAAGAATCAGACTTGGGCAAAAATATCGGTGATAAATCCATTAAAGATTCGGGCTTAGCAGATGCTTTTCGTAAAGCGCGTGAAGGGAGTACACAAGACAATAAGACTTACTTTGGTGATTTCGCTTATTTCGAGCCATCTCAGGATTATGCCGCATTTATTTTAACTAAGGTTGTGAGCAATAAGAAAATCGTAGGTTATGTTGCTTTACAATTTCCGTTGAAAAGGGTCAATGATCTGCTTGGGTTTACAGATAGCACTACCTCAGGCTCATCCAGCTACCTTGTCGGTCAGGACAAAAAACTAAGATCCGACACCACATTCTTGTCTATTTCTGATTCACATCGAAAAAATCACCGGATTGATACAAAAAGCACAAAGGATGGTTTGTCCGGGATATCAGGCAAGGGCATTACACGAAACAGTCAAAATGAGCTGGTGCTTGCTCAGTGGCAGCCAATCACAGTGTCAGAAGATACACGGTGGGTATTTATCAATGAAATGTCTATTGATACTGCGGTTGTGCCTGTCGATTCAAACGGCACTTCGTTTTATAACCAGTACATGAAAGAGTATGGTTATCATGATGTTTTCCTTATTGAGCCGGAAGGTGAAATTTTCTATACAGAAACCAAAGAAGCGGATTATAAGACTAACATTCTGTCAGGACGTTATTCGGATACTAATTTGGGAACTCTGGTTAATGAGGTGAAAAGAACAGGGAGCTATGGCCTTAATGCCGTTCACTTAAG
>DDQN01000038.1 GCA_002342685.1 Vibrio sp. UBA2441
CTTGTTTTTCGGTCATGGTTCCCCTCTCTTAAATTGCTTAAGTATGCACCTCTTATTCACTTATCGTAAATATCCATTCATTAGAGCAAGATCGCATCTTTTCCCTTTGCCAGGCCGTGGCGAAGCCACAAAAAGGAGTGCGGTGTTAATACGCCAGGAGGAAGGTAAGAGAACGCTGAAGGCGATAGGAAGGCATCAATGCGCTTGCGCATAAGAAATGCCTTTGCATTTATGTACTTATCCACCGGATAAGTAACAATAAAGATCACTAATTTGCTTTCTTTAGAAAGTAATTCGAGTTGAAAACTATGTTGCAGATATACACGGAGCGTTATCACGAAGTAGTTTTAGACGAAATACCGGCGTTATACACATGCTTACGCACAAGATAAGATCGACACACAGAAAAAAAGATCATTTGGGGTAAGAAATGATCCGTTTCTGAGACAAAAAATGACCGGAATACGGCCAATTATGGGGAAAGAAACACGGGCTATCCGCTAAAACGAATTAGAGATTAAGCATATGGAGATTGCGCCATAAAGGCATCAAATTCAGCGAGTTCCGGATCGAGAGGTGGAGAGCCGTCTGATTCATTAACTGATTGCTGAGCGTGTTTTCTACGCTCTCTTAGTAGAGTAATTGGAGTTAGTATAGTTCTAATTGGCCGTTTTAATTGCTTAGCACGTTTACGAATGCTCTTAGCACTGGCTCGGTGTGCTCGTTTAAACGCCTGTGTTAAGCCTAAATCCCGAAAGTATTTGAGCGTGACTTTCTTGATACTAGTTAAGGCAACGTACTTATCCTTTCCGTTGCTACCATCGCGGGTTGCCCAGGGCTGTTCAGACGTGATCCATCCTCGAGAACGAAGAAACGGCACGCACTGCTTAACGCGCCACTCCGGAAGGTGTGCCAGTTCGGCCACCCTCGCCCAGGTAAACAAGAAAAAACCACTTTGGGTTGTGGTGCCGACCTTGCGGGTTCGCAGACACATTTGATCAACCAGGACGGACATGACTTTAAGAATGTCTTTTAAAAAGCGTGACTGAGTTGTGCGGCCGCCAGGCGACTGCAGATGTATACTTTTTGAAGGACACTCGCGCAAACCGTTTAAATACTCTCTATTCAGAGCAGCCAAAGGGCGGTTACTGCGCTTTTGCTTCGGCGTTTTTTTTGCCGGTGCTTTATAGGTCGTGTCGGTTGCAGTCATTGGCTTTTGTCTGCTTCGGCGATCAATGCAACAAACTCAAGACCAAAATCCCAGAGTTCAGCCTGGGCGGTTTTGCTCTTAATATCGATAGTGCGATGAATCTCAGCCACGAACTTAAACCGGGAGCCTGTTTGAGCATGCAGTTTAATCTGTTCACTGTTCCTGGCATTAACATCGATGACCAACTGACAGGTTTTATTGTCTATCGCTAAGTCTACCAAAGCATGCAGCGCTTTTTTGACCTGATGAGATTCGAGAGTAACAGACATATTATTGGCTTCCTTTGCTGTTATTAGCTTTATTTCCGCTCAATACTATTAACTCTTCCGCGACCCATTCATCAGCGAAACCAATTAGCCTTCCCCCAACAAATAAGCCCACACGGCCAGAGGGACAAATATCAACTTCATCGATGTAGATAGAGAATTCGTGAGCTTCTAGAACAAAGCCGGCTGATTTCTGAGATGTGTTTTTTCGAAGCTTAAAAGACATGTATTCCTCCAAACATTTGACTCTTTACAGAAGACTTTATTCGAGAAACTTCACACTTTTCAAAACTCGCTCCCCTTCAATACTCTGTCGGGTTTAAAGAGCTTTTTTATCTTTTATTGAACCAAATCTGAGCTATGACGAAATTCAAAAATCAAATCCGATCAATCAAGTCTCTTAAATGCAAATGGTATGGATCCAGCAGTACATAAACAATCACTTGATGGTGTAATGCACTGCACAATTGTCTAGTTTATGCTTG
This sequence comes from Vibrio sp. UBA2441, assembly GCA_002342685.1. Taxonomy (GTDB): domain Bacteria; phylum Pseudomonadota; class Gammaproteobacteria; order Enterobacterales; family Vibrionaceae; genus Vibrio. The sequence goes on from DDQN01000038.1 coordinate 1,962, forward strand.
ATTCAGGGGGAAAATATGATTACTACTCTTGAACTTTTGGACAGGCTAAAACAAGAGGTTAACTTGCCTAGCGACTATGCAGTTGCTAAATTCCTTAATGTTTCTCAACAAGCGGTGTCAAGGTGGAGAAATGGTAGGGTTATGTGCGAGGAAACCGCCCTAAAAGTGGCTAGAGTTTTGAAAATTGATCAAGATATGGTAATCCTGTCTAACATTGTAGAGAGGCAAACAAACCAGAAGGCGAAAGAGACTTTAATACGGCTAATCTCCTCTTGAAGATGTCACTTTAATATACGACACACCCTTATATCCATATGTTTTTATTGCAATTACCATCATTAATTAAAGACGTTACGGTGTATTTTATGTTAAATAGCTCGGGTTTTTGGTTAGCTTCATAATTATTCCAGTTTCAACAACTTAGCTTATAGCTAGCCACTTGCCATAATTTCGGTCTGGGCTTATGATAACTTCATGATTCACAATTGTGAGGCTTTAGTTAGGTTCATGACTTACTCAACTTTGGAAGTTTCAAGGAATAAACAGCAAGCTCATATCTTAGTGGACGATGAGACCACCCTTCCTTCTCTGTTCGTCACAGTTTATGGTTTAAAAAAACTGAGTAGGAAACAACTGAGCACTCAGAGGAACATTCATCGTTCATTGAAATTTTTCTATGTCTATTACTTCAAGAAATACAAGCGAACGTTCGACAACGATTTCTACGAAGCTGGATACAACATTTCGCCTTTCATCAGTGAGCTTGATAGTTTCTTCCACTATCTGCTTGGTCAACAACACCTCAATGATGAGAAAAACATTTTGGGTCTTGGGTTTATGCGGTTAGCCATTTCCCAGTCAAACAAAATAACCTATAGCGGGCACATCAGACATGTTGGTGGCTTCTTTAGATACCTAAACTTCCGATACATGAATGTCTCGTACCAAGACATGTCACCAATAGACGCTCACGACGTTTTTAAGGCAAACAAGAGTTGCCTTGATGACGCGATAAAGAGCTTCAACAAGATTGAGGCTTCTCAGAACGAACCTTCACACAGATACAAAAGTATCACTGAGAAGCAGAGTGTTGAGCTTATGAATATGTTGCTCCCCTCCACTCCTGCTTTCATTGATGTAGATACTGATGAACGTGTTGATGCTGTGATTAACCCTGTTAATCCATTTAAAGAAGGTTTTCTGCAATACCGTAACTATCTAATACATAGATTTATGTACAACTATGGTTTGCGTGTTGGTGAGGTGCAGTTGCTTATGATAGACAGCATTGCCGAAACGCTGCCAGACTCACGAGGTAAAACTCAATTTGTGATGGTTGTACAGAATCTACCGGATGAGGTTGATGACCCAAGGAAGCATAAACCGTCAATTAAGACAGTGCACTCATACCGTCGAATAGAACTGACTGAAGACGACTTCATCATGGTTGAGATATTTAAGAATCGTTACCGTAGTCCGCTGTTTGAAGAAAAAGGCATCAAAGATCATGGCATCCTCTTTATCAAAGGGTCTGGCAAGCTAACCCCATTTTCCTACGATGGGATTCTCACAATCTATAAGGAAAAAATCGACCCTACGTTCATTCGCCTCCATCCCTATTACCGAACTGAGTCGAAAAAGAAGATCGATTATATGGTGAAATTGACTCCCCATGTAGGTCGACACACTTGGGCGTACATCACATTGGAATACATCTACAACGAAATTCTGAAAGAGAATTTAATGATGGCTAGTGACTACGGAATCCGCGCAAGGATGAATGGTGAGCTAGATGCCGCTGTAGAAAAACTGCGATCATTAGGTGGCTGGTCAGAGACCTGTAAAGTACCTCTAATGTATGCCAAACGATTTGTCGAAATGGTGAGCAACGAAAGTAATAAGAATCGAACTAAACGTTCGGATTGGCAGGCCGCTATACCAGCTACACCTACTCCGAGAAGTGAAACGGAATCAACTTACAACCCTTTAGAAGATGATGGATATGACGAAGACATCCCATTCGATTTATTCGATTAATAACCTTGCACAAGAACCACAACATGTTGATTCGTTATTCACGGCTGAGCAGCTTGAATGGATTGATGGTATTGAGTTTCCACAGCGATTGCTCTTGTTGAATGCAACGGAGTTTGATGACCAGTTTTTAACTCTGACTAACGATTGGCGATACCGTTTCTCAGGTGAGAATAAAGCTATCTTGTTTGCGTCAGGACGTAACTTCAGCGATCTATCTTCATCTTCAATCAAGCTAATCAAATATCTGACAGTCGAATATATTAAAGAAAACTCTGCAAGTTCCGCCAACAGATTTGCTGAGGGTTTCGCAAGAGTATTCAAGGATCTGGCAGCTATTTCGCGTGAGAGTCTTGTAGCCAAATTGCGAGAGTTGGTTGCTAAGGTTGACCGTAACCATTCTGACAACAGTAATTTTTATTACACACTCTACGTTCTTCGCAAACTTGAACGAGGTGATTTTTTTAGAAGCACTGGCGACAAAGGTGACCTTGAGGATTTATTGTTAGAAGTACCTCGACCTAGGAACGCAAATTGGGGCCGTTACCAGAACCTAGACCTTGTCATTCCAGACGAGGTGTGTCTGTTGATTGAGAACGGAGTGCAGCTATGGGCATCAAAGTTATGTCCGAAACTGGAGACCAAAGAGTCTAAAATTAAGCACTTTGATAAGCTCAAGAAAGTCATTAAAATCAATGTATTAATGGACTGTATCATCATGGGTATCGTCTATTACACGGGAGCACGACCAGTTCAAATCGGTAATATGGCCGGAGGTGACTATGTAGTAGATACCATGAATGAACATGGAATGCGTTATTCGTTTCTAGTGCCTTATGCTAAGAAGTCCAAACTGGCAGTCCACCGGGTTCGTGTCGCTATCCCTGAGGAGCTTGGGAAGCTAATTACCCTGTACAAGTACTTAGAAAAAATTGGTGATGATGATCCGCTATTTCCTACAAAGTTAGCCTCTAGAGCGATGGTTGATAAATCGATTAGGAACATGTTGCTCAAGTTCTCTTCGAAGGAAATTCAGGGAGCAGTAAAAAGTGAAGACTACGAGCTACCGATTTACACAGCCAACCTCTTCCGACATAACGTTGGTCACTCTATGGCGATGAATGGCGCGAGCGCTGCTGAAATTGCCTACATTTTGGGGCATTCCAACTATACCGTTGCTGACAGGTATATTGCTGCTACTCCCGAAATGTCCGACATTCGTGAGCAGGCTCTTGGTCGAAATCCTGTGTTCAAGAATATGATGGTGTTGATGTTGACTGGGAACCTAATCCACAGCACTGAATGGGAAGGTCGAAGGGTTGCAGCGTCAATTGGCGGAAAGCTACATCACCATATTGGTGGGTGTAGCTACGAAGAAAACATCTGTCCATTCTCCCAAGGCCGTGCGTGCTATGGGTGTCTGTACCTTATGCCCTTCACAGACGGTAATCATAAGGAAGTACTGGATTCATTCTTTGATGAGATTGATGAAACTCGTAACATTGCTGACGACACAGGTCAAGTACACCACCCAGTGATGACTGAGTTAGTACGTCGTAAAGACCATGTACTTCAGGTGATGGCTCGTATTGAAATGGTTCAGGCTAAGGAAGATAACGAATAGATGGCTCAAGAAATTAAAGTAATAAATAACAAGCATGCCAAGAACCTCGCTGACTATGTGGAACAATACAAAGTGCAGTTTCACGAGCGCCTTGCTGCCTACAATGCGGTTGGAGATTTGGACTGGGATGCAGGGTCTTGGCACTTCGGTGAGAAAGGTGTTGCATGGCTTAAAGAATCCAAAGACCACGGCTTTAAATGGGATGGAGTATCAAGTCGCGTTAAGGGTCTTTCGAAAATGGAAATCTCTAAAGATTTTCAGGACTTCATGCGTGCTTTCCACATGCATCAGGTCGTTACTTCAAGTGGCTTGCCGTCAGGTTCAACCCTCGATAAGCCATTACAAATCATGAAGCGCTGGTACTGGGAAATGGTCACCGAGACTGGTCAGACACACCCAATGTATCTCACTGCTGACATCATTCATGCTTCTATGGATCGTCACAAAGAGAATTCAAAGAGTGCCCCTAATGTAAGCGACTATTGCGATGTTGCGGTGTATATGATCAAACTTCTTCGCAGGTATGATTTATTCATGGTTAATATTGAGGTCGAAAATAAGCACCCTTGCCGTAACGCCAGTAAAAGTACGGAGAAAATGAAGATTGCCGCTGAATTAAGCCCAGACGACACGCCTGACAGCAAACTGATTTCCATTCGTGCATTCATGGCTGTTATTGAGCTTATGGCACTGGCTGAAAACGACTATCAGCGAATCTTCTACAACATGCTGCTACTGTGCATTATCTGTGGTTTTCGCTTTCAAGAAATCATGTCATTGGAAATGGATTCATTGGTCAAAAGGGAGATTACCGATGATAGTAAACGTCAACACGCCATTGACCAAGGTTGGCCTACTTACAAGCTCGGTATCGAGTATCTTGGTGCAAAAAAAGCGGGTTGGCGAATTCACTGGCTAGCACCCACCTCTTATCCAGTGGTTGAGATGATCTACAAACAGGTTGAAGAGCTGACCGCAGGAATCCGTGAAACTGTCAAAGGCTTCAGAGACTCTGACTTCACCAACTTTTTACCAACTAAGATTTTCGAGCTATCCGAGGAGCTAATTGAGTGTCGTGAACTTGATGGCATCATGTTTACTGGTACAGGTGGGACGCGAAATACTCTACACAAATCTATTAATGTATCTATGAAGAAGTTTACGGGGCATGAACCTACTGTCATCCCCATCCATAGCCAGTTGAAAAAATACTACTTCACAAAGGAGCAATTGAATGAGTATGTGCATCAGCGTTACGCCCAAACGAAGAACTTCACGAAGGGTCACCAGTGTGTATTGTCTCTAAAAAGCGGTGGTGACTGGGAGCACTTTAACTACGAAGACATAATGTTCATTATGCCGGAAGGCGCTTTTGGCATTGATAGGGATTTTGTTTCATTACAGAGCATCGTTCCTCTAGATGAGCATTCCGTTGACGCATGGTTAGGTGGTGCTGATAACCGTAAATCCCTCTTCGACTACTTCAATCTGTTAGAAGATGACGGCTCTCGTATCCAACTAAAAAAGCATGTACCAAGGCATAACATCAATACCTTCTTGGCTATTGCAGGTGTAACTGACCATATTCAAGCCATTTTGATGGGTCGGGTTGATATCACCCAGAACAAGCATTACCAACACCAAGCTCAATCACAGTCTTATCAGACAGCTTCATTAGCAATGAATATGCTTGAGAAAGCATATGATGAGGGTGAAAAAGCTCTTACGAAGGAAAGCCAGTTGTCTCTATTTGACGGTGATGGGAAGCCTACATCTTCCCCAGAGCCATCGGTTCCGGCAGCTCAAGAACCTCTAAAGACTGAGGTTAGTCGCCGTATGTCAGCTCTAGCCAAGTCAGCTATGCCAACAAAAAACACTGGGGTTGCTAACGTTAAAGCATCAACTTCAATGGCTATTAATCCTAACCTAAGCGTGGAGCACAACCTTAAGCAAAATATGCAGACCTTTGGTGAGACAACTCCCGAAGTAGCTCACTACATGGAAAGTGCAATTTCGAATGATTTTCTCCCTGAACTAAAAGCTGCCCACGAAAAACTCGTCGAGCAAGGCATGGGGCAAAAGGCGAGAGAGCTGCTTGAAAGACATGCAAAACTACACCCCCTAGGGTTTGGTGCTTGTACTGCGTATTCCGGAGCATCG